>JBBQGE010000021.1:0-80318 GCA_038322675.1 Bryobacterales bacterium
CGACAACAATGTCCAACTCGTCGAAGCGCGCGGCCCAGAGCTGGCGATACCTCTCGATCCATGCCGCCTCTTCTTCCAGTCCGCGCAGCCCGAGCTTGCAGGTCCGCACGCGCCCAACCTTCTCTGTGCTGACGAGCCCCGCTTGCTCTAAGACGCCCACATGTTTCTTCATGCCCGTAAGGGTCATGTGGAACCTCTCCGCAAGGGCTGTGATCGAAGCGTCCGAACGCCCGAGTTGCTCCAGAACGCCGCGTCGGGTGGCGTCCGAGAGCGCGCCGAACGAGGCATCGAAGTGGGTTTGGCTATACTGAGCCATACGGTTCAGTATACAACATGGGTGACGGCATGCAATGGGAGGCTGAGCGCCCGCTGCGTTGCCCGGCGATCCACCTGCAGCTTCACGAATATGAAGCGATTCTGTTCAGCGATCCAGCCGCCTTCGCCACTGGAATAAACCATCCAGATTTGCAGCGCCACTTTCAGCGCATCCGAGATGACTTTGAGTCGCCCGAAGACATCAACAACGGTCCCGTAACTGCTCCGTCAAAACGTGTTCTCGCTGTGTGCCCAAACTACCGAAAAATCATTGAGGGTACGCAGGCTGCCGCCGCGGTCGGAATCCCCATCATGCGCGCGGAATGCCGGCATTTCCGCGAATGGATAGAGTCGCTTGAAGCGCTGACCGGCGAGTAGCGCTGCGATCTTCGCGAGCCAAGTCAACTTGACGGAAAACGTCCGACGCTTCGTTCTGGCGCGGGCTGTGAGCGGCCCGCTGCCATTCCGCCGAACGCCGACTACACGTCCATGCCGGAGCGTACGGGAGTGCGTTCACTGGTCCTGCTAAAATGTTAGCGTCGATGCCCAAATCGTTCATGGCAGACGATATTCTCCCCCTTGTCGCGGCCTTAACGCCAGCGGAACGCGTTCGTTTGTTGCACCTGATGAGTCGACCACAGGGCGCGGACGAAGCCGTTTACGGATCTTTGCCACCCGGGCTTGATGAGTTTTCAACGGACGAGGAGTCGCTTGCGTGGGAGGCGGAGGGTTGGGAGGACGTGGCGAGATCCGCCGGTACACGTTTCGCGCTCCCGATAAGCGACGGCCCGTTCTGGTGCTCACGCGCGACGCGGTGCAGTCTGTTGGAGACACGTTGGTCCGAGGTTCGACGCGCACTGTTGATCGCATGCGGCTTTGTCAAGGACCGTGCCGCCCGCTCGGACCGAGAAACCACCGCATAACAAGTCTGGCTGGTCCCGTCAAGGGTCTTCAGAATGCCCGGAATGAAGGGTCTGACGGTTTAAGTTCAACTGCGGCAGCCTCCGGTTTAGCGACTAATTGGATCGGGGTCACCTGGCGCGTTATCGATCCCTATAGGGGAATCTTCGGACGGCGGTGATCAGTCTACAAAGCCGGTGGCGCTTGTGCAATACTGTCCACTTTGAGACACGCATAATGACGACGGGTATACAGGAGAAGAAACCGCTCTCCAACGGAGATTCTCCAATGTCTGCACCGCCTACCGAACAATCGCCAGGTGCTCTCCGCCGTGTCCCGAATCACGACGGCTTATCTCCGCGATCGAGAACCCTGGGTGATCGGGTATAGCGGGGGCAAGGACTCGACCGCGGTAGTTAAGCTGGTGTTTCAAAATTGCTCCCTCCTCGCCACGCGAGGAAGCCTGTGACGGTCATTTACTGTGACACGGGCGTGGAGATACCGATGGCTTCGGCGTTGTCGCGCAGAGCACTCGGCGACCCCAAAGAGGAAGCCGTAACTCTTGACTTGATTTTGGGCAAACAGAAAGGTGGCCCGATTAGGAAGGATAAGTCGGCTTGGAACAGTTCAGCGTGCCGATCCGAAGCCGCCGATGCGACGGACAGAACTTCATCGCGGACGAGATGAAGCCGAATACTGGCAGGCACCCCCGTCGAAGTAGAACGCATTGACGGCTTCAAGGACGTGGTGGCGGAGTTCCTCCCACGAATCGGCCTGCGTGAAGATGCTTTCCGTCAGGCACCCGGCACAGTAAGCCGCCATCAGGCCCCTACACGACTTCGAACACCAGTTCGTTCATGGTCCCATCATACCCGTACCGAAGAGTCCGGCCGGATCAGTAACGATAAGTCGCACCGAAGCCGTGGAGTCGGAATCGGGCGTAGCAGCCCCCATTTTTGCCACCCCCAAAAACAGGCGTTCCCGGACTTCGCAAATTTTACAAGTCCCCCACCGTCAACATCTTACCCAGATTCGACCCCACGACATTTGGTGGCCCCCCGCTACAATGAGGTCGCAATGAAGAACACACGCAAACTCGCAGCGAAACGGCGGAACGCGCAGTCGTCCACCGGCCCTCGCACCGACGCCGGCAAAGCCGCTTCGTCCCAAAATGCAGTCCGTCACGGACTCACTGGATCCTTCTCCGTCCTCGCTCACGAAAGCCGCACTGAGTTCGCGGAACTCCTGCGCAAGTACAACGCCGAATTCAAACCCACCACCTCCGACGAAGAATTCCTCGTCGAGCACATGGCTCAATCCCGCTGGACGCTCGCGCGATCGCGTCGCATCGAGGCTTGCCTGCTCGACCAGTTAGCCGGCGCCAAACCCGCGTCCGATCCCGACGCCCGCATTGCCGCCAGCCTCCTCGAGCGCTCTCCCAATGCCCTCGCGACTGTCGAACGCTACACAGCAGCCGCCGAACGTGCCTACTTCCGGGCCCGCCGCGAACTCACCCTGGGCCGCTCGCGCGAATTGCGAAACAAAGCCAACGATGCGAAAGTCTGGCTCAAGGACCTCGTCGAACAACCCACCAACATGATCCGCGATGCCAACGCTCAATTCGGCGTACCAAACGAACCCAACTCCGGCCTAACTCCCGATTACTCAATGGCTCCCGGTCATCCAGGCAGTTTCACCGATTCTTCAGACTGCAGTTCCACAATGGACGTATGAAACACCTGACAATCCTAGCGGTCGCGTTGCCGGCATTCTGCATGCTATTTGCAGCCGAAAAATCGATAAAACTTCAGGATGCGCCCGCTGCCGTTCAGGCCACGGTCAAAGCCCAAACTCAAACTGCGCGTATGGTCGGCCTCTCAAAGGAGGTTGAAAACGGCAAAACCGAGTACGAACTCGAAACCAAGGTGAACGGTAAGTCCCGCGATCTCATGATCGGCACCGACGGATCCATCCTGTCGGTCGAAGAAGAGGTCACCCTCGACAGCATTCCCGCGGCCGCGAAAGCCGCCATCGAAGCCAAGGCCTCGGGCGGCAAGATCGGCAAAGTTGAGTCTGTCACCGAAAATGGAACGACCAGTTACGAGGCCCAGATTACCGTAAAGGGAAAACGGTCCGAAGTCGCTGTAACTGCCGCTGGACAACCGGCGCACTAACTTACAAATTCAGTAGGATCGCGAATAACCCGATCCAAACCAGACCCATAAAGTGCCAGTAAGTAGCGACTAAGTTCGAAATCATACGATGACGGCTCCAGTTCTTGCCGCGCCGCAGCAGCAGATAAATCAGAGCAATCATCCCCGCTATTACGTGTAACCCGTGAAGGCCCGTAAACACGAAGAACTCCGAGGCGTGAGGATTCCATCGCAGATAGTAACCCTTTCGCGCTAACTCGGTCAAAGCGAGTAACTGCGCGGCGATAAACGAGAACCCCAGAAAGCTGGTCAATAGCAGCCGCCGCCGGTACACGAACCACTCGCGTCTCCACAGCGCGCGGCGCGCCAGTTCCATCATGACGCTGCTCAACAGCAGGAGTCCCGTACTCAGCCACAACGCGGGCGGACGCGGAATCGGCTGCCAGTTAACAGACACTCGCGAACGCGCGTAGAAGATCATCGCCATCGCGATGAACAGCGTCGTGATCGAAATCAGCGCGAGCGTCAACCCGAGTTGGTACAGAGGAATCCGCCGGTGGTCCTCATCGCCACCGCCTCCTCCCCCACCACCACCCGGGTCTCGCGGACCGGTATTTCCCGGCCCACCCCCTCCAGGCACCCGAACTCCAATTTCTACCGGGGCGGCATCCAGCGCCGAGGCAGCCATACTCTATTGTTACCGACTTGGAACGTACAATGTAGAGGGAGTTGGCCAATGCGCAAAGTCTTCCACTTCGACGCTCCTCGCGACAAGTACCTGTGCGACGCCGCCATCGTCTGGTGCTTTGATAACCGCTTCGATCTCGGCTTCCGCAAGTTCCTCAAGCGGATCGGAATCGTCAATTTCGATCCCATCAAAATCGCCGGCGGGGCAAAATCGCTCGCCGTCCCCGAGCACGAAACCGATCGGGAGTTCCTCCTCGAACAGATCCGCAAGTCCGTCCGCCTGCACGGCACCGGGCATGTCGTCCTGATGGTCCACAGCGACTGCGGAGCCTACGGCGGACTCGCCCACTTCCACCACGACAAACACGCGGAATCCGAGCACATGCTTCGCGACCTCGACGCCGCCGCGTCCTTCCTGGAGTCCCGCCTCCCAGGCGTCCGAATCAGCCGCTACTTCGTCGACTTCGAAGGTGTCTGGGATCCTACCGCCGCCGAGGCGGGGGCGTGATTGACTTTCGGGTCATTCTCGACCTCCTCATTGCCTACGCCCTCGCCATTCCCGTCGGATGGGAACGCGAGCATCACGAGCGCTCCGCTGGACTGCGAACCTTCCCGCTCGTCGCCGTCGCCAGTTGCGGGTTCGTCATCGTGGCCATCAAGGCCTTGGGCTCCCCCGATCCCCAGTCCCGCGTCATTCAGGGACTCATCGGAGGCATCGGCTTCATCGGCGCCGGCACCATCATTCAGCGAAGCCATAAGCGGATCGTCCATGGCACCGCTACCGCCGCCAGCATTCTCGTTACTGGCGTCATCGGTGTCTCGGTCGCGTATCGCATGTACGATATCGCCGTCACCCTCAGCCTTCTGAGCCTCCTGACTCTGCGGCTCTTTCAGGCCTGGAAGCGCGACGATCGGGGAGGCCGGAATTGGAACGACGACGAATCGAAGTAAACGGCGCCAGTCTCGCAGTCTACGAACAACCCGGCGACGAACCCGCGGTCCTGCTCTGCCACGCCACCGGCTTTCACGCCCGAACCTGGAACGCCATCGCCGAACGCCTCCCCAACCGGCGCGTCATCAGCTTCGATATGCGCGGTCACGGCCAGAGTTCCAAACCCGAACCGCCGATTCCATGGCGCCAGTTCGGACTCGACGCCGCCCAACTCGCGGGACTCCTTCAACTCCGCAACGCCGTCTCCGTCGGTCACTCGATGGGCGGCCACTCCGCCGTCCTCGCCTCCGCGCTCGTCCCCGAGGCCTTCTCGCAATTGCTGCTGCTCGACCCCGTCATCATTCCCGAAGACCAATACACCGGCCCCATCCAGGAACCACACTACGCCCGCAAACGCCGCAATCGCTGGGATTCCCCCGCCGCCATGCTCGAACGGTTCCGTACCCGGCCGCCATTCAATACGTGGGACCCTCGAGTGCTCGAAGACTACTGCATCGGCGCCCTCGAACCCGCACCCGACGGCGTGGGATACGTCCTCGCCTGCTCACCCGAAACTGAAGGCTCCATTTACGAGCACAGCCTCGCCCGCGATTCGAACATCTACCCGGAGATCGCCCAGGTCGGAGTCCCCGTCCTGGTCATCCGGTCCGCCAATTCCCCCGTTGCCGGACCCGCCATGGACATGGCAGCCTCCCCCACCGCGCCCGATCTAGCCTCCCGCTTCCGAGTTGGACGCGACCTCGTCGTGCCCTACTCCCACTTCATCCCGATGGAAGCTCCGGCATTCGTCGCCGGCCAGATTCTAACCGCGCTCACTACAGAGTCATCGAAGCCGGTTGCCGGATCTCCAGACACCCCTTGGCCGTCGGCAGCACCTTCCCCGGATTGAATCGCCGCTCCGGATCGAAAACTTCCTTCAAACGCCGCATCAGATCCAGAGTATCCGCCGGGAACAGGTGCGGCATCAGATTCACCTTCTCCATCCCGACTCCATGCTCACCCGTAATCGATCCGCCCGCCGCGATGCAGAACTCCAGAATGTCCTCGCCCGCCCGGCGCGCCTTCTCCAGATCGCCTCTCTTGCGCGCGTTGAACAGAATGATCGGATGCATGTTCCCGTCCCCTGCATGGAAGATGTTACTGATACTAAGTCCGTACTTCTCGGCCACTTCGTGGATGTACCGCAGCGTCGGCGCGATCTTAGTCCGGGGCACCACGCCGTCCTGCACATAGTAAGTCGGACTTACTCGGCCCACCGCCCCGAACGCGTTCTTACGCCCCTTCCATAACAGGTCCCGCTCTTCGGCGTTCCTCGCGATCCGGAACTCGCGAGCCCGGCACTTCAGGCATGCTTCCCGAATCTGCTCTACCTGTTCCTCGACGGCTTCCTTCAAACCTTCTAACTCGATCAACAGCACCGCACCGGCATCCATCGGATAACCCGCATGCGTCGCCTCTTCCACCATCCGCAGCATAACGCCGTCGAGCATCTCCACCGCGACCGGAGTTATCGCTCGAGCCGTGATCTCGGTCACCGTGTCGCCCGCATCATCGGGGTTTTCGTAGATCGCCAGAATCGTCTTCACCATCTCGGGCCGCCGCATGAGCCGCACAATCACCTTGGTGGTCAGCGCCATCATTCCTTCCGATCCGGTCAACAGTCCGGTGAGGTCGTAGCCCGCGATGTCGCTTTCCTTGCCGCCTGTTTGGATCACGCGGCCATCCGGCAGAACCGCCTCGATGCCCGTTACGTGATTCGTGGTCACCCCGTACGCCAGCGTGTGCGGACCCCCGGCATTCTCCGCCACATTCCCGCCGATCGTGCAGGCCCTCTGGCTCGACGGATCCGGCGCATAAAAATACCCCGACCCCTGCACCGCCAGCGTGATGTCCAGATTCACTACTCCCGGTTGCACCACCGCCCGCTCATTCGCGTAATCGATTTCGAGAATGCGATTCATCCGGGCGAACGCGACCATGATGCCGCCTTCCACCGGAATCGCGCCGCCGCTCAGACCTGTTCCAGCGCCGCGGCCTACGACCGGCATCCCGTACTCCCGCGCCAGTTTGACGATCGCGACCACATCTTCGGTCGAACGCGGAAACACCACCACGTCCGGACGGGCCTTGTCCACGCCGCCGTCATACTCGTATAGAGTCAGGTCCTCAGGACGGCTTAGGCATCCGTTCTGTCCGACGATTCGCTCGATCGCCTCGATCAGGCCCGGTTTCACAGCAGACTCTGAACGTAGTTCTGGAAAGCGGGATCGGTCCAGTCGCGCGCCGCGACTTCCTTGTACAAGACCTTCCCGTTCGCGCCGATGATGTAGGTCTCCGGATACATGAACGTCCCATAGCTCGCGGGGATGTTCGCATCCGCATCGCGCGCCGTATAGAAGCCCGGCTTCACGTGAGCCAGGAAGTCGCGATAGCGCTTCTCGTTCTTGTCCACGCTGACCGCCAGCACGGTCACGCCCTTGTCCGCGTAGCGCCGGGCGAACTGATCGAGCGAGGGCATCTCCTCGAGACACGGCTGGCACCACGTCGCCCAGAAGTTGAGCACCAGGATCTTGCCGCCGAAATCCGAAGCTGTTAGAGTCTTGCCCTGATCGGTGGTGATGCTGAATTTGGGGGCGCTGTCCCCCTTCTCCACGATCCTGGGTTTCAGAGTACCGGCTACCACGAAGCAGAGCGCTATGCTGCAAATTACAATGGCGGCTTTGAGGATCAAATCTGTCTTATCTTTGGAAGGTTGCACGGGAATACCTGGAGGCTCATCTCCATTTTAGAGTATCCGGCACGGGTTCCGGGGCATCGAATAGGAGGAACGATGAAAATCACTCGACGCGTGGACTTCTCCGCTTCGCACGTGTGCCGCAAGCCTGGCGCAAGCGACGCCGAGAACCACTCTTTGTACGGCGCGGCGGCAAATCCACATGGACACGGCCATAACTACATACTCGAAGTGACGCTCGACGGCGAACCCGATCCTGTCACCGGTATGGTCTTCGATTTGAAGGAACTCAAGGACATCGTGAATTGTGAAGTCGTCGATCCGATGGACCACCGGTTCCTGAACCATGAGGTTCCTCCGTTCGACCACGTCATTCCGACGGTCGAGAACGTCGCGGCCGAAATCTGGCGGCGCCTGAATCCACGGTTCCAGGACGGCATCCGTCTCGCGAACGTTCGTCTGTTCGAAACCGAAGATCTGTTCGTCGACTACGCGGGGGAATCATGAAGCTGACACGGCGTTACCGTTTCTCCGCTTCGCACCGTCTGCACTCGCCGGCGCTCGACGAAGCGGAGAACCAACGAATTTACGGAAAATGCAATAATCCGTACGGCCACGGTCATGATTATGTATTGAGCGTCTGCGTCAAAGGTCCGCTGGACACTGCGACGGGCCGGATCGTGGACTTGGATGTGCTCGACAAATTAGTGGCGGCCGAAGTAATGGAACCGTTCGAGCATAAGAACTTGAATGAGCAGGTTGAGGTTTTCGAAACGCTGGTTCCAACTACCGAGAATCTCGCGGTGGAGATCCGGCGGCGTTTGATTGCTCAATGGCCTGCCGGCACTACCGTGCTTGACAACATCAGAATCGAAGAGACGAAGCGGAATTATATAGAACTCGAATGAAACACGACAAAGCAAACCTAAAGGTGATGACGCCGAAGCGCGACGACTCCGATACCGGCCTGATTGCCTCCCACATGCGCGACATCCTCGCGGAACTGGGTGAGAACCCCGAGCGTGAAGGCTTGGTCCGCACTCCCGCTCGCGCCGAGAAGGCTCTCAAGTTCCTTACCAGCGGTTATCAGACCGACATCGCCAAGATCGTAAACGGAGCCATCTTCAACGAGAATTGCGACGAGATGGTGATGGTCAGGGACATCGAGTTCTTCAGCCTGTGCGAGCACCATCTGCTTCCGTTCATGGGGAAGATGCACGTGGCGTATCTGCCGGACGGCAAGGTCATCGGCTTGAGCAAGATTCCGCGGATCGTGGACGCTTTCGCGCGGCGCCTGCAGTTGCAGGAGCGGCTCACACAGCAGGTTGCAGAAACTGTTCAGGAAGTTCTCGGCGCTCGCGGTGTCGGAGTCATCGCCGAGGCCCGCCACTTCTGCATGATGATGCGCGGCGTCGAGAAGCAGCACTCGGGCACGGTCACCAGCGCGATGCTGGGCGCGTTCCGGACTCAAAAGGAAACTCGAGATGAGTTCCTGTCTCTGGTTCGAACTCGCAACCAGATGCTGTAACATTGAGGGTGAATGGAGAACTTCCGCCGCTTTCAGACCTTGCCCGATCCGTTCGGCCGTGTGTGGGATGTCGAGTTTCGCTGGCAGCAAAACGGCATTTCCATCCGTCACGCCGATACCGTGGACGTGAAGTTCAACATCTGGACCGTTGACGAGCCAAAACAGGAACGGGTGGTCGCGTTAAGTCATCCAGACCTGCTGAAACTAAGCCAGAAGACGGGACATCCTCTTACCGATGCCTGGTGCATGAAACTCGCTGCGCTCCATCTGAAGTACATGATCGAGTCCGACGAGGACATGGACAAGACCCTCGCCACCGCGCCCTATGCGGACCTGGAGCGTCACGCCCAGGTCGAGACTACTGCAGCGCCTTCTCGATAGCCTTTTCCGCCAGCGGTCCCATCACCGCATAACCCGCCGCATTAGGGTGCAGGCCGTCGTACGTCAAATCCTTCTTCAGCATTCCGTTCTCATCCAACATCGCCGAATAGTAGTCCAGATACACCAGGCCGTTGCCAACTGTGTACTTCTTCATCCAATCATTCAGCGCCACGATCTGAGCGGGCGGCCGGCGCTCTGTCTGCGGCTTGATCGCATCGGTCACCGGCATCACGGAGGCCAGCACGACCTTGATGTCATGAGATCGCGCGAGGTCGGCCATCGACATCAGGTTGTCTTCGATTTGTTCGAGCGTCATCGGCCCGGTATTGCCGGCGATGTCGTTCGTCCCCGCCAGGATCACCACCACCTTCGGCTTCAGATCGATTACGTCCGGCCGGAACCGGATTAGCATCTGCGGCGTGGTCTGTCCGCTGATGCCGCGATTCACGTACGGCTTGCCCGGAAAGAAATCGCCGTAGCGGCGGCCCCAACCGTCGGTGATGGAGTCGCCCATGAACACGGCCTCGTTTTGCTGCGATGCGATCTTGGCGTTGTCTTCGTGATATCGCGCCAGGTTCGGCCAATCGCGCAGCGTGGTTTTCGTGCGTTCGAGATCGGTTCGAAGCCGCATGGTCTCGCCCGGATCGGCGACAGGCGAAGCGACTTGAGCATAAGCGGCACAGCAGATCAGGCCCAGAACGGTAATACGATGCATACTCTGAATTGTAGTTCGTCGCGGGACGATTGACCCCAATTCGCCTATGTAGTACTCTACCGGACGGGTGCGGCAATGCGGCTATTCAACGTCCTCGCGCGACTGGTGCCCGAACCGGAACGCGAACTCTGGAAGCGCGTCTGGGCGGACGAAATCTGGGCCTGCACGTGGCGGGTCAAGCCGTTGCGCTATCTCGGGGCTTTTCGCGACGCTCTCGAACTGCGGGTAACCGACGAACGTTGGGTTCGCGCCCGTGAACGCTTCAACGGCCCACCTGCAGCGTGTTTTGTGCCCGCTATCGTTGCCATTCTGATCATGGCCGGGGCAAGCGGCGGTTTTCAGAACATACGGCGCCTGCTGGAACCGATGCCTTATCGGGATCCGTCGCGACTAGTCGTGTTGCGCCAGACAACGCCGTTCAGTTCGGCGCGTTTCGGGCTGCCCGTCGCGAAGATCGCCGCCTGGAAGAACGACTTGATACTCGAAGGTGTGGCGTCGTATGCCGGTTATCGGGTGCTGGGGACCTTCGGCTCTAAACGCGAGTTCAATGCCGTCGCCGTCGATGGCGATTTTTTCCGGGTGCTCGGCGTTCGCGCGCAACTCGGCCAGTCGTTCAGCGATATCGATCCGCGCGGGTGCGGCGATTGCGTGGTCATTTCCGATCAACTCTGGCGATCGGCGCTTGGGTCTGATCCCTGTGTCATCGGCAAGTATTTCAAGATCGCGGGGCAGTGGCAGCACGTAATCGGTGTGCTGCCGCGGAAGTTCTGGTTCTTCGCCGATTCGCCCGCGGTCTACACTCTGGTGGAGCACTCGTGGTTTCTGCATGCGCCGTCGTCGCCGGTGTTTGCCATTGCGCGGCTGAAACCCGGAGTAACTCCCGAACAATGCCGGACCGAGTTACGCGGCGTGTACGTATCGGTTCCGCCGCGGTTACCCGGGCGATACCTGGAAGCAACGCTGGTGCCGGATCTCGTGCAGGATCCTGTATATCGAATGCTGCCTGAGATCGCGATCTGCCTGGTTCTGATTCTGGCGGTGATGGTGCTGGTTGCGCCGCGTGGACGTTTTCGAGGAGTCTGTTTTTTGTTATTGAAAATCGCTGCCGGCACTCTGGTCACGGTGCTGGCAGGGATCGAGTTCATTTACTCGCCGGGGATGTGGGTTACTTCGCAACCCGGTGTCGGTTCCGACACTGTACTGCTGTGGGTGCTGGTGCTGGGCCTTGTGTTTAGCATATCCTGGGCCTGGCACGATCAGCGGAAACGGTGTCGCACCTGCCTTCGAGTGTTGTCGATGCCCGTGCAAGTAGGGGCACGCGGGCACGTGTTGATGGAATGGATGTCGACCGAGTTAGTCTGCGCTGAAGGGCACGGCATGCTGTGGGCCAACGATGACCCGCTCGAGTCGCATCCGAAAGACCGCTGGCTCGGACTGGATGATTCGTGGCGCGACCTGTTCGCCGCGCCCAACAAGAACTGAGTGGAGACGAAACCATGGGGCGACTCGTATGGGTGTGTGTTGTCGTGCCGCTGGTTGTACTCAGCGGGTGCTCGCGACACGGGAAGGCGGAAGCGACACCCGAGAAGTTCGCGGGCGACTGGGTGCTCGACAGGAGTTTCGGGGTTAGCGCACCTGAAGGGTTAACGCAGAACGTTCGGGCCGGCGGCGACCGGCTCGAGATTCAGTCGCATTGTACCCGCCAGGTGGATCACCGATACGTGTTGATCCTCGCCGGACTAACAACGCCGGAACTCGTCATTGATACGACAGGGCGCAGTTCGTCTGTCCAAGCGGGTCCGTTTGTTATCCGCTATATGTCGGGTTGGCAAAAGGGGCGAGTGGTGACTTACTGGTCGACATCCAGTTTCATGGGCACCAGTTACCATGGCACCTGGCAGAGGTCCGTATCAGATGACGGAGCTACACAGGTGGTGGACATCGATACGACCGCATCGGATGGCCAAGTGAGCCGGGCGCGGTTGATTTTCCGCAGAGTGCGGCGTGTCAGTTAGTCAGGCGGTTGGGTTCCAGACGTATTTGCCGTCTTTATTGATGTAACCCTGGCGATCGCCGAGCCAAACCGGAGCGAGTCCGTCATTGAAATCTCCGGCTTGATCGAATTGCGGGTTGATCACGAATTTCCCCGACTTATCGATGTATCCAAAGTGCCCCGCAATGGCCGCCCGCGCGAGTCCGCCCGAAAACCCGCCTGCCGCATCGAATTGGGGTGGAATTACCATCTTCCCGTCTTTGTCGATATAGCCGAACTTACCTCCCGTTTCGACGAGCCCCAGTCCATTCGCAAATGGCCCGGCCCCCTCGAACTGCGGGTTGATCACGATCCGTCCGGAGTGGTCGATGTATCCGTAGCGATCGCCAATGCGGACTAACGCGCGGTTCCCGGAGAAGTTACCGGCATCTTCGAACTGCGGATTGATAACGACTTTGCCTGAGCGGTCTATGAAGCCCCATCGTCCGCCGATCACAACCGGAGCGAGATGATCGACAAAGCGGCCCGCGCCGGTGAATTGCGGATTGATTACGATCCGTCCAGATTCATCGATGTAGCCGTAGCGTTGCTGAATGCCGACAAGGGCGCGACCATCCGAGAACGGGTCGGCCACGTCGAACTGGGGCGCGATGGCTAGCTTGCCGCTCTTGTCGACGTATCCCCACTTATTGCCGACCAGCACAGGAGCCAACCCATCCTCGAAAGGTCCGGCATCGGCGAATTGCGGCTGGATGACGATTTTGCCGCTATCGTTGATGAACCCGTACTTTCCACCCATACGGACCGGAAAATTTTCCCTAGTGGTCATCGCGGTTCCGATAGCGACAGCAAGCACAACTAACCCGATCAGGATGGCGATCAGAACAGGAATCCGGTGGTCTTCCCAGTACCTGCGAAGCATTGGTGGCCGGGCGCCGATGGGCGCGGCGTGGGGCAGATCCTCTGCGTTACTTGAGGTCTGGTACTCGG
Organism: Bryobacterales bacterium; assembly: GCA_038322675.1. Lineage (GTDB taxonomy): Bacteria > Acidobacteriota > Terriglobia > Bryobacterales > Bryobacteraceae > TMP-7. The sequence goes on from JBBQGE010000021.1 coordinate 13,349, forward strand.
TATGATCGCTCACGCCGTTTTCCATGCAATTCGTCCGCCACTCGGTGAGTCGGTCCGAAACAGTATCGAGGTGCGAAGCGTCTAACGGTGAGGAGGGGAAATGAATAACAGCACAAGACAGATGCTGCTTGTCAGCGCAATCGTGGTGCTGGCAGCGGCCGCAGTATGGGGATGGGTACGTAAGCCACAACCGGCAGTGGGACCCTACGCGGCTAACTATACTGGACAATTACCTACTACTTCACAACCTCTGACTTACGTGGGAGACGCACAACAGGATACCGCGGGGGCGCCCCCGTGCACTACGACTATCGGTTATGCGCCGGAGCCGATGTACGCTTCGCGCGATTATGTCCGGACGGTGCGGCCGCGCGAAGAATTTGCCGACCAGCCAAGGACGGTGACGCGGTATGTGGAGCGAGAACCCGTAACTCAGGAGCGCTCGAAGAAAAAAAGCGCGATGATCGTTGCCGGGAGCGCAGGCGCTGGAGCCGCAATCGGAGCACTGGCGGGCGGCGGCAAAGGAGCGGGTATCGGAGCTCTGTCCGGCGGTGTGGCTGGATTCGTTTATGACCGGATGACGCATAAGAAGCGCCGGTAATCCGCTGCGGGCTCCATAGAGGGTTCGTAGTTCGATATAATCCATCGTTCATACCAGGAGGTCCGTATGTCCGGTGGTCGTCGAGGGTTCTTTCGCAGACTGCTCGCGGGCGCGGGAGTTGCCGCGGCAGGGGGCGCTGCTCAAACGCGGTCCGGGAATTCGACTGGGTCTGATGATTATCTGCCGTCGTACGTGAGGCCGCAGAAATACCGGTCGCTCAAACAATCGAGCTTCGATACCACCGGCGGCAACAAGGATCGTTGGGAACTGCCGCCGGGCGGAATGCTTGAGATCTTCAATGCCGGCGAGCCCGGCGTTATCACGCATATCTGGTTTACCATCGCCGCGGGCAGCGCGAATCATCTGAAAGAACTGGTGCTGCGCGCTTATTGGAACGGCAATTCGAAACCGAGTGTCGAGGTTCCGATCGGCGATTTCTTCGGGTTGAATCTCGGTTCGTATCAGATCTATGAGTCGCAATACCTGGCGTGTTCGCCGGGTAAGTCGCTGAATTGTTACTTCGCGATGCCGTACCGCTCGGCTAAGTTGACAGTTACTAACGAAGGCCGAGCGCAGGTGGGTGCGTTTTACTCGAACATCGACTATCAACAGGTGCCGTCGCTTCCATCCGACGTTCTTTACTTCCATGCGCAGTACCGGCAGAGCGCGCCGTGCGAACCAGTCTCGGCCCCGGGAAGATTGAATCCCGATGGCCGGAGTAACTACGTGTATTGCGAGGCGCAGGGCAAGGGGCACCTGATGGGTGTTACTCTGGGCGTTCTGCAGAATGCGGACGGATGGTGGGGTGAAGGCGACGAGATGATCTTCATCGACGACGAATCGAAACCGCTGATCGTCGGGACAGGGTCGGAAGATTACTTCTTAGGGAGTTGGGACTTCGGCGGGCGCGATGGTGCGATTCCATTCGCGCACCGGATGTACGGCGCTCCACTGATCCAGGCTGCCGAACGCACCGGAGGGCGCTATTGCTGCTACCGCTGGCACGGCGACAATCCGGTGACGTTCAACCGGTACTTGAAACACACAATGGAACACGGCCATGCCAACGATCGCGGCGACAACTTCTTTTCCGTTGCCTACTGGTACCAATCCGAGCCGTACACGAAGTTCCCGGCGATGCCGCCACTCGAACAACGAATTCCGAAAGTGAGGACTCCGAATGCTTAAAGCTATTGTTTTTCTCGTGCCCCTGGCCGCGATGGCCGCCGACCCAGCCGGATTCGGCGTGTGGAAGGCTTCCGAGTTGAAAGGGATGGAGACGAAGTTATCGCCGAAGGCGAAGGCAGACGCCCAGAAGGTTTCGGGCGAAGGGCTCGCCAAGTATGACAATCACAGTCTCTCACTGTCGCATCGAGAAGGGAGCGGCATCGCCGAACTGCACAAGAAAGTGGCGGATATCTTCGTGATTGAAAGCGGCGAAGCAACCATCGTGGTGGGCGGAACGATTCCGAACCCGAAGGACACCGCGCCCGGCGAGGTGCGTGGCCCGAAGGTACAAGGCGGATCGAAGCACATGGTTTCGGCGGGCGATGTGGTGCATATTCCCGCCAACACGCCACACCAGATGCTACTGGATCCGGGCAAGCAGGTGACGTACTTTGTCATAAAGGTGACCGAGGCAAAATAAGCCATCAGGCGCCGCCGTGACCGCATCGGAAAAAGAAGAGCAAAGGGCGGGCAGGTATAATCAAAAGGTGAAATCTGCGTGCATGCTGATCGCCGTGGCCGCTCTGCTGTCTGGATGCCACCACAACATCGAAAATAAGGAAGCAGTGAAACAGGGCGTGGTGGACTACCTGAACAAGCGGAGCGGCCAGACCGGGCTTGATATGAAGCTGATGAATTTGGACGTGACCAACGTAACGTTCAACAACAACGAGGCAGTTGCCACCGTGTCGTTCAAGCCAAAGACCGGCGAGGCCGGGGGGATGTCCATGAATTACGCCCTGGAGCGCCACGGAAACGAGTGGGTGGTGAAGGGGCGCAAGGAAACGGGAATGAATCCCCACGGCGCGCAGGGAATGCCGGGAATGCCGGGCGCGGGGATGCCGACCGAGCCAGGCGCGACGATGCCTCCGGGCCATCCGAACGTCGCACCTCCGGAAAAGAAATGAAAACTGTTGCTGTGCTTGGCGGCGGACCCGCCGGATCGTTCGCCGCCGAGAGACTCGCGCGCGCGGGTCTGCGGACTCTGATTTTCGACGAGAAACTCGCATGGGAGAAGCCGTGCGGGGGCGGACTTACTTACAAGGCCTACAAGACCTATCCGTTTCTCATCGAGAATTCGACTCCGAAGAAACTGGTGACCCATACCTGCCTGTCGGCTCCGAAAGCGGGCAGTGTGTCCATGCCGCTGGGCGAACCGCTACTGGTCTATTCCCGATACGATCTGAACAACATGCTGCTGCAACGCGCTGAAGCGGCGGGGGTACAGATCGAAAAGACGCGCGTATTAGAAGTGGCGCGCAAGGAAAAGGGATGGGCTCTGAAGACGCGGAACGGAACCGCGGAAGCGGATTACTGTGTAGTGGCAACGGGCGCCCGTAACTCGCTGCGCAACGTCGGCACGGAATATACACCCGCGGATACGATGTACGCGCTGGGTTACTATGTTCCGAGCAATCAGGACCACATCGACATACAATTCCTGCCGGGCCTGGAGGGCTATATCTGGGTATTTCCCCGATGCGGGCACTTATCGGTGGGAATCTGCGGCAAGGGCGAGCCGGCGCAATCGTTGCGGGCGCGTTTGGAGCGCTACATGTCAGAAAAGGGAATCGCGTGGAAGGGCTCGACCTTCTACGGGCACGTTTTGCCGTCGCTCGAAACCGCGAGTTTCCGGCGGAATCGTGTCGCGGGCGAGCGTTGGATGGCGGTAGGCGACGCGGCCGGCACAGTGGATCCGATCACAGGCGAGGGCTTGTACTACGCGATGCGGTCGGGCGATCTGGCGAGTCAGATTTTGATTTCGGACGAGAGCGCGATGGAGAACAAAGCAGCCGATTACCGGAATCTGCTGCATCGCGATTTCATGGCCGATCTCGAGTTTGGCGCATTGCTCGCGAAGCGCGTTTTCTTGGGCAGATTCCTGTTCAGCACCGTGCCGGTGCGCATGGTTCAGTTCATCCGGCGCAGTCCCCGGTTCACGAATCTGATGCAGGACCTGTTTGCCGGCACGCAACCGTATCTCGGCTTGAGAGGGCGACTGTTGAAGAACCTGAACGGCACGCTGCAGGAGATTGTCATGAATCACTGCCTGCATAGGTTGATTCCGGGCGAAGAAACGGTCTAACTCATTCTCATGGAAATTGCGAAATCCGAGGCGCTGTTTGCCCGCGCGTTGCGTGCAATACCGGGCGGCGTCAATTCTCCGGTCCGTGCGTTTCGAAGTGTCGGCGGGGTTCCGCGATTTATCGCGCGCGGCGAGGGTTCGCGCCTGATTGATGTAGATGGTAACGAGTACATCGATTATGTGTGCTCGTGGGGGCCGCTGATTCTGGGCCATCGTCCGGCGCCGGTGATCGATGCACTGCGCGAGGTGTTGGAGATCGGTACAAGTTTCGGCGCGCCGACCGAACGCGAGATCGAACTGGCGGAGGAGATTACGTCCGCGGTGCCATCGATGGAGCAGGTGCGTCTGGTGAACTCGGGCACCGAAGCCACGATGAGCGCGCTGCGTGTGGCTCGCGGATTTACCGGGCGTGACCTGACGATCAAGTTTGAGGGGTGTTATCACGGGCATGTCGACTCGCTGCTGGTGAAGGCGGGGTCGGGGATGGCGACGCTTGGGATTGCGGATACCCAAGGCGTGCCGGCGGCGTTCGCGGCTACTACGATTGCGCTGCCTTTCAACTCGATAGATGCAGTGGAGCAGGCGTTTCGCGAGCACGGCGACCGCATCGCGGCGGTAATCGTGGAACCGGTGGTGGGGAACATGGGGTGTGTCCCGCCGGTAACGGGGTTTCTGGCTACGCTACGCGATCTGACTGAGCGGTACGGAGCAGTGTTGATCTTCGATGAGGTGATGACGGGATTCCGGCTGTCGCTGGGCGGCGCGCAGGCGAGGTTTGGAATCGTGCCGGACATGACGACCGTGGGGAAGATTGTGGGTGGTGGACTTCCGCTGGCGGCCTACGGCGGACGCGCGGACATCATGTCGAAGGTGGCGCCGGTGGGTCCGATTTATCAGGCGGGAACGTTGTCTGGGAATCCGATGGCAGTGGCCGCGGGGCTGGCGATGGTGCGCTATCTGAAAGCGCACCCGGAGGTCTACGAGACGATCGAGCAGCGTACGGCGCAGTTGACCGCGAATCCGCCGGCGGGAGTGACGGTGAACCGGGTGGGGTCGATGTTCACGTTCTTCCTTACGGAGAGGCCGGTGACCGATTGGGAATCAGCGAAGGTGGCAAACACGGGACGATTCGGCAAGTTGTTTCATTGGATGCTGGAGCGGGGCGTGTATTTGGCGCCGTCGCAGTTTGAAGCGGGATTCGTGTCGGCGGCGCATTCGGAGAACGACATTGCACACACGGTGACGGCGATGCGCGAGTTCTTTGACCGTCCCGCGACCGATTAGAATAGGAACATATGGAAGAGACAGTGGCGAATCCGTGGCGAACCGCACGGTCGTTGGATTTGCCTGCTTGGAAGGCATTAGTCAGCCATGTGTCGGCCGGCTTAGTCGCCTTGTTGTTCATTGTGTCGGGCGTTTGGAAGATTATCGATCCATTCACCTGGCGCACGATGGTGGAGCAACTACTAGTTCCGATTCAATTCAGCATGCCTCTGGCGATTGCGCTCGGGATTTCCGAGACGTTTGCCGGCGTTCTGATCCTGGTTCCGCGGTTCCGCCGGTGGGGCGCGTATCTCGCGGCAGCGTTGCTGATTGTATTCATGGCTTACATGGCCGTGAATTATTCGACGCTGGCGGGTAAGGACTGCAGTTGTTTTCCGTGGGTGAAGCGATCGGTGAGTCCCGGGTTTTTCGTCGGCGACGTGCTGATGCTGTTGCTGGCGGGGATTGCGGCGTGGTGGGCGCGGCCGTCATGGGGTGTTCGCAATGCCGCGGTGATCCTGGGTGCGATTGCGGTGTTCTCGGCCGTGTCGTACGGCGTGAATGCGACGCGGTTGACGGGCACTCCGGCGCCGGACACGATTGTCGTGGATGGCCAGACGGAGTCGCTGCAACATGGGAAGGTGTTCCTGTTCTTCTACGATCCGCAGTGTTCGCACTGCGAGGCGGCGGCGCGGACGATGAGCAAATTCGATTGGCAGAGTACGCGGGTGATCTCGCTGCCGACCGCTGAGCCGCGGTACGCAGCGTCGTTCCTGCGGGATACGGGGTTTAAGGCGGGGACGTCGTTAGAGGCGGTCCGGTTGAAGAAGATTTTCCCGTTTGGGGATCCTCCGTTTGGGGTGGCATTGGAGAATGGACGGGAGAAGGGTCCGGTGAGCCAGTACTCGGCGAGTGAGCCGGAGACGACTTTGCGGAAGCTGGGGATGATCCGGTAACTCGAGCTATTGACTAGTTAGTAACTTCGAAGTTGGTCTGTCTTCGAATACCTCGAAGTCGTTTGCGGTGAGGCCGGAGATGTACCGTCCGTTGGGCCCGGTGACGACGGCGTCGATTTGGACCAGCGTGGTGGTGACGCTGAACACGGGCGATTCGGGCGGCGGTTGCTGCGGAAATAAGACGAATCCGGAGAGTAGCAGAGCAACGACGGGCTTCATGATGTCGCCCTATGCGTATCACGCGGCTGATGGCGTGTCAATCCACGAAGGTTCAGCGACTTCGAATTGTAGTAAAATTCACTACTGAGGTGACATGCTGAAGGTTGTTTCGGCCGCCGATGCGAACCGGCGTTTTTCCGAGTTGCTTCGATCGGTGAAAGCGGGCCAGAGTGTCGTCGTCACGAGCCACGGCACGCCCGTCGCGAAGATCGTACCGATGCGGGAAGACGACGCTATCGTTGCGGGTGCACGTTCTGCGCTATTCGCCAGGCTCCGGACTGAGCGTGTGAAACGGATTGGCCGTTGGACGCGCGACGAACTGTACGAAGATCCGGCTTCATGAAGATCGCGTTGGATACGAATGTGCTGGCGTACGCCGAAGGGACGAACGGCGCGACGATGCGCGACACAGCGCTCAGTCTAATACAAGGCTTGCCACAGGACGCTGTTGTTCTCCCCGTTCAGACATTGGGTGAATTGTTTAACGTGCTGGTCAGGAAGGCGATGAGAAGGCCTGCACGGGCGCGCGCAGCCGTGCTCAGTTGGAGGGATGCTTATCCCGTTATCGAGACTTCGGCCGCCGTGATGATCAACGCGACGGATTTGGCCGCCCGGCATGGATTATCCATCTGGGACTCCGTGGTTCTCTCGGCGTCCGCTGAAGCGGAATGCCGCCTGCTGCTGTCCGAGGATCTGCAAGACGGGTTTACCTGGTGTGGAGTTACGGTGACGAATCCGTTCGCGCTGAAGCGCCACCCGCTGCTGGAGGCCGCACTCTTGGATTCCCTCGATTCATAGGTGCTTTGCACTACGGCGTATTCGGCTTCGCGACCGACTGTTCCTTTGTGGTGTCCGCGGGCAGTGCGTCCGGCGTCTGTACGTCGATGGCGGTGATCGTCGACTCCGCCGTGAACTTACGGTACATCCGGAATTCCACTTCGTTCTTGATCAGGTATTTCGCGCCTTCGCGCGAGGTGATGACGGCCTTCAGCGGCAGGATGAACTGGTGGCCCGAGATCTCGATGGGATCGTAATCCAGGTTCAGGTTCACTTCGCGAATCGGGAATCCGGTGGGCAGATCGTCGGCCTGAAGCGTGATCTTCATGATGGCTGAAGTATCGCGGTCGACGTAGATGAGGCCATGATAACCCGCGACGAAGTGCTGATCGTTGCCGGCCGTAATCGTGTACTTGGAGTGATACTGCGTGATCTTGTACGAGAAGACGTGCATGCGATGGCCGCGGAGCGTGCCCCAACGCTCCCAGTCGAACTGGGTCTCGGTTTCGGGATCGAAGATCTCGTGCATGATGGACCCAAACTCGCCGCTCGAGGTGGCGCCGCCGAGCTTTTCATGCGACATCTCCACCGGCTGATTATTGTACAGCACCACCTTGTAATCCTCATGCTTATCGAAATAACTGAGGCGTTCGGTGATGACATCCTGGCGGCGCCAGAATTCGAGTCCGGTGGGATCGACGAAGCGGCGCGTGACTTGCGTGCAGATGAAATCGGGGAGGCGCGAGGTGTAGTTGAGCGCGTAATCCTTGGCATCCTGCAGCACTTTGGCCTGCTCGACGGAGTTCGGGGCCGGAGGTGGGACGTACACGGGTTTGGGTGGGGGTGGAGGCGCTTTGGGCAATGATGCCGAGGCGTCGCGGATTGCGTTCAGGGCGTCGACCGTTCGCGGACCCGCGCCGAGCGCCTGCAATTCTTCGATATCGCGATCTGTGAGGCGGCTAGAGACACGGACTTTCTTGAGGTAATCGGCGATCTTGCGATCGTCGTGTTTCAGGGCGACACTCGAGCGGATGAACTCCTCGAGTTGTTGAAGGGTGAGAGTCATGTCGGCTGCGCCGGCCAACATGGCGCACACGATCAGCAGTCGGAGGTGTCGAAACATACGTCGCCTTGAGTTATTAGACGGACGGGCCGTTGGATGTGTTGCGGCAAAGTGCGGGTGTCATATGCTTTCCGCCTTGTCGAGCGATAGGGTGACGGTGCCGATGGGGAAGTTCATCCTGACGCGAATCTGCACGGGAAGGCGTTTGGTGTCGTCGGTGATCCACAGCTGGAGCCGCGCCTTACGGGAATAGATGACGCTGTTGAACAGGAACGCTTCGTAGCGGATGGTTTTGTAGACCTGGTTGTCGATTTTGATCTGCTCGCGTTCCTGAGCTTCGACGCGGACTTTCGCGGCCTTCTTTCCGTCGCTGATGGGGATCTCCACGGCTTTGCCCGGCTCAACGTCCATGTGACGAAGCGATAGCAGCGCTCCTACGACGTCGTGGATGCACGGCGGGGTGTCGATTTCGCCGCTATGGACGATGGTGTTCTTCACTAGGTCGCGTTCCAGATAGATGGCTTTGTTGCGAGTTCGATCGTAGGTGACGCTGGATTCGCGGCGCCGGCGGCCTTCGATAGCACTCATCTGCGAACTGATAGCGCAGAAGCCGAGTTCATAGTTGCCGAAATATTTGTCCTCAACCTTGTAGAGTTTCGACACGAGGCCGGTGGACTCGAGGATCAATTCCGAATGGAGAGATGGGTAGTCCGAGGTGCCGGAAGGCGTCACTTTCAGAGACGCGGTGCCGGCATCGATGAGCCGCCATTCCACGATGTAGTGGAAAGTCTCCGTTGTGGTGGGCGGATGCGCCGCAACGCGACCACCCCCGTCACCGTCCTGCGCACCGCCGATGAGCGGCACAAGGACAACCATTGACAGCGCCGTGAGGAGCCGCCGGGATGAAACGAAACCCAGCATGTAATTTCAGTCTAACCTTTGTGACGCGGTGGAGACCCATCGGCGGTACCGCCGAAAAAAAGCCTTCGCGCGTCCCACATCCTTGAGAATTTGCGCTCGCAGCGCTTCGGGACTATCGAACTTCCGCTCATCGCGGATACGGCGTAGGAATTCGAGCTGAATGCGGCGCGGCGCATCGCCATCGAGAGGATCGAGGAGGAACGTTTCGATGGTGAGCGAGTCGCCATCGAAGGTGGGGCGGTAGCCGACGTTGGTGACGGAATCCCAGCGGCGATGGGAGTCGGGGTCGGTGGTGCGGGTGATGTAGACGCCGCGCGCGGGAAGCACTTCGGCACCGGTGCGGAGATTGAGCGTCGGGACGGTCTGCTTCGAGCCGATTCCGTGGCCGGGCACGATGTCGCCTTCGAGCGTGTACGGCCGCTCGAGGAATCGGCCGGCCAGGGTGACGCCGCCTTCGTTCACCAGTTTGCGAACGCCGCTGCTGGAGACCATGTGGCCGTGACGCTTCACGCCCGTGAGGATTTCGGTGCGATAGCCGAACCGGGTACCGAGTTGTTCGAGCGTGTGCGTGTCGCCGGCCTGCTTGGCGCCGAAGCGGAAATTGTCGCCGACGAGCACGGCGCGTACTTGCAAGCGTTGGACGAGCACCTGTTCGACAAACTGCTCCGGCGTGAGGTGCGAGAGTTCGGTGGTGAAGGGCAGGATCAGCACCTGCTCGATCCCTTCCTGCTGCATCAAGGCGGCACGCTGTTCGGTAGTGGTAAGCAGAAGCGGCGCGCGCGACGGAGCAACAACGCGAGTGGGATGCGGATGGAACGTGAGGACGCTGGGCTTCCATCCGTTCTGGTGCGAGAGTTCGACGACGCGATGGATGATGTGGCGATGGCCCGCATGCAGGCCGTCGAAATTGCCGATGGTGAGCGCGGAGGGACCGAAGTCGGGCGGCACTTCGTCGAGGCTGCGGAAGACTCGGAACTCGGGCATTCAGCGGCGTTCCTCAAGCGTGATTTCGAGTCCGTCATAGGCGAGGTGGACGTTGGGCGGCAGCAGTTCCTCGGTGCGCGCATGGAGGATGTCGTGCGACATGTGAGTAAGAAACGCGCGATTGGGCCGCAGCAGATTTACCCATTCGACGGCACGGTCGATAGTGGTGTGCGTGGGGTGCGGCTTATGGCGGAGCGCGTCGAGGAACAGCACATCGAGATTCCGCAGGCGCTCGATTGACTCTTGGGGGATGTCACTGTGGTCCGTGAGGTAGGCGCAGTTGGCGAATCGGAAGCCGTGAGTGGTGCCGCGGCCGTGATTCAGGCGCAGCGGTTCGAACTGCATGCCGAACAGATCGATGGGCGCGGAATTGAACAGGTGCGGTTCGATCTTGGGCACGGACGACTGCGTTTCCTTCTGCTCGAAGATGTACTGGAAGCAGCCTTGGATGGTCTGCATGGCTTCAGGCGCGGCGTAGATGGGGATGCGCTCGCGCTGCATGAAGTTGAACGGGCGCACGTCGTCGAGCCCCATGATGTGATCGGCGTGAGCGTGCGTATAGAGGATGGCGTCGAGGCGACGGAGGTGCGCGCGGAGCACCTGCTGACGGAAGTCGGGCGTGGTGTCGATGACGACGTTGTGGCCGCTGTATTTAACCAGGATCGAGGGCCGGAGGCGATTGTCACGCGGATCGGCGGAGGTGCAGACTTTGCAGTCGCAGCCGATGGTGGGTACGCCGGAACTGGTGCCGGATCCGAGGACTACAAGTTTGACGGCGTTGCCGTTCTGCGTCATCAGGCCTGAGCCTGTCCTTCGACCTTCGGGTGCGACTCCATGACCTGAACGAATCGAAAGCGGAGTTCGGTGAGAGTGTTTTCGATCAGCCGCTGCTCTTCGATGGTGAGATTGCCGCGGGTCTTCTCCTGAAGGACTCCGATGAGATCGATGGTGTGGCGCGCGACCTGGAATTCGGGTTCGGGACGGTCCTTCTCGTCACCGAAATGGAGGAGGCCGAGTTGCATTTCGGCCTGCGCCTTGAGAGAGAGAACGAGGAGTTCCAGGGTTGGTGGAGGAAATGGGAAGTTGTCAGTATCGCTCATAGCTACAACTTCCATCATAAATGGCGCGTCAGATGGTGTGCCCGACGGGTCCGGGGCCGAAGTCGTGGAGCGCTTCGCGGATGCTGAGTCCGGCGACTTCAATGCGCTTGAGATCGGTGGTGCCGAGGCCGCGGGCTTCGCAGAGTTTCAGCGCGCTGTCACCGCGAACGAAGGGTTTGGTGCCCCGATCGGCCTGAGGATCGTAACCCATGACGGCCATGGACACGGCATCGACGCAGACGGGATTCCGGCCCGCCAAGAGCACGCTGGGCTTGATGATCTGGACACCGGGATTCCACGCGCCCTCACCGCCGCGAATGGATTCGACGCCGTCGACGATGGCGAGATCGATGGGCCGGACTCCCACCAGATCGGTGACGATGCGCGGCACGCGGTAGCCGAAGTCGCGCGGGGAGTTCGGATCGAGTTCCTGCGCGACTCCCTTGGGCGGAGTTCTGGCGCCGTTGTGACACACGGGGCCACGTTCCTGTTTCGGATCCTCGTTGCCGTTGGGGCCGCAATCGCCGCCGTACAGCGAACACGGCGTGATGCCGAAGTTATTCTTCAACGACATGGTGACTCCGGCGATCCAGTGATTCTTCAATTTCGAGATGGATACGTAGCTGTCGCAATCGACGAAGGAGTGGTTCAGGTGATAGGCGGGATAGATGTTGCCGCCCCATGGAACCTTGACGGTGACGTACTTATCGCCGAGTCCCAGATTCTGCGCGTTCTCCCATTCCACTTTGCAGCCGGCGTTGTTGATGGCCTGAAGGTCGAGACCATAGCGTGCCCAGAGCGCCATGTCCTGACGCGCGGGGAAGAAGGTCTCAATAATTCGTACCCGGCGGGCGCCGTTCTTGGCGAGCAGGCGAACCAGCGCCAGAACGGTGTCGGGCTGGTTGCGGTAGGGCAGAGCCGGATCGATGGGAAACCGCGCGGGATTGCCGGTCAGGTTGAGTTTGACCGCAACCGTCTTGTTCCTGGCGACTGGCCCGAGACCACCGATCTGATCGCACATGCGAGCGAGCGTGCCGTACAGGTCGTCCTGATAACTGCGGCAGCGCGCGATGGCGACGGTGGAGGCGGGGGCGGGTTTTGCAAGGGCGAGTCCGGCGGCGGCGAGTCCACCGAGCGCTTCACGGCGAGTGATCATGAGAAGTCTCCCTTGATCGATTCTATAACTCAAACGTTCAAGATGGTGGCGAGCTTGTTCATGGCGGATTCCAGACGTTGCGGCGCGTCGAGGACAGGGCGGAAGACGTCGCCGAGGGAGGCGAATCGCGCAGGGGCGTTTTCGATGGTGAAGTGCTGCGGCAGGAGTCCGGGGCGGACTTCGTTCCATTCAAGCGGAGTAGAGACTGGCGCGCCGGGGTATGCGCGGAGCACGTAAGGGGCGGAAATTGTTTTAGAGGACGCGATCTGGAGATAGTCGAAATAGACGCGGCCTTTTTTTCGCTTGGAGACCGAGCGTGGGGTGGTGAATAAGTCGGGCTTCTCGCCTGTTACCAGATGCGACAGGATTTCGGCGAATGACCGGACCTGGTCGTAGGAATAGATTGGCTCCAACGGGACGTAGATGTGCATGCCGTCGCCGCCGGTAGTTTTGGGATAACCGCGAAGGCCGATGGCGTCGAGCTTTGATTTCGTGAGCAGCGCGGCTTGGACGATCGCGTCGTAGGGGCACTCGACCGGGTCGAGATCGATGAGCAGGAAGTCGGGGCAATCGAGTGTTTCGATGCGGCTCATCCACGGATTCTGATCGATGCAGCCGAGGTGCGTGAGCCAGAGCAGTGTCTCGCGATCGTTGGCGATGACGTAGTTGATAGTACGGCCCTCGGATTCGATAGGTTCAAGGCGAATCCATGGCGGAAAATCTTCGGCATTTTTCTGGAAGAAATAATCGGCTTCGATGCCGTTGGGATAGCGCTTGAGTGAGAGCGGGCGGTCGCGCAGGTGCGGCAAGATGAGTGGGGCCACCGTGTTGTAGTAATTGAGTAAGTCGCGCTTGGTGTAACCCTGCTGAGGGTAGAATACTTTGTTCAAGTTCGTGAAGCGGAGTTTTTGCGCGCCGATTTCGAGGGTGATTTCCTTGGGACCGGCGGGGATGATGGGCGCGCCTGTAACTGGGGCGGGTTCTTGCTCCTCTTGTTCCACTGTGGTCTCTCGAACAGCGGCAGTGGGATCGACGTCGGGCCGCAGACCTATGAACGACGGTGCGCGGAGTTGATGGTCGGCGGTCCATTCGGTGAATCGGACCTGGCAGACGAGTTTAGGCTCCACCCACGTGATCTCGCCCTTAGCTTTCACTTTCTTGTGGAAGGGATTTTTCGTCGCGATTAGCGGCACGAGTTGTTCGTGGATGGCACGCATGGTGCGATCGTCGAAGCCGGTGCCGACCTGGCCGGCGTGCTTCAACTCACCCGCTTCGTAATAGCCGAGGACGAGGGCACCGAAGTACTCGCGCTCGCCGCGAGTAAATCCGCAGATGACGAATTCCTGCTCCAGGTGAATCTTGAACTTGAGCCAGCAATGGCTGCGGCGTGATTCGTATTTCGAGTCGGCCTGCTTGGCGACGATGCCTTCGAGGCCGGCCTGGCGAGCGGCTTCGAGCATGTCGCTGCCGCTGGCATCGAAGTGATCGGAGATGCGGATGTGGCCGGTGGGTTCGAGGATTTCGCGGAGGAGCCGCTTGCGTTCGATCAGGGGAACGGCGCGAAGATCGTAGCCATCGGCATACACGAGATCGAACGCGAAGAAAGTGACTGGCGTGGATCGGGATAAGTGGGCGATCGAGTTAGGATCGCTGACGGTGATGCGGGGTTGGATGAGACCAAAGCGGGGACGGCCTTGCTCGTCGAGCACGGCGATTTCGCCGTCGATAATCGCCGAGGGAGCGTGCACGTAATGCGGCAGAACGGATAACTCGGGATACTGCCGCTCCGTACGATTGCCGTTGCGCGACAGGATGTACATGTCGCCGCCGTCGATAAAGCACAGCGCGCGGACGCCGTCCCATTTAATTTCGTAGAGCCAGTTACCCGCGGACGGAAGGTGATCGGCGAGGAAGGCGGCCATCGGCGTGAGCGCTTTTGGCATCGGTGCCTGCATAGCGCCCTGGACTTTCGCCAGTTTGAGGCCGGACTTCGCGGAGGGATGCGATTCGACGGCCGGCATGTTGTTCGCGATCTCTTCCTGCGTGCGGCCGGTCAGAACACTGCGCGCATGCTCCTCGATGTCCCAGTTCAATTGCTCATGGCCGTCGCGCTTTTTGATGACCAGCCACTCGTTGCCTTTACCGCGATTCTTCATGTGGACGATGGCAAAATCGCCCTGCAGTTTCTCACCGTGCAGCCGGAATTTGAAATCGCCGCGAGCTATCTGTGCGGCCGGATCGACGCCGCCGAGCGGTTCATACGTTCCGCGGTCCCACAGCATGACGCTGCCGCCGCCGTACTCGCCCTTCGGGATGTTGCCTTCGAATTTGCCGTATTCGATGGGGTGATCTTCCACGTGCATGGCGAGGCTCTTCCTGGTGGGGTCGAGCGACGGACCTTTGGGGACGGCCCAGGACTTATAGACGCCGTCGGCCTCGAGTCGCAGGTCGTAATGGAGGCGTGTGGCGTCGTGGCGTTGGATGCAATACCGGAGGGCGGGCGCGGGTTTGGCAGGTTCGGGACCTGGTTCGGGAGTTATCTCGAAATCCCGTTTGCGGGCGTATTCGGTAAGCGGAGCGGGAGCGGCCGGTTTCTTTGACCTGGGCACGACTCCTTCGATTCTAACCCGGCGTGGGGGGTGTATCCTGAATACGTTTGCGCCCGGTTGCCGCATTGTGCCTCGTTCTGCCATGCAGCAGCGGGAGTGTGCGCGCCGAAGGCTACGGGCCGGGCCTCACGATTCTCGTTGATTTTCAGGAGTAGGCGCCGAGGCAATCGCTGGCCGCGATGGAGCGGGAAATCGAACACTTGTTGAGGCGGGCCAACGTGAACGATTAGGACGCGACGGGACTCGGCATCGCCTGCATGCGTTTCACTGTTGCATCCGCCAGCAGATCCAGAATCTGCCGGGTCTCATCCAGATCGATGCACGAATCGGTGATGCTCTGGCCATAGGTCAGCGGTTGCCCCACCGTGTAATCCTGACGGCCCGCGATGATGTTGCTCTCCAGCATCACGCCGAAGATTCCGGCCTGTCCGTCGCACAGTTGCTGGGCGATGTTGCGGGCCACCGCCAACTGCAGACGGTGATTCTTCAGGCTGTTCGCGTGGGAGCAATCGATCATCACGCGATCGGGCGACTTGCGCGAGCGGAGATTCAGCAACACGCTCTGCACCGACTCCTCGTCGAAATTCGGCAGCTTCCCGCCCCGCAGAATCACGTGGCAATCCTTATTGCCGCGCGTGCAGATGATGGCCGATTGCCCCGCCTTGGTCACCGACAGAAAATGATGCGACTCGCGAGCGGCGCGAACCGCGTCGATGGCAATGCGGAAGTTGCCGTCGGTCCCGTTTTTGAAGCCGACTGGGCAGGAGAGCCCACTGGCGAGTTCACGATGCACCTGGCTCTCGGTGGTCCGCGCACCGATGGCGCCCCACGAAATCAGGTCGCCGATATACTGCGGCGTGATCATGTCGAGGAACTCGGTGCCTGCCGGAAGCCCGATACGGTTCAGGTCGGCTAGAACGCGGCGGGCGCGGCGCAGTCCTTCGTTGATCTGAAAACTGTTGTCGAGCAGTGGATCGTTGATCAGACCCTTCCAGCCGATGGTGGTTCGCGGTTTTTCAAAATAGACGCGCATCAGCACCAGCAGCGTGCTGCTGTAGTTGGCTGCCATTTCGGCCAGGCGCCCGGCATAATCCACGGCGGCGGCAGTGTCGTGAATCGAGCATGGACCCGCGATCACAACCAGACGGTGATCGTGTCCGTGCAGGATCTGATGAATCTGGTGCCGGGTCTCGAAAATGAGGCGCGCGCTCGCGGACTCCAGCGGGATCTCAGCCAGCAGAGTTTCGGGGTTCAGCAATTCCCGCGTCTCCAGGATGCGGATGTCATCGGTACGGTACGGCATGTAAGCTTATAATTTATCCTGCCACAGTGGAGCTTTGAACGGCCGGACCGGTGGTAATGCAGTCCAGGATGTTTTTGTTTCTGCTTCTGATGGGCCTGCCGGCGACGGCGGCGCCTCCGGTCTATACTCGCGACATCGCGCCCATTCTCTACAAACACTGCGCTTCGTGCCACCGTCCCGGCGAGTTTGCGCCGTTCTCCGTGCTGTCGTATCGCGACGTTTCGCAGCACGCGCGATCCATTTCGCGAGCCGTTTCGACGCGCCGCATGCCGCCATGGCTGCCGGAGCACGGCTACGCCGATTTCGCCGATGAGCGCCGTCTGACGGCCTCGGAGATTGCGACAATCGGCGCGTGGACCAAAGCCGGGGCTCCCGAGGGTGATCCGAAGTGGCTGCCTCCCACGCCGTCGCCGCCTGCTGAAGACAAGCCTGACGCTGTGTTCACGATGCCGAAGCCGTACACGATCGCGGCCCATTCCGACGACGACTACCGCTGCTTCGTCATCCCGTTGCGGCTGGAGAAATCGGTGTTCGTCCGTGCCGTCGAATTCGAACCGTCGAATCGGAAGGTGGTTCATCACGCGCTGCTGTTTGCCGATTCTTCTGGCACCGCGCGAAAGAACGCTGATGCGTCGGGCAGTTATCAGTGCTTCGGAACTCCGGGATTTCTGCCCTCGGCGTCGTTCGGAGGATGGACTCCGGGATCGGGGCCCGTGCGGATGCCCGATGGCGCGGCCGTCCGGGTGCGAGCCGGCTCGGATCTCGTCGTGCAAATGCACTTTCACTCGCGCGCCGTTGACGAGCGGGAGCAGTCGAGTGTCGCGCTGTGGTTCACCGATCAAGCGCCGACGCGAGCCGTGGTCGATGTTGGGCTGGTATCGCGAAACATCGACATTCCCGCAGGCGATCCCGACTATGTGGTGCGCGATCACTTCACGATTCCTGTCGACGTTCACGCGATCGGGATTATTCCGCATGCCCACTACGTCTGCCGCGAGATGAAAGGATGGGCCACACTGCCGAATGGCCGCAAGCAATGGCTGATCTGGATTCGCAATTGGGACTTCAACTGGCAGCAGCAGTATCGCTATGCGAAGCCGGTCGCGCTACCGGCCGGGACTCGCGTGGAGATGGAGTTCACATACGATAACTCGGGGGCGAATCCGCACAATCCCAATGTGCCGCCGAAGCGAGTTATGTGGGGCCCGGCGAGTACGGATGAGATGGCGGGTTTGCACATTCAAGTAATTCCCGACCGCATGGAGGAGCTGCACGAGTTAGGGCAGGCCTTGTGGGGCAAGATTATGCGAATGGTCGGCGGGGGATTTTACCGGCGCCCGGAGTGACGCGGTCGAGTATTACGGGTTTTTTAACGTGCGTCGCAGTTCCGCCGTGATGTTGACGTCGGCGTCGCCGCGTTTCACCCTCACCACCGCTGTATCGCCCCAATTCTTAGCGGCCATCATGCGGTTCCAGGTCTCGCGGTCCGGCGTCGCGATGCCGTCGAGCGACAGTACCTGGTCACCCACCTGGAACCCGCTCCGGAAAGCAATCGAGTCCTTCTCAATCGCGAAGATCTTCCGTGCTCCGGCCGTTTCGGTGGTGGAAAAACCGAGCGATGGATACAGCGAGTCGCGCTCATACGGAATGCCCCACACGAAATTCGCGTAGGACGCTGTTACGCTGGTAACCGGTTTCTCGTCTTCGTCCTGCACGGGTACGGGAATCAGCGTGGTGATCCTGCCGTCGAACCACTGCCTGGCCTGATGCTCGATGCCGACGCCGTAGGCCACGTGCCCGCTGCCGACCAGCACTACCATAATCGAATCGGGAGGAGCAGCTTTCAGAACCTTGACGCTGTTGTAACCCATGGTCGCGTCCCAAGTGGCTTGCGCCGCCTGCATGCTTTTCAACATGGTTTCGGGCATGTGCCCGTGTACCGAGTTGTCGTCGTCAAAGGATGCCCGGAAAAACTCCAGGTGATCCGCACTGTCTACGTCGATGTGAGGCGGCAGGTGTTGCTTATCCGCCTCCGGTAGGTGGTCGATTCCCTTTTGCCGGACAGCGGTCACGACACTGCGCGGCGTATTCACGCCATACATCGGGATGCCATTGTCGCGAGCGTAGAGAAAGATGTCGCGATAGTAATTCCAGTGGTAACCCCAGAATTCGTACCAGCGCGCCAGTGTGAGGAAGCCCGATTCGGTTAGCAACCCATCCCGCCAGTTATCCAGCGACTTCTGCTCGGTGTACGGAAACATTTCGAGACCGATCATCACTTTTCGCCCGGACTCATGGAGAGCCCGGATCACCCCCAGTTGAACGCGATGAAAATCGGCGGCCGTATGCGATTCGCCGGCCAGCAGCAAGCGCGTATCGCGCAGGCGGGGGACCAATTGGTTGGCGGAGAGCACTTCACCGGTCGCCGTGTCGGTGATGCCGTCCAACACGACGCGAGCGTCGCGGGTGCGCCTTTGCGCATCCCCGATGGGCAGGTGGAAGATCTTCTGTTTGGATTGGGCGGCGATGCAGAGCGAGAGTATGAGCGCTACGGCCGCCGCTCGGGAACATGGCTTCATAGGAATGTGGCTCCGAAGGGGCAGAGTATCACGGTGTGGTGTCCGCGGTAACTCGAAGTGGGTGGCCTATCAGGCCGCTGACTCGCTTTTTAGCGGGTCTCAGCCGGCTAGAAAGCCGGCTGCGGGCAGGATTGCCCGCCACTCTACTGCGGAAATGGGCCGAGATTCGCTTGCTGCCAGAGCTGCCGGAGGTTCTCCTTCTCCTGGTCGGACGCTTGCTGAAAGGTGGTTGAGAAGCCGGCGGCTGCCCTCTGTGCACGGTAGTTATCCTGCGTTTGCACGAAGACTGCCAATGCGCGGATGAGCCATCCGCCGCTCTCGGCAAAGCGGCCTTCTTCGCGGGATAACAGCCCCAACTGGGCGTAAGTAAGGGCGGCTCCATGCTGGTTCCCCTGCTTCTCCTCGATGGCGAGCGATTTCAGATACCACTCCCGCGCCGTCCCGAAATCCCGCTCCTCCTCCGCGATGCTGCCCAACTGGTGATACGTGATGGCGGCTCTCTGCAGGTTCCCCTGCTTCTCCTTTATGGCGAGCGATTTCAGATACCACTCCCGCGCCGTCCCGAAATCCCGCTCCTCCTCCGCGATCCTGCCCAACTGGTGATAGGCCACGGCTTCCAATTCGCGGTTCTCCCGGGCCGTTGCATACTCCGCCAACTCCCGGAACAGCCGCGAAGCCTCTGCGAAGTTTCGGGAGTTCTGTGCCCATCGAGCCAGTGACTGTGTCAGAGCCAGAAAGTCCTGTTCCATTCCCAGCCGCCGAGACAGCACGCGAGCGTGATGGATGTTGGCCCCGTGCAACAGAAAAGGCCCGCGTTGCTCATGCCACTGCCTCGGGGTGAGAGCATCCGCAACGGACCCCATTACATCCACGAACGCCCGCCGGCAGGCCTCGGGAGCCTCCCCGCGCGACCGCAGATAGCTGGTGAGCAGCGGGTGCATCTCATACACGCTGCCGCCCATATCCCGCGACAGCCCGGCCGAGCCCAGCGCGGCCATCAACCGGTCGATCCGCTGCCGTGTCCATCCGGCATCCACCTGCTTCGCCATGCCCTCCAGGTAATCGGCATCCAGATACGATTCGTGCAGCGCCACCAGGCTCATCAACGGGCGCAACTCCTCCTCCAGCCCTTGCTCCACGAACCGCAGCGTCCCGAACAGCCGCCCCTGCTCTTCCCGCTCGTCCAGCCCGAGTTCCGCGATATTGTTCCGCAGAGCGTCGGAAACCTTGCCCGCTTCTGTCCCCTCCAGCCGGGGGTAGGACCACCCGCATCGCGAGTGGATGTCCCGCCAACTGATCCATCAACCGGCTGAGCGCCGGATCACTCCGATTCACCTTCAGCCCGAGGTTTTCCAGGATGGTCTCGCAGTACACCCAGCGCTCCTCGCCCACCAGCCCGCGAAGTAAAACCTCCATTCGTAGCCCCGGCCTCAGCCACTCCTCCTCGGAGCGGCTGGTCAGAATCAACTTGCTCCGCTGTCCGCTGATGGCATCGAGAAACGCCCCCAGCCGGCTGCGATCCTCGACAGACAGATTCGCCGCGGCCGACTCGAAGTTGTCCCACACCATCACCACTCGGCGTTTGCCCAGTGCTTCTGCCAGGAGTTCGAGCTTGTTCTTGGCGAGCCGGAAGTTTTCCCCGTAGAACGACTCCCCGGTCTGGTCGATTACGTACTCGGCCGACCGGATGTCCCGGAAATCGAACCACAGCGCACCGTCCAGACCACCCGTTTGATCGAGCCAGCGCAGAAAGCCGCGCGCGAGCGTCGTTTTCCCAACCCCGCCCAGGCCCTTGATCAGAATGCAGGGCGCCTGCCGGTGCAGCGCACGCTCCATCTTCAAAATCGGCCCATCGCGGCCGATGAAGCCGTACTCTTCGCGATGCTCCCGGACTTCCGGCGGCAGGTGCGACTCCCGCTTCTCCACCTTGGCCTGTTGCGCGAAGGCGAAATCCGGTGGGTCCTGCTGGTATACCACCGGCAGCAGCCAGTCTTCCAGAGGGTAAGGCCCGCGCGCCGAGTTCCGTTTCGGCTGGGCCAGCATCTGCTGCCGCCCGGCACGGCACGCTTCCACCATGCTCCCACTCTGGAACAGGCGGCGGTAGAAGGCGGGCAGGAAGGCTTGCGCCCCGCTGACATAGAGCGTGTACGCCATGGCCACCACGCTACGAGTCCCGCTTTGCAGCAGTGCCGTGGCGACCGAAGCAAACGCGTCCTCCGCTTCCTGGTCGAGCATGGCCCCCTGACACGCATTGAGCACCGCGGCCGGCACCGCGTACTCCCGCAGCAGGGCGCTGAGGTCGCACGCCGATTTTGGGTCGGGTTCGCCGTTCTCCGTCTCGAAGACCAGGCTTCCCTGCGGTGACTGGTAGTGATCCGGCGAGGACTGGCCGGGACGGCTGCCGTAGCCGCCGTGCCCATCGAAATGCAACACGTGGTAATAGCCGGGGTGCGTGCGCAGGTGTTCGCGCAACTGGTCGAACGTGGGCGGACGCAGAACGTCCACTCGGGCCGGCAGGTTCTTTGACTCGATCAGTTCGATCAGCGGCCGGGCGATGGAACGGTAACTGACATCGTTGTCGTAGGGACTCGCGACCACCAGCAGGACGTTGACGCGTTCGCCGGGTAGCGTGGTGGATTCTTGGGGATCGGGCAGATCGTTCAGACGCCGCTCGATGAGCCGCTGATGGGCGATATACGCTCCAGCGTGCGGGTCGTACAGCGCTTCCCAGGGCCACGATAGCAGATGGGGATCATTACAGCGGATCTGCAGGACGGCCGCGTCTTCCAGCCACGCTCCGGCCTCCCGGTTGTCGAACAAGGCGTCAAAACATCGCGAGCCCCAACTCTTCAGGGCTTCCAGAACGTTATCGGCGCGCCCGGTCTCCGGAGGGTAGGGGTATTTCAGAAATTCTTCGAGATACCAGCGGAGCCTCTCCATCAAGCGCTTCGGCGTACCTTCGACGGGAAAGCCATAGGGTGAGTCGAGAGCAACTGGCTTGGTGGATTTCGGGTTAGGCTGGCGAGTGACACGAAACAGGGGAGGCGTCGAACCTTCCATGTGCTCGATGGCGAGCGTGATCGGTTGCCGTCCCACGAGTGTTTATGTTACATGAGTCGCGGCTTATTCGCCGGATTTCGCCGCGGCCTGGACAGATTCGCCGCGGGCTTTGACCAGACCGCCGTGATCCGGTTGACGTCTTCCGGCGTGAGTTCAAAGCGTTCCGGCGTTTCCATCCAATGCCGGAGCATCGCTCGATAGCGCCCGAGCACCTGCCGGTGAGAATTCAGGTCCGGAAGCTTTGATTCCTCCCAGTGATTCAAATCCTCAATCAGGAAGCGAGCGTAGGCGAGATGCAACTCTTCGTTGTTGCCGTCGAATCCTTGGAATTTGGCATGTTTCTTGTTGATAGCCGCCTTTGGATGCAATTTGATCGCGCAGAAGAGTGCGCGAAACATATCGAGAATGTCCGTCACCTCCCGGCAGACCTCTTCCGGGACTTCGTCGTAGCCCAATAGGAGATTATCGTATTCAAGCATAAAGCCCTCGTGCAGGATCTTCTGTTTGATCGAATATCCCTCGGCATTCTCGGGATCCAGCAATTCGAGGATGCGAAATTGATTAGCGAGAATAAGTCGTTCGACTTTTGTCAGTAACATACTGACTATTGTAGAAATAAACGATCAGTCCAGAACCGGTAATTTCCCGATTTCTCCCACGATCGGGCGCGACCACTCCAGATACTCGGGCCGGACGTGGTTGTGCTGGTCGTTGATCCACTCCGCCGGAAACTTGCGCTCGACTCGTCCGATACCTTCCAGGTCCACTAGCCCCATCTCGGACTGGTAGTCCGGGCCTGGGACCCGCTGGATCGAGACCATCTTGCCCGATTCGCCCGCGACTGCCGCGCGCACCGCTGCCTGGCCGCATCGCCATGCTTCTTCGCGGTCCACTTCCGATGCCAGGGCCTGGCACGACCGTCCGAGTAATCCCGGTTTCTCCGCGCGTGCACGCAATCCCGTGCGCGACCAGATGAGCCGGGACAGGATGTGAGCCAGATTCGCGGGGAGCGCATCGCGGGCCCCCGGCAGGGTATTCAAATCCGCACCGAACCACCCGCCGTTCTCGTCCGGCTGACCCTCGCACACCGCGATGACGCAGCGGCCCAGCCGCCGATAGACGCGCTCGGTGTCGGCGCACAACTGATCGGCGCTGATGCCGAATTCCGGGAAATAGATGAGGTGCGGCGCATCGTCGTCGCGATGGCGGGCATGGGCCGTGGCCGCCACCACCCATCCCACATTGCGCCCGAGGGTCTCCACCAGTACGATCGGCGTGTGCAGCGCGCGATTATCCGCACCGATGTCGCGGACCGCATGCGCGAAGAATCGCCCGCAGGACGCGTGTCCGGGCGTGTGGTCCGTACCCGTCAGGTCGTTATCGATGGTCTTCGGAATCCCGATCACTTGGAGATCGGCGCTCTGCCGGTGGAAGCGGAGCGCGGTGTCCATGGATCCGTTACCGCCGGTGTAGAAGAACCATCGAACATTGCGACGCTTGAATGTTTCGAAGATGCGCGCGTCGTCCTCAGGGGTTAACGCGCGACGCGAGGATCCGATGACGGACGACGGCGCCACGCGGATCGCCTCCAGATCCACGCCCGATAAATCGAAAAGGCGGTCGTCCAACAGGCCGGTCAATCCATGGGCAGCGCCGTACACCAGGGCTCCATGCGCTCGCGCCTCCGCTACCACTCCCGCGAGGCTCGCGTTGATG
This sequence comes from Bryobacterales bacterium, assembly GCA_038322675.1. Classification (GTDB taxonomy): domain Bacteria; phylum Acidobacteriota; class Terriglobia; order Bryobacterales; family Bryobacteraceae; genus TMP-7. The sequence continues at coordinate 36,969 of JBBQGE010000021.1, forward strand.
ACGGCGGTGGGTCCCCCGCCGTGCGCGACAATCGCGACCGGCTTCACTGGACGGGGAACCTCACAGCCGGACTGTCGACTCCACCTGCCGATACCACCAAGCCGGCTGGCCCCGGCCCGACTCCCGCCGCCACGCGGAAATTCACCTGGTACACTCCGGCGAAACCCGGCGCCAGTCCGGCATATTGCACGTCGCAGGCGACTCCTCCCAGCGTGACGCGCACATCGGCTTTCGTGCTCGCCAGCGGCGACGACGGTGCGGCCGCACCCGTTGCCGGCTGATTTTGTACCGCCCCGAGTCCCTCCGCGTATAGGAATGCATATTCGCCGAACACCAGCGGCTTCGAGTCCGTCACCAGCGAGTAATCCGAGTTATGCACCGCCACCGCATAAACTCCAGGTTGGACCGTCCAAACCGGAACGCTCACGGCGGCGCTCGACTGATCGTTACGCGTCACTACAACGGACACAGTCGACTTACCCGCTAATTCGAACGGGACCTGCAGGTTCACCTGCTCCAGCCCATTGCTGTTCGCGATGGCTGTCAAGGGCGCAGTTATCCCGTCCATTGTTACCGACACGCCGGAGAGCGACACGGGCAGCGGAATCGCGGAGGCAGTTACGATTCCCGGAGTGTCCAACACGCCCGCCGCGAACACGGTCGCAAGCGATCCCGGCACTACGCCCGCGGCATAACTCGCCGCATTCACCACACCAGTCGAACTAACTCGCGGTGACAGATTCCCTTGAATGCGATACACCGCACTGCCATTCGCGTCGGCGACGTATGACTCGCCGGACTCATCCTGCCCGAACGTTGTAATCCCCAGCCCCGATTCCAACAATAATCGATTCGACCAAGTCAAACCCGTTCGCTCCAAACTCCAAATTCGACCGCTGCAGTAGTCGCCATAAAGATACAGTCCGCGCAACCCCGGCGACTCCGACCCACGGTACACGAAACCGCCCGTGATCGAGCAACCAACGGTGTGCGGATACTCGAGCACCGGCAGCGTCAATCCCGCCTTACTGCAACCCGGCAGGAAACAGTGCATGCCCTCCATGAGGTTCCAGCCATAATTCTCACCGCCATGGCTGGATGCCGGCTGGAAGTCGACTTCTTCCCAGGCGCCTTGGCCGACATCCGCGATCCAAAGGTCGCCAGTGGCGCGATCGAACGAGAATCGCCAGGGATTGCGCAGTCCCCAGGCCCAGATCTCACCGCGACTGGCCAGCGGATTCGCCATCGCGACGAACGGATTGTCCAGCGGAATCACTACCTGACCGGGCTTGCTCTCGACATCCACGCGTAGCAGTTTCCCCAGCAGCACGTTCCGATTCTGGCCGTTGCCCAAGGGATCGCCGCCATTTCCACCGTCGCCCATGCCGATATACAAATATCCGTCCGGGCCGAACCGCAGTTGGCCGCCGTTGTGATTCGCGAATGGCTGCTGGATCTTCATCAGTACCGTCTCGCTGCCCGCGTCCGCCACGTCGCCGTTCGCGCGGAACATCGAAATGGTGGTGTCGCCATTCGAATCGGTGTAATCGGCATAGAAACGGCCGCTGTTTGCGAATCCTGGCGGAAACGCGATGCCGAGAAGTCCTCGCTCTCCGTTGGCCGCTGTCTTCGAGGTGATGTCCAGAAAGGGCTGCGGCAGAATCGACCCATTCCGCAGAATTTTCACGATCCCGTTCTGCTGCACCAGGAACAGCCGGCCCGATCCATCGGCCGCGTTTTCGATGTCCGTAGGCGCTGCGATTCCGCCGGCAACACGAGTCAACCGGATGTCCTGCCCTGCTGCCGCGATCACAATGACGAGTCCTACCAGCACTCGACACTTCATGTCCTGAATGTATCGCGAAGCACGCGCGTAACGTTCAATTCGCCACCTGCACTATCCCAGTGCGAACCGAAGAGTTCGACGAAGAAAAGTGGAGGACAACGATGTTTCGATTCAAAGATCTCACGATTGACGTGGCTACCTTCGCGCAGCCCTGTCACATTTTCCATTCCGCGGTACCGTGCCGCTTCTACTGCAGCTTTCACATCACGGATCCGTGCCGGTTCACCTGCACGGTGGTTCACAGTATCGTCCCATGCCAGTTCGGAAGCCAGATTCCCACCGTGACCTGTCCGGGCAGTCTGGTGACCGATACGCTCGGCACCGAGACGATCATCGAGAATCCTGGCGCGCTGAAGCAGCGACTGAAGCAGGCGCTGGCCGCCGCCGAGGCATCCGAGAAGGTGCAGGCTGAGAACGAGAAGCCCACGCTGGAAGAAATCAACGTGCTGGAACACAAGATGACCGAGGCCCTTGAGGAACTGCGGCGGCAGAAAGCCGAACTCCAAAAAGGCAAGTAACGCGATTGCGCGCGCGGGCCGTTGGTTGCGGTCCGTGCGCTTTTTCCTTGAGGTGAATCATGACAATGCCCGGCTTGTTGCAACGGATTTTCCGCGCCAATCCCGAATATGAGTTACTGCCCATGGGCGCATTGAACGGGGATGAACGATCCGCGCTGGGTGATTTGAAAGAAGACGAATCCTGTTTCGGAGTTCTGCGTCCGAAGCAATCGGGACTGCGGCCGGTGAAGGCCATCTGCCGCGATACTGCGAGACTCTGGCGTGACTTACAGAGACCATCGCAAGTCCCTCAATGGGTAGGTGAAGACGCGCGAGCCACCACGGCAGTCGCGCAACTGGTATTAGACGGCGTGCTGGCCGTGGAGGCCGCCAATGCGTTCGTGACTGGCGCGGAGGCGCGCGAGTTAATCTGCGGGGCCACGGATGACGATCCAAGTGGCGTGCTGTCGCGATTATCGCAACGTGCGTTAGTCTATGCGCAATCGCTGGATATCGACTCAGCGGTGATTCTGGCGGGACGGCTATACTGCTACGGACGAATCCCGATCGCCTCGAAGTGGAGTAACCGGTTTCGCACGGGAGAAGCACTGCGAGCCGATTTTCAAATCGGGCGCGAATGGCAGCCCGGCACGCCACGTGAAGGATGGCTGACGTGGCGTTCGCGCATACGCAGTGCGGCGATGACGGATGGCGCGGTGGCGTACAAACTCTACGTGAGCCCGATGCCGGATGACGTATTTCCGGCCGTGAGAGCGCTGGCGAAAGCGGCCGCGAATCATGGGGCGCATCATTTCAAAGCCGGGCAGGATGCATCGGGTTTGCTGCGTCCCGACAAGATGGTCGCGTATTTTGGACGGCGTCACCAGGTGGATGCGGCAGCGGCGGAGATCGCGAGTGAACTTGCAGGATGCCGCGTGCACGGTGTTCCGTTTTCGGCCGAGGTTGCCGGCGACGGTCTGGTGTCGTGGGGAATCGATCCTCCGAGCCATGCCTGGCATCGCGGCGAGAGTTGGCGTTTGTGGCTCGCGAAGCGCCTGGCGGCCGCACTGATCGACGCTCGTCGCGCGGGTGCCGAAGAGCCATGGCGGTATGCGTTGAATCGTGTGCGATTGGATGGCGTCGATCCGGTTACCTGGACACCGGCGCAAGTCAGCGAATTAGCTTGGAGTGCCTGAGAGGAGGATGCGATGGAAGGTCTGTTGATGCTGCCTGGCGACATCCGGGTGATGCCTGTTGATGAACTGCCGGAAGAGATGCGTGCCCAGATCGGAGCCGAGCCCGGCGGATACGCGATTTCCCGGCCGAACCTGCGCGTACGTTCCAAAGTGGTGGACGGCGCCGCGTGGGCCTTACTCGAACAATTCCGGCAACCCAAGACCGTCGTGGATGCGGTGCTTATGCAGAGCCGGGCCACTCGCACCAAGGCCGAAGAACTATTCGAACAGGCGTACCCGCTGCTGGAAGATCTATTTCAAACCAACTTCCTGGTGGAAGCCGACTCGCCCGATCAGGCCGCGATTCGAACCACGCTGGCTCCCGGCGATAGTGTGGCCGGCTACGAGGTGATTCGCAATGTGCAGACTCTTCCCGACACCGAGTTGTACCAGGTTCGCGGCCATTCGGGATTGGCTGCTCTGAAACTCGAACGCCCCGGCGCGCCGCAGTTTGTGGCCAAGTGTTTTACGCGCGAAGCCGAAGTGCTGCGGCGTCTGGACGGGGCGGCTTGCACTCCGCATCTGCTCGGCTCCGGTACGCAGAACGGGCGCTGCTATCTGGCCATCGAATGGCGCGAGGGCGGCGACTCGACGGAAGCGGCGGCGCGACTACGTGCGAAATCACAGAATGCTATCGCCAGAGTCTGCGAGACGATGTTGAACGCCTACGCCGATCTGCACGAAGCGGGAGTCCTGCACGGCGATGTGCACCCGCGGAATCTGCTGATCGCCGGCGAGGATCAGATCACGCTACTCGATTTCGGACTCGCCGTACTGAATGGCGAGCGGGGAGTGCGGGGCGGCATGCCGTTATTCTTCGAGCCGGAGTACGCCACGGCTGTGCTCGATGGGCAGAAGGCTCCACGCGCGTCCGAGCGCGGTGAACAGTATGGTGTCGGGGCACTCCTGTACGTCCTGCTCGCCGGAGTGCCATACCTCGATTTCGCACCCGAACGAACTGAGATTCTCCGCCAGATTGTACAGGCGGAACCGGTCGCGTTCGGTATGCGCGGGTGCTCAGGACACGCGGCTGTCGAGTTGGTGCTCCGGCGCGCGCTCCAGAAGCACCCTGGTGAGCGGTGGTCCAGCATGCGCGAGTTCGCGATGGAGTTCGCGAAGGCATCGGAGGAGGACCGGCAAGCGGCGCAAAGGGCGGCTCTGCTGCCACGGACGCCCGTCGCCGGATTTGCCGGTCGCGTGCTGGACCGCACCGCTTCTCCGTCACGGGATCTGCACTGGCGGGGCCTCAAATCACCGCTAGCCTCGGTTACCTACGGTGCTGCTGGTGTGGCCGCTGCGATTCACGCGATCGCAGCCGCGCGTGACGATGGCGAACTCTTCGCGCGCGCCGATGCGTGGGCGGAATTCGCTGCTTCCCTGGCGGTGGAGCCGAATGCGTTTCACGAACCATCGATTCGCATCACGCGCGACTCGGTGGGCACATCATCGCCTTACCATGGCGAAGCCGGCGTACATGCGGTCCGGGCGCTGATCGCGCATGCTCGCGGCGATATCAACTCGTTGGACGCGGCCGCCGGACAGTTCCTGGAGTGCTCGCAGGCGCAGACGAATCGCATCGACCTGACGCTCGGTCGCGGCAGTACGTTGATCGCGCTATCGCTGCTGACCGAGGCCGTCGGACCCAGACCGTCGCTCATTGGCTTTGGGAATGAGTTATTGGAATCCGTATGGGATCGGCTGGATTCCTACGCTTCGATTGACGAGTGCAAAGAGGTGGACTATCTCGGCCTGGCGCACGGATGGGCGGGATTTCTGTACTCATCGCTTCGGTGGGCGAATGCTTCCGGAGTGGCGCCTTATGGAGGAATTCGCGACCGGCTGGAGCAACTCGCGGACTTTGGCGATCCGGGTCCGAACGGCGGGCTCCTGTGGCCGTGGTCGGTTTCGCGGCCGAACGAGCAGATGCAGGGCTGGTGCAACGGTCTGGCAGGATTCGTGTTCCTGTGGACGCTGGCGCATCGGACCTACGGCGACTCGCGCTATCTCGACTTTGCACGGCGCACGGCAGTCGAGGTGGCGGCTGCGCCTCCGGCCGGATTCACGCTCTGCTGCGGTGCGGCCGGGCAGGCGTACGCGTTGTTGAATTTGTTCCGGCATACGCAAGATGATCGATGGCTGCACGATGCCCGGAAGTTGGCGGAGTTGGGAGTCGGCGAAGCGCTGAAAGCGGAGGCCCTGGGCGATGCGGGCATGCCTCTCAGCTTGTACAAGGGCGATGTCGGGCTGGCCGTTTTGACGGAGCATCTGCAATGTCCCGAGCGCTCGGCGATGCCGTTCTTCGAGTAGGGCGTCACAACTCGCGCGTGTACAACTGGAACGGAGCCCAATAGTAGGGGCGGGCGAACCGCCGTCCGCCCTGAATCAGCGCGAGTTTCGCGGCACGCAAGGCTTCCGCCGGCGACTGACCCTGTTGCAACCCGCGATACAACCCGAGCATCAACTCGCTGGTGGACGCGTCGTCCACTCGCCACAATCCCGCGATCACGTTGTGAGCTCCGGCGCGCAGGAACGCCCAAGCAAACCCGACCAGACCCTCGCCGGCGTAGGCTCGTGCTCCGGCGCTGTTGCAGGCCGAGATGGTGACCAGATCCGCTGTGATCGGCAACTTCAGCACATCGCGCGCATACAACCGGTAGTCGCCGCCGCCGCGCGCGCAGATTACCGCCGAATCGAGCGGCGCGATCCGATTCACGGTGGCATGAGTAGCGAAGTGAATCAGCCGGTAGCGGCCCGGATGCGCGTTCGTATATGCGATGGGAGTGGCGGCGGCGCCCGTCAACACTGTCGCTTTCGGAAACAGTGAAGCGATGCCATCTAGTTCGGCGCGCGCGTTCGGCAACGGAGGGAAGTCGGGCGACGCACTCGCGGGTGCACCCAACGCCAGCAAGGAGTTTGCCGCGGGTGCACCCGCTTTTCGCAGGATTCCGGCCGATGGCGCCAATACCATCTCGACGTCTTGAATCCAATAATGCGGCTCGGGCCCGGACGCCACCAGCGTCTCGAAATTCAGACGATGCAGCGCGCCATCCGGCATGACGATTACCCGCGACGCTTTGGGAATCAGGCCGGCAGCGGGTCCGATCAGCAGGTCCCACAATCCGCGGCCGGCCGACGCATCGCCCGCGAGCGGATCCCGCTGCTGTTCGATGGCAGTCTGATAAGCCTCCACGCGGCGGCTGATTTCGTGCGCGCCGGGCAATCGAAACTGCACCACACGTTCGGGCGTCGCCACCCACAAGTACGACTCCGCGGGCGCCAGCCAGTAGCTGAGTAAGACCGCATGCATCGCCCGCGCAATGGCACGAGGATCCGCTGTTCGCGACGCCTCGCGATTCGGCTGCTCCGCCCGCTGTGCCAGCGTTGCCGCACGCGAGGCATCGGCTGCAGCGAAGGCTTCTGCTGGAGTCGCCTCTGACGCCAGAAATCCGATGTACCGGTCATAGATGTCCTCTACGGCCGAGAAGTACGTAATTTGCGAATCGTCCAGTTTCAGCGCATTGCGGGACCGCTCAATCACACCGATGGCGGCACGAAACTCGTCACGAGCTTTTTGCTTTGCACCTTGCTTGCTGTATGCATCCGCGAGCCCCGCATGCGCCTCCCACACCACATCCTCGGGAGCTTTCGGCGCAGCGGCCAGTGCGGAGAAATCGGCGACGCTGCCGGCCAGGTCATTCTTCTCCAGGGCAATTCGCGCCACCAGCAGCCGCGCGCGGGCCAGCGACTCGGGATCGTCCACTGACCGCTCGGCTTCGAGAGCTTCGTTGCACAGACGCTCCGCCGCGGCCACATCGCCCTGCGCCAACACCGCGGCGCTCAGATTGCCTAGCAGTAGTCCCGTGGAGACCCGATCCTCAAGGCGCCGGGCAAAATCGAGCGCTCGCCGGTAGTGATCGGCGGCCGCTGCGTAATCGTGGAGGCGGTAATAACGATTGCCGGCGTTGGTTAGCAGAATCTGGAAATCTTCCCAGAACCGCTTAGCCGGAGCCAGAGTCTCGGCCTGCTTGAAGTAGCCCAGCGCGGCCTCGAAGTCGCCGAGTTGCGAATAACACAAGGCCACATTCCCCAATCCCTTTACGGTGAGATAGTCGGATTGAATTTCGCGCGCGACCTGGAGTGATTGTTTCCCGAAGGCGATGCACTCCTCGTAGTGGCGGCCGTTGAAGTTCAGAAACGACAGCATCAGGAGGGCGCTGCTCTCTTGCCGCTTGAGGCCGTTCTCGTGTGTGAATCGGGACAAACGTTCGTACGCCGCTGCTGCCGCGGTCTCATCGCGCTGGGCAATGAGGCATGACGCCCGGCGCAACTCCACGCTCGTGCGGGCCTCGGCACTCACCGACGGAGCCCACCTCGCGGCTTCGTCCAATAATTCGTGGGGAAGATTGAAGGCACCTTGGCGGTCAGGATCGGCACTGCCGCACAGAGCCATCGCCAGCGTGGTGTTCCGGTAGATTTTCAGATCGATTCGCGAATCGGGCGGGCGGATCGACTCGAGCATGCGCGCCGCATCCGCATACTTCGCGCCGTGTGAGGCCATCACTTCCGCCGAGGCGATATTGAACGCTGCCACCCATTCCGCCGATTTGGCTACGCGCGCACGGCCGCCTTCGTCGCGCGCCATCGCGGCCGCACGTTCGTAGTCGCCCTCATTGATCAACTGCCTGGTCTCGCGATATCGGTCCGCGTAATCGTGCGGGCGAGTGCATCCCGCGAGCAGCACCAGCGCGATCAGGGAATTCTGTGACCTTGCCCTCCAACAGCGCATACCGCGGCTTTGCCTTCAACTGCACAGCCAAACTCGACGCGGATCATGGTGAGATGTGCCGTGTGGTAGGCGGAAATCAGCTCAGCCAGGTAGATGGTGCCGAAGTCCGGAATCGAGATCGCGTTGGCATGCGAGTCGGGCCTTCCGATGATGGTAGCGAGCGACACTGACCGGAACCTCTGCTGTTCATCACCATGAGGCTTCAGCGGTCCGAAACTGGCACCCGGCGAAATCGGTTCGCCCTTTATCCGCAGACCTTGGAAATAACTCCCCTCCACAGAAAACTCCGGAAAGCCGTCGCCTTTCTGAGTCAGCGTGAGGCGCGCCACCACCCGATCCGCTGTGACGACTCCCATGATGTCCAGACCCTCGACGATGGTGGTAGCCAGTGCCGAGAAGACAGAGGGCTCATGCAGACGAGCGTCGCGGCCCGCCACCACGGTTCGAGCCGATTTGATCGAGATCAACTCACGATGCCGGAAGTTCTCCACCCGCGCGGATCCATATCCACCCACGGGCGGAAGAGCCGTCGCGGCCTGCGATTCAATCAGTTCGTCGACCGGCCGCTCCAGATATCCGCCGATTGCGACGCCTTCCGCTCCGAACTGAAATCTACTTTCGGAGTGCTTGATCATTCATTCGCCTCCCTGGCGATGCTCAGCCTGAATTTGAACTCGCCGGCCGGAGTGTCCGCCGGACTCGTCGCGTCTGCCGCACCGCGAATCATAAGTGTATACGTTCCCGGCCGCAAATTCGAAGCCTGCAGGGGAATTTGCCATTCGCTGCGATCCGGTGGGGCGAGAAAACGCGCCGACCGTACTTTGTTTCCGGCGTCGTCTCGCAACTCCCAGTCGTAATACGGGTGATTATCGCCCGGAGCCCGATTCAGAATCAACGACACGTATCGCGCGCCGGGGCGCACCGCCAGTTCTTGCACGCCATCGCCCGCCGAACGCGTCTGCGCCAGATAGAAGGTCGCGGGACTCTCGTTCACAAAAGCCGCTGCCTGCCGCAGTTGTGGAATCTGGTACAGATTCTGATATCCGCTGAACGTCGCCAGCGCGACCGCGGCCGCCGCCGTCAGGGGCAGGAAAAATCGCTGCCGGACGGTTACCGCCTTGCGGATCGGCTGCGGCTCGCGCAACACCGCCCGCAGGTTCTCCAGGAACATTGTGGACAGACGAATCTCTTCGGCGCACTCGATGCATTCAAAGTAGTGGCGCTCGAATCCGCTCTCTTCCGCTTCGTCCATTTGCCCCAACAGGTAGCGCTCAACAGCCCCTGTAGCTGCGGCCTCAGGATGATTCATTTCACCGTCTCCCTTTCCATGAACATGGTGCGGAATTGTATTTTTGCCCGGTGCAGCAGCACCCGCAGATGGCCTCGATCGACGCCGAGTTCGCGGCAGACTTCGTCTTTGTCGCGTTCGTCGAAGAACACGGCCCGCAGCACCTTGCGGTCGCGCGGCGATAACTGGTCCAGAGTTTGCCGCACCATCTGCTTTCGTTCTTCGGTGATCAGTTCCTGCTCGGGTGTGTCGCCGGTCCCGGGCCGCGTTTCCGCTTCGTCGGCCATCGGTTCCATCCGGCGATCCTGCCGCTCATACTCACGAATCGTGTTCTCACATACGCCGTACACGAAGGCTCCGAAATGTTTTGGTTCGCGAACGCCTCCGCTGGTCCTGATGGCGCGAAATGTCCGCAGGAAGGTCTCCTGGCGGATCTCGTCGATTAACGCGGGGGATCGCACCCGCCGCCGGAGCTTGGCCAGCAGCAACGGCGCGAAGTACGTGACGAAGTGCTTTTCCGTATCGGGGTCGCCGTCACGCAGGCGCCCGCAATACGAACTGTCGAAACCCTCGAACAAGATTCTCACCCGCGGTGCCGGTAGTATAGCCGGGCTCGCGAGTATCGCGCAATTCGCACTCATACGCTGGATAGTGCGGGACGAACGGCGAACGTTACGGGCAGCGCGGGCTGGAATTTTCTGGATGGTGGAGGCGGCTTTCCGTTATACTCGCCTACCATGGGGAAAACCTTGAAAACGATCACGTTGCTCTTTGTGCCAATCATCTCCTGCTGCGCGTTCGCAGCGGAAAGTGGGACGCCTTCCTGGAATCACAACACCGGTTCGAGCTACGGACCGGCTAACTGGGGGACCGTGGCGCCGCAATTCGCCACTTGCGGTTCAACAGTGGAGAATGCATTCGTCGAAGTCGGCATGAGGCAAACTCCCGTCGATATCAACACGTCCACCGTCACCCAAACCAATCTTCCGGCCCTCACGTTCCAGTATCAGAACGTGCCCTTCGACGTGGAGAACACCGGCCACGTGATCGAGGTTCCATACCCGGCGGGCAGTTTCATCCGTCTCGGGCTGCCGTCGCCCTACGGCGCGCTGGGATGGCCGCAGCAGACGGATGAATACCAACTGCTACAGTTCCATTTCCACGTTCCCAGCGAACACACGATTAATGGCAAACAGGCCGATATGGAATTGCATCTGGTGCATGCGAATCAACTCGGCGATCTGGCCGTGGTCGGCGTGCTCATGAATCAGAGCACCGTCGCAAACACGCTGGTGGATACGATCATGGCTAACTCGCCTGCTCACGAAGGCGATAATTCGCTCGAAGGACAGACGCTCACCGCACGCCAACTGCTGCCGGACAATCTGAACTACTATATGTATTCCGGATCGTTAACAACCCCGCCATGCACGGAGGGCGTGCGCTGGTTCGTGCTCACAACGCCGATGCCGGTATCTCCGTTCGCACTACAGCAGATGCATCACCTGGTGGGCATGTTCCCAGGCCACGACGGATTCGCGAACAATAACCGCCCGGTGGTTCCGCTGCACGGCCGGACCATCCTGGCGAACCGGTAGTCCGCTACTGCTCGGCGACTTCATTTTGGCGACTCGAGGATGCGAACACGGACAGCCTTACTACCGAACCGCTTCGCGTCCTCCGGTCGCTCGATGAAGATGTCGATCTCATTCCCGTTAATTGACCGGCCGGCGTCTTCTACGACGTAAGTGCCTGAGTACCGCCCAGCATCGCGAACTTCGATTTTGGTGCCAAACCGGAGTACGGCGGGATCCGCGGCAACCGTGCAGCCGTGCTTTGTAACGTTACCGGACGCGGTCTCGCCACTAACGGCGTGTTTCAAGCCTATGCCGGAACGGAAGGCAGACCTGCCAGAGCCATTGCGAGTTCCGACTCGTCGTATGGCTGATCCACCAACTTGCCGGCGTAGTAGTCGATATAGGCCTGCATGTCGAAGTGCCCGTGGCCGCAAAGGTTGAATAGGATCGCGCGGCTCACGCCTTCTTCCTTGCAGCGGAGCGCTTCATCGATGGCGCCCTTCACGGCGTGATTCGCCTCGGGCGCGGGCAGAATTCCCTCGGACCGCGCCAACTGGATCCCCGCGGCGAAGCATGCCAGTTGATGATGGGCCCGCGCTTCGATCAGTCCGAGTCGCTCGATATGGCTGATCAGCGGTGCCATCCCGTGATATCGCAAACCGCCGGCATGGAACGGCGGCGGAGTAAATCGCGAACCCAGCGTGTACATCTTCGTGAGCGGAGTCAAATGCGCGGTATCGCCGAAATCGTACGCGTACTGGCCGCGCGTGAGACTTGGACAGGCGGCCGGCTCGACGGCGATGGCCCGGACCTTCCTGCCCCCTCGCAGTTGCTCGCCGAGAAACGGAAATACCAGGCCCGCGAAGTTCGACCCACCACCCGTGCATCCAACCAGGATGTCGGGATAATCGTCCGCCATCTGAAACTGCTCAAGCGCTTCGAGTCCGATCACGGTCTGGTGCAGCAGCACATGATTCAAAACGGATCCCAAAGCGTACTTCGTATCCTCACGCTGCGCCGCCATTTCCACAGCCTCCGAAATGGCAATTCCCAGACTGCCCGGATGATCGGGACGTTCTGCCAGTATTGCGCGTCCGCTCGCTGTTTCCTCTGATGGCGAAGCAACGCACCGCGCTCCGTACGATTCCATCAGCGCACGCCGGTACGGTTTCTGGTTGAACGAGACCCGCACCATGTAGACATCGATCTCGATCCCAAACAGCGCGCCCGCGAACGCGAGCGACGAACCCCACTGGCCGGCTCCGGTTTCAGTCGTGATCCGCCGGACCCCGGCCTCTTTGTTGTAGAAGGCCTGTGGAACCGCGGTGTTGGGCTTGTGACTCCCGGCCGGACTCACGCCTTCGTACTTGTAATAGATTCGGGCCGGCGTGTCCAAAGCCTTCTCGAGCCGGCGAGCCCGGAACAGAGGCGTCGGACGCCATTGGCGGTACACATCGCGGACCGGAGTTGGTATCTCAATTTCACGCTCGGTGGCTACCTCCTGCGCGATGAGCGCCATCGGAAACAACGGCGCCAGGTCATCGGGGCCGATTGGCTGCAGGGTCCCCGGATGGAGTACCGGAGGAGGCGGGGACGGCAGATCCGCCACCAGGTTGTACCAATATCGAGGGATGCGACTCTCGTCGAGGACGTACTTCACGGTTTCATTCATGGCGAGAAACCCGAGTTTAGCATCGTGGCTCGCCTTGGCGAGAATTCCAGTATCGGGGCTCTCCGATTCTGCGGCATAATAGCCTAAAGCATTTCAGCCTGATATCGGACGTTGTGGCGGCCCGTGTTCGCCGGTTCACAAGGTATAGCTGCGATGTCGTACCACATACATCGTTAACCATCAAGGAAACCAAACTATGTCCCTCACCAAGAAAGCATTCGCGGAGTTCATTGGAACGTTTTGGCTCGTATTCGGAGGTTGCGGCAGTGCGGTTCTCGCGGCGGCCTTCCCGGGCTTGGGTATTGGGTTTGCAGGAGTGGCGCTGGCATTTGGACTCACTCTACTGACCATGGCCTACGCCATCGGCCACATCTCCGGCTGTCATCTGAATCCGGCGGTATCCGTCGGATTGCTGGTGGGCGGCAGATTCAAGGCTTCGGAATTGCCGGCCTATGTGGTGGCGCAAGTGCTAGGCGGTATAGCGGGTTCGGGCGTTCTGTACGTCATCGCTAGCGGCGCGGCAGGATTTAGCCTCGCCGGCGGCTTTGCTTCGAACGGATTCGGAGAGCATTCGCCCGGTCACTACAGCCTGATGGCGTGCCTGGTGGCGGAAGTGGTTCTCACCTGCATGTTTTTGTTGATCATCCTGGGTGCCACTGACCGGCGAGCTCCGACCGGATTCGCTCCCATTCCAATCGGTCTAGGCCTCACACTAATCCACCTGATTGGCATCCCGGTCACGAATCTCTCGGTGAATCCGGCGCGCAGCACGGGTCCGGCGGTGTTCGTCGGAGGTTGGGCGATTGAGCAACTGTGGCTGTTCTGGCTCGCTCCAATCGTCGGCGCGGCAATCGGGGGAGTAGTGTACAAGACAATTCTTGAGGCCGAAGAGCCTCCGAAACGCGCAGTCGTGGCGTTCGACGAGTAACCCGAATCTCAGCTTTGCGGGCGATAGCGACCGTCGCTGATCGCCCTCGAAAAGTCGCCGACTACGCTATCGAACGGCGCCCCATAACTCTGCTGGAATTCACTGTTCCATTCCAGTGGATGCTTTCGAACCGCCGCAAAGAACGCGAGGAATTTTGATCTTCCATGTCGCTGTACCAAATAATCGAGAAAGTCTCTCCAGGCTATATAGGCAAAGCGGACATCAATGATCTCCGGACGGGCGGCTGCGGCGTCGAATCGCATCACGGGGAGCATATCGGTCCGCTTAGCCCGGTCGAGAAACTCCGTCTGCGTCACATACGCCTTCTGCCGCCCAAACCAAACCGGCAGTCCCTCATATAGCCAGGTCACGTGTTTGAATTGCTCGGCCCGCCACACTGGCATGTTCTGAATGACGACCGCATGAGCGATTTCATGCCGCAGAAACTCGCCCGGGTCCAAACTCTTCTCGATGATTTTCGGAGTTATGTAAATCACCGTGCCGGGTTCGAGAGTAACTCCCCCAATGCCGTGGCCTCGCACCACGGGGAAGAAACGCTCGAAGTCACCCCAGTTACCACATTGAGTTATGCGAATCAGGTGAGCCGCACGCAAGTCATCGAACTGTTCGGCCTCTTGGATATACCGGTCTACCTGAAGATAGGCAGCATTCAACACCTGATTCTTCGGGTAGAATACTTCGGCTCGCTGAAACTTGAGCGCGCTGTAGCCGGGTTTGACGATCGAATAGGGGAATAGTGGACCGTAGGCGAACGCCCATCCCGTCAGGCCGGCGACAAGGGCCGCGCCCGCCCACAACAGGCGTCGGAGCATGCCTCAGATTACCGCGACCGATCAGGCCGACGCAGTGTCCACCAATTTGGCCTCGGGCGCGTTTCGCATCACGGACTGAATACCACGCTCCATCGACGTTTTCGATTCGTACATCTCACTGCAGCCGATGTCCTGGCCGTTCGATGCCTTCAGGGCAAAATACGGTTTGCCGTTCTTCGATTCGCGCCGGTCGAAATGTCCATCGGCTGCTGCATGCTTTCTGACAGACTCTACGCCATTCAGACAACTCGCCTTCGTCTTGTAGGTCTCGCTGGTGAGAATAATCTCGCCGTTGCCGGCCTTCAGGTTGAACATGAACTCGCCGTTCGCAGCAGACTTGACTTCGAACTTACCCGCCATCTGTATGTCTCCTCGATCACATTTTGAAGTGGATGGAAATCTTGGTTAGTATACACCTACACTGGAATAAACCAGAAAAGGAATTTCTACCATGCGATGGACACCGGGCGGAGTGAGTCAGGACATTGAAGACCGGCGCGACGAAGGGGGCGGAGGGGGCGGCGGTGGTGGGTTTCGCGGTGCTCATATCGGGGCAGGAGGTCTGCTGCTGCTGGTGCTGCTGAGTGTGGTGTTCCGGCGCGATCTGATTACGCCATTCCTGGGCCTGTCCGGCGATGGTGCGCCCGCCACGAGTTCCCGGCCCGTGGATGCGGAAGCAAACGCACAGCAGCAACCGATGGTGCAGTTCGTCAGCTTTGTGCTGGACGACGTTCAGAGCACCTGGGACCGGGTTCTGCCTGAGTATGGTACCCGCTATCGACATGCCAAGCTGGTTTTGTTCCGCAATGAAGTGGATTCCGCATGCGGGCTGACTGAAGCCGCCACCGGTCCGTTCTATTGTCCCGGCGACGCCAAGGTCTATATCGACCTCAGCTTCTATCGCGAGTTGCAGAACAAATTCGGTGCTCCCGGCGAATTCGCTGAAGCGTATGTCATCGCGCACGAGGTGGGGCATCATGTACAGAGTCTGCTGGGCACCGAGCAGAAGGTTGCCGAAGCACGACGCAGCAATCCTTCTATGGCAAACCGCTTGTCCGTGCTTACCGAACTTCAGGCGGATTGTTACGCGGGTATCTGGGGTCATTCCACGCAGCAGCGGAACATCATCGACAACAGCGATGTGGAACAGGGACTCAACGCCGCCGCCGCGATTGGAGACGACCGCCTGCAGAAGATGGCTACCGGCCGTGTCATGCCGGAGCGGTTCACACACGGCAGTTCCGCCCAGCGCGTGCAGTGGTTCAAGCGCGGTCTCGATTCCGGTGACCTGCGGATGTGCAATACGTTCGCGCAGTAAACGGTTCATTCCTGAAACGGGCGGCACCCTGAAGCCGTTACAGTGAGAGTGTGCGCCGTCTTCTGTTCGCTGCAGCCGTTCTAGCCATCGCCGTTTTCGCCTGGGGCCAGAGTCCACGTCCCATCTCGCCCCCGCCCGACCGCGCCTCCGCATCGACGGCGCAACAGTGGCTCCGAGGGCTGTCGCTGCACGACCGCGTCGCGCAACTGATCGCGATGCCTTGCTTCGGCGAGAATCCTCCCGCGCGGTCGGACGATTTTAAGAAATTTCGCCACTGGGTGCACGACCTCCACATTGGCGGATTCATCGTCGTGAACCGCGTGGTCAACGGCAGCGTGCGCAACGCCGATCCGTACGGAATGGCCGTTTTCCTGAACAAAATGCAGCGAATGTCGCGACTGCCACTTCTGGTTTCGGCCGACTTCGAGCGCGGTGCCTCCATGCGCGTCGCCGATACCACGAAGTTTCCGCATGACATGGCCTTCGGTGCCGCGCGGGATTACGATGGATCGCGATACGAGGGCGCTAACACCGCAAAGGAGGCGCGGGCACTCGGTGTTCAGTGGGTATTCGCGCCGGATGCGGACGTCAACAATAATCCCGACAATCCCATCATCAACATCCGTTCCTATGGCGAGGATCCACAAGAGGTCGCGCGCCATGTCGGTGCGTATGTCGACGGTGCTCACTCCGATCCGGCAAATCGCGTCCTGGTTACCGCGAAACATTTCCCTGGCCACGGCGATACGTCGGTGGACACGCACATGGGTCTGGCCAAACTCGACGTATCGCGCGAACGGTTGAATACGGTGGAATTCGTCCCTTTTCGAGCAGCCATCGAACACAACGTGGACGCCATCATGAGCGCCCATATCGCTCTGCCGGCCATCGAGCCTGATGAAATTCCCGCCACGGTATCCGCGAAGGTGCTCAAGGGCGTTTTGCGAGGCGATCTGGGGTTCAAGGGCATCATCGTGACCGACGCGATGGACATGCAGGGACTCACGAGGCAGTTCTCCGCGGGTGAGGCGAGTGTTCGCGCTCTGGAAGCCGGCGCGGACGTCCTGTTGATGCCGACCGATGCGGAAGAAGCGATCGCGGCTATTCTACGCGCCGTCAAGTCGGGACGGATCACGCGCAAGCGAATCGACGAGAGCACCCTTCGCGTGCTGTCCGCCAAAGCCCGCCTGGGATTAGGGAAGAAGCGCACCGTGGACATCGAGAGCATCAATGAGGCAATCGATAATCCGGAGACACGCGATCGCGCCCAACTGACGGCGGACCGCGCCGCGACGCTGGTGCGCAACGACGGAAGTGCGGTACCCCTTCGAAACCCCGATCGCAGTTGCCTTTTCGTGCTCCTCGAGAGCCGGTATTCGCAACAAGGACGGCAGATGATCCAGGACCTGCGGTCGCGCAGTCGCAATCTCGAGGTCCGCACGCTCGATCCGTTCTCGCCCGATTCCGAACTCGCCGACAGCGTGAAGCTGTCCGCCGGATGCGATGCCACGGTGGTAGCAGCCTGGGTGACCGCGGGCGCCTATCGCGGCAACCTTGCTCTGCCCGGCAACCTCGCGGAGTTTGTGAATACGATCTCCGCGGGGCCGAGTCCGGTTGTCCTGGTCTCATTCGGCAATCCCTATCTGCTGCGCGCTTTTCCGAAGGTAGCCGCGTACATGGCGATGTTCTCCACTGTTCCGATGTCGGAGACGGCGGCAATCAAGGCACTGTTCGGCGAAATTCCCATCACGGGGCATCTGCCCGTCAGTATTCCAGGATTCGCGAAAATCGGTGAAGGCATTCAGGTTCCGATTCGCGCAAAATAGAACTCGGAGGAACTCGGACAACATGCTTCAAATTACGTGGCTCGGCCATTCCACGTTCAATCTGCAACTCGAATCAGGAGAGGTGCTGGTGCTGGACCCGTGGGTGGAGGGCAACCCGTCGTACCCTCATGGCTATACTATCGATCGCGTGGACGGCATCCTGATCTCACACGGGCATTTCGATCACATCCATGACGCGATTCCACTCGCGAAGAAGTTCAAGCCGAAGGTGGTGGCGATCTTCGAGACGGCGAAATGGCTGGAGTCAAAAGGGGTGGAGAATACCAGCGGGATGAATAAGGGCGGATCGCAAATGGTGGGCCCGGTGAAGGCAACCATGGTCCACGCGATTCACAGTTGCGGCATTCTGGATGGGGATCAGATCATTTACGGCGGCGAGGCCAGCGGCTATGTCCTTCGGTTGCCGGATCACCGCTGCGTTTATTTCGCCGGAGACACCAACGTGTTCACGGACATGGAATTGATCCGCGAACTCTACCGGCCGGAACTGGCCTTTTTGCCCATCGGCGATTTGTATACCATGAGTCCCCACGAGGCGTCGATGGCGGCGAAACTGCTCAACGTGAAGAAGATTATTCCGATGCACTTCGGGACCTTCCCTGCCCTCACCGGAACGCCCGAGCAACTCACCGAACTGCTGAAGCAGAGCATGCCCGACACCGAAGTGTGGAAACTAGAGCCTGGCAAAACCGTGAAGTGGTAAAAAAGGCGCCCGGTCCCAAATTTCAGGACCGGGCGGTGTCAAGGAGTGGATGAGCGGACTTCAGTTCAGTTTGTCGATTGCCTTCACGGCGGCGGTCCAGGCCTTGCCGTAGTGATCGATTGCCGTGTCGTACTTATCCGGCGTCATCGACTTGTCGCCGTTTGCGATCTCTTTCTGGACGTCGTTCAGATTCTTCGAGGCGACGCCGGCTGCTACTGCCGCCGTTAGCGCATCGTTGGCGATCTTCTGGCTTGCGGTGGCCACGGCAACCAGGGCTTCCTGGACAGCCGAAGCCGCAGCTGCCGGAGTCTTCTTGTCTTTCGCGATGCCTTCGAGCGTATTCGCCGCCTTCTTCAGTGAATCGAAGTATTTCTGGCCGGAACTCGCACCAAGAGCAGTCGGGCTGAACCAGATCGCCGGATCAAGAGCATCGTTGATGGTGTCGATTGCGTCTTGCAGTTTCGAATCGGTTGAGGCAACCGTCAGGACGCTCAGTGCGGTTTGCGCGTCGCTCACGGCCAGATAGGCCGTTCCCGGACCCGCGGCGCCAACACCCGGATTCACGGCGCATGCACCGGCAACCAGCGGAACCGTAGTGACGGCACCTGATGTGATCGGCACCTTGGACATGCACTGGCTGCCGTACGACTCACAGGCGGTGCCGAAGCATACGCCTGTCACCACGACGTTGGCGGCGGATGAACCAGTGACGGTGAGGTTCTGACCAGGTGTCAGCACCGCTTGGACGTTCGCCGTCACAACCGCCATCTTCGCTTCGAGTTCGCGGCCCAGGTCCGTCTCGGTGAGGCTGATAACCGGGAGATTGGAGATCTTCGAGAACTTGTTGAACGCTGCGTCGATTACGTCGGTGAACAGTGTCTTGCTGCCGCTGTAGCGGTACAAATTGCTCTGGTGATACATCTGCGGATAGATTTCATACCGCAGCAGATAGGACAGCAGGTTATCGCTCTCACGATCGATAATGTTCGCGTAGGTCTGCGTCGTGGTGAAGAACGGAGTGTTGGTGCCGCCGATCTTGAAAATGCCGTTAGGTCCGAAGAAGTAGTTGTACTCCTCGGGCAGCGATCCGGGCTTGCCGGTCAGGCCGGTGGTGGTGTTGTAGAAGATGTTCGTAGGCCGGCGCGGAATCATCAGAATCGAGGGCTGCCAGGGATTCCGAATACCCGTGTTCGGGATGGCCGGCAGGTACTCGGGTTTCGACGTATCGGAGACCGCGTAGCGAATACCGTTGTTAACAGCAGCTTGGAGGAATGCCGGGTTCTTCAGGCCGGAGATTCCCGGTGTGACGATGCTGGCCGCATCCAAGGGCAGCATCAACTGCTTGGCCATCGCAATATTCTGCGTGAGCTCTGCGGCGGACTGCGAGTAGTTGGCAGGAACGCACGTGGAAGCACCGGCGTTCGCCACCGGGCCATAGCAATCCAGGTCTTCGTGATCCCAAGTGTGAGTCACCCAGAAGAACTTGTTGCGCAGCGACTTGGTTTGCGAGACCAGGGAGTCGTTCGTGAACTTGCCCTTCGCATTCAGAGTCCCGAACCCATTGAATGCGCAGGTTACCTTGAATCGCGCAAACTGCGGGTTCTTGTTCCAATTGGTCTGCCAGTCGGAAATGTTCTTCAGATCCCCGCCGGTGATGCGCAGACTCGGGCAGGCACCCGCTGGATCGTAAGTCGGATCGTTCACAAAGCCGGACGGCGTGCAGGCGGCGACGCCATTCACATACTGGTCGTCGGGCAGGAAATGATCGTCTACCTGCGGGGTCATGTACACCTTGCGTCCGCCGATAAAGATTCCCTTGGTCAGCCAGTTCAGGATTCCGTAGCCGAGTGCCATCGAGTGCAGCAGGTAGGGGTTGTTATCGAGCGTCAGACCCATGTATTCTCTGCCGTCGGCCGTGGTATGCAGCGCGGCGACCGTCTTGCCGCGGAGGGTCATCAGCGGAGTGGTGGTCTCTCCAGCCGCCTGAACAGCATCGGCGAGATAGACGTAAGCGTTGGTGAATTTCAGCGGATTTGCCGTGTTCAGATACGGGAAGATGGATGCGGCCGCGCTGGTAAACGCTATGGTTTCAGGCGCTGCATCCGTTGCGCTAATCGCGGTGCCAGTGAACGTCAGGCCGTATCGCGCCTCGGGGAATGCATAATAAGCGACGGTGCGCACACCGAAGTTCAGGGCGTAGGTGTCCAGTGACGCCCACTGGTTTGCAGTAAGTGTGCTCTGGCAAGTGGCGCCGTAGCAATACCCCAGATTGCCGTTCGTCAGAAAGATGCCCTGGTAGTAGCCTTTCACCCCATTGTCCAAAGGCGGTAAGGCGCGCGTTACCGGCGGAGTGGCTGTGCTGTCCAGCGTCAACGCGATGTCATAAGGAATGCCAAGCGTATCGAGAAAGAACTTCACCGCCGCGAAATCCGGCTCGTTCCCATCCAGGCCAATGATCAGGAGTTTCATGTCTCTCGGTGCCGTGGCGTTCGGCCCGGCTGCCGGTGCGGGAGCGGGTACGGTCACCGCCTGGGGAGATATCGTCGTCTTCGCGGAGGCGGTCGTGGTGCTGCTCGTGTTCAAGTAAGGAGTTCGCCCCAATGGCTGAGGCGATGAATTCTGTGCAGAGAATGCGACGTTCGTTGGAAGGAGTACAAGACTCAGCCCCAGAGCGACAATCGACTGAACGGTTGGCAGATTGAGTTTCATATCGGTCTACCCGATCTTGCCCTTTGTCCGTGAGGTGGAGAAGAGAAGTTGGTTCCGGTACAGGTACCGTTTTCGGTTGAGCGGCGAGTACTAAGCGGTACCGGCTACATCTGTTGACGGCGAAGCATATGAGGTGCACAACGGCCCCAAAGTATTTCTTCCGGCAGCCTTGGCAGCACGCAACAATCGCAGAAAAATCTGTGCCGTCAGGAATGCATCACCGCCGGCCGTGTGCCGGTCATGCGGCGCCACCCCGAACATCTCGCACAGCCCATCCAGCGAGTATCCACCCGGCATCGGACGATCGCGAAACGCGCCGTCATCATTCAGGTGCAGCGTCAAATCCATCGTGTCGAGCCAGCGGTTTTTCAAACTCAGGTTGAAGTGCCGCTCGCAGGCACAGTTCAGAGCCTCTACGTCGTGCCCGATGTGGTGACCGACGATGACGCCATCGCGAAGATAATCAAGGAATAGCAACAACGCTTCTGGTTCCTCCATGCCACCGGCCGCCTCCTCGCGAGTGATCCCGTGGACCGTCACGGACGAGTTGTTGTACGGAATCTTCAGCAATACCTCGAATACATCGTCGAGCAGGACCTCTCCTTCGCAGACACCCAACGCACCGATAGTGATGATTCGATCCCGTCGTGGATCGAGCCCGGTGGTCTCGGTGTCCAGCACGACGAACCTCACTCGACTCGCGGGTGTTTCATCGCGCCATGTATTCTCGAACGAAGCCAGATAACGATCGATCATAAGGGCTGCAGGAAAACGGACAGCGTGAATTCCAGGAATCGTGTGATCGACGGGAAGGCGGTCTTCAGCAACGCCTGATCAAACTTGCCCAATCGTCCTGGTAATATTCGTGGGCCTCGTGCGAGGTTCTGGTAGTACAGCCCGATCCGAAATGCATCGGCAGCCTCCCGAATCGTGGGTGCGCCTTGCGGAAAATCGATCTCCGCCAGGCGAAGGCGGTCGAGGGTGCCAACCGGCGTCAGTCGCCGCGCGGCGAGCGCGAACACGCGGGCAGCATCGGTCAGCGGACCCACCACCGCCTCCTCGATGTCGAAGGTCTCGCGCTGCGCTCCATCCAACTCCATTACCAGCCCGCGGAAGAACGTCAGCGGCGGCAAATGAATCAGCGTATCGTTGGCCAGCAGCGCGATTGCCATCTCGTGATCGCGCAACTCGCCGGCGATGTGATCCTGCAAATCCTGCAGGATTGCACCATCCCCCGAAACCAAACCAGACTGGCATCGAAAAACTCGCGACGGGCATACACGTTGTTTCCGATTGGATCGCGAATCGTATCGCTGAGCAGTCGCTTCCACTGGGATAACGGCATGCCGGCCGACGCCCTTCCGGCCACTTCGGGGCGGGTCCCAAAGCTCCGCAAGCAGCAAGCCTCGCGGCTAGCGCCCCGGCGAACGCCTCGAAATACTTCCGGCCCAACTCGCCACTCGAATCGTCGTACACGGCGGCGATCGCCGGCAGACTCGTTCCTGGCTCGTCGCCGCGCGCCAGCGCTCCGAACATCGCCAGGCAATACGGAACCCCCGGGGCAGTGATTCCAGTCGCCTGTATGTCTTGCTCGGCTTTACGAATCGAGGCATCCACCACCGCAGCCACCACCTCGCGACTGATCCAGCAGCAATCGTCGATAGCGTTCGGTTGGGCCACCGCGTCGCAAGTCCACCGGTTCGCCTGCTTCAGCAACGGCCCGATCTCTTCCGCCGATTCCGCCTCTCGAATCGAGCTGACCATGCGCGGCAGATTCCGATCGCAGAACATCGCGAGATCCGAGGCCGTGAGGACAACAGCGGCGGCTCGAACCGCCTCAGTAGGCAGAGATGCGTGATGAGTTGGTAGGCGCGGCTGGACTCGAACCAGCGACCCTCAGCTTAGAAGGCTGATGCTCTATCCACCTGAGCTACGCGCCCGTCGCTACGTGTCATTTTAACAAGCCACTCACGTCGCCGGCCGCGGAAATTCTACCGTCTCGAATCCGAGAGGATGCAGCAGACCTCGAATCAACGTCTCCGCACTGACTCGTGCATCCTTCAGAATCCCCATATCGAGCGCTTCCTGCTTCACCGAATCCAATGCCGCGACCCGCGCCTTCTGCTCCAGATCCTTGTCGTAGGGCACCCACGGAGTCCACCAGGTCTTTTGACGGTCCCACACTTTCGTCTGATTCTCGTCCAGATACACGTGCAGAATTCGAGCCTGCGGCAAACGGATCATCACCGTCTGGCGGTCCTTCACTCGCACATCCGACTCGCTTATCTCCACCAGATCCACGCCCCCAAGCACCTTCGCCTGCACGATCAGCAAAATCGACTCTGATCCGAATAGCTGCTTCGGCTCCGTCAAAGCCGCCACCTTCTGGATGCTGTAGCGCACCGTGACGAGTTCTTTCAACATCGTCACTTCCCGCAGCACTCCACCGGCGTCGAAATCGCGTTTCCACGGACCTCCGCTGCGCAGCCACACTAATGCCGCTGCGCCCATCAACAACAGCACGACTCCCGCAACGGCCGTCCTCGAATACCTCATCTCAGCCTCTTAGCGCCGCACCGGAAACGGAGTGTTCCACCCCTTCGCATCGCCCCAAAGTACGCGGTTCAACACGTCTTTCGGCACGTCGTCGATGTCGCGGAAATTCATCGCCAGCGATTGCCTTGCCGCCCACAGCTGCCGCCCCGATAGCCCGTGCAGATTGGGATTCATCGTGTCCAACGCAATCTTTGGCGTCAGCGCGTGATACTCCGATACGGCCGCTTCCGGTGTGAATACGCTGCTCATCGCGCGAGCACTCTTCAAGAATCGCGTTCGCGACGGAATCTCGAACACGTCCTGAATCGTGCGGATCATACTCGCGTGGGTGTAGTAGTTCGAGTCCACTACTCCGCGCCGCACGTGGGGACCGATGGCCAGCGCCACCGTGCGTCTTCCATCCACGTGATCCACGCCGTCCTGCGCATCGTCTTCTACCACCAGGACCAGCGTCCGCGGCCAGAACCGCGACTTCGAGAGCCCCTCCACGATGCGGCCCAGCGCGAGATCGTTATCCGCCACCATCGCCTTCGGAACCGGCGAACCCGGCCGTGTGCCCTGCGTGTGGTCGCTGTTCAACGTCAGAATCGAAATGTGCGGCATGGTTCCCGACTTCTCGCGCTCCGCTAACTCACGCAGATACTCATCCGCGCGAATCTGGTCCGGAATCGCCATGGAACTGTACGGGTACCGCAAGCTCATCACCGGCCGCAGAGCCGGTACTCCCGGCTGGCATCCCACCGCATCGTGCCACTGCCCGGACCGATACAGCGCCCAATACTGCGACCACGTCCTATCCTGCTCTTCGTTCATATCGACGACGTTCTTCGTCAGCGGATCCCACCGAGCGGCCAGGCAGAACTCGCCATATACGCGGATGTCCAGAGGCTTCGTGGCGCTCTGCCAGAAGAATCCCGCCGGCGAAACAGTGAGCGCATCCGCCATGTTCCACGCATACCCGCGAGGCGACGCACCGAATGCCCGCTCGACGTAGTCGCTCACGAACGCTTGCATCAGCCACTGATGCCCGTCGAAACTGATCGCACCGCCGGTGTAGAAGTTGTCCAGCAGCACGTACTGCTCGGCCAGCGCATGATGATTCGGCGTGATATCGCGGCCATACATCACCAGCTTCGGATCGCTATTGCCCTTGCCCATGTCGCCGAGAACCTGGTCGTAGGTGCGGTTCTCCTTCACGATTAGAACGACGTGCCGGATGCCGAGCGACGGCAGATTGGCCACGCCGCCCGCATCGTCGAATCGCGGCTGATTGGCAGCCTTCACCTCGCGTAGACCGCCGGAAAGCTGCGCATCGGATGGCGCCCCGATCTTCAACAGCGATCCCTCAAACTGCCGCGAGTTGAAGGTGCCGCGGTTGTCCGCCGTGTTGCCGAGACCTTTGATATTCAGGACTCGAAGCGCGCCCGCGGAATCCAGCGCGATGGCGGAGGGGAACCATCCTGTTGGCAGCGCACCGGCGAGCGTCCACTTCGATCCGCTCCGGCGCAGTACCGCGACCGCGTTCGTGCCGCCGCACGCGACGTACAGCCGTGCTCCATCCGGCGAGAATGCCACCGCTACGGGCTGACTGCCCAGCGTATTGTCCGGCCAATCGGGAATCGCGACCGTCGACACTTTCAGACTGCCCGTGTCGACGATGCTGACCGAATCCGAATGCCCGTTCGCGACCGCGAGCAAGTTGCCGTCGGAGCTCAGAGCCATCATCGATGGAGCCAGGCCGACTTCGATATCGCGCACGGACAGCGTCTTGAGATCGATGACGCTGACCGTTCCCGAGGTTGCCGCCCCGGTCTGCGCGCTCGTGCTGACCATGGTCCCGCTGCTCGGCGCTTGGGTATCGCTCGCGGCCGGCCGCCTGCCTCCGCGATTCGACACGAAAAGCCTGCCCCTCTTCTGGCACACTTCGACGTCGAACGGCGCCACGCCGACCGGGATTTCCCGCTCGACCTTCCGCGCGGCTGCGTCGATCACCGCAACGCTGTTGTTGCGGCTCAGCGCCACGTACGCGCGCGATCCGTCGCTCGAGAACGCAATCCCAACCGGCACGGGATGGCCGCTCAGCTTCATCCGGATGGCTTCGCCAATCTTGCCGTTTGGTGCAATCTCCGCGATCACCAGATCGCCGTTCTGTCGCGTCGTCTCGCTAGCCCAAAGCTCCCGAGTGCCCGGCCGGAATGCGATACCCGCATACGAGGTCGATCGCGACTTGACCTCGCCCAGGCGCGCTCCCGATACAGCATCCAGCAGTAGCAGATTCCGCGAGTTTAGAACCGCCAGAATCCGGTGCTCGGGGTCGAACGCCATGTCCACCGGCCGGCCCGGAATCATCACCGGCTCGCCCCACGGTTTCAACAACTGCTGCGTGGACACCAGGTACGACCCATCGGTTTGACGCCCCGGCAGCACCGTGCTCTTCAAGACCGGGAATATTGGACTTTGCCAGGCGATGAGGACCGTGCCGGCGCAAGCCACCATCAGTAATGCGAGTTTGGTCATGAAAGGCCAGCTTAGCGCGATATGATCTCGAAGTGCCTGCTCTCGATCTCATCGCGTCGTTTCTACTCAGCGCCGGCTACCTGCTTTGGCATCCGTTTCCTCTCAGTTGGATGGTCAAGGCCGCATGCATCGCGATTCTTGCCGCGCGCGCAGGTCGATCACAAGCCTGGGGACTCGCCGTGGCGCTCGCATTCTCTGCGCTCGGTGACGCACTGCTCGAATACTCACCGCATCTGTTCGCCGCGGGACTCGCGGCCTTCCTATGCGCGCAGATCATCTATGCCGTGCTGTTCACGCGGGAAGCAAGGCCGCCAAAGCGCAAGCCGCTGGCGATGGTCGTCGTCGCATACAGTCTCGCGCTGGCTATCTGGCTGGTGCCCGCCGCGGGCCCGCTCGCAATACCAGTGGCCGTCTACATTACCGCGATTACCGCGATGGCCGCCGCGGCCGTGATCGCGAACTTCCAGACTCCGTGGGTCGGCCTCGGCGCGCTGTTGTTTGTCGTATCGGACTCAACGCTCGCGATCAATCGCTTTCGGATGCCTGTGCCGTTTGAAGGCTACATCGTGTGGTCCACTTATTACGCCGCCCAGTTACTGATCACGCTCGGCTACCTGCAGTCGCGCCGGCGTGGGCCTTATCTTTATCGAGCCGGCGCGATGTAGACCACCGCGGACCGCGCGGGAACGTCCACATCCATCGCTCCGTTTCGAACCACCGCGACCACTCCCTGGATCACATCCTTCATCTCCCCGTCGGGCATTCGGGCGCCGCTCAAAGGCGCCGATACGTGCACCGTCTGGGTTGCGTTGTTCAGAACGACAACCGCGGTGCACGCCGCCGACGGCCGTGCATACGCATACACCTGATCGGTCGCCATCAGGTCCACGACTTTCCCTCCGCGCAGGCAGGGATTCTGCGAGCGGACGCCCGCGAGTTTCCGAACGTGATCATACACGGCGTTCTCCGATTCCGTGCGGCCCTGTGCCGAGAACGCGTCACGAGTGTCACCCGGAAATCCCCCGGGAAAATCGCGCCGGTTATCGGGATCGTTTCCGCCCTGCATCGCGATCTCGTCTCCGTAGTAAATCATCGGAATGCCGCGCGTCGTCAACAGCAGCGTAAAGGCGAGTTTCAATCCGTCGATGTTCGCGTTCTGCTCGCTCATAAAGCGTTGCACATCGTGGAGTCCCAGGAAGGTCACCAGCCGTTCGGAATTTGTATATAGACGGTCGTGGCCCAGCATCACCGCGACGTCGCGAATGGAGCCCCCGTTTGCAAACGCTCGCCTAACCGGGTAAAACAGCGGAAAGTCGAACAGCGAATCAACACGGCTGTCAGTCCCATCGAACCTCTTCTCCCCGCCCTGGAAGAACGACACCAGCGATGGATCGCCATCGAACATCTCGCCGACGACGCGGAACTGTGGATACTCGCGGTTGATCGCCGCCATCCACTTCGCCCAGAATGTTCGCGGCACATACGGCAGCGTGTCCTGCCGCACCCCATCCATGCCGCTTATTTCGATCCACCACAACGTATTCTGAATCAAATAGCGTGCTACCTCCGGATCGTCCTGATTCAGATCCGAGAGAACGTCGATGAACCAGCCGTCGAGTGTGGCCTTCCTCATGGCGGGCGGCGAATGAGGATCCATCAGCGTCCAGGTCTGCCATGTGTTCGCCAGATGATTCGCGAGCGTGCCGTTGTACCACGTCGGCGTTGGCGAGTCGGTCACCCATGGATGAAATGGGCCCGTATGATTCGCCACCTGGTCCTGAATGACTTTGATACCGGCTTGGTGCGCTGCGTCGACCAGGTCGCGGAACTGCTCCACTGTCCCGAAGTGCTCGTCGACGCCATAAAAATCGACGGCGCCGTAGCCGTGGTAGTCCGTAATCGCCTGTCCGTCGTAAGTCTCGCGAGTATTCAGGTGATTGACGTTGTCGTAGACCGGATTGACCCAGAGAGCGGTAACTCCCAGGTCATGGAGATAGGACAGATGATTGATAATTCCCTGTAAGTCGCCGCCGTGGTAATACCGGATCTTGGTGCGATCGTACAGGCCTTTCGAGACCGGCGGGTCGTTGTTGGACGCATCGCCATCGGCAAAGCGGTCGGGCATGGCGAGATAGATCACGTCATCGGATGAAAAGCCCTGAAACCGGCCGGCCCGAGCAAGCGGCTTCGCGATGGAGAACGGAATCGTCGCGGAACCATCCGCGGTGGTTACGCTCAAAGAGACCGGCCCCGCCGGAGCGCCGCGGGGAATCGTCACGTCGACGAACAGGTACGTGCCGGCGTCACTCACCCTTACACCGCCAGTGCGAAATCCCCGCGTGTTTGAAGTGACTCGCGCGCCCGTGAGATGGCTGCCCCGCACCAATAGCCGGACTGGGTTGATGCTGTGCGCGGCCCACCAGTTAGGCGGCTCCACCTTGGTGACCGAGGGCGGGGCCGCGCTGGATGTCGCGGAGACGATGAAAAACGCGTAGGCAACAAGTCGCATGGCGTGCTTGTTGCATCTTACCCCGCGCAAAAACGGGACGGGGCGCGAACCGGTTGCCCGGCCGCGCCCCTGGTTGTTGACGGATCTTGCCGAACTCAAAGTAAACAAGTTATAAACCCACTACTTGGTGCTGATCCAAGTTATCGTATGGCTAAAGGCGTTCGTTTATGAAAACTGGGACCGGGGAGCGCCGATTCTCCGGCCTTCACCAGCGGGTATACTGCGATTCATGCGCGTCTTTGTATTGCTCGTAGCGGCCGCGGCATTGTGTTCCGGCGCGGAACCGCCAAAAAGTTTCAATGGAAATTGGGATATCACGGTGCCAAATGAAGCGCGGGCCCGTGCCTGGTGGCTACAGGTGACCGGTGCGGGAACCCCGGAGATTGCCGGCAGCTTTGTGGGCGCTCCCGGAGGCCAACTCGACAGGATCCCGCAGATCGCGATTCATGACGGGGAACTGGTGTTCTCGTTTCCGGACCGCTATGGCAAGCCGCCGGAAACCGGCACTTATCGGGCGAAGCTAACCGCCGGCAAGCTCGACGGCACCTTTCAAGTGGAAGGGCGGCCGGAAACTCATCTAACTTGGACGGGCGAGCGGGCACCTGAGTTACAAGGAACGGATGATGGCTCGTGGAAGGCCGGTAACTCGATTCGTTTATTCGACGGGAAGGATTTGACTGGTTGGCATTCGCGGCTGCCCGGCCGTGAAATCGGATGGAGAGTCGACAATGGACTGCTGAACAATGGCAAGGCCGGAGTACCCGATCTGGTCACGAATTCCAGCTTCTGGAATTTCGTCCTACACGCGGACTATCGCATCGGAAAGGGCTCCAACAGTGGGATCGGGCTGCGCGGCCGCTATGAGGTCCAAATTTACGACGATTTCGGTAAGCCGCCGTCGCTGCACGGCAATGGAGCGCTGTACAGCCGCATCCCGCCGTCCACCAACGCAAGCCGCGCCCCAGGGGAGTGGCAGTCGCTCGACATCCGCATCGTAGGACGCGTCGTCACCGTTGTGCTGAACGACACCACTATCATCGACCACCAGACGGTCGAAGGACTTACTGCGATCGCCACCGATCCGCACGAAGCACAGCCTGGCCCCATCATTCTGCAAGGGGATCACGGTCCGGTGGAATTCCGGTCTATCGTCCTGACTCCACTAACTCAGTAAGCGGAAGGGGCGGCGCCAACCTGCGGCCCGCCCCAATCTCTCACGGCCCAACTACCGGCAATGCCACTACATTCGATGTCACCAGCCCAATCTGCAACAGCATCGGCGCATTGCCTGATTGCGAGATGCCGTTCGGGACCACGATCCTCACTCGATAAATCCCAGGCATCCCCGGTTCAGCTACCGCCGATATGACTGTCGTATTGATTCCACCGATCCTCGCCGACAGCGTACTCGCGCTGAACAGCACGGTCGGTGGCACGATGGCGCCCGACTGCAGGGGTGGATTTGTCTGTCCCAGTCCCGTGGCAAACACCACTATCACGTCTTGCGGCATCGCGGGATTGGCCGCTGTGATGGGAGCGCCGTCGGAGTCGCGCGCGGCGGCCAGACCCGATCGCATCAGTTGGATCGCCGGAGCCGCCGGCACCACAGTCGTCATGAACGCCTTCGACGTTCCCGTGGATGTCGTCACAACCACCGGCTGAATGCCCAGCGTCACACTAAAAGGCACCTGGCCACGGATCTCGGTTGGCGAAACCGCCGACAATGGGACTGCTGCACCGCCAATGGTCACCGAGGTGCCATTCAAAGTCGTCGGCCACGACTGCAGGTTGTTGAAGCCCGCAAGATCCGTTGCCACCGGCGCGAGATTCTCACCGGTGATGACAAACTGCGAGCCCGGCGCGACCGCCGCAATGATCGAGTACGGAACCGAGGTCCGCACGAATGTGATGGACGGTAGTAGCGTCGCACCCGTCGACAGTTGCCCGCGTACAGCGCCGCCGGGGTTCGCCGGCGTATGGATATTTTCGTAGAACTTCCACGGAGTGGCGGCGATGGATGTCAGCACGCCTGTGCCCGCCGTTCCAGCCACCGATACCGCCCGATAGATGTTGCCGAAACCGTCATCACCCACGAGAATGGGCTCGGATTGAAGCATCGAGTCGATCACGACCGGGGCGTTGGTGCCCGCCGGGGCTTCGTGAATGTGCAGACCTGTGAACTGCGTACCCGCCGGGAACCGCGGGTTCAGATCGAAGACAACCAGGCCTGCCGCCGCGGTCGCATCCGGATTGCGGCTCGTATATAGCGTGATCTTGCTTGGTGCCGTCGCGTTCGCTCCGGATGGCGGAACTTCCTGTTCCGGCGTCATCGGCACCTGGAACGACATCTGATCTGTGCTCATCAACTGGCCGCGAATCGCACCGCCCGGCGCTGCGGACGTATGCAGGTTGATGTAGTACCTGCCGGGGTTCCGCGACAGTCCCATCACCGTCTCAAAGGCTCCCGGAGCCGTCAAATCGACTTCCTTCCCGTACCGCAACAGGCCCGAGCCGCTGCTGTTCGCGGGAACGCTGCCAGCGAGTCCGCTGTTGATCGTAATTGGACCCGGCGCTTGCGAAGCGCCGCTGTGGATATGCAGGCCGGTGAAATTCGTGCCTGCCGGAAATCCGTTGTACTGCACGTTGAACGTCGCGTAGGCCGATGTCGGCTGCTCATAAGCATCATTCGATACCAGCAGCATCACCGCGGCTGTCCCGGACCATGTCTGGCCCCCATGTGGCGGGGTCTCGTTCTCCGGGATCATTTGCCCGGTCAGTACCACCACTTGCGCGCGTTGTAGCTGTCCCCGCATCACGCCACCCGGCGCAACCGTCGAATGGATGTTGAAATAGAACTGGCCCGGATCCTGCAAAATCGCCTTGACCACATCCAACGGCACGGTGGCCGACGGAAAGTCGGTCTGCTGCGCCGGCAGCGAACCCGTCGCCGTCACATCAGTCCGGCTTACTGCAAACGGCACGACAATCGGACCGTTCACGTCGGGCCCACCCCGGTGAATGTGCATGGCCGTCACCGTCGACGGCGTCGAAAAGTTGTAGCCCACGCTGGCGTCCACGGATCCCGACGTCAAGTCGCCGTTCGAGTCGCGTACAAGGTGAAACCAGATGGTGACGTTGCCCGACACGGCATCAGCCGGCGGCTGCAATTCGTTAGCGCTTGAGACCACCGCTCGAAATGGAACGGATTCGACCGTCTGCGCAAACAGTGTTGAGGCAAACAGAACAGGAAATAACAGCGCACTCCTCAGCATCGATATAGTCCTCCAAAAGAGAGACTATATTCCCGCCAAGCTGTAACAAGGAGTTAGAGATTATTTTAGTTCGGGACCTTACAGACGTGCCCGCGCGACAGCCTTTTTCCAGCCGCTGTACAGCCGGTCACGTTCCTCGCCACCCATCGACGGCTCGAATACCCGCTCCGGACGCCAGAACGCCTCGACCTCTTCGAGACTCTGAAAGAATCCCGTCGCGAGTCCCGCCAGATAGGCTGCTCCTAGCGCCGTAGTCTCAATGTCCGCCGGCCGCACAATCCGGCATCCCAGAATGTCGGCCTGAAATTGCATCAGGAAGTTGTTCACGGCGGCGCCGCCATCCACCCGTAATTCCGCCAGTCTCTCTCCGCTATCGGCCTGCATGGCATCGATGAGCTCACGCACCTGATACGCAATCGACTCCAG
This sequence comes from Bryobacterales bacterium, assembly GCA_038322675.1. Taxonomy (GTDB): domain Bacteria; phylum Acidobacteriota; class Terriglobia; order Bryobacterales; family Bryobacteraceae; genus TMP-7. Next base: position 69,488 of record JBBQGE010000021.1, read on the forward strand.
CGTGGCCCGGACAATCTGTGCGGCCGAAGTGCCGGCCGTGATCCCCGAAATATTCCCGCGCGCTTCAGAATCCCAGTGCGGCGCGCCGAACCCAACAAAAGCCGGTACCACGTAGACGCCACCCGTATCCGCTACCGATGCCGCCAGTCCTTCAGATTCCGCCGCCGTCCGAATCAATCCCAACTTGTCCCGCAGCCATTGCACCGCCGCGCCCGCGATGAAAACGCTGCCTTCGATCGCGAATTGTGCCGATGCGTCGGCCGATGCCGCCCGCGTGGCCACCAACCGGTTCTTTGAGACCGGTTCGCGACCGCCCGTATTCATCAACGCGAAGCAACCCGTGCCGTACGTGTTCTTCGAAAGCCCGGGCCGGAAGCACGCCTGCCCGAATAGCGCGGCCTGCTGATCGCCCGCGATACCCGCAATCGGAATCTCCGCGCCCAGATGCTCTGGCCGCGCGTGCCCGCTCACATAGCTCGACGGCACGATCCGTGGAAGCATAGAACGCGGTACACCGAAGATGCGCAGGAGTTCGTCATCCCACTCGCCGGTCGCGATGTTCATCAGCATCGTGCGCGAGGCGTTCGAAAAATCGGTGACGTGCACTTCGCCGTTCGTGAGCTTCCAGATCAGCCACGTGTCGACGTTCCCGAATAGCAGGTCGCCATTCTCGGCGCGGCTTCGCACGCCCGGCGTGTTTTCCAGAATCCAGCGAATCTTGCTCGCGGAAAAGTACGCGTCGATCACCAATCCGGTCTTGCGCTGGATCGCCCCGGACAGCGTGGAGTTTGCCAGCTCATGGCAGAACGGCGCCGTCCTGCGGCACTGCCACACGATGGCGGGACCTACGGCGTACCCAGTCTTCCGGTCCCACACCAACGTGGTTTCACGCTGATTCGTGATGCCGATGGCGGCTACCTGCGACGGCTCCACCCGGGTCTTCTCCAGCAATTGCCGTGCGGACTGGATCTGCGCGCTCCAGATAGCCTCGGCATCCTGTTCCACCCACCCGGGATGCGGATAGCTCGATTCAATCGGACACGCTTCCATGGCGGTGCGGACACCGCGGGCATCATACAGGACGGCACGCGCGCTCGTGGTGCCTTCGTCCAGCGACAGGATATATGGCATGTGCTAACTCGTCACTATACCAGCTTGGCCAGCAGCGCTTTCACAGAATCCGCGCACAAGATGGCGGCGTGCTTCGATTCCGGCTCCAGTCCCCCAATCGCTGCCTCAATCGCCCTCGCATCGATGCGCACCAACTGCTGCGGCGACACTCCCTCCATCAGTTCCGTTGTGACCGAGCCCGCGGCAATCGATGCCGTGCACCCGCGCACCTGATACCGAACCTCCTTCACGATTCCGTTCTCCACGATGGCGCTCAACCGCATCACATCGCCGCACGCTGGATTCTCCACCTGAACAGTGATGGCGGGTGCGGCCAGTTCGCCGGCATTCCGCGGATGCGAAAAATGTTCGAGTACTGTTTTGCTGTACATGTAACCAGCTACAGTTATGATTGTAGAGCGATGATCACAAGGCCGGTCCTCATGGTAGTTGCTGCTGTCATCCAACGGGACAGCCAGGTGCTGATCGGCCAGCGCAGAGCCAACGATCGTCATGCCCTCAAGTGGGAGTTCCCGGGCGGCAAAGTGGAATTGCACGAGGCGCCGCGGGATGCGCTGAAGCGGGAACTGCGCGAAGAACTCGGAATTGAGGCCGAGATCGGTCCTGAGATCGTGCGATACGAGTTCCAATACCCGAAGCGCTCGCCGATCCTACTCATCTTTCACGAGGTAGTTCAGTTCACTGGCGATTTGCGCAACGACGCCTTCGAACAGATAAAGTGGGAATCGCGAGACCGGCTGCCGTATTATGACTTCCTTGACGGCGATTACGATTTCGTGCGCCGTCTGGCGCGGCGCCAGTTATGAGCTAGCGCCTCCCTGCCGCCGCACTGCGCGTTAGCGACCCCTGCACGGCAGCGGGTTTGCGTGGCGGACGCTTCGTTAACAGCGTGGTCGCCGCTCGCGTCAATGCGGAGATCTCGTGACAGCTTTTCTGAATCACTAGATCCGCGCCGGTGTTTATATCGCTGAGTCCGAGCGCCTCCGCGATACCGGACACCAGAATCACCGGCGTGGTGGGCCTCATCGCTCGAATCCGTTCGATTAACTCTATGCCGTCCATCTCCGGCATCTGATGGTCAGTTACCACCAGATCGAAAGATAACGAGCCGAACTGTTGCAGTGCCTCCGTGCTACTCGACACGGCGGTGACTTGGCATCCGAGTTCCTCAAGCACAACTTTGCGGGCACGAAGACCTTGAAGATTATCATCCACCAGTAGTATGCGGTGCAGCACCAAAATCCCCTCCGATCGCTGTTTTCTCATTCGTTATTGCCGAACTGACCTTCGCGAAGTTAGCAAGTGCCGTCACCGGGTGTCAACGAGTTTGTAATGGGTTCAAAAACCGGAGAGATTCAGCTCTTGACTTTTGTCGGCCTCTGTTTCAAAACATGTTGCACTCGATTTGCAATTGATTGCGATGTACTTCGAAGCGTGACACCGTAGCACGAAAGACAGTAGCCTAAGGATGTGGCGATTGCAACTGTGAATCCCGCAACAGGCGAGATGATGCGCGAGTTCAGCGCGCTCTCTGCTGATGAAATTTCCAGCAGACTGGATCGCGCTGTTGCTGCGTACGGCCTGTACCACGGTACTTCTTTGCATCAACGGTCAGAGTGGCTCAGTCGAGCCGCGGATATTCTCGAATCCGAGCGGGAAGAATTCGCGCGCATCATGACTCTCGAGATGGGTAAGCCCATCCGCGCCGCCGCGGACGAAGCCGCCAAATGCGCTACCGCGTGCCGTTACTACGCGGAGCACGGCGAACGCCTGCTGCGCGATCGCGAGGTCACGGCATCGGCCGACCGCAGTATCGTGAAGTTCCAACCCCTTGGCGTGGTGCTCGCAGTCATGCCTTGGAATTTCCCTTTCTGGCAGGTCTTTCGGTTCGCTGCGCCGGCGTTGATGGCGGGCAATGCGGGCCTTCTGAAGCACGCCTCGAATGTCCCCCAGTGCGCACTGGCGATCGAGGATATCCTGCATCGCGCCGGATTCCCTCGAGATATATTTCAAACGCTGCTCATCGGCTCGGATGCGGTCGACGCAGTTATCGCGGATCCTCGCGTGGCCGCCGTCACACTCACTGGCAGCGAAAGCGCCGGCATCCAGGTAGCCGCGTCCGCCGGCCGGGCCATGAAGCCGAGCGTTCTGGAACTCGGCGGTAGTGATCCGTTCATTGTCATGCCATCCGCTGACTTCGAATCCGCTGTCGACACCGCCGTTCGTGCCCGGACTATCAATAACGGCCAGTCCTGCATCGCGGCCAAGCGCTTCATCGTCCATGAATCCATCTACGATGAATTCGAACGGCGATTTACCGCGGCCATGTCCGCGCTTCGTGTCGGCGATCCGATGGATCCTGCCACTGATATCGGACCGATGGCCACCGAACAAATCGCGCGCGATCTCACCGGTCAGGTCGGCCGAGCCATCGACGCTGGTGCACGCCTCCTGACAGGCGGCAATCGGATTCACGGCCGCGGTTGGTACTACCCGCCGACCGTCCTGGCGGACCTCCCGCGCACGTCGGAAGTATATCGCGAAGAGATCTTCGGCCCCGTGGCGATACTGTTCCGCGCGCGCAATATCGACGAGGCCGTGGAGATTGCGAACGATACGCCCTTCGGACTCGGCGCATCCGCCTGGACGCGCGACGGCTCTGAACAGCAGCGCTTCATTCAGGATCTGGAAGCCGGGATGGTATTCATCAACGGCATGGTGGCATCGGATGCCCGCCTGCCCTTCGGCGGCATCAAGCACTCCGGCTACGGCCGCGAACTCGGCGAGTACGGCATTCTCGAATTCGTGAATCTGAAGACCGTCGCGATCCGGCAGCCTGCATTCTGACCGCCCCGGCGTTGACGGCCGCCGCCAAGACTCGACGCACAAAGAGAGGAGGCGGAGGCCGGCCACTGCCGCCGTTATCACGTTCGGGAAGTCTCCATTTGGACACAAGGTCCGTTGCTCGCGGACGCGTGAGTTTTGCACGCGGCGTGAATCAAGAACCGGTTGGCCTACTTCGGCCGTCGTACACTAGATAATCGGCACTCATGCGGATCAAGCTATTTGGGGGCCTGCGAATCAGCATTGCTGGTAATCCGCTCACGGCTGTCAACACGAACCGTCTGCAGTCGCTGATTGATCCTTCACGCGGATTCGGCCCAGCCTCGCGAGCGCCTGGCGTTCCTGCTGTGGCCTGCCTCCAGCGAGTCACAAGTTCGGACTAACCTGCGCCAGCTTCTCCACCATCTCAAGCGCGCCTTGCCGCCCGAATGCGATTCGCTGTAGACGACCCACTTAGCGATTCGGTGGCGGCATCACGAGAGCTGCTCGATTGACGTCGTCGATTTCCAGGCTTCGATCGCGGAGGCCGATTCCGCGCGAACCCAGAATGATCGCGGACGTGAGATCGAATCGCTCACCGCCGCTACGCAGCTCTACGAAGATGACCTCGTGCCCGGGCTCTACGACGACTGGCTCACGCCAATTCGGGAAGACTACCGCAAACGCGCGTCGGCGGCGCTGCTGCGGCTCGCCACCATGTTCGAAGAGCAAAAGGAATTCGCGGAGGCGCTTCCGTTTGCCGAGCGCCTCGTCGCATTCGATCCGCTATGCGAGCCTCACCACCAATTGCTCATCCGGCTGCACGCGGCAAATCACGACCGGGCGAGCGCGCTGCGCGCATGTCACTAGTGCATGCGCGTCCTGCGGCGAGAACTGGGCGTGGAACCGGATGCAGAAACCGTGGCGCTGTTTGACCGAATCCTCAAATCAAAGCCGGAGCGCGAAACCAGGCCCCAACCGGCGCATATCTCAGAGCCGCCGGAAGCGCGCGCGCTGATCGGGCGCACGCGGGAATGGCAGGATCTGATATCCGCGTGGCAACGCGCGATGGAGATGGGGCCGCGAGCGGCGATCGTCTCGGGCGAGCCTGGCATCGGTAAGACGACCCTGGCGGACAACCTGTTTCAACTCTGCCTCGGACAGGGACACGCGGCTGCGCGGAGCGGTGTTATGCCCTACGGGGCGAACTATGAACGTCTTGCGGCCGTGAAAGCGAAGTACGATCCCGATAACTTTTTCCGCGTGAATCAAAACATCCGGCCGGCGTCTGCTACCGCCGCATAGAAAGGACGGACGCGGTGCTCTTTGTACCGGCCGGGGCTTTGAGACGCCCGGATGCTCTCGTATCCGCATTTGCAAAGCCACGGCGGAGACAGCGGACAACTCCTATGAGTTCGCCACCGACACCTTCTTGGTGCAAAACGGTAAGATCACAGCGCAATGGTTCGCCGCCAAGATCAAGCCGAAGCACTGAGCCCGCGGCCACCCGGACACATCTCCGCCAGGTGGCATGCATTTGTGACACGATATGCACAAATGAAAAGGATGCTCCGCAGGAAGCGGGACCCGATCGAGAACGACATGGAAGTAGCCTTGTGCCCGGGCGTCTTCATCTGGCACCGCGCCTGCTACTCATTCGCGAGCAGCCTGGGCGAGGTTGGGGCAGGGATCGACGCGCTACTGGAGACCGATTCAACCCGTGCCGCGGGACTGTATGAGACTTTTCTCGCTGGCTGCCGATGGGTGGAGGCCCGTCAGGCGGCAGGCACCGTGGCGGATGAGACGGCGGCCATGCCGCTCGACCAGGCCGGGCTCGCGGCCTTCGAGCGTGTGATTCGATTGCGTCTCGACGCTACGCAGGCTGAAGAGCAGTACGACCGCCGGCGATGGGTCAGCGTTCTCCGTGCTATCTACTGGGCGCTGCGGAATCCGGCTGCCTACCGGGAACCGGCCGAACGGTCCGGGCTCAAAGCCAAGGACGGACTGGGTGGATCGGGGCATAGGGCTGGACGGCGAGTCCGCCTTCGGCTCCGCGGACCGGGTGGAACTCGGCCGGTTGCGACGCGATTTGCTCACGAAGCTGGTGTGAAAAATCCGTCCAATTTCAGCTCCGATAACCTGATGAAGCCGGTGCCGGAGGCGGAGCGTGCGGAATGGCGCGCGAAGGCGCTGGATGCGGCGAGGGGAGGCGGCCTGCACTCGCTTCTGGAGTTGTTCACCGAGGCCAAAGAGGCAGAACGGCGGGCGCAGGCGATGCGTATCGCAGTGGCGAACCTGGAACGGGCGCGACGCTGCTACCTGCGTGCGGGACTCGATGCCGAGTGGGTGAAGACGGTGGGCCAGATCTGGGCGGACCGCTACCGGAAGAAGGGATTCATGGCCGCGTTCGAGCGAGTCGCGAAAGGCGTGGCCTTCCGGGAGCCACCGTCCTTCCTGGAACGCGCCAAAGACCGTTGGAAAGTCGAGGGTGGAGGGAGCGTCTCATGAAGAAGTCGACTGGCGAACTCGCCGATCTGGACGGCCTTATCGAGGAGATCACGACCGACGCAAACGGCGGAGACGAGCAGCTTTGGGCATTCCGGCAGGCGTTCGAAGACGACGTGCCCGTGCCCTGTGATGCCACGGTCGCCGGCGCGCCGGTTGAAGTCCTCAAGTTCGACTACGACGGCAACGAGCGGCGTGGGCTGAGTGCCGTCTGCCGTGGAGCGGATGGCCGAAAGCATGTGGTGGCGGCCTCGGATGTAATCATCCCTCTTTCCGTGCCGGGCGGGCGCTATTTGGCGGCATATCGAAGGTGGATGGGGATCGAACCCTTTCCCGTGGGGACTCGCGGAACTCCGCGCCGGAAGTCCGCCGGCGCTTTCGCGAAGGTCGACAATGTCATGGAATTGGCGGTCCTGTCGGTCAAGCAGAAGGCGGCGCGGTGTCACGTGCTCGGAACCGATGACATCGTGACGCTACGTGCCGCCCGGTTGTGGGACGTTGTACCCGGCGAGATCGCCGTCGTGCGGCCAAGTAAGCGGTGGACTTACGCAGGCAATCCTTACGTTTCGGGCACCATCGAATCCGAGCGGCTCGACCCGAAGGCTCTCGGGCTCACTCCATTGCGCTTGGAGCAGCGCGGGATCTGGAAACCGGCGGAACACTACTGGGGCGAGGAAGGAGACCCAATCGAGTACTGGGCCAAACCGATCATTGCTCGTGGCCCGCGCCCCGAGTTCGAGATGGAGCAGGTGCTGCCGGGCGAAGATCCGGACGATTTCGATTCGGATCCGATCATCGAGTCCAACAGCCACAAGGATGCCGGCGATTGGGACGGGGCCCACAGGATTCTGATGGACCTGTGCCAGGCCGACCTGCGTTGCCTGGACGCGCACGCGCACCTCGGAAACCTGATATTTGGCGCGAGGCCCGAGGACGCCATCCGGCACTACGCGGCGGGATTGCGGATCGGCGAACTGTCCCTGGGGCCCGACTTTGACGGAGTGCTGCCATGGGGCTGGATCGACAACCGGCCCTTCCTGCGTTGTCTGCACGGGTATGGGCTGTGCTTGTGGCGCTTGAAACGGTTCGAGGAAGCGGTGCTGACTTTCGATCGCATGCTGTGGCTCAACCCGTCCGACAACCAGGGCGTGCGATTTGAAATCGACGAGGTGCGGTCGGGAGTTCCCTGGCATGGGGACTGATCGGTCGCAAGACGTTGGCTCAATCTTCACTTGCCATACGACGATCGACAAGTGCGGCGCAAAATCGAGACGGTGGGCACTTTGCCATCGAACCACAGCAGACGAACTGGTAGCGCTGTTTCGCCTGCTGGAACGTGCTGCCGAGACCCGTCTCTGAAACAATGTCAACTTCGCCTAAACCGGCCGTTATTACAGCCGCCGAGTCCAGGACTCCCAGTCTGTATTCCAGGATCGAAGCCGCTTTCGCCCCGGTGGAGCCGATCGCTACGGAGCAGTATCAACCCGCTCGGGGGATCTCAGTTGAACCCACAGCATCATGGCGACTCGAGAGATGAACGGAGAAGCCCTGGGCCGCGGGGCAACTCCTACCAATCGAGGTGAGCACTCTTGAGCTCCGGGCCCAGCGCCTTAACCCTCAGCGGAGCGGTGGAAACACTCGCCTAGGTCGCGGAGAGTAAAACGCATTGATTCTATCCTTAGCGTTCTGCTCCAGATTGCGGTAGAAGAGCGCGTAGTCGAACGGATGGTAGAACTGAGCGGCGTTAGCCATCGGTGCGTTCTGCGGCGGATTGGTGAGGATCAGCGCGCCGTCCAGAATGTAGGCGCCGGTGAATTGCGGTGTCTCCGTCCGGGCACTCACCATGGGCGGCATCAGCACAGTACCCAGATTCATCGACGCGGGGGCGACTTCCGTGGACGTGGTCCAATACATAAGCAACGGGTTGACTCCGATTGCTCCCGGCCTCGCCATCGAAGTCGTCGCCTGAGGGCCCTGCGTGTTGTAACTGACGATGCATCCGGTTTGCGTCGCGGAATTGCACATCACGAGGTGCGGGTGAGCATCCAAATCGTCCTGGGTCACAGACCAGCCGATCACATATGCCGCCACCATATTTCGCAGATAAGCGGGATTGCCCATTCGCCGCTCCAGCAGCCAGAGCAGCAGGTTAGACCCCTGGCTGTGGCCGGCCAAAATGAAAGGCCGTCCGTTGTTCAAGTTAGCCATGTAATAGTCAAAAGCGCTCTCTATGTCCGAATAGGCCACGCTCAGCGCGCGCTCGGCAGAGGCGGGATCTGACAGTAACACCTCTGGGAGTGCCGCCTGCCGGTAGAAGGGAGCGTAGATATTGCACGACGCGGCGAAAACGCTCACGTAGGTATTGGTGATCGCCTTAGCGTTGCTCTCCTCGATGGCGGCAGCAATGGTCTGATTCCAGACCTGCGGTTTGCTCGGATCGAGTGGCGTCGCCAAGATGGCTCCGGTAGTAGGATCCACGTAGTTCGGATCCTTAAACGTAGTTGTGTGGAAAAACAGAACATCGACTGGCCAGGCATAGGGATTCTGCGGCGCCATCATCCAATACTGCCGTTGGCTGTAATCGGGACGAGGCGTGGAGGTTGCCCCAACAGAGGTCCACGGGGCTGGCGGCGCGTTCTGCGCGTTGCCAGGGTGTACGGCCGTGATCAGCATGAGCATGCTGACTACGACGCTCGGTAGAATCGTGGGGAACTTGAGCGTTGATCTCATTGGACTCTTTGCTTCTCTTATCGGGCGAAAGTCCAGAAACTTCGAGTAATCGTGGCTCTCACTTCAAGGACATGCCCTGAGTCGCTATGCCCGCAGGGCCCGTCGAGCGCTGCGCGTCCAGTCCGGCGATGATCGCCACACCAGTATGAAAAGGTCACATGTGGCGCGCATCCGCCCCGCCGGCCGCCACAGTGATCGTCGGATCCGAGAACTATTGCTTTAATTCACCGGCGCCCGGATTCTGCGGGGATACGATTCCGAATACCTGGCCACCCGGCGCGGCAAAGTAGAAAGTGTTCGTCGCCGGATAGACCACTTGCGAAAGTCCGGCGTCGAGAATCTTCTGTTTGAGGCTCGCCGGATCGTTGGTGCGGATCTCGAGCCATGCTCCCCGGAGGGCGGCTGTATGGTCAAGCGCGTCGCCGGTGAACTCAACGCTCAACGATCCGCCGCCGGGAAACCGGAACGCGAAGATCGGTTCGGGCAGACCTGCGGCCTTAAAGGGACATCGGCTCCCCGCAGCCAAAGAACAGAGCTGAGGCACCAGGTGAGCTTGTCCTTGAATCGCGGATGTGTGAAGAGGTGAACCAGATTACTGATGGCCGGGCCGGGCTGTTCTTCGGCTAGAGATGTCAGCCCAGTCGCCATGTCATGAGGTCCTACGGGCAATGCTGCGCTCTCGCCAAGGCGCTGTACGTGGTGGGAGACAGGTGGGTCCTGCTGATCGTCCGCGAGTTGTTGATTCGCGATGGCTGTCGCTACACCGATCTACGGAATGGTCCTCCGGCTATCGCCACCAATCTGTTGGTGGAACGGCTCCATGAGATGGAACAGGCTGGACTGATCACGAGAGAATCTGCGCCCCCGCCGATTGCGACCACGTTGTACCGGCTTACGAGCCGAGGCAGGGATCTCGAAGCGGTCATCGCCGCCCTTGGACGTTGGGGAGCGCCGCTGCTCGGCAGTTCCAACGGCGATGATGTGTCCCTCGATCATTGGATCGCGCTGCCGCTTCGACTGTATGTTCGCGACCGTTTTCCCGACGGGCCTACCGTCAGAATCGGGCTGCGCGCCGGAGACGAAGTCGTGACGCTCGAAACCGTGGGTGACGGCTCGGTTCGAGTGCAGGCTGGGCAAGCCCGAATCCGAGCCTGCGGATCGAGGATCCGCCGAGACAAATCCTCGCGTTGCTGACCGGGAAGACGGGGGCTGCGGAAAGTGGGCTGAAGGTCGAGGGCGACACAACGGTCTTGGGCAGATTCCGCGGCTAATCGGGAGGAGAGTTGGCTCCCCGGAAACATGATTTTCCAACCACCTCTCCAGTTGCTGGCGACAAGAGGCGCAGGCGGCATGGTGGTGGTTCGAATTGGGATTCAGATCATGACTGCCGCCCGCGCAGTGCACATTCCAGGTGATCCAACCAAGTGCTCGCCATTCGCTACACTCGTCGAATGCTCCTTTGCCCTGTACGTGGCTGCCGGCTGGGTCTGGTGCGCGCCGTACAGGCGATGGTCTGCCCCCGCCAGCATTCCTTCGACATCGCTCGGAGCGGATATATCAACCTGCTTCAACCGCAGGAGCGGCGAGCCAAACGGCCGGGCGATACCACAGAAGCTATCGCAGCGCGGCGGCGTCTACATGA
>JBBQGE010000022.1:0-79949 GCA_038322675.1 Bryobacterales bacterium
TCGCCGCAGAGCAGTTGGTCCGTAACGTCATCCACGACGACGGCGGCCCGCTGATCCATAACGGCTGGGAAGATGAGCAACGATCCTTCGACTCCACCTGCCGGAACTTCTACCGCTTCCTCACTCAACCTGAGCGCTGAACCCCGCTACTCACCCACAGATTTTGCGGACGAATCTTAAAGGAATACGAGTGAGTTATCTCGGAGTCAGGAAAGGGTTTCGTCCCACCTCCACCATTGGATATATTCAGATTGAGCGGTTCGCCCTCACCGTTCTCGTTGGGATCGGTCGTGTGCAAAATAGCAAGTACTGTGATGTCATCACCCGAATTAGCGCTGGCACTGGCGGAACATTGTTGTGCAATTGCTGGCAAGGACAAGCCAAGCAGAAGAGAAGAAAAGCCAACTAATTTAACGACCGAAAGCGCACGGTATTGTTTCATATAGACTATGCGCACTCCTTTGAGGATCGTCTCCTTGGACCCTAGGCCAGGGTTATATACCAAATATCCGTGCCGTACAAGCGGTCTGGAAACTCTGGCCGGTACTTGGGGGTCGCGTCACTAAACGTAATTTAAAGTACGCTAAGCCGGTGCCCTCGCTTAGTTTTGGTCCTGAGGCGCTTGTCGAGGGCGTGCTGGGCCAACTCCTCGGTTTCAAAGACCGCGTGCTTTACCTTGCCCGACGACTGATGCGGCTTCATTCGGCCACAAGCGTCCATTCGCCAAAGAGCGTCGGCGCGAGCTGATGGCATAGAAGCGATGCATGTTCCTCGAAGGTTCCGAACGGGTCAGCCGGATCATGTGCCCGCCTCCTGCGACAAGGCGCGCCAGAGGGTGTGGCGGCTGACCTTGAGTTCTTCGGCAACCTGGGCTTTGGTGTAATCCCCGGAACGCAACTGCGCGACGCTGGCGAAAATGCCCACACGGGCGGGGCGATGGTTCTATTAGTTGAGACTAGATGTAGAACCGCGACGATTACCTTGCGAAATCTTGGGGCGTCCGGTATGGGATTCGCGGATGGCAGTATTGGCCTCGAACGCCCAGGCGTCGCGGACAATCTCCTCAATCCCCGATCGCGTCGCGCTCCATCCAAGCGTCTTCTTCAACTTCTCCGGGTTGGCGACCAGCACGTCCGCATCGCCCGCCCGCCGCGGACCCAACTCGTACGGCACCGTCTTCCCCGTCACCCGCTCAACCGTCCGCAACACCTCGAGTACGGTCAATCCGCTCCCGGTTCCGGCGTTGAACGCATCCGAGTTGCCGCCCCGCATCAGGTAATCCAGCGCCAGAATGTGAGCCGTCGCAAGATCGTTCACGTGGATGTAGTCCCGAATGCAAGTGCCGTCCGGAGTGTCGTAGTCGCTTCCGAAAATCGTGATCGGCTGGCCAGTCTCAATCGCCCGGAACAGCAGCGGGATCAGATGGGTCTCCGGATCGTGCTGCTCTCCCAATCCCGCCTCCGGATCCGCGCCGCATGCATTGAAATATCGCAGTGACACGCTTCGAAGTCCGCGGAACTGATCCATCCATCCCAGGATCTTTTCGGCCATCACCTTCGACTCGCCATACGGACTCACCGGCGCGAACCCCATATCCTCGGTAATCGGCACCCGCTCCGGCATTCCGTACACGGCGGCCGTAGAAGAGAAGACGATTCGCGACACGCCTGCTTCCAACATCGCGGTCAGCAGCGAAATGGTTCCAGCGACGTTATTCTCGAAATACAACTCCGGCCGCCTAGTCGATTCGCCGACCGCGATATACGCCGCGAAGTGAATCACGGCGTCGAACTGGTGTTCCCGAATCAGCGAGATAAGGCGGTCCGTTTCCGACAGGCTGATCACGTGCAGACGGTCGGCAGGCACGTTCTGGCGGTGCCCCCTCGACAGATTGTCGACCACCTGCACGTCGTGTCCGCCGGCGAGAAGCAGATGCGTGGTGTGCGAGCCGATGTAACCGGCTCCGCCTGTAACTAAAATCTTTGCCATATCTCGGGAATCCTCTAATTGTACGATGACGATGGAGGCCCCGCATGCCATATCGCAACGTCACGCTCACCGTCGAGACTCCGCTCGCAGTGCTCACGTTGAATCGTCCGGAGAAACGGAACGCACTGTCCCTCGAACTCATGCTGGAGGTGATCGATTGCCTCGGCGCAGTGTCGGCGATGCCCGAGGTCCGGACCGTGATCCTCGCGGCGGCCGGCAAGGTCTTCTCGTCGGGCCACGACCTCACGGAGATAACCGGCCGCACGCTGGGCGACTACCGGCGGATCTTCGATGTTTGTACGGAACTCATGACGAGGATCCAGTCGATTCCCCAACCGGTGATTGCGCAGGTGCAGGGCATTGCGACGGCGGCAGGGTGCCAGTTGGTTGCCACCTGCGATCTCGCGATTGCGGCGACCGAAGCTCGATTCGCGACTCCGGGCGTGAAGATCGGGCTCTTCTGCACCACTCCGATGGTGGCCCTCACCCGCGCCGTCGGGCGCAAACGTGCCATGGAAATGCTGCTCACGGGACGATTCGTGGACGCGGCAACGGCGGCCGAATGGGGGCTCGTCAACCGCGTGGTGGACGCCGGCTCACTCGCACAGGAGACGCGGACACTCGCGCTGGAGGTCGCCGCTGCGAGTCCGCTCACCGTCTCGATCGGCAAGCAGGCCTTTTACACCCAGATCGATCTCGACCAACCCAAGGCATACGCCTATGCGAAAGAAGTGATGTCAATGAATGCGCAGACCGCCGATGCTAACGAGGGAATTACGGCATTCCTCGAGAAGCGCGACGCCCACTGGTGCGGACGCTGAGGAATTACCTGGTCCCCATCATCAGTCCGGTAATCCCCGGCAACCGCACACGCAGGACTTCCCGGAATCCAGCGGTTTCCAGCCATCCGGCATACTCGCCCTCGCTATAACTGCTGCCCCCAGCCGTTCCCACCAGCATGTTCAGCGAAAACATCGCGGCGAATCGCGGCGAGGTCTTGTCCGCCTCGAGGATGAAGTCCTGAATCACCATCCGGCCGCCCGGCGTGAGCGCGGTGAAGCAAATCGAGATTCTCTGCCGGGTTCAACATGTGGCAAATCGCCGAGACAAACACCAGGTCGTGCCCCTCGCCCAACCGGTCCGACCGCAAATCGCCCACGCGGACCTTCACCCGGTCCTCGACCGCAGCCTCGCGAATGTGCCGTTCCGCAATCGGCTGAACCGCCGCTAGATCCAGAATGTCGGCTCGCAGTTCAGGATTCGCCTTCGCAAACGCTATCGAATACGCACCTGATCCGCCGCCCACATCCAACATCCGCCGGACATTCTCAACTCCCACTGCGCGCACCACCAGCGGCGCTCGGTCCGAGGCATTGCGATGCATCGCCGCGATGAACGCTTCGGTCCAGTTTTCGTCGGGCTGCGATCGCCCGGCGGCAGTGCCCGCGCGCACGCACTCGGTCAACGTTGACCACCGGTGCCACAAGTGGGCCGTGTGCAGCAGCGCCGGCCGGGCGTTGTCCGGCGATCCTTCACAGAGGTGCCGCGCTGAAACCGGCGAGTTCTGAAACACGCCGTCGTGCTTCACCATCAGTTGGACCGAGGCCAGCACATTCAGCAGCATCTCGGTGGCGCGCTCATCCGTGCCGGCCTTCGCCGACACCTCTTTCGCCGTCGCGCCATCGCCGGTCGCTGTGAACAGATCCAGTTCCAACGCGGTCAGAATCGCGCGGCTTTCCTGGAATCCCCGAATCTTCTCGTGCAACTCCTCCGGAAGCGTCCCCGCGGCGTCGCGCGCCCGGAGCGCCGCGAACATCTTCTCCCGATTCCTGATGATCTCCGTACGGAGTGCGCCCACATCCTCGCGGATCAGCCGTTCTACCGGCTGATTCCCCTGAAAGTGCGACTCCACGATCTCCGGGACGTCCGCGGCCGTGAGCCCCGAATACCAGATGCCCTCCGGATACACCACCATGTTCGGACCGTGCTCGCACAACCCGAGCGATCCGCACGTGGTCACCTGAACTTCGTCGATCAGGCCACGCGTGCGAATTTCGCTTCGCAGCGCATCCAGGACTTTTCCCGATCCCCGTGCTGAACAGCACGGAACACCTTCGGGCTTCTGCTGATCGCAAACGAAAACGTGCAAACGAAATGGTTCCACCTAGAACCTCCCTTCCGGCGTCCTACTCAAAGCCGACGTACTGCACTTCCTCCGCAAGATCGAACCCGAAGCGCTCCCGGACTCGCGTTTTCAAATCGCGAATCACCTCTGTCAACTCGGCAGCAGTCCCCTGGCCAGCGTTATAGATGAGGTTGGCGTGATAATCGGCGACGTGTATATCGCCATTCTTCATGCCCTTCGCGCCCACCTGCTCCAGGAAAAATGCGGATGGCACCTTGCCTTCGATAATCACACGCGGCGGCACCTGGGACTGCACCGATTCGGGCAGTTCGTCAAATAGCAGATTTTTGAAGATGCTCCCGGCACACTTCATCGTGACCGGATACTTGCGATTCCGAATCTTAAGAATTTCGGTAGCTTTTGCCCGAAGCTCAGTCGCGTCGCCCGCTTCCAATCCGAGCGTCACGCCGAAGATGATCCAGTCCTTACGGCGCTTAAAAATGCTCTCCCGGTAACGGAACTCGCAGCCGGCGTTGTCGACGGTCCGGATCGCCGACCCATCAAAGAACCGAACCTCGCGGACGCTCTGTGCGAGCGACCGGCCATACGCTCCCGCGTTGCCATAAACGGCAGCGCCCACCGATCCGGGAATGCCCGTCATCGTGTGAATCCCAACCAGTCCGTGGTCGATAGTGAAGTCCACTAGGTCCTGCAGCACCGCACCAGCGGCGGCGTGCACCACCGTTTCCTCCGCCCCAATCTCGTTTGCGGTGAGACGGAGCACGGTGCCATTGAAGCCCTTATCGGCGACGATTAGGTTCGTACCTCCGCCGATGACGACGTATCGCGATCCAGTCGAGCGCAAGCGGCCCAGCACCTCGACAAACGATGATTCGCTCGGAGTCTCGACATACAGAGCCGCAGGGCCGCCGATCCCGAATCGCGTCAGGCGGCTCAACGGAACCTCCCGTGTCACCTGTACTCGTGGGATAGCTGACAATTCGAGTGCAAGTGCCGGTGCGGAGACCATTCAATTTGAGAGTATCAGGTGTAAGCGAGAGGGGTATCGAAAGAGTAGTGGAACCGGTAGGCAGGTTCGGCTACAATCCAACCTGTATTCCGTTACGCGGAAATAAGAATGGCTCCGTCCGGCTTTGGGTTGTTGGGGAAAGGGTCGCCGTACGGAGCCAAGCTGCTTTCTTACCTGTAGTGACGCTCAAAATTTCTCCCAGGTTCCACCCTCGCGACAAAAAACCATATTTTCTTTCGAGCGGACGTCTATGGAACAGCGCCGGGAGGATTTTCGGATCGGCGGAACTCACGGTTACAATAGAAAGAGGATCCTCACGTATGAAATTCGCCTATCTGCTCGGTGCCGCAGTCGTTGTAATCACAGGATGTTCTCAGCCGTCGGCCACAACCACGGCTCAGAAGAAGGAAGCGGAAAAACCTCTCGAAGCCCTCACTGGCAGGCAAGCGTACCAGCAGATGTACGTGACCGCGCGAGGCTGGGCTTCCGATTGTCAGCCCGTCCAGTTGCGAAATATCCCACTTTCAGAAGTCAAAGCCGAGCCTGGGAAGTCCGGTGCCTGGCAGTGCTTATTTGTCTCGCCGGGCCGCAACCGTTCGCGCACGTACACATGGTCGGCGATCGAGGCCGAGGGAAATCTGCACCGCGGCGTCTTCGCCGGTCCCGACGAGAGCTATTCGCCCTCCCCCCAGCAGCGGCTATTCCTGACCGCCGCCATCCGCACCGACTCGGATGAGGCTTATCAAACCGCCGCCGCCAAGAGCGCCGACTACCTCAAGAAGAATCCCGGAAAGCAGGTCAACTTTCTCTTGGAGCAGACCCCTCGCTTCCCGGACCTCACCTGGCGGATCTTCTGGGGCGAAACCGTCGGAACCAGCGACTACTCGGTATTCATTGATGCGACATCGGGGCAGTTCCTGACGACGGCACACTAACCCGTACCGAACGCTAAAATAAGGTTATGCGCGCCGCCCTTCCGCTGGCTCTGGCGCTCGCGGCCTTTGCCGGGACGCCGTACGAGACCTCCGTCCGGGATTGGCGCAACCACCTGGAACAATCGCTCAAAGCGACGGGCGGCTGGCTCTCCGTAGCCGGTTTGTTCTGGCTAAAACCCGGCCAGAACACCGCCGGCAGCGACCCTTCCTCCGACATTGTGCTCCCGAACCGCGCGCCCGCCCGGCTCGGCGTATTCGAGTTACACGACGGAAAGGTCACCTTCCGCGCAAACCCCGCAGCCCAGGTACTCGTAAACGGTAAACCCGCCACCACGGCGCCCCTGAAATCGGACGTTGAGGGATCTCCGGATGTCGTGCAGTCCGGCGATCTCGCCATGACGGTCATCCAACGGGGTTCCCGCTATGGAATCCGTCTGCGCGATCCCAACAGCAAGATGCGCCAGGAGTTCACCGGCCTCCACTGGTACCCGGTGAATGGAGCCTACCGGGTGACGGCGAAATTCGTCCCCTATGGCAAGGACTACAAGATCCCAATCCCCAATATCCTCGGACAAACCGAAATGGAGCCGAGTCCGGGGTACGTGCAGTTCACGCTGAAGGGAATGACCTACCGCCTCACCCCGGTCCTTGAAGACGATCAACTCTTCTTCATCTTCCGGGACCAAACCGCTGGAAGGACCACCTACGGTGCAGGCCGGTTCCTATACTCGGATCTTCCGAAGGACGGCCGCGTCATTCTCGACTTCAACAAGGCGTACAATCCGCCGTGCGCCTTCACGCCCTACGCCACTTGCCCGCTACCGCCCAAGCAGAATCGCCTGAAAGTGAGCATCGAAGCCGGCGAACTGAAGTACCGGAGTCACTGACGCGCGGTTCGGACAAGCGGCACCCCTGCTCGCCGCGTACCGGCCTGTGCGAACGATCAGAAGTCACTGGCCCACGGGCACGGGCCCGCCGCCAGCCCGGCGCGTTGTGTCCGAGTCTGATCGAAAGTTACGCACCCGGCGCACGGGCTGGCCGCCTCGGCGCAGGACAGCAATCCGCCGCACAAACGAAAGCGGGCGCTCCCAACAGCCGCTCCTCGATCAACTCCCGCAACATCGCCACAAATCGCGGGTGTACACCCGGAGTCCCGGCCCGCACCAGATTCAGTCCGAGTTCCGACGCCACCGCCCGCGCTTCCGTGTCCAGGTCGTATAGAACCTCCATATGGTCCGAGACGAACCCAATCGGCGACACGACTATGTCGGAACCCGACGGCAGGCTGCGCAGGGTTTCGAGGATATCCGGCTCCAGCCATGGCTGCGATAGTGGACCGCTTCGGCTCTGATACACCAGGCGCCACCCGGACCGCCCACATGCAGCCGCGACTCTGGAGCAGGCTTCCGTCAGTTGCCGAAGATACGGACTCGTCTCCGCCATTGACAGCGGAACGCTATGTGCCGTGAACAGCAGGGTCGCCGCATCCCGCCGGTCCTCCGGGATTTGCTGATACGCTGCCTCGACTCGCGCCGCCACCGACTCAATGAATCCGGGGGTATCTGAAAAACTCCGAAGCTTCTCGAGCACCGGAGCGCCGGCGCCCACCGCGGTTAGTGCCCGGTCCAGGTCCTCCAAGTACTGTCGGCACCCCGAGTACGACCCAAACGCAGAGGTCGAATACACCAGCGCTCGCCGAATCCCGTCCGCCTGCATCTGCCGTACGGTATCTCCCAGAAACGGGTGCCAGTTGCGATTTCCCCAGTACACCGGCAGGTTGTGGCCGTGCCGCGCGAGTTCCTCGGCCAGCGCCGCCTTCAACTCACGGTTCTGATCGTTGATCGGACTGCGGCCATCGAAGTGGTAGTAATGTTCGGCGACTTCCAGCATCCTCTCACGCGGAACGTTCCTTCCACGCAACACATTCTCGAGAAAAGGGATGACGTCCTCGTGCTTCTCGGGTCCTCCGAACGAGAGGATCAATACGGCCAAGTCGTTGTCCGGCATGTCTTTACATTTTAGATGTCAGCCCCGCCGCAGTGGCGCTACCGAAGCTCGCTGCCTAGCACGTTGAGAACCCTTTTGGGCCAACGCGGCAGTTTCCAGCCTTCGTGAGAATTTGGTCAGAAATGAGGATAAATGCTGAGACATCTTAAGGTTACACGTAATTCGCGTACGCCGCTTGCTTCACAATTCGCAACTTGTCTGCGATACTGAATGTTAGAAAGTTAATCGGCAATGTCGCAGTTGGGCGAGGCAATAGCCCGTTACCATAAAATAATCGAGAGCGCACCCTTCCAGGACATGGAATGGGCGGAAGCTCTACAGTCCAGGATGCGAGCGGGCCACCTGACTACGGGTGGCCGGCTGGTTTCCCCGGTCCTGAGACCTCATTTCATCACTCGCCGGCAGTACACCAATTTGGTGAAAGCCGCCGAATCCCTGTTTGGTGCCATCAACCGTGTGCAGCAGATGGCGCTCGAAACTCCACAACTACAGACCCGAATGCAACTGTTGCCGGCTGAGAAGATGCTCGCCAGCGTCGATCCCGGCTATCCATTCATGTCGGTCACCTCACTTCTGGACACCAATCTCCACAACGGAACGCTGCGGTTCATCGACTACACCTCGGACACGCCTCTGGGCGTCGCTTTCGGTGAAGCGCTCGATAATCTGTTCTACGATGCCCCTCCAGTCAAAGAGTTTCGCAAGAAGTATCCGCTGTCGAAACTCGGCGGGACTAAGTATCTGCTGACGTCTCTGCTGAAGACCTACAAGGAATTCGGCGGTAAAACAAAGCCGAATATCGCGATTGTTGAGTTCCGCCAGCCGTTTCAGACCGCGGAGTCGAACGAGTACCTGGTCCTGGCCGACTTCTTCCGCCACGAAGGCTACAACGCCGAGGTGGTGTCGCCCGATCAACTCGAATACCGCAGCGGAGTACTCCGGCGCGGCGATTTCAAGATCGATCTGGCCTATCGCCGCGTGAAGGTTCACGAGTTCCTGGTTCGCTACGATCTCAGCCACCCGCTGATGCGCGCGTATCGTGACCGCGCGGTCTGTGTTGTCAATAGTTTCCGGTCGGAACTCAGCCAGAAGAAGGCGATTTTCGATCTGCTGACAGACGAGACCCTGACTTCCGGTTTTCCGGCCGTCGAGCGCAAGGCGATCCGCGAATTCATTCCCTGGACTCGCGTGGTCACCGCCGCCAACACGACCTATCAGCACCAGACGGTTGATCTACCCGAGTTCATCCTGAAGAATCGCGAGAAGCTGGTGCTGCGGCCCAACGACGATTCCACCGACCAGCACGCGTTCCACGGCGCCGAATCCGACGACGCCGGCTGGGAGAAAGCCTTAAAGCTGGCAATGCGTTCGCCCTACGTGGTGCAGGAAGAAACCGAACCGACGCGGTCGACCTTCCCGGTTTATCAATACGGCACTGTGCAGATGAAGGATTTGCGGGTAGACGTTCATCCGCACTCGTTTCTCGGAAAAGTGCACGGGTGTTCCAGCCGCATCTGCGCCGAAAGTCCATCCGGATTCACCACGCTCTCAGGCTTGGCTCCGACATTCGTCCTCGATTCGAAGTAAGGCTCCCGCCGACGGCGCTGAGTGCGATACATTCATCGCATGCAGCGCCGTTCGTTTTTATTTGCCGCCCTCACTCCTCTTGCCGTCCGGCTCCAAGCCGCCGAACGCGCCGGCGAACTCCCCTTCCGCCAGATCCATCTCGATTTCCATACCAGCGAACTGATCCCCGACGTCGGAGCCGACTGGAGTACGGACGATTTCGTCCGAACCCTTACGGCCGCTCGCGTGAACTCGGTCAACGTGTTCGCCAAGGGCCATCACGGCATGGCGTACTACAACACGAAGATCGCGATCCGGCATCCCTCCCTGAAGTTCGACCTGCTGGGAGAGATGGTTCGCGGCTGCCGCGGAGCCGGAATCGCGATTAACTATTACTACTCGCTGGTGTGGGACGTCGCCCAATCGCGGCGGCATCCCGAATGGCTCTCGGTGGATCGCAGCGGCAATCACATCGGCGGAGTGCCCACCGATCAGTGGCCCTGGCTCTGCATGAACTCGCCGTACCTGGATCATGTGATCGCGGAGAATCGCGAAATCCTGGCGAACTACCAGGTGGACGGCGGTTGGTTCGATATCCTCAAACAGCCGCCGGAAGGCTGCTTCTGCCGCTGGTGCATCGCCGAGCGTAAGAAACTCGGCTTGACCGATTCGCCTGAGGATACCTTCAAGCACAACAAACTAGTAGCAAAACGAGTGGAGGATGTGCTGAGCCGCCTGGTCCACGAGCACTACCCCAAGGCCGCGACGTTCTTCAACAGCCGCCTGGTGATCGGTGTCCGCGACGAGTTGCCGTACTACAGCCACATCGAGATCGAGTCGCTGCCGACCGGCGGTTGGGGCTATTCGCACTTCCAGCAGCGGGTCCGGTACATGCGGACGCTCGGCAAGGACCTGGTGGGAATGACCGGGCGATTCCACAGGTCGTGGGGCGATTTCGGCGGCTTCAAGAATCAGGCCGCGCTCGATTTCGAGTGCCTGAACTTTCTCGCCAACGGCACGAAGGTTTGCGTCGGCGATCAGTTGCATCCACGCGGAAGGCTGGATCCTATCACCTACCGCCGGATCGGATCGACGTACCGCCGCATCGAGGCACTGGAGCCCTGGGCTCGCGGGACTCGGGCGGTGGCGGACATCGGCGTGATCTCGGCAGCGGCGACGAATCCCGATATGGCCACCCAGAAACTGCCGGTGGTGGATCAGGGATTCACGAACATGCTGATCGAACTGCACCAGCAATTCGATGTACTGGATACCGGCTCCGACCTGTCGGCGTACAAGTTGGTGGTAGTGCCGGACGAGATCCGCCCAGTGCCGGAACTGATGGCGAAGCTGGAGCAGTTCGTCTCGCGGGGTGGCGCGCTGATCGTGTCGGATCGTAGCCTGCTCGACGGCAACCGGTTCGCACTCAAGGGAATGGGAGTCCGCTATCTCGGGCCGGCGAAGTTCAACGGCGAATACATGCTCCTCGGCCGCGATGCATTCCCATCGATCGACGACGCGCCGTACTTCCTCTACCGTCCGGGCGTCTCCATCGAGGCGGAACCCGGGACGGAGGTGCTGGCCACGTACGGGCATCCGTACTTCGACCGCTCGCCGGAACACTTCAGTTCCCACAAGCAGACACCGCTCGGTACGCGAACGACCGAACCGCTGATTACCAGGCGCGGCCGCGTGGTGTACATCGCGAATCCGTTCTTCCGCTCGTACGCTCAGGATGGCTATGGAGTGCAGAAACTCGTGGTCCGCGATCTGGTGCGAATGCTACTGCCGGCCCCGGCTGTGATCGCGCCCGAGTTGCCGTCGACCGCCCAGATCACCGTGCTCCAGCAACAGCAGCCGAGCCGGACCATCGTCCACGTCCTGCACTATCCGCTGACTCGCCGAGCCCCCGACATCGACATCATCGAGGAAGCGGGACGGCTGGCGAGTGCCGAACTCCGGGTGCGTGCCCCGAAACCCCGCCGCGTGGCCGCGATCCCCCAGAATTCCGAGATCGTCCACCAGTACGCCAATGGGTACGTCCGCTTCGCGACGGGCGACGTAACGGGCCACGCCGCGTTCGTGATTGAATGAGCGCGGCACTCAAACATAACGATGCCGATTTGTGATAATACGATTGCGGGCCGGAGGCGACAGTCATGCCTGGGGACGAGATCTACGAGCTTTACATCGACGCGCTGACCCCCGCTACGCTTTCGATGGCGCGTCTGGCGGAGTACTTGGCCGACTTTGCCGAACTCCTCGGCCACCAGGAGCACGTCCACTTTGAGGCTGTGAAGCCGGGGGGTCTCGCCCTGCAGTCAAGGGTGGAGCCCATCGCCCAGAACAAGGTTCGGCGACGTGTTGACGAAGTCCGTTACGGCAACGGACCGAAAGCGGCGGTTAAGGCCTACCACTCACTCGACAACCGCCTCGCTGAGGACAATGCGGTCGGCCGGATTGTGCACGGCGCGTCGAAAGTCATTGAGTTCCCTGGCCGGACGCGCGTGGTCGAGCGCAGCACCGGGCCGATTGAGCAGGCCGGTACGCTGGATGGCGAGATCATCCAGATTGGCGGGCGTGACGAAACCATCAACGTCCACCTGAAGGCTGGCGATGATGTGGTCCACTGCACCACCACGAAGGCCCTCGCTCGGAGACTGGCCCATCACATATTCGGGCCTCCTGTCCGGTTGACGGGTATCGGTAAGTGGCCCGGTCGGAATCCGGCAAATGGACAGTCCGTAGCTTTACGATTCGGGAGTTCGAGACGCTGGACCAGACGCCCCTACCCAGGTTGTTTGAGAATCTCCGGGCAAAACTGACGCCCGGTGCCCATGGCCGGCCTAATCCTGTAGTCCTCCTTCGCGAATTGCGTGAGGAGCAGTGATGGTCGCCTTCGACAACACGATCCTGTCAGTGCTCTTGTTCCCGAACGCGGAGATACAAGAGGGCCCGGAGGCTAAGCCGGTCGAGCGGCGCGGGACCGCGTGAATGCATTGGTGCAAGCGACCGCCGACGCCGGCGAACAAGTCCTGGTGCCATCGCCTGCGCTTGCGGAAGTGCTGGCTACTCCCGAGTGCGACATCGACGAGGTCCTGAGTACGTTGCGGCTATCAGCACACATTCGAATCGGAGACTTCGATCAGCGCGCTGCTGTTGAACTGGCGATTCGTCTTCGCGCTGCTTTCGCCGCCGGAGATATTCGGGAAGGGCTGAAGACAACCAAGACGAAGATGAAGTTCGATCGGCAGATCGTCGCCATCGCACTCACGAACAGCGCGCGAGTCTTGTACTCCGACGATGACGGCGTGAAGAAGTTCGGGGAAGGCGCGGGCCTGAAGGTAACGCGGACTTCGGAACTGCCGATTCCTCCGATCCAACAGGGCTTGTTTGAAGGCAAGCCGTCGGCGGCACCAGAACCGAACCAGGAGTAGTTCCCGCCGACGCGTCCGACGGTCTCACTCACCCCAAGTCGCCCCAGCCCTTGGCCTTCTGCCAACCGCGCTGAACCGACGTCTCCGTCTCCTGCCAGTTCCGCTCGCCGTTCCGCTCCCACTCGCTCCGCAAATCCGCCGACGATTCGTCCCACGTCCGCTTGAAGAACCGGTCGTCCAGCGCCGATCGGTAGCCGAAGCTGTACGCCTCCAGATACGGCTTGTAATCCGACGGGCTTCGTTCCGCGAACAAATCGCTGTGGTCACGCACAAACGCTCCCGCAAATTCATCGAAACTCGACGTGTACTTCGGATTGTGCGGCGCCCAGTGCTCCGGACCGGCGTCGTTCAACACGCGAGTGTCCCGGGCTTCCTCCTCGCTTACCGCATCACCGGTCGCCATCTGGTGCGAGCCGAGTCCGGGCGGCTCAATCGACTCCCTTCCATACTGCGGCAGCGTCTCGCGCGGCTGCGTACCGCCGGTCCCCCTTCGGAGTTCGGCACCTCGGTACGTTGAAAGCTGATGAAGCACGCGATCGGGATCGCCCGTCCGGACCGCCACCACCGCACCGCCGGCCTCGACCCCCGCTGCATAGAACTGTGCCGCATCCTCGCTGAGCCCGAGCCCGATGAACGCGCCCATGAGCCCTCCGGCCACCGCTCCGCCTCCCAGCGCGGCCAGACTCGCGGCCAGCGGACCAGCCGCCAGCACCGGTCCGATCCCCGGCACTGCGAGCGCCACCTCGCCGATCACGGCCCCAGCCTCGGCACGTTTGTTCACCGGTTCGGTCGGCTCCGCTGCCATGAGGCTGATGTTGTCGCGATCCACCCCTCGATGGAGCAGATCGTCTACCGCGTGTTCCGCGTCGTCGTATTTGCGAAACAAAGCCACTACATGCTTCTTCATGCGCTTCCTTTCTTGTGCTCGAAGACTTCCGGAACGAACAGATCCACCTCGCGATCGGCGCCTGTCTCGCCCGGCAACACCACGTGCCGTTCCGGTTTCGGCTGGTACAATTCCAGACGCTGACGGAAAATCGACCCGTGCCTGTGCGTGTAGACGCACGTGAATTCCGCTCCGAAGAAGAACACCTGTGCCGAGTAGTAGATCCACAGCAGCAGTGCCGCCAGCGATCCCGCCGCGCCGTAGGTGCTCGCGAACCCTGACTTTCCCAAATAGAACCCGATGGCGACCTTGCCGAGCGTGAACAGAATCGATGTAGCCGCCGCGCCCACCAGCACGTCCATCCACTCCAGCCGGACGTCCGGAACGAACTTGTACAACATGGCGAATAGAAACGTGATGATCAGGAACGAGCCAACGGCGTACGAGGTCTGCATCAGCCAGTCAGGCATCGGCCATCGCTGCCCAACAAGTGCCCTCATCGCCAATACCCACGCATTCACCACCAGCGAGAGCAGCAGCAGGAATCCCACGGCCATCACCATCGCGAACGAGAATGCACGATTCTTTAGCATGTCCAGCAGATTCAACCAATTGCTCGCGCTGGACTTCACCGGCACGTGCCAGATCGTATTGAGTGCGTCGCACAGTTCCGTGGCGGCGGCACTCGCACCGAAAAACAGCGCGATCACGCCGATGATAGTAGGGATCCAGCCGCCGGGTTGCGTGCGCGTGCTCTTCAGCAGTCCCTGGATGACCAACGCGCCCTGGCGTCCCACCAGATCCTGAATCTGCCAGACCAGCCGGCCGCGCGCGGCCTCTTCGCCGAACGCGAGGCTGGCGATGGCCACCACCACGATGATCATCGGCGCCATGGATAGCAGGGTGTAGAACGCGAGCGACGCACCCAATCGCGGAGCCCGGTCGGCCATCCAGCCGTTCCAGGTTTCCGTGAACAGGCACACGAATTCCGAGCCGGATAGTGGGTGGATCGTTGGTGCCTCGTCCGGGTTGTAGGGATCCAATACAGCCATCCTTTAGAATCGACGCTCGGGCGCGGCGAAATTGTTCGAATGAATGATCGTTCGGCGGTAACTGCTTGTATTCGCGACTGGAAATTCGGCGAGTGCCCAGGTCGCACCAGTTCCGGCGGCTGCTGATGCAGAGGCCGAAGGACAACCGGAAGGGACCAGTGGTTGTGATCCTGGCGGTTCGCGCGGATTAGTTAGGCTCCAACTCGCCTGTGATTTCGCCGCCGCGTCGCCTTGTGCGCGCGCGATTATAACAAACGAGGCCCGGCCCGATCTCGAGAAGCGGCACGCTTTGCCCCACATGGAGCGCCGTTCCGCCGCAAGGTGACCATCACGTCGGTCGGCGGCAAGGTAAAGGTGCCGCATCCTGCTGCCTATAGCTGCGCGACCTGCCTCATTAGCGCAAACATGCCGGGACTATCGATGCATACCGCGCTGCGGTCGATGGCAAACGAATATCTGCTGCCGTCGGCGAAGGGTCGATCGAAAAAATCGGCTACCGGCCGCGAAACCGGTCTAGCTGACCGCGACTTCCTTCAGCGCCTTCACCCGGTCGCGCAACTGAGCGGCTTTTTCGAATTCGAACCTCTTCGCCGCCTCGCGCATCCGCTCTTCGAGTTCGCCGATCAGGTGATCGCGCTGCTGCGGTGTCAACTCGTCCATCGACTCCTCCGTCTCGAGCGGCACCGTCACGTAATCCGCCTCGGCAATCGCCACCAGGCTCATATCGATCGGCTTCAAAATCGACTGCGGCGTGATGTTATGGGCGACGTTATAGGCCACCTGAATCACGCGCCGGCGATTCGTTTCATCCAGCGCCCGGCGCATGCTGACGGTCATCTTGTCGGCATAGAGAATCGCTCGCCCGTTCAGATGTCGCGCCGCGCGTCCGATGGTTTGAATCAACGAACCCATCGAACGCAGGAATCCTTCTTTGTCGGCATCGAGAATCGCAACCAGCGACACTTCGGGCAGGTCGAGTCCTTCGCGCAACAGGTTGACGCCGATCAGTACGTCGTAATCGCCGCGCCGTAAGTCGCGCAGAATTCTGACTCGATCCAGCGTGCTGATCTCCGAGTGGAGATACGCGCATTTCACTCCCACCTCGGCGTAATATTCGGCGAGATCCTCGGACATGCGCTTGGTCAGCGTGGTGACCAGCACTCGCTCGTTCACGCTGGTGCGATCGCGAATCTGGTGCAGCAGATCGTCCACCTGGCCCTTGATCGGCCGGATCTCCACTTCCGGATCGACGAGTCCGGTGGGACGGATGATCTGCTCCACGACAACTCCACAGGACTTGGTTAGCTCATACGGCCCGGGCGTCGCGGAGACATACACCAACTGGTTCACACGATTTTCGAACTCTTCGAAAGTCAGCGGGCGATTGTCGAGCGCGCTCGGGAGTCGGAATCCGAAGTTCACCAGCACTTCCTTGCGCGACCGGTCGCCATGCGCCATGCCTTGCAACTGGGGAACGGTCTGATGGCTCTCGTCGATGAACATCACCGCGTCGTGCGGCAGATAATCGAGCAAGGTGGGCGGGGCCTCGCCAGGCAAGCGGCCGGAGAAGTGGCGCGAGTAGTTTTCGATTCCGTGGCAATAGCCGATCTGCTTGATCATCTCGAGATCGAACATCGTCCGCTGGAACAGGCGTTGGCCTTCGATGAGTTTGCCCTGCTTCTCGAGTTCCTTCATCCACCACTCGAGTTCATTTTCGATGCTATGAATCGCCTGCTCCTTCCGATCGGCGGACATCACGTAGTGCGTTTTCGGATAAATGGGCAATCGCACATAGGTCTGCCGCACTTGGCCGAGCAGCGGGTCAATCTGGCTGAGCGAATCGATTTCGTCGCCCCATAACTCGATGCGATAAGCGTAGTCGTCGTAGGTGGGGAATACTTCGATGACGTCGCCGCGAACGCGGAAGGTGCCTCGGCGGAAGTCGCCGTCATTGCGCTCGTAGAGAATCTCCACCAGTCGCTGGAGTATCTGCTGCCGCGAAATGCACTGGCCTTTTTCGAGCATTAGCAGCATGCCGTAGTAAGCTTCGGGCGACCCGAGACCGTAGATGCAACTGACACTTGCGACGATAATGCAGTCCCTGCGCTCAAACAACGACCGTGTGGCGGCAAGACGCAGTTTGTCTAACTCGTCGTTGATGGTTGCTTCTTTTTCGATATAGACGTCGCCCGACGGGATGTACGCTTCGGGCTGGTAATAGTCGTAATAGCTGACGAAATACTCAACCGCGTTCCCCGGAAAGAAATTGCGGAACTCGTGATACAACTGCGCGGCGAGCGTCTTGTTATGCGCCAGCACCAGCGCGGGGCGGCCGGTTTTCTCGATGACCTTGGCCATCGTATACGTCTTGCCCGATCCGGTGACGCCGAGCAGAACCTGGTGTTGTTCGCCGTCGAGCACACCGCGATTCAGCTGGTCGATTGCCTGCGGCTGATCGCCACGCGGTTGGAAATCGCCCGCCAGATGGAACTGCATAATCCATGTTATCGCTGGTCCACAACCAGCCGGTATCCGACGCCGGGTTCGGTGTGCAAATGTTTGGGGCGGGCCGGGTCGCGCTCCAGTTTCCTCCGCAGTTGCGCCATGTACACTCGCAGGTACTGCGCCTGATCGGTGTTGTTAGGACCCCACACCTCATTCAACAACTGCCGTTGCGTGAGCACCTTGCCGGGGTAGCGAATGAAGACCTGCAGCAGTTTGTATTCATTCGGCGTCAGATGCACTTCGTTCCCTTCGAGCTTCACCAGCCGTTTCTCCAGATCCACTTCGACGGATCCGAAGCGAAATATGGCGCCTCCGTCCGGCGACATCGTCGAAGCCCGGCGGAGTGCGGCGCGGATTCGTGCGAGCAGTTCGCCGACAGCGAACGGTTTCGCGACATAATCGTCGGCCCCAAGATCGAGCGCCGCCACTTTGTCCTGTTCCTGGCCGCGCGCGGAAAGGATCACGATGGGCGTTTGGCTCGATTCGCGAACGCGGCGGATTACATCGAGTCCATCGAAATCCGGGAGTCCGAGGTCGAGGAGGATGAGGTCGGGCCGTCGCGCGACGGCTTGGACGATTCCGTCCTCCGCGGTGAGTGCCTCATGGAACGCGTACCCCTCGGCGGCAAGCGTCGCACGCAGGAACCGGCGGATCTGTGCGTCGTCTTCGATCATCAGGATCGACGCCTTCATGGCTCGATCTCCAGCGGCAGACGAATGCGGAATACGGCACCGCCGTCGGGGCGATTGAACGCTTCGATCGCGCCGCGATGTGCCTCCACAATCGCGCGGCAGATGGCGAGTCCGAGTCCCGCGCCGCGAACCACTTCGCCGCGGCCGCGGTAGAACTTCGCGAAGATGCGATGCTCGTCGCCCGGTGGAAGGCCGGGTCCGCGGTCGCGGATTTCGATAATCGCGCCTCCGTCCGACGGCGCCGCGAAAATCTCGATCTCCGATCCGGCGGGCGTGTATTTCGCCGCGTTCTCCAGCAGATTGCCAAGCGCCTGACCAAACAGGACATCATCCACCAGCACCGGAGGCAGATCATCGGCGAGAGACGTGATCACTTTGCGATCGCCGAGTTGCGGCTCGATGCGTTGCAGGACCGCGCCCACGATCTCTTCGAGAGGACATAACTCGCGGCGCAGCTCGATGCCCGATTGAAGTCGGGTCATGTCCAGCAGATTGCGGACTAATCGCCCGAGGCGTTCCGCTTCTTCCGAGATGCTATCTAATAGCTCGCGGCGCGTCTCGGGCGGGAGTTTGTCCTCTTGAGAGCGCAGTGTGGAGGCAGCGCCGGTGATGGAGGCGAGCGGAGTCCGGAGATCGTGGGACACAGTGCTAAGCAGGGAACTTCGTAACTCTTCGGCTTGCATTTTGACACGACTTTCCTCAGCCGCGCTTTGCGCGAGAGTACGTTCCAGAGCGAGTCCAGTGTGATCCGCAAACGCACTCATGAAATTCATTCGCTCGGTGGAGATAGCCTGCCTCGAATCGGGAGTGACGGCCATCACGCCGGCCGTGCTCCGGGCGGCTCTCAACGGCAGATAGATGGCTGTTGCAAAGGAATGATTACTCGTGTTGCGGCCGGCCGGCTGGCCGTGATCGAAGGCCCACTGCGCCACCGGTTCCTCGGCGCGCGGCACCATCAGTGTACTAGAGGTTCGTTTGCGGAACGTGATTTTCCCGTCTTCCGGCAGAAAGATGGTAACTCGCGAACGAAACAGCTCTTCGGCGATTTGGGCGGCCGATTCCGCCGACTCGAACACGCGCGGCTGCGATGCGAGTCGCGACGACAGATTGTACAGCGCGCCGGTTCGCGCCTCACGCTCGAGCGCGTCGGCCGCCTGCGTCCGAATGAGAGCCGTCTGAGTACTGATCACGAGTGACACAACGAGAATCCCGGCGAACGTGATGAGGTATTCGTATTGCGAGACGCGAAAGGTGAGATACGGAGGTACGCAGAAGAAATCGAACGCGGCGACGCTCAGAAAAGACGCGGCCACCGAGATGCGCCGGCTGCACCGCGTGGAAATGGCGACCACTCCCAGCAGATATACCATCGCGAGGTTGGTGGCGTCGACATGCGGCCGCAGCAGCAGCGCAGCCAGCGTCGCGCCCCCGAGGATCGCCGCCATGACACTCAGTTGCGCCGGTTCTCCGTCGCGGATTCGAAGCGAACTGACTGGCTCTTCTGGCACACCTCTATTATCGAGTTACTTGTGGAGCACTTTTTCAGCGGACTCAATTACCTCGATGCGGCGGCCGTTGTTCAATTCCTCCTCCAGCCGTCGCAGCGCGATTCCGACCACATCCCGATGATGCAGTTTTGCGCCGAATCCAAACTCCTGCGACAGCCGGAGCCAGAGGTTGTGCAAACGGTCGATGTCCTCCGGCCAGAGGCGCGGCGGATGAGGCCCGAGATCCACATAGATCGACGCGCGATCGGGGTGCATGATCTCGAGCGAGAACGGATGCCGTGGAAGCGGCAGGCGTTCCCAGGCGAGTCCGATGAGCCGCGCGAGTTCTTCGGAGGCCATTCGCCCCGACACTCCAACCACTAGGCGGGAGACCTTCAAGTTGGTAGCGGTCTGTACCATCGCATCGAAGGGATCGAGTCCAGGCACCACTAATAACTCGACGGTCTTGCCCTGCTTTTCCGCGAGCGTCACCACATGAGAGAACAGATCCTGCTCGTACGACGCGAATACCTGATCGTCCCGCAGGCCATACTCCGCAGCGCCGGTGGAGATCGAGTGAACGGTCATTACCACAATGTCGTGCCGGCGGATATTTGTTTTTTCCAGAACGCGCTGAAGATGAAAGAGCCGGTGGTTATCGCGAACGGCCACCAGAACAGAGCCCGGGCGCGCGCGAACCGATTCGGGGCTGGCTTGCGCCTGATGATCGAGATTGAACTTCTCCAGATCGCTGCGATGCAGTCCCGAGCGCTTTGCATTCACCCGCTCCGATATCAGGAACAGCGCGTACAGCACGATGGTGAACGAAATACCGTAAATGGTGGCGATTTTTTTCGAGAACAGGTTCGCAATCGCGATCAGGAATAGCGCGCTGGTGGTCATCGCGAGCCCGACGGGAATTTCACGGCCACGTATCTTGACGTTCAGGGGCATCTTGTACTCCTGATCGTGACGCTGGAACCGCAGCACCAGCACGCCGAGAGACTTCAGCGCGAAACTCCAGACGACGCCAAAAGCGTAAGCTTCGCCCAGCAGATACACATCGCCTCGGCTGGCGATGATGGTCGCAATCTGCAGTAAGGCCATCATGTTCAGGATTCGGTACGTGGTTCCAAATCTTCGATGCGGTTTGCGGAACCAGTCGATGAGCACGCCGTCTTCAGCTACGCGATTCAGGACGCCATTCACGCCGATAAGTGATGTATTGACAGCGCCCGACAGAATGAGAATTCCAACAATTACGACGAAGATATGAAATCCGACACGGAGCAGGGCCGGGCCCGACAGATTCATCACCAGGCCGGCGATCATGTTGTCGTAAAACTGGCTGCGTACGGCATCCGGTATTATCATCACAGCGAACACAGAGATGACGCCGGTACTGACAACCGCGTACGTGCAGACGATATTCGCCGTAATCCGCAGATTCTTCATCTTCGGGTAACCGACTTCACGGTACACCTGCGCCAGCGTCTCAAATCCACTCATCGCCAGTAACGAATGACCTACCGCCACCAGCATGATGACGAACGAGAGTTGCGCCCAGAACGTGCCGCTCAACCATCCCAACGATTCGTGCGTCAAATGGAGATTGGACGGCGTGGGCAGCGGCGGCAGCTGCGTTTTGCCCTGCAGCACGATAGTCAGCGGACACCAGATCAGCAGAACCACTACCATTACCGTAGTAATCTGCATGATTCGTAATGCTTTGTGACTCGACTCCGGAACTCCCTTAATATTGGTCCACCAGAAATAACCCGTTACTGCAATGCTGAAGAACACTGCGAAATAGTTCGGGTTCGTATAGAAATGAGTTTTGAGAGAGTCGCCAAACTCATTGAGAAGCCGGCCGAGGTATTGGCCGGCGCTGACCGCGCTAATCGGTCCCGTCAGGACGTAATCCACCACCAGCGACGAAACGGATAATTTCGCCATTGTCGGCCCAATGCTATCGCGAACCACCACGTAGACACCGCCGCGAACGAACATGCCGCAGCTTTCCATGTAGACCGAGCGGACCGCGAAACTGAACACCATCACCGCGAGCACCATCCACGGCGCCGGCTTCCCGATCGCCTGTTCCGTGATGCCGCCGACGTAGAACATAGTGGAGGCGAGATCGTTCAGCACGATCGCGGCGGCCTGCCAGAAGGTGATGAATGCGAGCGCCACGGTGGTGGCGACTACCACTTTTCTGGTGTTTTGAGCGCTATCAGGCGTGAGAGTCTGCAGTTCCATAGTCGGAGAGTTGAAGCGGCATGCGCGATATTGTCGAGGCTTCGATCAGGATCACCCGGTACCCGCTTCGCTCCAGACGGCGGCTTAGACGGGCGGCTGAATTCCACCAGTGGCGGCTGGCCGCGCCGATCGCTAAGAGCGAACCAGCAGGCACAGCGGCGCGGATTGCCTCCATCCGGTCGCGGCACAGAAACACGGTCAGACTGAGTTCGGCGTCTTCCGATTCGAAGATCTTCCTCAGCGCTTCTCGAGTGAACGAAACCGGCACAGCGGGTTGGTCCAGCGGTAACGGATACGGAATCACTTGCGGGACCAGGATGCTGATCCGCGCGGGGAATCCCTGCGCCAGACGGCGAACCGTTTCCACGGCGCAGCGAGTAGTCGCGACATCGGTGAAAACGACGGAGATCTCTAGGCGGCGAAAGTCACTGCCGGACCGGTCTATCAGCGACGAGGTAGATTCCACTATCGCAAGCACGACTCCAATATAGGAAATACGTGCTCAAGACCGTATCAAAATGGTCGAGGTCTCCATAAATAATTCGTAAAGATCGCACCGTTATGATCCCTCGTGCTATTTTCGCAGCCGCTCGAGGGGAGATACGGCCAGCAACTTCTCCAGACGTTCCAACTGCTCCGCCGTCGACTGCTTCATCCACGCCGCCGGCGCAGGTGAAAGCGCGGCCGCACGATTGAGGTAGTCCTGCGATTTCGCTTTATCTCCCAACCCGAGCCAAGCCTCCGCCAAAGTCGCCAAAACCCAGTAGTCCGGCGCCGCCGATTCGCAAATGCGGATCACCGATCGCCTCGCCCGCCGCGCCAGCACGAAGTCGCCAACCGCCTCCTCCGCATTCTCCGTATTCGCCGCGCGTAGGTTTAGCAGATACGCCAGGTTGATCCCGTTGTAGTAGTCCTGCCGTAAATAAAACGCTTTCTCGTGTGCGCGGATCGCAGTCTCGAGATCGGCCGGATCCTTCGAGATATCCCAGAGCCGTTTGTGAATCGCGCCCCACAATCCGAGCGTCTCCGGGTCGGTGGACAAGTCCGGATTGAGTTGCAAGAGCACCGTCTCTGCTTCCTTCAGCGCCGTCATCGCATCCGGCTGTTTGCTTTTATAAGTCGCTAGCGCGAGTTTCTGCAGCACATACGGATCATTCGGCGCCAATTTGCGCGCTTTCGATAGCACCGCCCGTGCGGTAATGAAATCGTCCGTGGCCATGGCATCCGCCGCCATCTCCATGTACATGCTGATCGTCTCGGGATTGGCTGGCGCAGCCTCAGCCTGTGCCGCCGCGGCTTTCTCCTGTTGCACGATGCTCACCTTCAGATCCTTGAGGAACTGATACACAGGACTATCGTTCACGGGCTTGTTGGCAATCGTGGTGATCGCCTGCTGCAACTCCGCCCGCATCCGCTCCACCTCTTCGAAGTCGATCCCCTCGCCCAAGTGTTTATAAGTGCGAATCGCGACATGATTCAAGTCGAACGGAAAGATCATCTTGTCTTCGGCGATCGTGATGGTGGTATACGGACGCAACGCATGCCGCACGCCGAGTTCATAAAAGGCATTGCAGTTATAAGTCGAGAGGTCTGCAATTACGACGTCCGCAGTCAGCAGGCGCTCGTACATCGGCACGTCGATCGTACCTGAGTGGATGATCTCATCGGCGCGCGTGCACTCCAATCCCGCCGCCACCGCCGCCGGCTTGATGATCGTCCGGTACGACTTATCCAGATCCAAAACACGCCCGGTCGGGTAGTCGGTCTTCTTACCGAATCCCATCACGACGAAGCAGCTTTGCGGCATAGCTCACGAGATTATCACATCAACCGAATACTTCCGCCGCCATTCGGAACGTATTCGCGTGCGCGTCCGCTGTCAATTCGATGGGCTTCGCGTATCCGCCCCCGAGCGTCACCACGAACGGCGCTCCGTAGTCGCGCGCTGCCTCCATCACCCGGCGGTCCCGCGCGCGCAGGCCCTCGTGCGTCAATGCGAGCCGGCCCAACGTATCCGACTCCAGAGCATCCACGCCCGACTGGTAGAACACCACGCCGGGCGCGAAGTCGAAAACGCGGTGCAGCACCGCATCCAACCGTTCCAGATACTCCGCGTCGCCTGTGCCGTCGTCCAGTTCCACGTCGACTCTGCTTCGCTGCTTACGAAACGGGAAGTTATTGCGCCCGTGCATCGACAGCGTCAAAACATTCGGATCCGTCTCGAAGATCAGCGCTGTCCCATCGCCTTGGTGAACATCGAGATCGATCACCGCCGCGCGTTCGATTCCCCACTCAGCCCGCAATGCGAGTATCGCGACCGCGAGATCGTTGAACACGCAGAACCCCGAGCCCTCGCCTCGAAAGGCGTGATGCGTGCCGCCGGCCAGATTGCCGCCGAACCCCATGGCCATCGCAGCCCTCGAGGCCGCCAGCGTTCCGCCCACCGACGCCAGAGTGCGCTTCACCAGCCCTTCGCTCCAAGGAAATCCGATGCGCCGCAGCACCGCGGCAGACAGCGTCCCATCGACAAACGCACGCACGTATTCTGCATCGTGTGCACGCTCGATCGCCGCCACGCCGGCCTGTCCTGCCTGTTCGAATCGGAAGAAGCCGTCCCCGGCCAAGCGCTCCCGCAACAGACGATACTTCGTGATCGGGAACTTATGGCCGGGCGGCAGAGGAATCTCGTGATGGTCGCAATAATACAGCGTGCGAGCCATGCTGCCGGGCGCTTACCGCTTGGTCAGGTCGCGGATCCAGATATCCTTGAACTTCATGTTGCCGCGGCCGCCCGAGTGCAACTGCAGCGCGATGCCGCCGTCGGCGCCGAATGGCTTCGGATCGGTATAGTCAACCAGTTGCACGCCGTTTAACCGCGACACGTACCGGTTGCCTTCCACCTTCAGCAGATACTCGTTCCACTCACCCAGCCGGACCACGGTTTCGTTCTCCGGAGCCGGCCACACAATCCACTGGCGACCCACGTCGTACACGCCGCCCGTATGCCGCCCGATGGTGCAGTCGATTTCAAACTGCGGACCTTGAATCACGTCGGCCGTGCCGGGCTTGAAATCCACGTGGAAGAACACGCCGCTATTCCCGTCGCCCTCGCACTTGAACTTGAGCGATAACTGGAAATCCTTGTAGTTCTTTTCCGTGCGCAGATAGCCATACCCCTTGGTCTGCGCCATTCCGTGGATGGTGCTGTCCTCCACGCTCCACTTCTCATTGCCGACATTGGTCCAGCCGTTCAGGTCGTTGCCATTGAACAACTGCACCCAGTCTTCGCCCGGAAGCCGCGGGCGTGAGGACTGGGCCTGCAGGCTCAGCACGGTCACTGCGGCAATCGGGACCATCAGGAATAAGCGTCGCATCGAATCTCCCTATTTATTGTCTTTGTTCTGCGTGATCATCAACGCGAGATTATTCGTTACCTTCGCGTCGTTTCTGGCCACTTCGACATACGCAGCGCGCAGAAGTTGATCCTTCCGATTCTGCAACGTCTCGCGTATCGTCTGCTGCACTCTCGGGTCGTTGAGTTCGCGCTGGCCCGCCGGCTCCCGCGCAATCACCTTCAGAATCCGGTAGCCTTCCTGCGTTTTGATGATGTTCGAAACCTGCCCCGGCGGGATCGCCAGCACGGCCTTCCGCAACTCCGGCGACGCCCGGTCCAGCGCCGACTCCGCGATGAACCCCAGGTCCCCGCCATTCTGGGCGCTGGCCGGATCCTCCGAGTAATTCTGCGCCAACTGGGCAAAATCCTCGCCCTGCCGGATGCGCATCATCAGGCTCTGAATCTTCTTCATCGCCTGCTCTTCGTTCTGTGCCTTGTCGTTCTTCAGATTGCGGACCTCGGGATTTACCGCCGGGGTTACCAGAATCTGCGCCATGTGAATCTGCGGCTCCATTAGGTTGAAGCTGGCGCGATTCGCATTGTAGAAGCCGGTGATGTCGCTGTCGCCGATGTTGATGTGAGACGTGATCTCCTTGTTGAACAACTTCTGCACGCTCAGGTCGCGGCGGAGTTGCGCCTTCAGATCCTCCACCGTCATCTTGCGGCTC
The DNA here is from genome assembly GCA_038322675.1 of Bryobacterales bacterium. Classification (GTDB taxonomy): domain Bacteria; phylum Acidobacteriota; class Terriglobia; order Bryobacterales; family Bryobacteraceae; genus TMP-7. The sequence goes on from JBBQGE010000022.1 coordinate 26,033, forward strand.
TGCAACTGGCGCTGGAATTCCTCCTGCGTGTACGGCGCCTTTAGTTCATTCAACTTCGCTTCCACGTCGGCGTCGGTGGCCAGCAGTCCCGCTTTCTCGGCACGCTGCAGCATGATCTCGCTGTCGATCATGCTCCGCAGCAGTTCCAGCTTCTGCAGCATGCTCTGGTCGTCCGACGGCGGCCTCTCGGTGGATGCGAACTGCGATTGAAACTGCTTATCCAGATCGGCGAATGCGATCGAGTGCCCGTTGACCGTGGCCGCTACATTGGGCGAAGGAGACTTATTGCAGCCGGAATACAGAAGTACACAAAGTGCCGCGAAGGGCAGAACTAGCGTAGGACGAAACATGCGGTACCACCAGTGTATCGCAGGGTACCGGTCGAAATCGGCATGGTCCTTCTCTATGAAGAAGTCGTGTTTTGACTTAGCTAATAAAAAAGACTAACCTGTGTTTCATGCAGGTCAACGTCCATGAAGCCAAGACCCAGCTCTCGCGGCTGCTCGAATTGGTCGAGGAAGGCGAGACAGTGGTCATCGCCCGCCACGGCCGGCCTGTGGCGGAACTGGTGCCGGCTCGGCAGAACAGTTTTCCGTTCGGGATCGCCCGAGCCGAACCGCTGGTCGCCCCTGGCGATGACTGGTGGCAGCCAATGACCGACGAAGAAGCCCAGGACTGGATGGAAGAGCGGTGACGGTCCTGACCGACACTCATACGCTCGTCTGGGCGCTCTCGAATCCCGAGGCGGTGGGCCGCACCGCCCGAGAGGCGCTCGCCCGGTGGCCCTTCACGGCGAGTGTCGCCAATCTCTGGGAACTGGTGCTCAAGGCGCGCAAGCCTGGGTCTCTCGTGGCAGATCCGCTGCCCTGGTGGGATAAGTACGTCGCCGGCTCCGGGATTCGCGTGCTGGCCATCCGTACGCGCCACATCGTTACGCTCGCCGGGCTGCCCGACCACCACACAGACCCGTTCGACCGCGTCCTGGTAGCGCAGGCGCTGGCTGAGGGACTGACCCTGGCAAGCAAGGATGCGATGCTCGCCCGGTACGGAGCGCCGCTGGTGTGGGATTAACCTCTTCCGAGGAGTACGTCGCCTTCGAGGGCAGCGACGACCGTCCGCGTGGGGATGGATGTTACAATCGGGAAAAATGAGCAACGGAAGCCCCTTTCAGCTGTATCGGGAAAGTGAGCCGGTGTTGCACTCGGGCCTGGGGCCGACACCTCGCATCACCTCTATCCTGATCAAGCCCGCCTCCGCGGTGTGCAACCTCGACTGCGCCTACTGCTTCTATCTCGATCGCGACGCCGACCCCTACAAAGCGCTGCCCGCGCGCCGCATGACGATGGAAACGCTGGAGCGCCTGGTCGATACGTTCCTGTTCTACTCCTACCCGTCAAGCGTATTCGCGTTCCAAGGCGGCGAGCCCACGCTCGCCGGACTCCCGTTCTTTGAAAAACTCGTCGAGTTCCAGCAGCACTACGGCCGCAACGGCCAGCAGGTCAGCAACTCCATGCAGACCAACGCCGTACTGCTCGACCGCAACTGGTGCAACCTCTTCCGCAGTTACAACTGGCTGCTCGGCGTCTCGCTCGACGGTCCCGAAGACGTGCACGACTTGTATCGCTACAACAAAGGCGGCGAGCCCACGTGGCGCAAGGTCATAGACAGCGTCGAAATGCTGCAGCAGGAGAAGGTCGATTTCAACATCCTCTGCGTTCTCAGCCAGGCCAATATCGACAAGCCCCGCGAGTTATACCGCTTCTTCAAATCGCTGGGCATCGACAACGTCCAGTACATTCCGCTCGCCGAATTCGAAGCCGGCGGATCGCCGATGCCCTTCACCATCACACCGGAACAATACGGCCGGTTCCTGTGCGAGACCTTCGACGCATGGTGGCCCGACCGCCGCAAGATGCGCATTCGCTTCTTCGACAACATCGCCGAAGCGGTCGCGGGCCAGAAACCCGGCACCTGCACCATGCACGAGACTTGCGACAGCTACGTCGTCGTCGAGTACAACGGCGATATCTACCCCTGCGATTTCTTCGTCGAGAAGGAGTGGAAACTCGGCAACATCACGCTCGACTCCTGGGCCGAGGTGTCCCGCCGCGCCCGCCGCTACAACTTCGCATCCAAGAAGACTCTCGCCCATCCCGAATGCCAGGTCTGCGAATACCAGTCGATCTGTCACGGCGGTTGTCCCAAGTTCCGCCACGGCCCTCAGCACAACTTCGAGGATCTCGACTACTTCTGCCAGTCCTACAAGATGATCTTCGGTAAGTCGGTAGAACCCCTCCGGCGGGATATCAAGAAACTGCTGGGAACTCACTAGAGCCGTCGTGCTACGCTCAGGAAATCAGGCCAATCTTATGCTTTCACGCCGATCTCTCCTCCAATCCGGAGCCGCTGTAGCGGCCGTATCACTCGCCGATTCCACCCAGGCGGCCACCCCCGCGCCACGACAGCGCTTCGCCGTCTCTACCTACTCCTACTGGCACTTCAAGCCAGAGAAGTACCCCATCGACAAGGTGATCGATCATGCCGCCGAACTCGGCTTCGATGGTGTTGAACTCCTTCATCGGCAGTTCCAGGACGAGACCATCGGCTACATGAACAAACTCAAGCGGCAGGCCTTCGCCCATGGCCTCGACCTGGTTATGCTCTCCATCCACCAGGACTTCGTCTCCCCCGATGCCGCCGAGCGCAAGAAGAATATCGATCACACCATCCATTGCATCGACCTCGCTTCCCAACTCGGCATCCCCGCCATGCGGCTCAACTCCGGCCGTTGGAAAACCATCGCCTCCTTCGACGACTTGATGAAGGTGAAGGGCAACGAACCGCCGCTGCCCGGCTACAACAACGACGACGCTATCAAGTGGGTCATCGACTCCGTCCATCAATGCCTCCCCGCCGCCGAGAAGGCCGGAGTCGTCATGTGCATCGAGAACCACTGGGGACTCACCACCTCCGTCGACACGCTGCTCCGCATCCATCGCGAAGTGGATTCGCCATGGCTCGGCATCAATCTCGACACCGGTAACTTCCCCGACGACCCGTATGAAGGCCTCGCCAAAGTCGCGCCCCAGGCCACCATCGTGCAGGCCAAGACCTACTACGGCGGCGGCGTATGGTACACGCTCGATCTCGACTACAAGCGCATCGCCAACATCTTCCGGAAGGCCGGCTTCCACGGCTACATCTCGCTTGAGATGGAGGGCAACGCGCCCGCCGAAGCCGCAGTCGCCAAGAGCCTCGATATGTTGCGAACCGCCTTCGCATAAAGCGCTGGGCGGGTAGCCGCCACACCCGTACCACGCTATAATCCATCTGCTAAGAGGTATGGCCAGCAGTCAGCCGCGCAGTTTCGGTAAGTACCAGGTCGAATCCGAACTCGGCAGGGGCGGCTTTGGCCGCGTCTACAAAGCTTTCGATCCGACTGTTGCCCGGCAGGTTGCCATCAAGATCCTCGACCGGATCGATGATCCTGAAATCTCCCGGCGATTTCAAACCGAAGCGAAAGCAACCGGTACGCTACAACATCCGAACATCGTCACGGTGTTCGATTTCGGTGAGCAGGACGGCTCGCCGTACCTGGTGATGGAGTATCTCGAGGGTCAGGATCTTCAGAAGATCATTCACAACAAATCGCCCCTGACCCTGCTCCGGAAGATCGAGATTATGCGTCAGGTGGCGCTGGGTCTCGAGTGCGCGCATCAGAATGGCATTGTTCATCGCGATGTGAAACCCGGAAACATCCGCGTGTCGCCGGGCGGAAGCGTGAAGGTGATGGATTTCGGCATTGCCCGCCTCGCTCACGCCAATGCCGGTGACAGGACGATTGAGGGAGCCATCATCGGCACGGTGCGATACATGGCTCCCGAGCAACTCAAGGGTGAAGCCGCCAGCGTCCTGACCGATATCTTCGCCTACGGCATCGTTTTTTATGAGTTGCTGGCAGGAGAGCATCCGTTCAAATCGCCCGATTACGGTTCTGCGATTCTCCGGATCACGACAGAAGAGCCGGCACCGTTACTCGACTGCCCTCCTGACTTACAGCAGATCGTAACTCGCGCGCTCGCGAAGGATTGCGCTCTTCGCTATCAGAGTCTCCGGGATCTCCTGCTCGATCTGGAGCCCGTAATTTCAGAACTTCGGGTTCAGCAGGCCGCGAGCCTTGTGCAGCAAGCGGTCGATCTCGGCGGCGCTGCCGAGACAAGCGACCTGCTGAACGAGGCATTGCGGCTGGACCCATCGAACCGCCAGGCGCGGCAATTGCGCGGGCAGTTGGCGGAGTCCTCGCGGACGGGAGCTCTCGGCCGGCAGATCGAGCAACTGGCAGGAAGAGCGGAGAGTCTGATCGCACAGCGATCGTTCCAGGAAGCGGCCGCAACGCTGGAAGAGGCTCTGCGGCTGGATCCGTCCCTGCCGGAACTCCAGGCGCGGCTGGTCGAGTCACGTCGGTTGCTTCAGCTTAGTAGCGAAGCGGCAAAACTCGTATCGGAAGCTGCCCCATTTCGCGATTCGGGTGACCTGACTGCAGCACGTGAGCGGATTCAGGAAGCTCTCCGCCTGGATCCCGAAAATCCGCGAGCGCAGGACCTGCTCAGCACATTGGAGCCAGCCTCCGCGCAAACAGGCGATACTGCACAACTCCTCGCAGCGGCCGCCAATCTTCGCAACGCCGGTGACTTGACTGCCGCACGCGAGCGGATCCGGGAAGCTCTCCAACTCGATCCTGCTAACCCACAAGCGCAGGACCTGCTCCGCCACTTGGAGTCGGCCCGCGCAACGAGTTCGAGACAGCAGTCGATAGCAGTAATCGTTGAGAAAGTCAGGACCGTGCTCGCCGCCGGAGATTTGCCGCAAGCCAACTCGCTCCTGGAGGCTGGAGCTACCGAGTATCCGGCCGAGCCGGTCCTCACTCAACTACTCGACGAGGTGCGGCGCCAGCGTGAACAAGCTCGAAGCCGCATCGACGAGCCGGTTGACCGCACAGTCATCATCAGCGCCAAACCTCAGGACCTGCCGCCCGAGCCCTCCGATTCAGTCATCGAGCCACCACGCGATGTCACGCGCTACTTCGGTCCGGAACCCACCGAGCCACTCAGCGCCCAGCTCACCATCCTCTCCTGCCCGGACTCGTTCCGGGAAGGCCAGACGGTGGCGATCCGGTTACCGCGGTTCACCATCGGCCGCATCGATTGCGACCTCTCAATTCCCGAAGACCGCACGTTGTCGCGGCAGCACGCATCCATCTTGTCCAACGATTTTGGGTTCACCATACGGGACCTGGGAAGCCGGAACGGCACCTATCTCAACGGGCGGCGGATTCCGCCAAACACCGGGGAGCCGTTGTTGCTGAATACGGAGATCCGGCTCAGCAACAGCACGCGATTGCGCTTCCGCTGTGAAATATCCGAGCTGCCCGATTTCACGGGCCAACTGCTGGCAAATCGGTACAAGCTGGAGGAATGCCTTCGCGCAGGCCGGAAATCCGCGTTGTACCGCGCATCGGATACTCGCCCGATTCGCCAGGTGGCGGTGAAGCTGCTTTCTCCCACGCTGGCAAACTACCCTGGCTACCTGGACCAGTTCAAACGCGAAGCACAAATGGCGGCCGAACTCAGCCATCCCCATATCTGCAAAATCTACGAGCATGGGTGTGAGCCGCTCCGTTTCGCGACCGGCGATGTCAAACGCGTTCACTACCTGTGCATGCAGATGCTCGATGGCGGGAGCCTGGCCAGCCGTCTCGACTCGGCCGATGCCACCCCGGCTACCGTGGCCGATTGGCTCGATACAATCGCCTATGCTCTTCACGACGCTCATCGTAACGGAGTAGTGCACGCAGGTCTCAAACCCACCTCCATTGTATTTAGCGCCGCGGGGGTCGCCTACGTCACCGACTTTGCAATCGCGGTGCGCCCCAGCGACGCGTCCCGCACCCAGCCCGTTCTCGGAGCGCCTGAATATCTCGCGCCTGAGCAGTGGGACGGCCTGGAAGCAGGGCCGGCGTCCGATCAATATTCGCTTGCCTGCCTCTGCTATCGCATGCTCACCGGGGCCGTTCCGTTCAAGGATCAAATCGACCCTCAAACGCGCAGCCGGAATTACGAAGAAGGGCCGGTGCCCGCCCATGTCCTGGCACTCCGCCAACGCAGGCACCCGGTTCCCCCCGCGGTTTCCGCCGTCCTCGCGAGGGCGTTGTCACCAGGTCCCGCGGATCGCTTTCCGGCGATCGACGAATTTGCCCGCGCGTTCCGACAGTCCCTCGCCGATGTTCCCATTCCCGAGCGAAAAACCCGCGTGTTCGTCAGCTACCGGCGCGAGGCCGATGCTGGCTGGGCTGCGTTCTTCGCCCACAAGCTAAGCGATACGCACGGTCTTGACGTCTTCGTCGACCGCCATCGTGTCGACAGCGCCCGCCAGGTTCCCGAGAAGATCGAGACCGCGATTCGCGAATCCGATTTCTTCGTCTGCCTGCTCGCTCGATCGACTCTGGAGTCGGCCTGGGTGCGCGAGGAGATCAGAATCGCGCAGGCGGCCGGCAAGCCGATGATTCCGGTTATCCACGAAGGTTTCCGCCGGCCGGTGGTGTCGGCACTCCCTGGCTGGCTCCAGAGGATCCTACGCCGCCCCTCTGCCTCCGCTCTCCCTCAGCCCGTACAGCACCTCCTGGATGCCGAAGAAGTCCGGCTCTTCGCCGACTATGATGAAGGCGCCGTGGAGAAACTCGCGAAGATGATCCTGTCGAAACCTAAAGGTTCCTAACAACCGGGACCCGGCGCCAACGCGGCACCTCATGCGAACTCATGCGCTCAAACTACTTCGGCAGGCTCTGGACGACCAGATCGCGAATTTCCGCGACGGACAGTGGCAGGCAATCTCCGCACTCGTTCAACGGCAGGCGCGGCTCCTCGTTGTTCAGCGCACCGGTTGGGGAAAGAGCGTTGTATACTTCCTCGCGACACGATTGCTTCGCGACGAGGGAGCGGGCCCCACAATTCTGATCTCGCCGCTTTTATCGCTGATGCGCAACCAGATCGCCGCGGCCCAAAGGATCGGAGTCAGAGCCGCGACCATCAACTCGACAAACCAGAAGGACTGGCCGCGAATCGAAGCCGGGCTAACGCGGAACGAATTCGACGTCCTTCTGATCTCGCCGGAGCGGCTCGCCAACGACGATTTCGTGAACCGTTGCCTGCTGCCCATGGCTAACGGGGTCGGCCTTTTCGTTGTGGATGAGGCTCACTGCATTTCCGACTGGGGACACGATTTCCGGCCCAACTACCGGAGAATTGTCCGAATTCTCCGCGCACTTCCGCGTACCATCCCGGTTTTGGCAACCACGGCAACCGCGAATGATCGGGTTGTGGCAGATATCGTCGAACAACTCGGCCCGAATCTGGAGGTCCAGCGCGGCCCGTTGACTCGAGCCAGCCTTCGTCTGCAGAACATCACCCTTCGTTCGCACGCGGAGCGGATGGCATGGCTTGCCGGTGTTGTTCCTCAACTGGCAGGAAGCGGCATCATCTACACGTTGACAGTTCGGGACTCGAAACGCCTGGCCCGTTGGCTCCAATCCCAGGGGATCGATGCGGAACCCTATTACGGCCGCATGGAGACGGAACAGCGGGAGGACCTGGAGAACCGGTTGCTCAACAACGAAATCAAAGCCTTGGTAGCCACTGTCGCGCTCGGGATGGGATTCGATAAACCCGACCTGGGATTCGTCATCCACTATCAGCGGCCGTCCTCCGTCGTGCACTACTACCAACAGGTGGGACGAGCCGGACGCGCCGTGGACGATGCCTATGGCATTTTGCTGAATGGGGAAGAAGACGATGCCATCGCAGACTACTTCATACGGACGGCGTTTCGCACGCCCGAGGACGTCGACCAACTTCTGGCGGCGATGCGAACCGCCGACGGTGCGCTGACCATTCCAAAGATCCAGCAGCGTGTGAACCTCGGCAGGCGCAAAGTTGAAAGCATCATCGAGTTTCTGTTGCTCGAATCACCGGCGCCCATTCAGAAGACGGAACACGGCTACGTGTTGAACCCCGTCCTTTGGCGTATGCCCACCGAAAGAATCGAAGGAATCACAAACCTGCGGCGTCGCGAGTTAGAGCGCATGAGAGCGTACACGGGTAGCCAGGACTGCCTGATGCAGTTTCTGGCTGAGGAGTTAAACGATTCGAACGCCGCCCCGTGTGGTAAGTGCGTCAATTGTGCCGGACAACTCTTGCGCGAAGGCTACCCGGAGCATCTTGCCCAGGCGGCAGGCGAGTTCCTAAACCGTCAGGACAATCCGGTCCAGCCACGAAAGCAGTGGCCGGCGGGACTGTCCGATTCGGAGTTGCGCGGAAATATCGCCCTGGACGAGCGTGCGTGCGAGGGGCGCGCCTTGTGCCTCTGGGGCGACTCTGCCTTTGGCGCGCTGGTGCGTCACGGCAAGCAGCACAATCATAGTTTCGACGACCGGCTCGTTGAATCCGCCGCCCGTTTGATCGAAACACGCTGGAGGCCGCATCCCCAGCCAACCTGGATCACGTGCATTCCCTCGACAAGGAACGCGACTCTTGTTTCGGATTTCGCACAACGGCTTGCACTCCGGCTGCGGCTCCCGTTCATCGAAAGTATCCACAAAGTGCGGGAGACCGAGTTACAGAAGACTCGAGCCAACAGCTTCCAGCAGGCGCAGAACCTCGTCGGCGCCTTCGCCGTGGATGCCGCAAGCGTCAGGGCGGAGCCGGTGCTGCTGGTGGATGACATGGTGGATTCGAGGTGGACGTTCACCATGGCCGCGGCTCTGCTACGGCGCGCCGGGAGCGGGCCCGTTCATCCATTTGCTCTGGCCGACAGCGCCTCGGACGATAATGATTAGGACATGGATTTGGAGACTCTGACGCCAGACACTCAGGCGGTGCTGCTGCTGTGCGGGGAACTCGGCCAGCGCGGAGGAAATGGCGTGAAGCCTCTCGGTCTCCGGCAATACAATGCGCTTGCAACATGGCTGAAGACGGAAGGCTTGCGCCCCGGTGATCTGCTGACCGGCGAAGGCCAAAGGCGGCTCGCCGGACTGCAAACCGCGGAAGTCAATCCCCAACGTGTTTCGCCGTTGCTCGAACGCGGCACCGCGCTGGCCCTGATCGTCGAAAGGTGGGAAAGAAGCGGACTCTGGGTGATCAGTCGTAGCGACGCTGGTTATCCGGAACGGCTGAAACGATACCTCGGCCAGGCGGCGCCGCCGCTCCTCTACGGCGTCGGTTCCAAGAGCCTCCTCAACCGCGGGGGACTTGCCGTCGTGGGTTCGCGTGACAGGTCGGAGGAAGACGGGGAGTTCGCACGGCGGGTGGGGGAGCATTGCGCCCAGGAAGGCATCGCGATCATATCGGGGGCCGCCAAGGGAATCGACCGGGACGCGATGTCGGGATCTCTGGAGTTAGGCGGGTGGGCGCTGGGAGTCCTCGCCGAAGGTTTGGCCAGGACGGCAACTTCGGGTCAGTACCGGTCGGGATTGGTTAGCGATCATTTGACGCTGGTCTCGCCGTTCGATCCGGATTCCCGATGGTTCGCCTATACCGCGATGGACCGAAACAAGCTTCTGTACGGGTTCAGCGATGCGGCGCTGGTGGTCGCCAGTTCAGCCGACTCCGGCGGCACGTGGGCCGGCGCCACCGAAGCGCTGCAGCATGGCAAGGTGAAGGTGTTTGTGAAAACCGTTGGCGTCCTGGCGCCGGGAAATGCGAAGTTAGTGCGCATGGGAGGCATCCCGTTTCCCCCAGAGCCGTGGGTAAGTTTGGTTCCGCTGTTTACCGCGCCGGAAGAGACGAATAGAAATTTGTTTCGGCAGACAGAACCGGTCGCTGAGGTGTCTGCGCCAGTTGCCGAGCCTCTCCAGCCACCCCCGGTAGATGCGTACGCGCTGGTAATCGACACAGTTCTAGAGCTATTGAAGGAGCCACAATCCGACGAGTGGCTCGCCGGCAAATTGTGCGTGCGGGCCGTGCAGATGAAAGACTGGCTCGATAGAGCAGTGCAGGAGGGGCGGATCTTGAAGCTGAAGAAGCCCGTCCGCTACGTCGCTCACACAACGCCGCTCTTTCCCGCCTGAGATCGCTCGCGTGCGGCAACGGCTCGCCTTGCGCTCGAACACAAGGTATAACCGTTATATATCCGATGCGTTTCGACTTCGACGAGGAGAAGAGCCGGACAGTTAAGCTGAAGCACGGCGTCAAGAAAACTTCTAAACCACCGGCCAAACCAACTGATCCGGCCGCCGACCAAATCGCCGAAATGGCATCGCGCGGTGAGAACGTCTCTTCCTACTTCACGAACAAGTTTACCGTCGTGCGACCGATTCGGCGCGTGAACGTCGATCTCACGGAGGGACTGTTGCGGGCGTTCGACGAGCGTGCGGCTCGCCTGAACATCAGCAGCCAGGCAGTTATCAAAACGTTGCTCGAACAGGCATTAGTCCAGGACGCCAATCAAAAGCGGCGGGGCCGAAACACTGGCTGACAAAGGTGAGTGTTCGTGAGCGCTGCATTGGCTTCATGCCGCCGTCTGAGCGGCCCTTAATATTCCTTGACAAGTATATGCCCTGTCGGGTATATCAAGAGTGTGGAATCTGTGTTCGAAATCATTGCGGAGCCGAACCGCCGCGCGATATTGAGTCTTCTGGTCTCGTCGCAACAGTCGGTTGGAGATATCGAGCGTCAACTTCGCATGTCGCAGCCGGCCGTGTCAAAGCACCTGCGAGTGCTGCGCGAGGCCGGTTTCGTGGAATCCACGGTCGACGCACAGCGCCGCCTCTACCGGCTGAAACCGGAACCACTCCAGGAGGTGGATGCCTGGCTGGCTCCGTTCCGGCGGTTCTGGTCCGCTCACGTAGATGCGCTCGAACGCCACCTGGACCGCATGGACCAATCAACACCGAAGAAACGGAAGACTAGAGGACGGGCGAAGGCTCTATGACTGAGACCACGAACCCGGCAGCGAAGCAAGCGGGGCACCGAGACCGTGGTGCTCGCGAAGATTGCCGCACGCCGGCGCTCCAGCCCACCTTGTGGTATGGCATGCCGTCAGCGTGAATCCGCGTGGTTCTTCACCGCGATGGATGACGCGACCGAGGCCAAGCTTTCCACCATCGTGCGCAAGGCCGCAAGCTAAGTGCGGAAGAACAAGGAGGAGATAGATGAGCGATCGTGAACAGTACGAACCGGGTCCGGCCAGCGGCGCACAAATACGAAAGGACGGCGAGAAGTGGACGCTCGTTCTCGTCAGGGAACTCCGCCACCCGCTGGAAAAAGTCTGGCAGGCGCTAACCGATCCCGCGCACCTGCGTGAATGGGCGCCCTTTGTTGTCGATGGGAGCCTGGGTGCGGTTGGAACGGTAAATCTCACCTGGGTGGGAACGCCCACGCCGCTGGAAACAAGAGGACGCGAGCCGACGCTCCCACGGTGCTTGAGTATAGCGACCTGCGGTGGGAACTTGAGCCGCTAGGAAACGGCATGCGCCTCACACTCTGGCACAACATCGATCGCCGCTTCATCTCTTAGGGCGCCGCGGGTTGGCACATCTGCTTCGACGCCCTCGACCGGCTCCTCGCGAGTGCGCCGATTGGACGCATCGCCGGCCCCGAGGCCATGAAGTTCGGCGGCTGGCAGCGATTGACTGCCGAGTATGCAAAACAGTTTAGAGTGGAGACCCCCGGTTGGACACCCAACACGGAGCAATTGAGTCTCAGGAGGAATACACATGGAATCGACTCTGCGGAACCCGGCCCTGGCCGGCGCCAGGACCACGTCCAAAGCCAGCGCCCTTATCTACTGGATCGTCACCGCGCTCTTCTGCCTGCAGATGACCTTCACCGCGTACGCGGAACTGCGGCTGCCGCAGGTGGCGGAGGCGTTCACCCACCTCGGCTTCCCCGCCTACTTCCGGGTGGAACTCTCCTGGGCCAAGCTCCTCGGCGTCGTGCTGATACTCGCGCCCGTGCCCGAGCGGCTCAAGGAGTGGGCGTACGCCGGATTCGCCATCGACCTCGCCTCGGCGCTCATCGCCCATCTCGCGGTGGGCGATGGTCCGGCGGCCTGGGGCTGGGCAGCAGGCACCGGAGTGTTCTGGGGGCTCTCGTACTTCTACTGGCGAGTGCGAGTGGGCGCAGCGAAGCAGCGATAGTTGGAGGTCCATATGAAGAAGCCCGTCCCGGCGGAATCTGCTTCTGCATTCATCGACGATAAGATCCAGGAACTCGGCGACTGGCGCGGGAAGATGCTCGCGAAAGTCTCACGCAACAAACGAATCGTCAGGTGCATACCTCGTGATCCTATCAGCCCGTAAAGCAAGGCGTGCCGGGAGGCGTGGAAGCCACTATCTAGCTTGTGCAGAAGGCACTTGCACTGGGAGTCGCCGGTGAATTACGGCCTGCTCACGTGGCAGCGTCAATTGTGTTTTCAGAGCAAGCGTCGACAATTGGCGCGCTGACCTGTGTCGCCGATCTGGCAAATAGACTAAAGCATCGTCTCTGAATTGCCTGTCGCCGTCCGCGAACACGTTCACGGCCGATGATGTCCGGCAAACCGGCATACCGGAATCTGAAGTGCGTCGACCGCGATATCTCCATTGAGGGACCCGCATTGGCCGCGTCTCGCCCGCGTGCTACATGCTGCGTGCTGCGACGGCGAACTCCAAATTTCAGGTAATGGCACTTAACTGGACAGTGGCACCGGTTCGCACCCCGAGCCGCGTCTCCGCACCGTGTGTCAGCGGTAGCCGCCGCAAAGCGGGCGCCTGGACTATCCTCGACAAGCGCGATTGGTCCGGCTCGCCCGGATAGGTCTTCACCAGGAGACCCACGCAGAGTCCCGTTGGCGCACTTCGGAACCAAAGCAAAAGAACCCGGCAACACCGAAATTCGACGTCCGCCTTTGGCGGCGCTTCGCCACGGACTCCCGCACTCCCGGTAACGAGGTCGCGAGGCACCGCCAGGGCCATGTCGGACGACTGGACGCCAGCCTCCTCATCCGCAGTCGCAGTCGTCCGGTTCGCTGTTGGCGTCGCGGCTGCCAACTCGGCGCAGTTATGGACGGAAGGCAACGCGTGACAAACCCCGAATCGGACGAAAATGCTTGGCGTTCCCGGTGCAAAGTGGATGGCCTGCCTCGATCGCAGTTGCCGCGATGAGAGCGTCGGCGATTTGAACACCATGTGTCAGGGCGTGCTGTTCGATGAGGGCGGCGGCCATCGAACCGATTGCTTCAGAAAGGGGCAGTATTCGGAACTCGAGTCGGCGGAGCGACTGCTGGATTTGCCGCACCTCCAGCTTCGATCGGGCGCCCTGGACAAGTTCCATCAGTGAAATGATGGCAATTGCACGATCATCCGCCGAGTCGATGACACGGGCTGCTCTCTCATTGCCGTGCGACGCCCAGATCAGAACATCGGTATCAAAGATCATTTCGACTATTCCGTAAACGGCCGTGCGCGCCGCAAGGCGCGAACGTAGGAAGCCGGATCGCCCAGGTCCTCGCGGTTCTTCCAAATCCCAAACAACGGCTGATCCTTGATACTGGGTCTAGGATGATCGGAAGCCTGACCGATTGGCATCAACTTGGCCTTCTCCTTTCCGCGATAGAGAATTGTGACCGTCTCGCCGCGGTCAATAGCGCGAAGCACATCTTTCATTCGGTACCGGAGATCGACGATCGTCGCGTTCATTAAATGTCTCTCTACAAGTATACATTTGATCGCATGCCGTGTCCCTGGAGACCCAGGACGGCATCGATAAACCTCCAGTACAATCCTGTCAACGAACACCCGCAATCGCGGCCCGTTACCACCCTCACCGTCGTCGGCCCACGCCAGCCAAACGACGGATTGGCCCAAAGCGTCCAACGCCCAAAAACCGTCGGCTCGCGGCGAAACGTGCTACGCTACGGCTTCCCCCCGAGATTTTATCCCTGTATCTTTTGTGTCACTTGTGTAAAGCCATGCACCACCTATAGATATAGTGCTTGACGATATACTAGATATTGGGGCATCATTACGAAGCAAGCCGCTAGCGCTCCCCGCGCAAGCCCCTGCAGTACACCAAGAGGAGTTCGGATGGGACAGCTCAGTGTCAATCTCAGCGCCAGAGTAAAGGATCTTCCGCTTCAGGCCAAGCCGGCCGCCGAGCATCGAGGCGTGACATTCCCTCGTTATTTCACGGCTCGCATGGAGGAGGGGAAGACCCCGTACGACGACATCAAGTGGGAACTGCGGACCGCGTCCATCGGCAACGACAAAGGCGCGGTGATCTTCGAACAGCGGGACGTCGAGATTCCCGCCGATTGGTCGCAGACGGCTACTAACATTGTTGCCAGTAAGTATTTCCACGGCAAACCTGGATCGCCGGACCGCGAGCGTAGCGCCGGTCAACTGGTGCATCGCGTCGTCGACACCATCGCCGATTGGGGGCAGACCGAGGGGTATTTCGCAACCGTCGCCGACGGCGAGAACTTCCGCAACGAACTGGCGCACCTGATGCTCACCCAGAAGGCGTGCTTCAATTCGCCCGTGTGGTTCAATGTCGGCGTGAAGGAAGCGCGCGGCTACGGCTGGTATTACGACATCGAAACAGAATCGGTCGTCAAGATGAACGGCGTCGAGACCCGCCCGCAGTGCTCGGCCTGCTTCATTAACTCCGTCCGGGATTCCCTGGAGTCCATCCTCGACCTCGCCAAGACCGAAGGCATGCTGTTCAAGTGGGGCTCGGGAACCGGCACCAATCTGTCGTCGTTGCGCGAAGAGGACGCAATCCTGTCCGGCGGTGGACGCGCTTCCGGTCCGCTCAGCTTCATGAAGGGATTCGACGCGTTCGCCGGAGTCATCAAGAGCGGCGGTAAAACCCGTCGCGCCGCGAAGATGGTGATTCTCGCCGCCGACCACCCGGATATCGACAAATTCATCTGGTGTAAAGCCAAGGAGGAGAAGAAGGCGCACACGCTCATCGACGCCGGATACGATTCTTCGCTCGACGGCGACGCCTACAGTTCCATCTTTTTCCAGAACGCGAACAACTCGGTTCGCGCCACCGACGACTTCATGCAGGCCGTCATCGAGGATCGCGACTGGTGGACGCGATCCCGCGTTACCGATCAGCCGGTGAAACGCTACCGCGCTCGCGACCTCATGAAGGAGATCGGCGAAGCCACCTGGCAGTGCGGCGACCCCGGCATGCAGTTCGACACCACCATTAATCGCTGGCACACCTCGAAAAACACGGCTCGCATCAACGCGTCGAATCCATGCTCGGAGTACATGTTCCTCGACGATTCGGCCTGCAACCTGTCGTCGTTGAACCTTATTAAGTTCGTGGGTCCCGATGGCCGCTTCGATGTCGAGGCTTTCCGGCATGCCGTCGACACCATGATCCTGGCGCAGGAAATCCTGGTGGACAACGCCAGTTATCCTACCGAATCCATCGCCCGGAACTCCCACGCGTTCCGCCCGCTCGGACTCGGCTACGCGAACCTCGGGGCGCTGCTCATGTCGCTCGGCATTGCCTACGACAGCGATCACGGCCGGGACTGGGCCGCCGCCATTACCGCGGTAATGTGCGGACAGGCCTATCTCACCAGCGCGCGTATTGCCGCGGACGCCACCGGCCCTTGCCTCGGTTACGCGGCGAACGAGAAGTCGTTCCTCGACGTCATTCGCATGCACTGGGAATCGGTGAGCCGCATCGATTCCACCCGCGTTCCCGCCGCCGTTCTCCAGACCGCTGAACTGGTCTGGCACGACGCCTACGAAGCGGGACGCCGCGCCGGTTATCGCAATGCGCAAACCACCGTATTGGCTCCCACCGGCACCATCGGTTTCATGATGGACTGCGACACCACCGGTATCGAACCCGATCTCGCGCTGGTGAAGTACAAGAAACTGGTGGGCGGCGGAGTCATCAAGATCGTCAACAACACCGTGCCTCAGGCGCTGATCCGCCTCGGCTACCGGTCCGAACACGTCGAGCAGATTGTCTCGCACATCGACTCCACCGGAACAATTGAAGGTGCTCCTGGTTTAAAACAGGAACACCTGTCCGTGTTCGATTGCAGCTTCCGCCCGCAAAACGGCGTCCGCTTCATCCATTACATGGGGCATGTCCGGATGATGGCGGCGGTGCAGCCGTTTATCTCCGGTGCGATTTCGAAGACCATCAACATGCCCGAGGAGTGCACGGCGGCGGAGGTCGTCGAGGCCTACATCGAAAGCTGGCGTCTTGGCCTCAAAGCGGTGGCCATTTATCGCGACGGCTCCAAGCGGGTACAGCCGCTGAGTTCGGGGACGGCGAAGGGCGCGAAAGGCGCCACGGCGGCAGCTCCGGCAGTGACGGAGAAGATCGTATACCGTCCGGTGCGCCGCAAACTGCCCGATGAGCGGAACTCCATCACACACAAGTTCTCTATCGGCGGCCATGAAGGCTACATCACCGCGGGTCTGTTCGAAGACGGCACCCCCGGTGAACTCTTCATCACCATGGCCAAGGAAGGCTCGACGATTTCGGGCCTCATGGACAGCTTCGCCACGGCCGTCAGCTACGCCCTACAATATGGCGTCCCGTTGAAGTTCTTTGTCGACAAGTTCAGCCACGTCCGCTTCGAACCGAGCGGCTGGACCGGCAATCCCCAGGTCCCGTACGCGAAGTCGATCATGGACTACATCTTCCGCTGGCTCGGCGCGAAGTTTCTTGGACCCGAGTACGCATTGAACGAGGCCGGCGATTCCCAAAAACTCCGCCCCACCGAACCGGAACCGCAACAGGCGCTTCCCTTCGAGACGGCCTACGCCGACGCTCCCATCTGCTCGGAGTGCGGCGGCCTCATGACCCGCAACGGCAGTTGCTACAAGTGCGAAAACTGCGGCGGCACCAGCGGCTGTAGCTAACCATCGGTCTTTCTGAGCCGCGACGCAGCGGGCGGTTACTCAGCAACCAGGGCCTCGAGCACGAGAAACTGCTTGAGGCCCCTTTTTATTGGGCTGCCGCTAACTGGACAACCTTAAATGAATGAACTCTGCCGGCGCTCCGCCACTGACCTGGCGCAGTTGATTCGTGAGAAACAGGCCTCCGCATGCGAAGTGCTCCAGGCCCATCTCGCGCGGATCGAACAACTCAATCCAACCCTGAATGCGATCGTCACACTCATACCCGACGAGGCTATGGCCGCCGCCAAACGCGCCGACGAAGCACAAGCCCGAGGCGAACTCCTCGGCCCGCTCCACGGACTGCCGATCGCTCACAAAGATCTCGTCGAAACCAACGGCATCCGCACCACCTTCGGATCGCCTATCTACCAGGATCATGTGCCGGCCGAGGACGCGATCATCGTCGAACGCCTCCGCCGGGCAGGCGCCATCACCATCGGAAAGACCAACACCCCCGAGTTCGGCGCGGGATCGCAGACCTTCAACCGGGTCTTCGGCGTCACGCGCAATCCGTACGACTTTTCGAAAACCTGCGGCGGCAGCAGCGGTGGCGCGGCCGTCGCGCTCGCCACTGGCATGGTGCCCATCGCCGACGGCTCCGACATGGGCGGATCCTTGCGCAATCCCGCCGCGTTCTGCAACGTCGTGGGACTTCGCACCGCGCCCGGCCGCGTGCCGTCCAAGGCCCTCGGACTGGCTTGGTCGCCCTTGAGCGTCCTCGGGCCGATGGCGCGCAACTCCAGCGACCTCGGCCTGCTGCTGAGCGTGATGGCCGGTCCCGATCGTCGCTGTCCCATCTCGATCCAGCAGCCCGGCAATATCTTCGCGGGCCCACTGCACCGCGATTTCAGGGGTGTGCGCATCGCGTGGTATCGCGATCTCGGCGGACTCCCCATCGACCGGCGTGTCCGTACTGTCGTCGATGCGCGCCGGAAAGTATTCGAGGATCTGGGCTGCATCGTCGAAGATGCCGAGCCCGATTTCATCGGCGTCGATGAGGCGTTTAAGACTCTCCGCGCCTTTACCTTTGCCGCGGCATTCGGCGAGTTGATGCAATCGCGCCGCCCCGATTTCAAGGACACCATACAGTGGGAAGTCGATCGCGGCTCGAAGTTGACGGCCCTCGACATAGCGGGCGCCGAATCGCTGCACGCCGCCTACTGGCTGCGCTTTCAGGAGTTCCTGACGCCCTACGAGTTCTTTGTGCTGCCGGTAACCCAGGTGCCGCCGTTCGATGCCGGCATCCCATTTGTAAGTGAGATTGAGGGCGTGCGGATGGGTTCTTACATAGATTGGATGAAGTCCTGTTACTACATGTCACTCGCTGGTAATCCTGCCATCTCGGTTCCTGCCGGCTTCACGCAGGAGGGTTTACCCGTGGGCTTACAGATTGTTAGTCGGGCTGAACAGGAGTTCAGTCTTCTTCAGCTTGCGAGCGCGATTGAGAATACTGTAGGGGTTTGTACGGGAAACTACCTATTCCCATAGCACTCTGCGGGTGTTACCTTTAACCTTCATGCCGAAAATCCGGATCTTACTCATACTATTTGTCTGCTTCTCGATAGCGGCTTTGGCTGACAACGTGCTGCACCCAGGTGCCCCCTCGCTGGACCGCGCTACACTTACTGCCGTTGGAATTCAACTTCCGGTAAGTGGAGATGATAACTACAACGCGGACGTCACCGTACGGTATCGCAAAACGGGAACCAGCGATTGGAACACGGCACTGCCGCTGTACCGCGTGCACCCCGAATCGGTGCAGGCTTATCCGGTGCAGCCCCAGTTCGCCGGCAGCATACTCGATCTTCGCCCAAGCACAAGTTACGACGTAGAGTTGCGAGTAAGTGATCCGGATGGGCCGGTAAATCAAACGATAACTCTAACCACCGCTACTCGAGCGATTCCGGGCGACCCGGCAAACCCGCGGAACGTTACTGTCAGTAACACCGACGAACTGAATCACGCGTTGAGCACCGCGCATCCCGGCGACGTCATTACTCTCGCGAACGGATTCTACGGTGGCCAGTTTACCTTCGGCGCGTCCGGTACCGCCGCGAACCCTATCGTGATCCGTGGCGCCTCACAGGACGGCGTCGTGGTGGATGGTGGCGACTGCTACGGGTGTAACATTTTCGAAGTCTACGGAAGCTACATCCACATCGAGCGGCTCACCATCCAGAACGGTGAGCGCGCCATCCGATTTCAGGCGTCAGGCGCCCAAGCCAACGTAGTGCGCCGCGTCCACACGCGCGATACGCAGTACGCGATCGGCAGCAGGGGCGGCCAACGCGATTTCTACATCGCCGACAACATCTTCGAGGGACGCCTCCACTGGCCCTTCATCTATGAGGACGACAACGGCGGCCATTCTGACGACGATGGCGTACGCGTGGAAGGCTACGGGCACGTCGTCGCGCACAATCGCATCTCGGGATTCGGCGACGCGATGAAAACCGCTCAGACCGGTGCCCGCTCCCTCGATTTCAACGGCAACGACATTCTCTGGACATACGACAACGGTCTCGAACTGGACTTCGCCGAGGGCAACGTCCGCGTGATGCGAAATCGCTTCACGAACACCTACGAGACCATTAGCGGACAACCCGTTCTCACGGGTCCCGCATACATTATTCGCAACCAGTCGCTCAATACCGTGGCCGAGCAGTTCAAACTGCACAGCCACACCAATCCGACCCAGGAACCAAACGGTATCTTCGCGTATCACAACTCGTTTGTCTCGTCCAAGTACGGGCTCAGTCTGCAGACTCCCACCTTTGTGCACCATTTCGCCATCGAGAACAACCTGTTTATCGGCCCGCCGAACCCGAGCGAGGACATGACCGTCGACTGGTACAGCTACATCGACGATGGACTGTTCGACTTCAACGGCTACTGGCCCGATCAGTACTTCGCCTATCTCTATCCCCAGGGACGCGTCAAAGCTTTCGGATTCGCGCAGTTGCAGGCCGCCGGTATCGAGAAGCACGGAACTCTGCTGAATCCGCAGACGCTGACATCGGGACTGGTTGGACCGTCCGACTACACTGTCCAATACCAACCGCAGGATCTGGTGTTGTCCGTCAATTCCCCTGCGCTCGATCGCGGTTTGGTGCTGCCGAACGTCAACGATGGTTATACCGGTTCGGCTCCCGATCTTGGCGCCCTGGAAGCCGGATGTCCCGTTCCGGTTTACGGACCGCGTCCGGAAGGGATGGATGAATCGAATGAGCCGGTCGGCTGCTCGGCCACTCAAGCCCCGGCATCGAATGCCATCGCGGTGGTGAGCGGCAGCGACCAGGCCGTCGGGCTGTATCAGGAGTTTTCGCCGCTGCAGGCCAGAGTGGTCGATGGTACATCGAAGCCCGTCGCCGGCGCGAAGGTCACCTTCACCGCGCCAAATGCCGGAGCCTCCGCATGGCTCAACGGTTCTGCCACTGTCGCCGTCATCACCGATTCGCAAGGCATCGCCACCGCGCCCGCCACGGCGAACAATGTGCCCGGCACGTACACCGTCGTCGCCTCCATTGACGGCTCGAACGTTCCGGCTTTGTTCCGATTGACCAACGTCGCCTCGGCCGAGATCACGCTGTCTGCGCCGTCATCTGTCACCTATTCACCGTCGGTGCAGAAACTCACTCTGACGGCCACCGTCAAGACCGGCGGCGCTCCGGTCACCAACGGCTCCGTCTCCTTCCGGTTTGGCGGCGCCGAGATCGCCAACGTGCCGCTCAATAGCGGAGTTGCGGCCTTCGATTACACCGTTCGTGGCGGCACACCCGCCGGAACGATTCTGATCTTCACCGCCAACTATACGGTGCTGTCGGCGCAGCAGGCTACCTTCAACGCTTCGCAACAGGTGACGATTGCGAAAGCAACGCCCGTCATCGCCTGGGATGCCCCCGCGGCAATCCGGCCGGGTACGCCGCTCACGTCGGTGCAGTTAAATGCGAAAGCCGGCGCAGAGGGTATCATAGTGTACTCGCCGTCTCTGGGAACCTTACTGCCAGCCGGCGCCGGCCAGGTGCTGACCGCGAAATTCGTCCCCTTCGATTGGGGTAACTACGCCATGGCCTCCGCCACCAACCACATCGATGTCGTGACGGGACCTGCATTGGTCGCACAGGCGTTCCTCCAGAACTACCCGATTTTCGGTATTGGAGCCAGCGTCATGATCACGAATACGGCCGGCTCTCCGACGAACGTGATGATCACCAACACCTGGCTGCAGGGTTCGCCGTCGTACCTGTTCCGGTCCCGCATCAACATCAATGCCGGCGCTACCGAGCAGTTTTACGCCTGGTTCCCGGCCATGGGTTCCACCGGCTCGGCGGCCCTGGTTCTCAGCGGCACAGCGAACGGCGAGCCGTTCACGCTGTCGTTCCCCGTGGCGATTCCATGAACGATATACTGTCCGGCGTATGTCCGAAAACGCCATTGGCCGCAGAGCACTGATCGGATCGCTGGCAGGCGCTGCCGGGCTCGCCGCACAATCGCGCGGGCCCGCCCGGCAGCGGCCCAACATCTTATATATTCATTCGCACGACACGGGCCGGTACATCCAGCCGTTTGGGCACGCCGTCCCCACACCGAATCTGCAAAGCCTGGCGGAAGGGGGCATCCTGTTCCGCCAGACCTTTAATGCCGCGCCCACCTGCTCGCCAAGTCGCGCATCGCTGCTCACCGGCCAGTGCCCGCACTCCAACGGAATGCTGGGGCTGGCGCATCGCGGATTCTCGCTGAACGACTACCGTCAGCATCTGTTGTACACGCTGCGTGGAGCCGGATACCAATCGGCGCTGGCCGGAATCCAGCACATCGCCGCCAAGGCCGAAACCATCGGCTACGACCGGATTTTGACCACCAAGGGACGCGCTGCCGACGCAACTCCGGCGGCGGTCCAGTTTCTGAACAGCGCACCGAAACAGCCGTTCCTGCTGACCGTCGGATTCTTCGAAACGCATCGCGAGTTCTGGCCCGCCGGACCGCGTGAGGACGAGCGCTACACGCTGCCGCCCCATCCGATCCCAGACACGCCGCAAACCCGCCGCGACATGGCGCAGTTCAAGGCGTCGGCCCGCGTCATGGACGATGCGGTGGGACAGGTTCTCCGAGCCCTGGAACTCAACGGGCTGGCGCAGAACACACTGGTGATCTCCACCACCGATCACGGGATCGCTTTCCCCAAAATGAAGTGCAATTTGACCGATCACGGGATGGGCGTGTCGATGATCCTCCGTGGTCCGGGCGGCTTCAGCGGCGGCAAGGTCTGCGATGCGATGGTGTCGCATCTGGATCTGTTCCCGACCTTGTGCGACCTGCTCGAATTGAAGCCGCCGTCGTGGCTGCAAGGCCGGTCGATGATGCCCCTGATTCGCGGCGATGCTCAGTCGCTCAACGACGAGCTCTTCGCCGAGGTGAACTACCACGCGGCGTATGAACCGAAGCGTGCGGTCCGGACGAATCAGTGGAAGTACATCCGCCGGTTCGACGATCGGGTGCATCGGAATCTGCCGAACTGCGACGACGGTCTTAGTAAGAGTCTGTGGCTGGAGCAGGGCTGGCGCGACGCGACTGTCGAACGCGAGAGCCTGCACGATCTGACATTCGATCCCAGCGAGACTCGGAATCTGGCCGGCGATCCGCGCACGCGCAAGACTCTGGACGAAATGCGCGAACGGCTGGATAGCTGGATGCGCCGCACGAACGATCCTCTGTTGCGGGGTCCGGTCAAGGCGCCCCCCGGAGCGAAGGTCAACGATCCGGACGGTATCTCGCCGAAAGAGGCGCCGCATGATGCCTGACTGGCTCGGTTGGGGCCGGCGCTTGCAGGCGATTGCGCAGACCGGTCTGACGTACGCCGGCAGCGCATACGATACGGAGCGGTACGAAGAGATCCGCGAAATCGCCGCCGAGTTGATGGCGGCGCATTTCAACGCGTCCGCCGCGGAAGTGCTGGACCTGATGAGCCGCGACACCGGATACGCGACACCCAAAGTGGACGTGCGCGCGGCGGTGTTCCAGGCGGATCGAATCCTGCTGGTGCGGGAGCGGGAGGACGGCTGCTGGACCCTGCCCGGCGGTTGGGCCGACGTCGGCGATTCGCCGGCCAAGGCCGTCGTTCGGGAAGTGAAGGAGGAATCAGGGTACGACGTCCGAGTCACTAAGTTGGCGGCGCTGTTCGATCGCGATCTGCACGGGCACCCGCCCATCCCGTGGCATGCGTACAAGGGGTTCTTCCTGTGCGAAGTAACCGGCGGCGAGCCGGCCAACAGCACGGAAACCGATGGAGTCGGGTTCTTTGCAGTGAATGAGTTACCGCCCCTGTCTCTGACCCGTATCAATGAGGAAGAGATCCGGCATCTGTTCGACCATTCCCGTCATCCGGAGTGGCCTGCGTCGTTCGATTAGCGGATAATCGAGCATGCCTCAGTCGTTGCAAGAGTTACTGCAGAACGTGATCGACCAGGAGGTTCCGCTGCTTCGTGCCCTCGAACCAGCGCTGAAAACCACGGGCGAATGGTCGCAGAAGGAAGAATTGGGCCACCTGATCGATTCGGCCACGAACAACCACCTGCGGTTCGTCCGCGCCGCAATCGAAGGCGAGTTTCGCGGCCCTGCCTACGCTCAGAACGAATGGGTTCGAGTGCACGGCTACGAAGAGCACGACGGGCAGGAACTGGTGGAGTTCTGGTATCGCTACAACACTCTGCTCGCGGACCTGGCGGGGCGTATTCCGGAGGATCGCTTAGCTGCGCTGTGCTATCTGAGTGAGCAGGAGGGAGTAACGCTCGACTTCCTGATTCGCGACTATGTCGCACACCCGCGGCATCACGTGGATCACGTGCTGCGCAAACCGGCCATCACGCAGTATCCGCCGGTCGGCCGTCTCACAGTGACGCCAGTGCCTTGATCGCCAGCACCGGAACGATAGCCGAGAGCGCAACCGCCGCAGTGGCGCCCAATAGCCACCACCAGACTACAAATTTGGGGGATGCGAACCTCATCGTATAAGCATAGACGCAATCGCCAAAAATTGGTTAATAGAATGTTTCAATCGGGTGAATTTGCCGGGATTATCGGGACTAGTACTGATGCGGTGTAGGCGTTACTCGTAGGACAATCAATAATACCCCTCCGTCCTCGACCAGCAATATGTGGATCGTCCGTCTCGCCCTCAGCCGCCCGTACACCTTTGTCGTCATGGCGATGAATCCCGCCGGACGAGATGGAGCGCCGTATCCTGACCATCGCCGAGCGCGCCTTCACCACCTCGGTGGGCGACATCGAGCACATGGAATCCCGGCCCTTCACCGGGCTCGGCCTTATCAAGATGTATTTCCACCCGGACGCCAAGATCGAGGCCGCGGTGGCGCAGCTTGCAGCGACTTCGCAATCGGCGTTGCGTGTGATGCCGCCGGGCCTGTTTCCGCCGATCATTCTGCGGTACAACGCGGCCAGCGTTCCGATTCTGCAGATGGCGCTCAGCAGCGATTCGTTGAGTGAGCAGGATCTCTACGGTTACGGCGGGAACTTCCTGCGGACGCGGCTCGCGAATGTGCAGGGCGCGGGTCTGACGCTGCCGTACGGCGGGCGCGAGCGGCAGATCATGGTGGATCTGAATCCCAAGGCGCTGTAGGCGCAGAACCTCTCGCCGACCGACGTCGTCACCGCCATCAACGCGCAGAACCTGATTCTGCCGGGCGGAAATTTGGAATGCGCGAGTATGGCATCAAGCTGAACAGCAGCCCATGCCACTAAGCCGGCCGGAGCCACGGGCCACAATCCGCCGGCGCCGGCCGCGCTGTTGGAACACGCCGTCGACCCTCCGGAATAGGACGGCGTTCCGGCGACGGGGTCCTTTCCAGTCGCGGTAGCGATCAATCGGATGGTCTCGTGTCGCTGTCCGTGTACGACAGTCTTCGGTCGAACACCCTCACCGGTGTAACGCCGAACCCGGAACACGGTACTGGTAAGTGCCGCGTCCGCCTGGGAGATAGCGACGAAGGTTCGACTGGTCAAACTCGCCAGTGCCGCGGGACTCGCATCTGACTTCAAATCAAAGGCCAGTTGGAGAGAGAAGGACTTGAGGCGCTCGCCATTTCGCTTGACCACGCCACACGCGCAGGCCTGCTTGCCGGCGCTCACAAAGACCCATTCGACCGTATTCTCATCGCTCAGGCCCAGGCGGAGAACGTTGCGTTCATAAGCAACGAGGATGTGTTCGATTCGTACGGCGTTCGGCGTATCTGGTGAAATCGCTCCCCCATCGGCGCACAATCGCACCTGGCGCCCGGTATAATCAGCGCTGCATGCATGGACTGATGATGGATTACGAGCTCACGCTCACTCCGCTACTGGAGCGTGCCGGGCGGCTCTTCGGAACCAAGGAAATCGCGAGCAAACTGGCGGACGGTTCGATGCACCGGTACACCTACGCCGATTTCTACACGCGGGTGCACCGGTTGGCGCATGCGCTAGGCCGTTTGGGGGTTCAGCGTGGGGATCGGATCGGCACGCTCTGCTGGAACTCCTACCGGCACCTGGAACTCTACTGGGCCGTCCCCTGCACCGGTTGTGTCCTGCATACGTTGAACCTGCGGCTCGCACCGGACCAACGGGCGTTCATCATCAACCACGCGGGCGACCGGTTCATTTTCGTCGACTCGTCGCTGGTCCCGATGCTTGATGCGATTCGCGATCAGATCCCGTGTGTGGAACGCATCATCGTCATGGACGACGGTAGCGAATATGAGCAGTTGCTGGCCGAATCGCCGGAAGCCCGCTTCGAGTGGCCTCAGCTCAGCGAGAAGGACGCGGCGGCGACCTGTTACACGTCGGGCACGACGGGTAATCCGAAGGGCGTTCTGTACAACCATCGAGCGATTTATCTGCACACGATGGGGATCTCGCTCGCCGATACGTTCGCCATCAGCGAACGCGATACGCTGCTGCAGGTGGTCCCGATGTTTCACGCCAACGGTTGGGGTATGCCGTATGCGGCGGTCGCGGCGGGTACTCGGATTGTGTTCGGCGGCCGCCAGATTCAGCCGAAGGATGTCGCCGAGTTGATTCAGAATGAACGGGTCACGTTTACGGCCGGCGTGCCCACCATCTGGATGACGCTCCGCGCGTTTCTCGAGCAGGAGAAGTACGATCTGTCGACTTTGCGGATGATCGTGTGCGCGGGATCGGCGATGCCTCGTCAATTCCTGGTGGATTATGCGAACAAGCACGGCGTGCGGGTGGCGCTGGCCTGGGGCATGACGGAGACCACGCCGATTGCGACGTTTATGCAAGAGCGGTCGGAGTGCGATGCGCTGCCGGAGTCGGAGGCCTTCGATGTGCGGGCGCGGCATGGGATGACGCTGCCGGGGGTCGATCTCCGGATTATCGATGAGAACGGCAACGAGGTGCCGGCCGACGGCGTCACGATGGGCGAGTTGCAGGTGCGCGGTCCGTGGGTCACCAGCGGTTATTATCAGGACGCGACGAATCATGTTGAGGCGCCGCATGCGCCGTCGTTCATGGATGGGTGGTTCCGGACGGGTGACGTGGCGACCATCGACCGTTATGGATACATCCAGATCATGGATCGCACCAAGGACCTGGTGAAGAGCGGCGGCGAGTGGATTTCGAGCGTGGATCTGGAAAACGCAATCATGGGGCATCCGAAGGTGATGGAGGCGGCGGTGATCGCGGTGCCGCATCCGAAGTGGCAGGAGCGGCCGCTGGCATTGATCGCACCGCTTCCGCAATATCGGGACTCGATTACGAAGGCAGAAGTTCTGGAGTTTCTGGAAGGCAAGGTCGCCAAATGGTGGCTGCCGGACGATGTCGTGTTCATTGACGCCGTGCCGAAGACCAGCGTCGGCAAGTTCAATAAGCGGGCGCTTCGGCAGCAGTTTAAAGATTGGCAGGCCGAGGGTGCTTGACGGCCTCTTCGGGGGCCGGAAGTTCGAACACGCCGCGGTAGACCTGCTCTAACGCGATCTCGCAGCCGATGGATGGGATGCGCAGGGCGGAGTTCATGTCGCGGTACTCGTGAAGGATCCAGGTAGAGTCGGCTTGGCGTGTGTACTGTTCGATGTACGCCTCGTTGATGTGGACCATTATGTAGTCGGAAAGCGAAGGGATTTCGCGATAGAGGGCGAATTTGGTTCCGTGGTCGTAGTCGGAGGTGGATGGCGACAGGACCTCGACGATTACCTTGGGGTTCAGAAGCGTGTCGGCTGCGTTGCCCACAACCTCTGGCTTACCGCACACGACGGAGATGTCCGGGTACACGTGCGCTCCAGTCTGTCGTGTTCGGACCCGCACATCCGAAGGGAACGCGCTGCAATCGCCGGACGCCACTTGCGTTCCGAGCAGCATGCCGAGGTTCATGATGGCCCGGCCGTGACGGAGCGAGCCACCGGCCATGGCGTACATCTCTCCGCGGACAAACTCGCTTCGAAAGTCAGCCTTCCGCTCCAACTCCAGGTACTCTTCTTCGGTCATTTGCGGCCGGGATTGCGTCGCCATACCCTTATGGTTCCACAATCCGGTTTCGCACGGCGTACCGAACCAGCTCACCGATCGAATGCATGCCTAACTTCGCCATGATGCGCGACCGGTGCGTCTCCGCGGTCTTCACGCTGATGCAGAGCGAAGTGGCCACCTCCTTGTTCGATTTACCCTCGGCGAGCAACTGGACGATCTCGCGCTCCCGCGGAGTCAGCCGCAGCCGCGGCGCATCCTCGGTCTCTTCGACGCGCTGGCCCCGGTTCAGGAAGCCGGTCAGCACCATCTCGGACACCTTGGTCGTGAAGTACGGCTTGTGACGGCGCAGTGCGGCGACCGCAGCCACCAGATCGCGGCCGGCGTCGGACTTCAGGACATAGCCGCGCGCGCCGGTATCCAATACTTCGCGGACGAGTTGCTCGGACTCGTGCATCGTCAGGATCAGGATCTCGGTAGCCGGAAACTCCTTGATGATCTGCCGCGTTGCCTCCAGGCCATTGAGTTCGGGCATACCGATGTCCATGATGACAAGATCGGGATGTTTTTCGCGTGCGAGGCCGACTGCCTCGCGGCCGGTCAACGCTTCGCCGACTACAGTCCAATCCTGCTGGGCGCTGAGGATGTCGCGGAGGCCTCGGCGCACCATCTCATGGTCGTCGGCAATGAGGATGCGAAACGGCATTCTACGATTCCGCCGGCAAGACGGCGCGGACGAGGGTGCCGGGGTCACTTCGGGAAATTTCGAGGCGGCCGCCCAGCAGTCGCACACGTTCTCGCATGCCTGCGATTCCCAGATTCTCGGAAGGCGTCAAATCGATTCCCTTGCCCCAGTCGCGAACCAGTACCTCAATTTCACTACGTTTTCTGGCCAGCCGAACTTCCGCGCGCGGGCTGCCCGAATGGTGGTGAACATTGAAGAGGCTCTCCTGGACTACCCGGAATACACCGAGTTCGATTTCCGGAGACAGGCGCGACATGGCTTCCGGGATCTGGAGAGTGACCTCGATGCCGGTGCGGCGCCGATACATATCGAAAAACGCCCGCACCGCCGACTCCAGACCGAGTTCGTCGAGCAGCGGCGGGTGCAGCATGTAGGAGATGGCTCGCGTCTCTCTGAGGCATTCCTCCGTGAGCTTCTGACATTCGGAGAGGATTCGGCGAGTGCGCTCGCGGTCATCCAGCGCGGTCTCGAGCATTGTGAGATTCATCGAGAGCGCGGCAAGATTCTGGGCTGTGGTGTCATGTAATTCGCGGGCAATTTGACGCCGTTCGCTGTCGTAATGGTGCAGCACCCGGCCGGCCAGCTTTCGCAAATCCTGTTCCGAGCGAACCATTTCGGCGGCATTCACGAAGAGGACTGCGAAGCGGTGACGGGAAGCATCGAGGGCTGCTGCACGAATGAGGACGGGGACGTGCTGGCCGGTGCTCGAAAGGAGATCGGCGCGCCAGGAGCCATCGGCCGCCGCGCGTTCGACGATGTCGCACCCGCCATCGGAACGCCGGGCGGTGCCCGTCAGGGATTCCCATTGCAGATGCGGGATCTGTTCCGACTCGTAGCTGAGCATGTCTCGGAATTTCCGGTTGGCATTTAGTATATTGCCTTTTTCGTCGAAAATCACGAAAGCAGCAAGATTTGATTCAAATATTGTTTCGAATTCTGTTTGGCCGGATCTCATTCTCACTCTCGGCTCGCCCAGTTGCCGGAACGCGCGACTGGTATCTATTGTAAGCGCAATGGAAGGGGAGGCGGGGGTGTAAAGGAACTGCTCGAAATTGCCGATAGGCCACTTGTGAGAGGCGTCTTGATTTTACCGATTTGGGTGTTACTTCTTCAACAAGTCCCGGATCCGGGACCGGCAATGGCCGCGGCAATCGAGCGGCAGCGCGTCTCGGTAGTGCAGTCGATGGCCCCGGCCATTCAACAGCAGAGGGAGGCGATCCAATTGCAAATGAAAACGGCGGGCAAGACGTTCTCCTCTGGAGCCTTCGCGGCATTGAAGTGGCCGGAGGTTCTGCCGCAGGCACCCCCGGTACTGGCTGACTGCAATCCGCTCCCGGACAATGAGGTCGCGCAACTGGTGGCGGAGAATGCGACCCGGGAGAATCTGGATCCGGATCTGCTGCGGGAGGTAATGCGGCGGGAGTCAGGATTCCGGCCTTGCGCGGTATCTCGCGCCGGCGCGCAAGGGCTGATGCAGTTAATGCCGGGTACCGCCACGCAATTTCACGTTGGCGACGTCATGAATGCCAAAGAGAACGCCGCGGCGGGCGCGAAATTCCTGCGGTTGTTGTTGGATCGATATGGTGGGGACATTAGTTTGGCGTTGGGCGCGTACAATGCCGGGCCGGCCAAAGTGGATCAAGCGGGGGGAATCCCGGCCATTCCGGAGACGCGCCAGTATGTGCAGTCGATTTTGAATGCGATTGAATAGAAAATCCCGGCCAATTTCCAGCACTGTCAAAAGCTCGCCGTTATTGAGCCTGTCCCAACCTGGCCCCCGACGGGGGGTGGCCTTCGAGAAAGGCGCGCAGTGGCACGGGCGTTGTCCGATCGAATACACCAGCATTCTAAGGTGGGAATTCCGGAGTTTTACCGGCGCTGGGCGGCAAACTCGATCACAGTTCGCGGTCAAGGCCCTTCGTGCCATCCCAGGATGTCGTCGATGCTGGCCCCTGACACGAGGTTCTCGAAGATCGTCGAAGCAAGACCATGCACGGCCCACGTTGCCGGGAACGCTTTCAACTCCGGGACATTTTGACCAGCGTACAGGCACCAGCGTGGATGTCGTGCGATCCTATCAGGGATGACACGGTGCGCCTCCTGTGCTGCGGAATGCCTGGCTGGGCGGACTGGCATTCACACTACTCTTCACGGCGGTGGCCGCACTCAGCGGAGCGTCCGGTCTCGACCTCTTCTTCACGTTCGTCGTTTACGGTACGTTCGCGGCCGTGACGGTGCGATTCGGCCTGCTGGCGCTGGCGTCACTGATTGTCGTGGACGGGATGCTGGGAGATATGCAGGCCAGCTTCGATGCTTCCGCGTGGTATTACCCGTATTTCGTGGTGATTCTGCTGGCGGTGGCCGCGATTATCTTGTGGGTGTTCCGGCAGTCGATTCTGGGACGGGCGGCGCTATCGCCGGACTACCGTCGATAGGGCGCCCTATCTCCCGGTGAGAGCGCGGCGGCGTGCCTGCGTCATGGCCGATTCCACCATGAGGCGCATAGACGACGGTAGTACGGAAACCAGCGACGTCAGGAACCGGTATCGCCAACCAGGTACGACGAAAAGTCTGCCTCGCGACAGACCCTCGAGCGACGCGTCCACCACCTCATCCGCGCTCAGCCACATGCTCGCCGGTGCCATCGCGGACCGGTTCACTCCGAGTGAGTCGTGGAACTCCGAGTAGGTGTAGCCGGGGCAGAGCGCCTGCACCTTCACGTTCGACTTCGCCGCGCGCAGTTCCAACCACAACGCTTCGGTGAACACGGCCATCCACGATTTAGTGGCACAATAGCTCACCGATCCGGGACTGCGCACGAATGCCGCGACGGACGCGACATTGATGATGCCGCCGTGATTGCGCGCCACCATGCCGGGGAGCGCGGCATGCGTGAGTCGCAGAGTCGCCATTACATGGAGCCGGTGCATGTCCTCTTGCGTCTTGAGATCGGTTTGCCAGAACTGGCCGCGCGAACCGAATCCAGCGTTGTTGACCAGCAGCACCAGCCGGGGCTCCGATTTCAGGTGATCGGCAACGGCCGCCATCCCGTCGTCGGTCGCGAGATCGGCTTGCATCGTCTCGACGCGTGTCCCGTGCGCCTGGTGAAGCTCGGCGGCTAGTTCGTCCAGGCGTTCCTTGCGGCGCGCGATGAGCAGCAGATCCTGCCCGGGCGCGAGCCGTCGCGCAAAGACGGATCCAATTCCGCTGGATGCGCCGGTAATCACTGCCAGGGGACGCGCTGCCGGTGTAGTCACGCCGTTACGCCTTCAACTTCATTTTCCGGAGATTCGTGTAGCTAAGCTTCAGGCTCTCGATCGGATTGCCCTTGGTCTGATCCTGCTCCACGATGTAGTGCTTGACGCCGGCGCTCTCACAGGCGAGCAGGATTGCGGGAATATCCAGCGTTCCCGTGCCGACTTCGCGGAACGCATACGGCGGCACCTTTTCGCTGTACTGTACCGGAGTCCCGAATGCTTCGTCCTTCAAGTGAACCAGCGGCACGCGGCCTTTGTGATCGCGCAGGAACTGCGAAGCCGTCATGCCTGCCACCGACACCCAGAAGACGTCCACTTCGAGTTTCACCAGGTTCTTATCCCAGTTTGCGTTCAGCACGTCCCAGGGACGCTGCCCTTCCTTGCCCTCGAACTCGAACGCGTGATTGTGATAGCAGAACTGCAGGCCGGCTTTCGAGCACGCTTCGGCGGCCTTATTCATCTTGCCCGCGAGTTCTCGGTAGAAGTCGGCGTTGCCGCGGAGATCCGGAGCGATGTACGGCATCACCATGTATTTGAGACCGTACTTCTTCGCCTGCTCGATGGCATCGTCCCAGGTCTTATCCTTTCGGGAACCAAGGATGAGTGCAGTATCGAAGTGGCCACTGGGGGCGGTCATACCGTTTTCCTTCAACAGGGGCATGACTGTATCGATGTTCGCTTCCAGGACCTCGGCCTCTTTGTAGCCGATGTCCGCGATGGACTTGATCACGTCGGCGGGATCGTTGCCGATGATACTCCGCACCGTGTAGAGTTGAACACCGAGCGGCTTGTCGAAGCCGGTTTTCTTTTTGGCCAGGGCCGTGGCTGCAGTGGCAGCGGCTGTGAAGGTGGTGAGGAAAGATCGGCGATTCATTGCAACAACATTATCTCCCAAAGAAAGCACCAGGCTCTGGACCGAACGTTCCATCCGGAAACCGGCGCCGCGGCAACGGTGGAGCGGGCACAATCCCAAAATGTTCATGCCAACGGCGCCACGCCTCTTCCGTGAATACCCCGGCGGGCGCCTCCACCAACACCTGCCGAAATTCTTCCTCCGGCACGTAGCGCCGCACGGTCGCGACGTCATCCGGAGATCCATACACCATCAAGTGCGCCAAAAAGGTGTTCAGATCATTCAGCGTTTTCTCCGGCGTGTCGTACCAGACCACCTTCCGCGCGATCCGCAGCAACTCGGGCGGGTGGGGCGCCGTCAGCATCATCGGCTCAACTCCTTCGGCGTAAGTCCACGCCGGGACGCTAACGTGGGGAGTTTCGCCAAATCGACGTCACGCACCCAGCGCGTCAGGTCTGTCTGAATGCTCGCCGGGACGCGGCTTAGCGTTCCATCACCATAAAACTGCAAGGCCCGGATGCTCGTCGCGGGCTCGAACCGGGAGTCAATCGCACGGGCTGCCGCGAGCCCCGTCGGAATATCGATCTCATGTAACGCCAGGGAGTGAATATCCATGTAGTCTTTCCAGTTTCCCCGAACCTGGATCACTCGCATTTTCATCCCAGCCAGGTCAACCAGCGAAGCGACCTGAACACAGGATCCCACTGGGCGCCGCGGATCCTGCACCCGTCGTAGGTTCTCCAAACCCCCAAAGAAAGCCACCTTAACGGTTCCGCCGCGGCCGTTGACGTATCCTTCCAAATTGTCCCGCTTGCGATGTACCCAGATGTCGGGGTTATCCTTGTCGAGTTCGCGAAAGAACGGCAGACGCGACTGTAACTCGTCCGGGTCGAAACCAACCGACGAAAAGAAATCGAAGTCCTCGGAAACACGGTGACCGAGTTGCAGAGCGAGCGCCGTACCGCCGTAGAGCACGAAGTCAGACGGTACGGCGTCCAGTTCCGGCCACAACTCACGTTGACAGTCAGGTAGTATATCCAACCTCGGCTCGAACGAAGCCGGCATGTCAGGCTTGGCCATTTCTCTCCTCGGCCGTTCTCTTGCCTCGATGTGCTCCGATTTGAATCACGTGGGCATCTACTTGTAGTATTGCAGCGGAGGGTGGATGAGCGAGACCTGCGTGGTGATTGGTGTGGGGCCGGGGATCGGACGGTCGGTTGCGCGGCGGTTCGCGGCGGAGGGATTCTCCGCTGTGGTGATGGCGCGGGATGCGGATGCCGTGGCGAGGTTCGAACGTGAGATTCCGAATTCGCGCGGTATCGCCGTGGATGCGGCGGACGAGGAGGCGCTGCGATCGGCAGTACGGAGTGCGATGCCGGCCAGCGTGCTGGTATATAACGTGTCGGCCGGCCATACGGGCGGCGCGTGCGGGTTGCCGGCCTCGGATGCGATCGCCGATTTTCAGGTAAATATCGTCGGATTACTCGCGGCGGTTCAGGAGTGCGTGCCTCGAATGCGCGAGGCCGGGCACGGGACGATTCTCATTACGGGAGGCGGGCTGGCGTTGACGCCGATGCCGGCTTTGGCTTCGCTATCCATGGGCAAGGCGGCGCAGCGGAGTCTCGCGTTCAGCCTGGCGGAGGAATTGGAACCCGCGGGAATCCACGTGGCCACCGTCACGGTTTGCGGATTCGTCAAGCCAGGAACGCACTTTGATCCCGGCCGCATCGCCGATGAATATTGGCGGCTGCACATGCAGGAGGCCGGTGGATTCGAGCGTGAGATGGTGTACCGATGAGCAACCGTGCGGAACTGCTGGCGAAGATTCCGTTGTTTGCCGGCCTTGACGAATCGGAACTGACGAGCCTGGGGGCCCGCGCGGTGGAGCGGCACTACGAACCGGACGAGACTCTGTTCTGGGAGGGCGATCGCGCGACCGGGTTGTATCTGCTGGTGGAGGGGTCGGCGAAGATCTTTAAGACGTCGGCGACCGGCCGGGAAATGATGCTGGATCTGGTGGTGGCACCGAGTTCCATCGCGGAATTGCCGCTGTTCGACGGCGGTCCCTATCCGGCTTCGGTACGCGCGGTGAAAGCGTCCACTGCGCTCATCATCACCAAGGCCGAGTTCTACCAGGCGTGCCGGCAGAATCCTGACCTGCCGCTGAAGATTCTCGCGGTGGTGGGACGGCGGCTGCGCACGCTGGTGATGGTCGTGGAGAGCATCACGTTCGGTAGCGTGACCAAGCGGCTCGCGAAGCTTCTGCTGGATGTATCGGAAGAGCAGCCCGGCGGGATCACGCTGACCCATCAAGAACTGGCGTCGCGGCTCGGAACGGTGCGCGAGGTGGTTTCGCGGAATTTGTCGCGTTTCCGCGTGCAAGGGCTGGTGAAGATGGAGGGCCGGGAGATCGCGATCGTCGATCGGGAAGGGCTCCGCAACGAGGCTGAGGCAGAGAGTTGATGGGGTGCTTGGACGCGCCGCGGCCGCGCGTTTCCGATTTACGCTATATTGCGAAAATTTCATGTAATTTCCCGTGAAAAAGATTCCTCGAGCTGATAGAATTGCCCCCACGTAGATCTGGGTTGACTACGAACTGGGGGCCACATGAAAAAGTGGATGCTAGCGCTAGCCATGTCCGCGCTGTGCGCATCGAGCACGGTTTGGGGCCAGGCGGTCTATGGCAGTATTTCGGGCAACGTTGCCGATTCTACCGGCGCGTCGGTGCCACAAGCGAAAATCGTCATCACGGACACGGGTAAAGGCGTCACGTACAACACGACGACGAACGAGTCCGGCAACTTCAATCAATCGCATCTGATCGCGGGCGTTTACGATGTCCGCGTGGATGCCACGGGTTTCACTACGTACGTCCAGAAGAACGTGCATGTCGAAGTGGACGCGGTGACGACGGTCAGCGCGCGCCTCACGGTGGGCAGCGTCGGCGAGGTGGTGAATGTCACCGCCGAAGCGCCACTGCTGAAGTCGGAAAAAGCGGACGTCTCGGACACGATGACCACTCGGGCGGTGCAGGATCTGCCGGTGTTCGGGCGCGACCTGAGCCGGCTGTACTTCCTGGTTCCAGGCGTCCAAGCCACCGGCACCAGCGCCCCCAGCGAGCAGCCTCACGACGTCTACCGGCCCAAGATCGGCGGACAGTATTGGGGCGGTATCGCATTCCAGTTGGATGGAACGGATAATCGCGAGTCGGTTCTGGGGGAACCGGTGATTACTCCCAACCTCGATTCCGTATCGGAAGTGAAGATCACGACCACGGCGTATGACGCCGAGTTCGGCCAGGCAAGCCAAGCCGTCATCGCCGCTCAGACCAAGTCGGGAACTAACGCGCTCCACGGCAGCGCATTTGAATTTCGCCGCGACCAGCACGGGGCCGCGCGCGATCCCTTCGCGCAGGCTCGGCCGATTCCCGGCAGCAATGGCCGTTTCATCCCGCCGACACTGTGGAATCAATTTGGCGGATCTTTCGGCGGTCCCCTTCAGAAAGATAAGACCTTCTACTTCGGCGATTATCAGGGCAACCGGCAGCACAACGGCGCCTCGGTTCTAACCCGTGTGCCGACGGCAACCGAGCGCGGCGGAGACCTGAGCGATCTGGTCACGCCCATTTACAATCCGTGCGACGGCGCGAATTGCAATATCGTTCCGGCGTCACGCCTGGCGTTTCAGGGCAACGTCATTCCGACGAATCAGCTTTCACCGCAAGCTCAGGCGCTGCTGAAATTCATTCCGTTTCCGAACGTCGCCGGAGCCTCGGGTGCCGGTCCTAATTATGTCGCATCGGGGCAGGGAGTACTGAACAGCGACGCATTCGACGTTCGCGTCGACCGGTATCAGACCGAGAGGCTGCACATGTTCGGCCGCTACAGCTTCATGCAGTACGCGCAGTCGTCGCCAGGCGCTTTCGGTTTGGAAGCAGGCGGACCGCAGTACCCGCCAGCCGGATTCGCGGGAACTTCCGACCTGCGCGACCAGAGCCTCTCGTACGGTATCGACTACAGCATCACACCCACCTGGCTCACCGATTTCCGCTTCGGCTTTTTCCGCTACCGCGTGGCGGTGAACCCGAACGGTGTGGGGAGTTCGCCCACAACTGATGCCGGAATCCCTGGCCTCAACGTCGACGACTACTACACTTCCGGAATGCCGGCCTTCACCATCAATGGCACCGGCGGAATTAACTTCGGCTACTCGCTCGGCATCAACTCCTGTAACTGCCCGCTAAACGAGCAGGAGAATGAATTCCAGTGGGTCGGCAACACGACGCATGTGTTCGGCAATCACTCGCTGAAGTTCGGTGTCGACTGGCGGTTTCAACAGAATCTGCGCGTGCCCAGCGATTCGCACCGCGCCGGCCAGTTGACCTTCGACCCCACAACCACGCAGGGTCCCAGCGGTGGCGGCCTTGGTCTGGCGTCGTACCTGTTGGGCCAAGTCAATTCGTTCTCGCGATATGTGAGTAACTCGACAGAAGCCGCCGAGCGCCAGAACCGGCTATTCTCCTACGTGCAGGACACGTGGAAGGTAACTCGCCGGCTGACCGTGAATTACGGCATCCGGTGGGAGATTTACTATCCGCAGTATGTCAACGGCAAGGATAACGGCGGATTCCAGAATCTTGCGACAGGCGAGGTGATGATCACGGGTGAAAACGGCGTCGGGATGAACGGAAACGTGAAGACTTCGTACACGCATTTCGCTCCCCGCGTCGGCCTGGCTTATCAGCTTGTCGAGAATAAGACCGTGGTTCGTGTCGGATATGGCCGCTCGTACGATGTCGGCGTGTTCGGCGTTTCCTTCGGCCATAACGTGACGCAGAATCTGCCGGTACTGGCGAACCAGTCGCTGAATCCGTCGCAGCCGTGGCTGTCGGTATTCACGCTGGCGCAGGGTCCGACGGCGCTGGATCCAACTACGATCCTGGCTTCGCAGCCGAAGGGTCCGAACGGCAATCCGATGCTGCCCAACGGTGTCGCGCCCAACGTGCTCCCGCTGAACTCGGATGGCACAATGCGGCTCCCGGTGGTGGATGCGTGGAACGTGATGCTCGAGCACCAACTCACGCCGAGCACCGTCTTTTCGATCGGCTATGTCGGGAACAAAGGCTATCACACCACTCCGGGCGGAACGAATTACAACATCAATAATCCGAGCGTCGTGGGTTTCGGCACGCTGACGACGAATCAGCGCCGGCCGTTCTTCAATTCGTTCGGATGGACGCAAAGCATTAAGTACTTCAGCGACGATGCGAGCGTGAAGTTCAACTCACTGCAGATTCGCGGCGAGCATCGCTTCAGCGGCGGTTTGCAGCTACAGGGCAATTTCACCTGGAGCAGCGCCTTCGACTACGCCAACGATTACTTCTACTTCAATCACGACATCGACTACGGCCGCGAGGACGGCTTCCGCCGGTTCGTGCTGAACTTCAACGGGCTGTATGAACTGCCGTTCGGGAAGAATCACAAGTTCCTCAGTTCGGCATCGCGCCTCGCTGATCTGCTCATCGGAGGATGGCAGATTGCGGGGCTCGGCACATGGGAGTCGGGAATTCCGTTCACTCCGTCGTACGTGAACTGCGGAAGTGACCGGGATACCGGCCCGTGCCGGCCGAACATAGTCGGCGATGCCTCGGTTTCGGATCCGAGCGCGAACGGATGGTATCAGGTGGCGCCGGGCGGAACCGCCGATGCAGGCTGCCTTGCGACCAGTACCGCTACCCCATTGTTGAATGCGAACGGGTGCACGCGCGGGGCGTGGAGCCGTCCTGCCAAGGGCACGTTCGGCAACGTGGCACGTAACTCCTTCTTCGGGCCGCATTTCTTCAACACGGATGCGTCGTTGAGCAAGAAGTTCGCGATTACGGAGAAGCTGAACGGTCAGTTCCGTGCGGAGGTGTTCAACGCATTCAACCATGTCAACCTGGGCCAACCGAACGGCCAGGTGGATTCTCCGACCGCGGGCAAGATCTTCGCGATCGCGAATCTGGCGCAGATGCGCAAGTGGCAGTTGGGACTTCGTCTGCAGTTTTGATGTTTGCGTGGGCCGCCGCTCGATGCCGGGCGGCGGCCACGTTGTTATCAACTTTGTTTCCACGCTAACTCCAGGGTCTTCCGCACAAGCTCGAGTGGCAGCACCAGCGATCGCGGTGCATCGAGCAGCGGCACGGCCCCGTAGCTTGCGTACCAGGCTGCCACGCGGTCGTTCTTGGCATCGATTAGGATCAACGTCCCGCCCGCTTGCTCAGCGACACGAAGGCAGCGACGCCCGGCCGAGAGCAGCAATTGGCCCCCTAATCCTTGCCTCTGCAATGAGACGCTGACGGCAAGACGGCTGAGCCGGTACTCGCCGATTTCATATCGCCCGAGACCCCGTCGCAGGACCTCCGGGGTGCGCGCGTAATCTACCGAGGCCGGACTCAGGCTGTAATAGCCGTAAACGATCGTGGCGTCTGCGTCATCGGCGGCCACGAAGGTCTTCGCTCCACCGCGCTCGTGGCTCTGGCGGGCGTATTTCCACAGGAACTCGTTCAGTTCCGCGTCGCCGCAGTCGAAGCTTTTGCGATCATGATGTTTCGCAACCGGCTCTTCGTGCCAGTCAGGTAGACTATCCATCTACCCTGCCTGCGGCAGTGATTTTGCCGCCCGCAGAAGGCGCTTATTGGGGGAGGGAACATTTTCGAGCAGGTTGAGGACCCGCAAGCTGTCCCGCTCGGATAAAGCAAGGCGTTCGGCTCTTTCGATCACCAGCTCGGCCGCTCGCAGTGTGTTTTCAAGGATGAACGTGGTGAGGTCCGTGTGCTCCAGAGCAACGGCCCTGAGGATCTTGGTCTTGTCGGCAGGCCGAATTCGTAGGGCAACCCGGCTGTTGTCTTTCACTGGCAGTCTCGGCATATTGGTTTCTTCCGTGTACGTATTCAAATAGTACACGGTCTCAGACCCGGTCGCAAAAGCCATGATCCACGCAACCCACCGCGTCGATCCCAACACGCCAGGGTGTATGATGCTCGCTATGAAATCCATCACCAGAAGAGGATTCCTCGCCGCCACCGCCGCCACCGCTGCCGCCTCATTCGCGAAACCGCTCGGCATGCCGATCGGCTGCCAGACCTGGCCCGTGCGCCAGGAAATCAGCAAAGACTTGGACGGCACCCTAGCCACGCTGGCCTCCAGCGGATTCGAGACCATCGAGTTATGCTCGCCCGCCAGTTATGGCGACTTCAAACCGCTCCTATCCATGACTCCGCAGCAATTGCGCGCCAAGATTCAGGCCGCGGGGCTCCAGTGTGTCAGTTGCCACTACGGATTCGGCGAATTGAAGGGCCATCTCGACGAGCGCATCGATTACGCAAAAGGGCTCGGCCTGCGCCAGATGATCATCGCTACCTTTGGCATCCCCCGATCCGCCAAGATGACGGACTGGATGAGCGCCTGCGATGCCGCCAACAAACTCGGTGAGCGCACCGCCAAGGCCGGTATTCAACTCGGGTTCCACAATCATGAGTTCGAGTTCCAGAAGGTCGACGGCGAACTCATTTACGACAAACTGATGGGCGAGTTCGATCCCAAGTACATCAAATCGCAGTTCCAGGTGAGCGTCATCCGACTCGGCTACCATGCCGCCGATTACTTCGAAAAGTATCCGGGCCGGTTCATCTCGATGCACGTGCAGGACTGGTCGCCCGACAAGGCGAAGGAAGTCGCGACAGGCACCGGCATCGTGGATTGGAAGAAGACGTTTGCCGCGGCAAAGAAGGGCGGCATCAAGAACTACTTCGTCGAGATGGACCTGGACGCCATGAAGGCCAGCGTGCCCTACCTGAAGCAGATGAGCTAAAGGTAACAAAACGGTCGCATTCAGATGACGAATCGATTAATATCGTAGTCACGAAGTTGAAATACTTCGTGGGAATCGGCGATGTTGACGATTTTTCTACTCACGCTGCTGGCCCAGCAGCCCCAGGATCCCGTCCGAAGCGCCGAACTCGCCACTCGGATGGTCGCCACCACCAATTCTACGGAAGCATATAACAAGGACTGCGGGTTGGTTTGGCCGAAGAAGGAGACCGACCGATTGGCGGTGGCGATGCAGGCACTCCACGAGTGCGAGGCCTGGAAGAACTACGCACCTCCAATCGACTGACCAGGGAGTGCGCGGAAACACCCGCCCTCGGCTGAGCGCCATTAGGCTCCAGCCGACTGGGTGAAAATCCCCAAATAGATCTTCCGCCAATTGTGATCTCAGTCACTTACGGGTGGTGCGACGATTGCAATCCTATGAGTAGAGAGGCACTCATGCTGGATTTCAGTCAGTCCCCGCTGTTAGTGATCTGGGAAGTCACACAAGCCTGTGATTTGTCTTGCGTTCATTGCCGGGCATCGGCCATGCCGGGCCGCCACGCCGACGAACTCACCACCGAGGAAGGATACCGCCTGCTCGACCAGGTAAAGGCCTTCGGCGAGGCCAAGGGCTTTGGCAGTCCGCTATTTGTCTTCACCGGCGGCGACCCGCTGAAGCGGCCCGACCTGTTCGACCTGGTGCGCTATTCGGTCAAACTGGGATTGCGGACCAACGTCACACCCAGTTCCACCCCCTTGCTGACCACCGAGGCCATCGACCAGTTCAAAGCGGCCGGCGTGGCGCGAATGGCGATCAGCGTCGACGGCGCCGATGCCGCCACCCATGACGCATTCCGCCAAGTGCCGGGCAGTTTCGAACGCTGCATGCTCGCGCTCCGCCACGCGCAGAAGATCGGCCTCGACACGCAGTTCCAGACCACGGTCACGAAACGCAACATGCACCAACTCGACCGCGTGGCGGAACTGGTGGGCGAAGTCGGGTCGAAGATGTGGAGCCTGTTCTTCCTCATCGTCACCGGCCGCGCGCTCGCGGGCGACGATTTGAACGCCGAGGAGTACGAGCAGGTGTTCGCCAAGATGTACGAGATCTCCAAGCACGTGCCGTTCGACATCAAGACCACCGAAGCGATGCACTACCGCCGGTACATCCTGGAACGTCAGAAGCAGGAGCGTGGCGAGGGTGCCGTCCAGAACGAGCAGGCGAAAGGCGTTGCGTTCCGGA
This sequence comes from Bryobacterales bacterium, assembly GCA_038322675.1. Classification (GTDB taxonomy): domain Bacteria; phylum Acidobacteriota; class Terriglobia; order Bryobacterales; family Bryobacteraceae; genus TMP-7. The sequence goes on from JBBQGE010000022.1 coordinate 67,435, forward strand.
CCGCCGGCGTCAGCGACGGCCGTGGCTTCGTGTTCGTTTCGCATCGCGGCGAGATCTTCCCCAGCGGATTCCTGTCCTTGTCGGGCGGCAACATCCGGCAGCAGTCGCTGGTGGATGTCTATCGGAACTCGGAGTTGTTCCGCATGCTCCGCGATCCGCACCAGCGGGAAGGGAAATGCGGCGCGTGCGAGTACGTCCATGTTTGCGGCGGGTCGCGGTCGCGTGCGTTCGCGCTGACGGGCGATTATCTGGCCGAAGATCCCCGTTGTGTTTACATCCCGAAGAACTATGTACCGGAACTCGCGACTGCTGGCCGTTAATTCTCGCCGGGAACCGCGCCGGAGCGGCGGTGTCTAATCGAGTGGTGCGGTTTGAGATTCTTCTAGCCCTCCTCGGGAGCGGGTTGGCGATGACCCAGCCCGCTCCTTCTCTATTTCAGGAGGGGATGGACGCCTATCGAGCCGCGCAGTACGACGAAGCCATCGACGATTTCGAGCAGGCGATTCAGGCCGAGCCGCAGTCGGTGAAGGCGCATCTGTATCTCGGGATGGCTGCGATGACCATCTGCATCGCACCGGGCGGCGCGCCGGAGCGTTGCGACAAAGCGCAGAAGGCATTCGCTCGCGTCCTCGAGTTGGAGCCGAAGAATCTGGACGCCCTCCGCAACTCGGCCGTGCTGGCGGATCTACGCCACAACCCGGACGAGGCGCGCGCTGCGTACCTGCGACTACTCGATGCCGTTCCCGATGACAAAGAGGCGCACTTCCAGTTAGGCGTCATTGCCTGGTCGAAGTTTTATCCCGTGTGGAAGGAAGCGCGTGCTCGTGCCGGGATGACGTTGGAGTCGCCGGGCCCGTTCAAGAGTGCGGCGGTACGGACGGCGCTGAAAAAGGAATGGGAGCCGGTGCTCGCAGATGGCATCGCGCACTTGAACCGTGCGCTTGAAATCGACCCGCAGTACGACGACGCGATGTCGTATCTCAACCTGATCGTCCGCGAGCGGGCGGACCTGATGGACGGCCAGTACCTCTACGACGCGGAGATCATGCGCGCCGAGCAGTGGGTGAAGAAGGCCATCGAGACCAAGAAGCGCAAAGCCACGGCTCCGTAGACCGCTCCTATTGCTTTCCCATAGGACTCACGGCATACTGATATGGGAATCCCATAGGAGGGTCGATGGGAAAGGCCGCCGTCCGGCAGGGCACGCTCGCATTGATGGTGTTGCAGTGTCTGGACGTGCTCGGTCCCCAGCACGGCTACGGAATCGCGCGGCGCATCGAGCAGACCAGCGGCGATCTGCTTTCCATCAACCACGGCACTCTCTACCCGGTGCTGCTGAAACTGGAGCAGGAGGGGTCCATCGCGTCGGATTGGGGTGTCTCGGAGAACAAGCGGAAGGCGAAGTTCTATCGAATCACCCGGGCAGGGAAGAAGCAGTTACGAGCCGAGACTCGTGAGTGGCAACAGACCAGCGGCATCATGGCCCGATTTCTCGCGCTTCGAGAGGAAGCGGAATGAGACCGCTACGGCGATTCTGGAAGCGGTTGGTCGGAAGCTTCTCCGGCGGCCGCCACGAACCGGCCCTCGCGGAAGAGATCGAAGCCCATCTCCAACTTCTGACCGATCACCACATCGCCATGGGCTTGTCCTCGGACGATGCCCGCCGTGCGGCCCGCCTCGAATTCGGTCACATCGAACCCGCCAAGGAACTGTACCGCGATCAACTCGGGTTTCCCCTTCTCCGCAACCTCGGCCGCGACCTGCGATTCGCCTGCCGCATGCTTCGTCGCGAACCGGCCGTCTCCATTCCCGCCATCCTGGTGCTGGCGCTCGGCATTGGCGCAGCCACCGCCCTGTACGCCGTTGTCTACGCCATGTGGCTGAGGCCCTTGTCGTACCCCGATTCGCAGCAGCTTGTTTCCGTCACCACGTATTTCGCCGCGTACAAGATCGACGCGCTGGGCAGCGGCGACTACGGAACCTGGCAGGGGACGCGCGCGCTCGGACCTCTCGCGGCCTACAACATCGACGTCGCCGGTCTGTCGGCGCCCGGCGAGACCATCGAGGTACATCGCGGCCAGATCAGCGGCAACCTGCTCGACGTACTGCGGGTATCGCCATCGCTCGGCCGGCCGATTCAGCCCGCCGACGACCATCCTCAATCGCCCCGTGTCGTCATGCTGTCCGACCGCATCTGGCGCGAGCAGTTTGGCGCCGATCCCAGCGTGATTGGCCGGTCCACTCGCATGGATGGCGAAGCGTATACGATTACCGGCGTGCTGCCCCCCGCCTTCCGGATGCCGGGCGGTCAACGGGTTGTTCTCCTGACACCCCTTGCTCTTCGCGAATCCTGGCTGCGTCACGGAGGCGCGATGAAGATTCTGTACGGCGTCGCGCGTCTCGAGCCCGGAGTTTCCATCGAACAGGCTCGCGCGGAACTGTCCGACCGGCTGGCGATCAGCCGCGCGCAGGATCCGCAGATCTACCGCGACGATGTTTCGCTCCGCATCATCCCGCTGCATGATTACGCCGTTCGCGACAGCCGCTCGGTCGCGTTGCTGCTCGCGTCCGCCGTGATTCTGATCCTGCTGGTTGCCGGCGCGAATGTCGCGGGGCTCCTGGTGGCGCGTGCGGCGGGTCGCGTACATGAAATGTCGATTCGGCGGGCGCTGGGAGCGAGCGCCGCGCGGATAGCCGGTCACCTGCTGACGGAAGGCCTGACCATCGGCGTACTCGGAATCGCCGCGGGTCTCGCCGTCGCGTTTACGCTGGTGGCGCTTCTACCGCGCATTCCGTCGGTAGGCGTCGATGTCATCACGCTGAACCCGAGCATCGTGACTGCCGCAATCGCCGCGTCGCTGCTGTGTTCGCTCGGATTCAGCCTGATGCCGGTGCTGCCCCTGCCGCGATTACGCGTGCGTCGCGCCCTCGTCGCCGGCGAACTCGCACTATCACTGACGCTCGCGATCGCCGCCACATTGCTCATCCAGAATCTGGCGAAGCTGAACTCGATCGCGCCGGGCTTTCGGGTCGATCAACTGGTAACCGCCTCCATCAACCTGAGCGGTACGCGATTCGCCAATACTCCGAATGAACTACGCCGCGAACTTCGCCGCCGTCTCGAAGCGACGCCCGGTTTCACGTCAATCTCGTTTGCCGACTCTTTGCCGCCATCCGGCGCTGGACGGATTACTGCTTTCAGCCGCGCGGGCCGCCCGCTTCCCGACGCCTACCGGCGCGACCGCGTGGTCGTGCGCTCTGTCGATTCCGACTTCTTCCGGTCGATGGGCATTCCGCTGCTCAGCGGGCGCACCTTCACCGAACGAGACCAGTCGGGCGCCGGCCTGTTTGCCGTCGTAAATCGCACCTTGGCCGATCGCTACTTCGCCGGTGAGAATCCGATTGGACACCAGGTGGATGGGGACGGGAATCCCTGGAAGACGATTGTGGGCGTGGTTGCCGACACCCGGAACGACGGACTGCGCAATCCGGCTCGACCGGAGATCTACCTTCCGCTGACGGCGGAGCCGGCGCGTGGCGGCGGGATTACGCGCAGAAGCGGAGTCGTGGTGGTGATGCCTACGGCCGGCGATCCGGACGCGGCCGCGACGATGTTCCGTGAACACCTGCGGGCCATCGACGCGGGCTTGCTCGCGCACGTTCAGACGATGGACGAGGAGTGGCGCGGGTTGCAATCGGGCCCGCGGTTTCAGGTGATCGTGTTCAGCGGATTTGCCGGGCTCGCCCTGCTGATGGCCTGTACGGGTGTATACGGAGTGCTGTCGCACATGGTGGTTCTGCGCCGGCGCGAGATTGGTGTGCGCATGGCGTTGGGCGCAAGGCCGGTGGATGTGCAGCGTCTGATTCTGCGGGAGGCGTTCCTGCTCGCTCTGGCCGGCGCCGCCATCGGGCTTGCGGGCGCAGTGGCGGGTTCCCGGCTGATCGAGAGTCTGTTGTATGAAGTGAATGCCCGCGATCCGCTAACGTTGGCGTCGTCATCCGCAGTGCTGGTGGCGCTCGCCATCTGCGCCAGTTTGTTACCGGCGTGGCGCGCGTCGCGAGAGGATCCGGCCCAGACGCTGCGCGCGGAATAGCTGAAGGGTCACAGGCGGCCCAGCATTCCGGGTCGCCTCAAAAATTCTCGCGGTAACACTAATAGCGGTGATAGTGTTGGCCGTTTTTCGTATAACCCCGATCCCGCGCATTCGCGCCGCGTCCTAACTCGAGCGGTTGATCCAGCTTGAATTTCAACACCGTTTCTGCCGGCACTTTGATGTCCTTGCCGCGAGTCAAAACCTGCGCGCCGGCGCCTGCCGCTGCTCCGCTGATCGCGCCGATCGCTGCGCCCTTTCCGCCTCCCGCAATTGCTCCAATGATGGTCCCGAGAATTGCGCCGCCGCCGACGTACTTGCCAGTACGGCTATTCGCTCCAACGCCTTCTTTTTTGCCCGCATTCTCCTTCGCGGTCGCGGCCACCACATACCGGCGCCCGTTAACGGTTACAGAATCGAGATCCAGCGTCGATTCGTTGCTGCCGGTCGAGCGCACTACCAACTCGGCGCTCGCGCCCCGCGGAATTGCGACATTGCCGCTCGCGTCTCTCACATCCTCAGACACACGGGCGGTGTAGACACGGCCATTCGCCCGCGCATTCCGCAGTTCGATCCGCTGATCCGTTCGCACCGGGATCGTGGTACCCGCCGGTATTAGATCCGAGTACTGTCCATAAGCCGCCATTGTCAGACCGAGCAACACTGCCGGTATCGTAAGTTTCGTTCTCATCATGGTCTCCTCCTAGGAAAGCCGTGCAACTCAGCGGCCACTTCGCCCGCCATCCACTGCTACACTGAGGCGAACTATGTCTGATCGCATTGAAGCGCTGAAGGGGATGCTCGCCGAGGATCCGAACAACAGCTTTATCCAGTATGGCCTCGCGATGGAGTACGTCCGGAGCGGCGACCTCGAAACGGCCGCCGCCGAGTTCAACCAATTGCTCGACGCCGATGCTGACTACGGCGCGGCATACTATCACGGCGGCCATGCGCTGGAGCGGATGGGTCGAATCGACGAAGCCCGGCAAATGTACGAGCGCGGCATTGCCGCCACCCGGCGGACCGGCGACGCCCACACGCAGAGCGAGTTGCAGGGCGCCCTCGAGTTGTTGCCGATTTGATCGAGCGCGTGTAGGCGACGGATGATGACGTCGGGCCGTCTTATGACGTCGGGCGGTCTCTTATTCAGACACGTGATACTGCTCCAACTTCCGGACTGATCCACCCGCGTCACCAACGTCAGCGTCTTGCCCTCGAACACGATCCGATACACTCGCTCGCTGAACCCGCCCCGCACACCGGATCTCGCCTGCTCGAAAGTCTTCGGCCTTCCGAGCGGCTTCAAACTCGCCGCATAGTCTGCGACCACATCCGGAGAGAAATAGGACTTCCCATTCGACGTGAACAACGAGCAGGAGTCTATCACCTACCCGGCCGGACCCCGGTGCTTCCGCAACTGGATTGCCGCCGCGACGAAAACTGCCGTCACCGCGAGCCCAATCCACAGCCCCGGCGACAACAGGAACACCCCGATCGTCGCGTGCGTGGTCGGGTCCATCGGGAATGTGCCGGGCATGGTGTGCGCCTCTGCGCCGCCCCCGCTCAAGCGGTTCTCCAAAACGGCGACCGTCTGCCGGGTGCCAAACACCAGCATCTCCAGCGTTCCGGCAGCGAACGGCGGCAGTACCGCCCATACGATCGCGGCGCGCCGCGCCCAAGCGGATACGAACAGCAGCCAGCCGAAAATCGGAGCCTGCCACAATCCGTGCACCGCCACCAGGTGATACAGCAGCAGCGCCGTCCTGTGCGCGAACGAGAGGTCCGTCCATACCGGCTGGGCGCTCAGGCCATTCATCCAGAGCACTACGGAAACCGCCACCAACATCGCGCACTGCAGCACGAACGTCACCGCGAACGTGTACAGCGGCAGTAGAGCGACCGGCACCAGCACCTTCGCCAGCACCGTAACCGTATCGGAAACGGGTAGCGACTTCCAAAACAGGATGCTGCGGTCGCGGCGTTCGGAGCGCATCGCTTCAATCGAGTAGAAGCCGCCCACCACCATGCCGGCCAGCATCAGCAGCCCGGCGGCCATGTTGAAAGGCAGCCAGAGGGCCTGCTGACGCTGCGGCGCGTCGAGCGCGGCGATGGCATGCATCCTCGCCGGGAAACCCACGATGCTGATGAGGTAGCCGGCAAGGAAGACGGCCGCGACGGCCAGCGGCGCGATGTACAGCGAGCGGTTCTCCCACAACTCGCGGCGAATCGACCAGTAAAGAGTCACGACCGCCTCTCCGCAGGCGATGGGTTCGAGAGCGCCAGGAATAGGTCGGCGATGGACGGCGTCCGCACCTCGCCGAAGCGGTCGATCTCGCCGCGGTCGATGCCGTCGAACAGGAGAATGGTGCGGCCCATCATCTGCCTTTCGCTGATCGGCGCAAGCGCGCGCGCCGCGGCCACACGTTCCGGATGCACCGCCAACTCCGAGTATCGCGACTCCACTTCCTCCGCGCTGCCCCGAAACAGAATGCGGCCGCTCTCAATGAACGCGATTTCGGTCAGGATATTCTGCACCTCGTCAACATCGTGCGTGCTCACCACCACCGTCCGGCTGCGCTCGTAGTAATCGGCGAGCAGCGAATCGTAGAACTGCTTGCGGAACAGGAGGTCGAGACCGAGCGTCGGCTCATCCAGCACCAGCAGTCGCGCATCGATGGCCATCACGAGCGCCAGGTGCAACTGCGTCACCATGCCCTTCGACAGTTCGGATACCTTGCGGTCGCCGCGGATCGCGGTCTTCGCCAGCAGGCTTGCGGCGCGGCGTCGGTCGAATCGCGGATGCACGCCGGCCATATAGTCCAGCGCCTGCGAGACGCGGATCCAGCGCGGCAGCACCGCGACATCGGCGACGAACGCGACGTCGCGCATCAGACCGGCGCGGTCGGCCCATGGATCGCGGCCCAGCACGCTCAGTTCTCCCTCGTACGAGATCAGGCCGAGCATGGCTTCGAGCGCGGTCGTCTTACCCGCGCCATTGCGGCCGATCAGTCCCAGAATGCTCCCCTCTTCCACCTGCAGGTCGAGGCCGTCCAACGCGACCGTTTTGCCGTAGGTCTTTCGGAGCCCGCGCGCTACGATGGCCGGCATGCGCTAGACATCCTCCTGCGTGGCTTTCGACGGCGTGGGCCGCGCGGCCTGATCCAGCAGTTCCTCCGCGTCCAGCCCGAGGCGCTGGATGGTGGCGCAGATCCTCGGCCATTCTTCGCTGATGAATCTCGCGCGCTCGGCCTGGAGCAGCAGCGCGGGCGCGCCGGGGCTCACGAACATGCCGCGGCCCCGTCGGGTTTCGATAAGTTTTTCATCGACGAGTTGCTGGTAGGCCTTGAGGACCGTGAGCGGATTGACCCGGTAATCGGCCGCCACGCTGCGCACCGATGGCAGCGGATCGCCTTCTTTCAGAATGCCTTCGAGGATCATCTCGATGACGCGCTCCCGAAGCTGGCGGTAAATCGGCTGGCTGTCGCTCCACTCACGAGCCACTCTATTTTTTCCGGTGCAGGTCGAAGTGCGCGACCACGTGCCGCCCCTCTCCGAGCATATACGTCCACTCCTCGACGTGGTGATCTGGGTCGATCGGGGTAAAAGCGGCGTTATGCATATGTCCGTTCTCGGTGCCTCCCGACAAATCGAGCAGACTGAATTCCACTCCCTTTCCATCGGCGGAGGTCTTGCCGTTCATGCGCGGGCGATTCCCCGCGTCGCAATAGTGAGTCAGGCGAAGCTGATCCTGCTCGACATAGAACATCGTAATCGGGTCATCCGGGCGGCCCTCAACTTTCATTTCGTGCAGGACGGCGTTGCCGAGCGAAGTCACGCGAATGGTGACCCTCGCCGACTTGCCCTGGACGGACGGATCGGCCGGCACGGTTGTGATGGCGCCTTCCCAGTCGCCGGCCAGAGATTTCATGGTTGTGAACGAAACGGCTGCATTGGACTCGGCAAACACGACGATTGACATCGCGGCGAGATACACAGCGGCTAATAGGGTTTTCATGTGCGTTTCTCCTATGGTTGAGCGTTGCGTAGTCGGATCGGCCGATCTGATGTACTGTTCTAGTTAACTATAACACCGGGCAGAAGTCAAGGGGATTTTTGGGCGTGGTTGCCTGTGGTGGGAACGAAATCAGCAATGAACGCCGAATGGCGATTGTCGAGCCGCTCGATCTGCCTCCGAACCAGGCATTGCTCCTGCCTATCCAGACTGTCAGCGCGCAGAGTGCGCCGGCAGAGGAATTCTCCAGCAGACGCGATCAATATCACTCCCAATCCATCGATTGGTAATCCGTGATGATGCGGACCGGAAGTAGGGTCGTGACGCTCGACTTATAGCGAACCGGCTATAGGACGAACCGGAAGAATCGATTTAAGCAAGCCTCGCACCGCCACGGGCGAAACCGAAGCGCGCGGAGCCATCGGTCGACACCCATTGCCTGTTCTGACGGGCGTATGCTCTGAGAATTGCATTTTGGGCAGTTATACTTCATGCGGGCACCCTGTTTCTACCGGCACCAGCGCATCTCACGCCATCCGGCCCCTGATCGGAGCGGCCGCGGCGACTGAACCAGCGGAACCGTGGAAACAGTCTGAACGCAGAGGCGATGTACGTGTCGGTGTTGTTTCTACCAATAACAGTGGAGCGCGGGGCGGCACCTTCTCTGCCGATTTGACGGCCTGACTTCCGCGCCGTCGAACCTGGACACGATAGACTAACTCACGTATGACTCCCGCCGGGCGCCCCCACCGCGACCCTGACGGCGTACGCAACCGCGCCGTGCGCGTGCTCACCGAATTCTTCGCGTCCGATGGCGAGCGCGGCCGCCGCACCGTCTTTCGACAGGCATTCGGCGATTTATCGCCCGACCCGTCTCACAACATCGATTTCTCTGGACCCGCCGCCGAGTTCGCCGCGGAAGCCGTCGACCGCCTGCTGCACTTCGGTGGAACCGGACGCGGGCGTCACTCCCTCTCCCTATTGCTCACTACCATGCGGGAATTCCGCGGCCGCCAGCCCGACCCGGACTTCTACGAACTACCGCGCCTCCTCGATCGCGAATGTGGTCTGCCGACCCGCGAAGAGGAACTCCAATATTTCTCCCGTCTGATCCTGGAGATCGAACAGAAGGCACGCCTCTACTCGCCCCTACGGGGAAGCGTTCGCATGAAACCCGGCAACACGATCCCGCGCGCCTGGCAGGACGATCGCAACCTCGCCTTGCTCCGCCACCGCTCCCGCCGCCGGGAGTGCGAGGGCGAATTCAGCGCCGGCCGCGACTATGACGATGTGCTCAGCGCCTTTACCGACGTCCGGCGCGCCGCCCTGCTCGGCGCTCCCGGTTCAGGTAAGAGCACCACCCTGCGCAGGCTCGCTTTGGAAACGGCTGCGCGGGCGCAAGAGGATTCGAAGGCTCCGTTGCCGTTGCTGGTCGAGATGGGCAAGTGGACCGGAGACGAGCCATTCGCCTCATTTCTCGCCAACGGCGTCGACGAGATCGGCTGGGCGGCCACCGCGCTGGCCAAAGCGAACCGCTTGCTGCTGCTGTTGGACGGCCTGAACGAGATGCCCACCGGCAAGCGTGCCGGAAAGGCCGAGGAGGTCCGCACGTTTCTCCACGGCCTCGACCCGGGTACGCCGATCTTCGTCTCCTGCCGCAGCGAGGATTACCGAGACGAACTGGATCTGGACATCGACACCCTGAGCATCGAACCCCTCTCGCCGCAGCGGATCCGGGATGCGGTGGGGCAGTGGGTGGCGGCCAGTGGCGAGGCGCCTGAGCGGGCGGAACGGTTCTTCTGGCAACTGGCGGGTGATGAACGGCTCGCGGCGGTGTTCGAGAAGTGGAAGTCCGCGGGCGCTGGTGAGGTCTTTTGGACCGTCTCCGATCCTCGCGAGCAGAAGGAGGTCTATTCGAAAACCTCGAGCGAAGAGGATACCCTCTGGCGCCGGCACATCCCCAATCCGCGAAGCCTGCTGCGGCTGGCCTCCAACCCGTTCATGCTCACCATGCTGTATTTCGTCTGGGGGCAGGAGAACGGCGTACTCCCGCGGAACCGGGGAGACCTGTTTCGTCTGTTCGTCCTAAACCTCTTGAACCGTGAGGGGTTAGTGCACGAGGATGCCCGCCTGAAACCAGAAGGGGAGCGGCTGTTGACCGGATTGGCTGACGTCGCCTGGCGGATGCAGACCGACCGCGTCAGCACAGGTGCGCAGGAAGCAGCCGACTTTGGCGTACTGACCGTGGCCTCGCGTGCCTCGGTCCTAGAATCGCTCGGCGGCGAGAGCCTGCTCAAAAAGGCGCTCGACGCGACCCTGCTCGAAGGAAGCACGGAACTGCGCTTCCGGCACCAACTGCTGCAGGAGTACTTCACCGCAGAAGCGCTGGCTACACGCCTGTCCGAAGTGCGCGCCGTCGAGTTATGGCCCCCGGACCAATGGTGGCGCCGCAGCGGCTGGGAGGAAACCGCTGTTCTGCTCGCCGGATTCCAGACGAGCGATTGCACGGGTGTAATCCGTTGGCTCGCGGATGCGCAGCCCGAAGTCGCAGCGCAGTGCATCGTCGAGAGTGGCGCGGACATCGCGGACCGTCCCGGCGTGCTGCGCGAACTGCAGGCTGCCTGGATGCCGAGACTCTTGGGTGAGCAAACGCCCGAAGGACGCGCCGCCGTCGGACGGGCGCTGGGAAGCCTGGATTTAGACAACCGCAAGGGTGTGGGCGTCACTGTGGACGGCATTCCGGACATCGATTGGGTGGAAATTCCCAGCGGTGACTTCCTATATCAGGGCGGCGAACGCCGGAAGATTGAGAGTTTTCTTGTGGCCCGTTATCCTGTTACGAACGCTCAATACCAGGCGTTTCTCCGTGCGGAGGAGGGCTACCGGCAGGATTGCTGGTGGAAGGCCTTAACGGACCCGGACCGGGAACCTCAGCCGCCGGAGTGGACCGAGTCCAATCATCCACGAGAGACCGTCTGTTGGTACGAGGCGATGGCTTTCTGCGCATGGCTGTCAAACCGCGTCGGCAAGGAAGTGAGTCTACCAACGGAATGGCAGTGGGAGCGGGCGGCACGGGGAACGGACGGGCGGATCTATCCGTGGGGAAACAAGTACGTGGCAGGACGCGCGAACACAGACGAAACCAAACAGAATGCTGGGCCACATTACCTGCGGAGAACCAGCCCCGTCGGCATTTACTCAGCGGGAGCGTCAATCGAATGGATCCTGGATTTGAGCGGCAATGTCTGGGAATGGTGCCTGAACGAACGTAGCAGGCCGAGGAATATTCAGGCATGTGGCACGGAGTGTCAGGTGTTGCGCGGCGGCTCTTGGGACTTCGATCAGGACCACGCGCACGCGGTCATCCGCAACTACTACTACCTCCATCCGTACCTCCGCTACAACAATGTCGGTTTCCGGGTGGTGTGCTCGTCCCCATCGCCGGCCGCTGAACCGCTGGCCTCTGATCACTGGCCGCTGTTCACTGCAGCCTTGACGGAGTGTTCGCGCTATGCGAGCATATAGCCGTGAACGTGATCAGCGCGGCCACGATCAAGAGGTTCGCGGCTGTTCACGCGGATGCGGCCGGCGAGTTGTTGCGTTGGAATAAGGTGGCCAGCCACGCGGTGTGGCGGGATTTGACCGACGTACGGCTGCATTTCCCGGATGCCGATCAATACCAGTCGCTCCTGATTTTCAACATCCGGCACAACTACTATCGCCTGATCGTGAAAGTGGACTACAGGGCAAGGCTGCTGATGGTCAAGGAGTTTCTCACTCACAAAGAGTACACGCGAGGAGGTTGGAAAAAATGGGCGCGCTCGTGATCGACAACAAGAAGTACGGCCGGGTACTGGCAAAGCTCCTGCCTCGACTCATCACAACCGGGGCGGAGCATGAACGGATGCTGACCGAGGTGGAAGCCCTGATGGACAAGGGTGAACGCCGCAGTGCGGAAGAGGATGTAGTGCTGGCCTTAATGGTTCGTTTGATTCAGGACTACGAGAAAGAGCATCATGCGCTGCCCGATCCGAGTCCCCACGAGATGTTGGCCTATTTGATGGAGAAACGGGGATGGAAGCAAGCCGATCTTCTGCCGATCTTCAAGTCCAGAGGCTATGTGTCGGATGTCGTGAACGGAAAGCGTGCCATTAGTAAGGTGCATGCGAAACAGCTTGCCGAGTTGTTCACTGTGCCCGTGGATGTGTTCATCTGACGGCGGTCCGACTGCGAGTGGAGACGGGCGCGCGTCGCGCAAACCGTAGCTCCAACAGCCGCCGCGAACAGCGCCAGACGCGGTGGCGGTACGTGGACGAGATGGTGCTGTTTTCGGACAGTAAGCGCGAGTTGGCGGCTGAATTTGAGCGGCGCCAGTGAACACAGAACCAGCGATCAGTGGCCAGCGCTTCAGT
>JBBQGE010000023.1:0-77632 GCA_038322675.1 Bryobacterales bacterium
GAAAAGGTCCGGTATGTTCTGGACCGTGCGGGGAGCCAACGCCATCCTCACCCTCCGCTGCTGTCACCTCAACGGCCGGTTGGAGGACTACTGGGCGGGCCGCCGGGCGGCCTGACCTCCACTCTCAGGTCGCGCACCCCCCACCCACAGCCACTGAAATCAGGCGCCGGGCTGGGCTGTTAACCCGCGCAAATCCGTCACAAGTTGGGCCATTTCCAACTGAAGGGTCCGGTAGCGCGGGTGCAGATCCGTCAGGTCGCCGGAACGTCCCATGCGCTCGAGAGTGAGTGCCGCATCATACAAAGCCTGTGCCCCAAAATTCGAAACACAACCCTTGATGGTGTGCGCGGCACGATCCAAAGCCTTGGCGTCATTCAATTCCACTGCCCGATCAACCTCCGACATCATCCGGTCGGAATCGCCGAGGAAGAGTTCTGCTATTTCCTGAAGCAATTGAAGGTCACCGCCGACTCGGGACAGGGCAAGTTCACGATCAAGTGCGGGGCGCAAGGGTTCGGCGCCCAACGGACCGGAAGATTCTGTCATCGCGTGTATCTCCTTCTTGTTACCTGAAAAGATCCTATCGCGGAATGCAGCCGATGTCAGCTTCGAATCCATTTTCAAATTCCTCACTCACAGTCTCATATCGGCGAGTCTCTCCATCGTTTCCAGGTCTACTGAAGAAGATTCTTGCCCCGCCATCGAAAATGCCCCGGGGACGGATGTGGAGGGGTGGTCCGCATCCGCCACTCACGGAGTCCGGGTGGGGGGTCACCCGGTCAGGCGAAGGGCTTCGGGCTCGGGTGTCCGAATCCGAAACCGCAGCGATTGGCCGCCGGACCCGCAATCGGCCCGAACTGTCGACCGCGGCGGCACCGCCTCCGACGCCACCATCGCAGCCAGAGGCTGCATCAGTTCCCGATGCAGCGTTCGCTTGAGTTCCCGCGCCCCGAACTCCTCGCTAGTCCCGCGTTTCAGCAGGAACGCACATGCCGTTCGCGTCACCTCCACATGGAAAGCCCGGATCCCGAGCCGCCGCTGAATGTGCCTCTGTATATCGGCCAACTGTTGCTTGAGGATCGCATCCAGCACCGGCCTCGAGAGCGGCTGATAGGTGATCACACCGTCCACCCGATTCACGAACTCGGGCGCGAACCGCCGGCGCACGGCCCCCATTCCGATGCTCTGCAGCTTCGAACGGATATCCTCTTCGCTGCGGGAATCGCCGGCCCGGAACCCGAATGCCGGATTCAAAAAACTCAGCATCTCCCTGGCACCCAGATTGCTGGTCATGAAGATCATCGTCTTCTCGAAATTCACCGAAGTATTATCGCCCAAACGGAGCGCCGCTTTGTCCAGGACGCCTAACAGAAGACGCGTCATACTGGGCGCCGCCTTTTCGATCTCGTCGAACAGTACGATCGACAAATTCGAGCGCTCGCTGGTCACGGCATTGATCTTCTGCTGTGTCAGCAGAGGATGCGTTTCCCGATGCCCCAGGTATCCGGGAGGAGCGCCGATCAGCTTCGCCACCTCGTGCTCCATCTGGAATTCGCCGCAATCGATACGCAAGAGGTTCTTCTCGCTTCCGTGCAGCACTTCAGCCAGCGCCTCAACGGTTTTCGTCTTGCCCGTGCCGCTGGGACCGAGCAGCAGGAAAACACCGGCTGGACGTCCTTCCGGCTCGAGCCCCGCCAGATGCATTTGAACGAAGGGGACGATGCAGGTCATAGCAGCCGGCTGCCCGATCACCCTCCTAGCGAGTGAACTCGCGAGATTGCCCGAACCGGACTGGTTCTCGAATCGATGTAGTTTAAATTTTCGCATCGCCACGGACAACTTCCTTTCCGTCTTCAATATAGGAAATCGCCCACCAAATCCATGGGGGTTCAAACGGCCAATAACCGCCCCAAAACACGACTTTTACAAAACTCTATTTCCCGAAGAATGAATGAATTACGTCCCCAATTCGACGGCTGGCCCCGCCGTCGCCATAAGGGTTGTGAACGCGTGCCATGGAGGCATAATCTTCCTCGTTATCGAGCAGCCGCGACGCCTCCTCGAACAGCCGCACCTCGCTGGCCCCCACCAGCCTGACTGTCCCTGCTTCCACTGCCTCCGGACGCTCCGTTTTGTCCCGCAAAACCAGAATCGGCTTGCCCAGCGATGGACCCTCTTCCTGAATACCGCCCGAATCGGTTACCAGCAGATACGCGCGCCGCATCAAGTCCACAAACGGCACGTAACTCACTGGCTCGATCAACATAACGTTTTCCAATCCCCGCAGATGCCGGTTCACTGGTTCCTGCACATTTGGATTCGGATGAACCGGGTACACAATCTGCACATCCTTCCGGCCGGCGAGACGCGCCAGACCGCGGCAGATACGCTCAAATCCTTCCCCAAAACTCTCCCTCCGGTGCGCCGTTACCACAATCAACTTGCGCGACGGGTCAATCCACTCCCAGTCGCCACCCTGAAGCTCACCGGACGCGAGACGGTCCCGCACATAGAGAACGGCGTCGATTCCGGTGTTCCCGGTTACGCTAATGGATTCATTCGGTATCGATTCGGACCGCAGATTATCGGCGGCCCACTCGGTGGCGGCGAAATGCAGAGTCGACAGCCGCGATGTCAGCAGCCGGTTCGCTTCCTCGGGGAAGGGCTGGAACAGGTCGCCCGTCCGCAATCCCGCTTCGACGTGGCCCACGGCCACACGCCGGTAGAAAGCTGCCAGCGCTCCCGCGAACGTGGTGGTGGTATCTCCTTGCACCAGCACCATTTCGGGCTTTTCGGCTTCGAGTACGGGCTCGAGCCCGGTCAGAATGCGGGAAGTCGATTGGAACAAAGTCTGGCCCGGCAGCATGAGGTCGAGATCGTAATCCGGGATGACATGAAAGGCGTCGAGCACTTGGTCCAGAAGACCTCTATGCTGGGCGGTGACGCAGACACGCACGTCGAAATCAGGGCGTTGCTTAAGGTGGAGAACCGTCGCGCAGAGTTTGATGGCTTCCGGCCGGGTACCGAAGACGAATAGGATTTTTGGCACGTTGCGCGAGTTATTTGTGGCGGTAGGCGATGCGGCCCTTGGTCAGATCGTAGGGAGGCAACTCCAAGGTCACCCGATCCCCGGCCAACACCCGAATCCGGTTTCGTCGAAGCTTCCCGGCGAGATGAGCCAGCACCGTCCGCTCCTGATCCAACTGAACACTGAAGAGTCCGCTTGGGAACTTTTCTACCACCGTGCCAGTGACCTCGATACTATCTTCTTTGCTCATTTGCCTTGCAAGTAATGAACAATAAGGCCTCCGGTCCGGCCCGAGGGCACCCCTCCTCAAGCACTCTGCTGGGCTGTAGAATAGTGTATCCCAGAGTCTCCTGCTTCGCACGTCTAAGGCAACGCCGCGGGTCCGGAATGCATCCAAAAAAATAATGCGTCTGTTTGTGATTCTCCTGCTTGCAGCCGGAGTGTGTTTCCCGCAAGCTACCCGCCGGCGGGTTCCCGCGAAGTCCACGAAGCCTGCCAAGACACCCGCTCCGGGTGTCCAGTGGCCTCTGATGAAACTCGATGTCACCGGCAACAAACTCTATACCGCGCAGCAGATCATTGAGGCATCCGGGCTGAAACTCGGCGCGCCGACGACCAAGGACGCCCTGGAGGCCGCGCGGGAGCGATTGTCCGCCACGGGCGCATTTGAGAGCGTCGGGTACCAGTTTGGACCCACGGCCGACGGGAAAGGCTATCACGGCACGCTGGAAGTGGTGGAGGTGCAGAATCTGTATCCGTTCCGCTTCGAGGATCTGCCCGAGCCGGACAAGCAACTTCGCGCCTACCTTTCCGAACGCGAGCCGTTGTTCCGCAACCGTCTGCCGGCCACTCGCGAGTTGCTGGACCGGTACGAGCAAGAGGTCCAACGAGCGCTGTCGAAGACCGATTTCAAGGACAAAGTGGTCGCCAAACTCGTGTCGGATAAGCCCGGCGAACTGACCATCCTCTTCCGGCCTTCGAGACCTGCGCCATCTATCGCCCAGATTCACTTCACCGGCAATCAGGCGTTGCCCGCCGAGAAACTGCAGTCGACGCTGGGCGAGGTCGCCATCGGGATTTCGTACAGCGACGTAGCGGTGCGCCAGCGGTTGGAGACCAGTATCCGGCCGTTGTACGAGGCTCGCGGACGGCTGGACGTGAAATTCCTCGAGATCTCCACCGAGCCGATGAAAGAAGTCAAGGGACTCCGAGTGGATGTGAAGGTCGACGAGGGGCCGGTCTACAACTTCGGCGAGATCCGGTCGAACATCCACGAACTCCAGCCGAAGCGTGTACTCAAGACCGCGAAGGTGAAGACCGGCGATGTCGCGAACTTCGATGCGGTGAACGCAGCCATCGATCAGCTCCAAAAGGAAATGCGCACCGACGGCTACATGCGCGCGAAGGTCAAAGTCGAACGGCAGATGCACGAAAAAGAGAAAACCGTGGACATCACCTTCACCTCCGACGCCGGGCCGCGGTTCGTAATGGGCAAACTGACGATTCAGGGTCTGGATCTGGAAGGTGAGCCGGCGGTTCGAAAGCTCTGGAGCATGAAGACCGGCGAACCGTACGACGCCGGTTATCCGACGATGTTCGTGGACCGAATCAAGCAGGACGGCTATTTCGACAACCTGCGGACGACGAGTTTTGAGCAGTCGGTGAACGACGAGACGGGAACCGTTGACGTGACGCTGAACTTCAAGGGCGGACCGGATCCGGAGGCCGCGAAGAAGAAGCGCGACCCGTACGAGTAGGCGCAGGATCTCACGTCGGGGCTTGCCCGATGCCCTACAATGATATTGAAGTCAATGGTATTACGCTTTAACGAGCGACGAGCGACCGAGGCTGCCGCGCGCTTTCTAACACTTCGAGGCGGCCGGATGAGCTATATCAAGCTCATCAAACTGTTGTACTTACTGGATAGAGAGGCGCTGCTACGGTGGGGCAGGCCGGTGACGACCGATAGGTACGTATCGATGGATAACGGCCCGGTAGTGAGCCGCATCTACGACCTGATCCGAGAGGAGCCAGCTCCGGGCACCGATTCAATCTGGCGGCACTACATCTCTGCTTCACAGGGATGGGAAGTGGCACTCGTCGAGCAACCGGAAACGGATGAACTGTCCCGAGTCGAAGAGGCCTTGATAGACGAGATCTTTGGCAAATTCGGGAAGTTGAGCCGCTGGGATCTGGTGCGGCTTTCCCACGAGCTTCCGGAGTGGCAGGACCCGAACGGTAGCGCAGTCCCGATTCAGTACCGCGACATCCTGCGGGCCGGAAACAAGACCGAGAGCGAGATCGCGGCTGTCGAAGCCGAACTGGAGTCGCTGGCCACCACGGAGGCCATGCTGCAACCTGCATAGATGGATTGCGGCGATACCTTCCTGATGCCAGCGCCTGGCGTGGGAGCCACGCCACACCTTTGGATCATCATCTCCCAGCCCGATCCGCGGACCTACCACTGCGCCATCGTCAGCGTGACCACGTTGCGAAACAGCAAGGATCAGACGGTGATTCTTCGGGTCGGCGATCACCCTTTTATACGGCACGACAACGTCTACAAGATGATCGTCTCGATCATGGCCGTCGCGATTGCGGCCGATCGCGCGCTGGGAGCCCGCTATCTGGCGCTGGCAGGCGCTGTGTTTGTGATCCCGTTCCTGGCCTTCGCCGGACACGCCGGCCAGGTGGCGGATCGATTCTCGAAGACCCGGGTGCTGCAGGTGACCAAGTCGTTCGAGATCGCGATCATGCTGCTGGGCATCGTTGCGCTGGTGTCGCACCGGATCGAGCCCATACTGCTGGTGCTGTTCCTGCTCGCCGTGCAAGCTAACTTCTTCAGTCCGGCAAAGTACGGGATTTTGCCGGAGATGGTGAGTGAAGCGCAGTTATCCCGCGCGAACGGGCTGCTGGAGTTATCCACCTTTGTCGCGATCGTCATCGGTACCAGTTTTGGGACGTTCTTGTACGAGCACTGGAAGGATCAACCGGTGCGTATGGGAGCGGTTCTGACCGGAATTGCGATCGCCGGAATGCTCGCGAGCCTGCGGATTCCGAAGACTCGTGCCGCCGGGGCGCCCGGAGTGTTTCATTGGAATCCGTTCACCGAAGTGCTGGCAGGCGCGTGGACCATCCGCGCTAGCCGGTCGTTGTGGCTGACCGTGATCGGAATTTCCTGGTTCTGGTTCGTGGGCGGACTGTTTCAGATGTCGCTGCTGCTTCTCGGCAGCGAAGTGCTGCATGTGTCCGAAGTCCACGTCGGATTGCTGATGACGGCGCTTGCCGCGGGCATCGGCCTGGGCAGCCTGGCCGCCGGAAGCCTCTCGGGAGATCATATTGAACTCGGACTGGTTCCCGTCGGGTGCGGGTTGATGGGAGTGTTCGCGATCGCTCTGGGAGCGACTACCAGCTATCCCTTCGCATTGCTGTGGCTGGCGGCGATCGGATTCTCGGGCGGGCTGTTTGCAGTGCCGTTGAATGCCTTCCTGCAGGACGTCGCCGGCGCCGCCGAGAAGGGCCGCATTCTCGCGACGAACAATTTCGTAAACATGGTGGGGGTCATTCTGGCTTCTGGTATTCGCTGTCGAACCGGAACCGGAGTCAATCCCGATGGCACCTCCCGTCTCCGGAAGTCACCGAACCAACTGACCTCACCTGGCAGGAGCGCCTTCGCGACACGCTCGGCAACCAGGAGTGAGAGACGCTGGTGGGAGGCAGCCTGTTGAACAAGGCAGGCGCCCTGTTGCTCGTAGTCGGAATCGCGCTGTTTCTGGCCTACTCAGTCGGACACATGACCGCCGCGGGCCGCGCAGCGATGGCGTTGATCGTGAGGATCGTTGGGGTTGCTGGCCGTCGCAGGAGGGATGATCGTCCACAGCCTGCGCTACCGGTCGCACGCCACTACCGCGGTCGCCTACTTCGCCGCGTTCGCGGCTATCGCCCTGACGCCCTCGACGCCATTCGCCCTTGTGAGGGTTCGGATTGCGACAGCGAGTTCTCCGCCTTCAGGGTTTAGGGCTGCTGTTCGTCTGAATCCTCAAACTGTTCGCATACGACCCGCGGAATCTGGAGCGGCTCTATCCGCGGTCAGATCCGGAAGTATTTCTTATGACGGCGTCGATTAGAATCGTGACAATTTCCACGCTTCCAGGAAGTCGCGGCCGCGGTACCGGACGGTTCTCGCGTCCACCGCCTCGGCGCCGGCTCGCGCATCCATGCTTCGGCTCAAGGCATTTCGAGTGGTGTATTCGATCTGAATCGTGACGGGCCCTTCCACTCGATAAGGCGCAATCGATGCTAGCTTTTGCATGGCGGAGGAGGCGCGTTGGCGGATCAAGTCGCGCGCCGAATCCGCCGATAGCGAAACGCAGGCGTAGTTGCCGAGCCCTTCCTTCACCACGGCGAGTTCCGCATCCGGTACCACCGCGTGCAACTGGGCGGCAGCGGCCTGGTCGCCGCTCAGAAAGATGACGGGCGATCCGAACGATCCGGCGAGCGCGGCCCGAGTCTCAATCTCTCCGACTGGCTTGCCGTTCATGAGCATGTTCTGGACACCCAGAGAGCTGTAGCTGTGGGCCATCACGCCGCCGGCCGTGTTCGCTCGCGCGTGCTGTCCGATGAATGCGATGCCATCGAACTTGCGCTCCAGCAGCAGGGTGGGTCCGAGATCGCCGGTTGCGAGTTTCGCGCGGCGATCGATGGTGAGCGCCGACAGAGTCTGGCTGCCGTCGTGGCCGTCCCAGACGATGACTTCGGTGGCGCCGCCATCGATGAACCCCTGGACTGCTGCGTTGATTTCGCCTGTCAGGAGTTGCCGCATTTCGGCATCCTTCGGGTCGGTTTGGTCCTGGCGGCAGACTCCGGCCACCCCCTCGGCGTCAGTGATCACGAAAATGCGTTTTCCCTGGGCAAACAGAGGTGTCAGGGCAAGTAACAGGAAGAAGATAGGGCGCATGGCAGCCATCGTATCGCGAAGCCAGAATAATTTCCGGCAAACTGTTCCGTAACAGCCACAGTCGGCGATATCCTGAAAGTGGGTGAATACTCTTGCCACAACCCCGGGTGACCTCCCAACTGTCTGGTATCAAAGGGAAAACAGGCTCCGAACACGCCTAATGTAGTTCAAATGAAACAGCTTGTGGTAAGTTTGTTCTTGGTTCTCGGGTGTGCGGCCGCGGCGGTTTCCGCTGCCAAACAGCCGGCGAACGCCAATAAGGAACTGCTCCGGCTCGAGTCGAGCATCGATGCCATGGGCAGCACCTACACCATGGCGCTCTACGGAACCGATCAGGCGCAGCTCCGAGTGGCGGCTGAAGAAGCGGCGGAAGAGGTTCGCCGCCTTGATCGTATGTTATCCAACTACATCCCGACGAGCGAGTGGAGCGAAGTGAATCGCAATGCCGCCTCCCGGCCGGTCCGCGTCTCGCCGGAATTGTTCGACCTGTTGAGCGACTGCGTTCAGTACAGCCGCGCCAGCGATGGCGCTTTCGATATCACGGTCGGACCACTGATGAAGGTCTGGGGATTCTATAAAGGTACCGGACGGCTGCCGCACCGGGCGGAAATCCGTGGGGCCCTGTCGCGTGTTGGCTACAAAAACATCCAATTGGACCCGGTTAACCGGACCGTTCACTTCGCCAAGTCCGGTGTCGAGATGGATCCCGGCGGCATCGGCAAGGGCTACGCCGTCGACCGCATGGTGGAGGTAATCCGCCGCAACGGCATCAATGTCGGATTGATCTCGGGTTCGGGTTCCAGCATTTACGCGATGGGCGCGCCGCCGTCGGAGCCTCGCGGCTGGAAAGTCAGCATCAAGAATCCGAAGAATACCTCGCAGACCGTGCAGGACGTTTATCTGAAGGACCAGTCGATGTCTACGTCCGGCAGCTACGAGAAGTTTTTCTTTGCCGAAGGGCGCATGTGGAGTCACATCATGGACCCTCGCACCGGCTATCCCGCCGAAGGAATGTTGTCAGTCTCGGTGATCTCGCCGAGGACTCTCGATTCGGAAGCGTGGACCAAGCCCATCTACATCAACGGCCGCTCCTGGGCGGCGACTCACACCCCTAAGGAATTTCGCGTGTTTGTTTGCGAAGACAAGAAGGAGACCTCATGCGCGTGGCTCCAATGACCAGCCGCTTTCTCGACGCCTGCCGCCGCCGTCCCACTGACGTTCGCCCGGTCTGGTTCATGCGGCAGGCCGGACGCTACCTCCGGGAATATCGCGAGATTCGATCCAAGCACGGCATTCTCGAAATCTGTAAACGTCCAGACCTCGCCGCGGCTGTCACTCTGCAGCCGGTGGAGATCCTCGACGTGGATGCCGCCATCATCTTCGCCGACCTCCTGCTGCCCGTCGAACCGATGGGACTGAAACTGCAATTTGTTTCAGGCGAAGGACCGCTGATCGACAACCCGGTCCGCACCTCCGGCGACGTCGATACCCTGTCGATTTCGAACACTGACGACCTCGGCTACGTCGGCGAGTCGATTCAGAACGTGGTGCGTGCGCTGGCTGGACGCGTACCTGTCGTCGGATTCGTCGGAGCGCCGTTCACGCTGGCCAGCTATATGATCGAAGGCGGCCCGTCGCGTAATTTTCTGCGGACCAAGCAGATGATGTATCGCGACGAAACGCTGTGGCGGCGCTTGATGGGCAAACTGGTGGACGTGCTCGGGCCTTTTGCGTTGATGCAGGTCGCCTCGGGGGCCCGCGCGATTCAGGTATTCGACAGTTGGGTGGGGACGCTCGGGCCGGACGATTACGTCCGCTACGTCGCGCCGTATTCGCGCGCGCTGATCGAACGGATCCGCTCGGGCGGCGTTCCGGTCATTCACTTCGGCACGGGCGCGGGCGGCTACTTCCGCGAACTTCACGCGGCCGGCGGCGATGTGCTCGGAGTGGATTGGCGCGTCAACATCGACCAGGCCTGGATGGACATCAGTTACCGTTCCGCAATCCAGGGCAACCTGGACCCGGCGGTGCTCTTCGCGCCTCTTCCGGAACTCCGCGCCCGTGTCCATGAACTGCTGAAGCGGACCGGTACCCGTCCGGGGCACATCTTCAATCTCGGCCACGGGATTCTGCCCGAGACTCCGGTAGACCACGTCAAGGCCGTGGTGGATATCGTTCGTAACTTCAGGCCGTAACCCAAGTGAGCTCTGTTGTAATTGTCGGCGGCGGAATTTCGGGATTATCCGCCGCCTACTATTTGTCGAAGTCAGGCATCGCCGCGACTCTGATAGAACAGCGCCCCCGTCTGGGCGGCGTTATCTGTACGGAGCATGTCGAAGGCTGCACGCTCGAAACTGGGCCCGACAGCTATCTCGGCGTCAAGCCCGCCGCCACGGAACTCATCCGCGAGGTAGGACTCGGCGACGATCTCATCGGCTCCAACGACCATCAGAGGATCACGTATGTGGTCCGGCACGGCCGGCTGGTCCCGCTGCCCGACGGACTGATGATGATGGTGCCGACGAAGATCGCGCCGCTGATCGGGACGAATCTGCTGGGCTGGGGCACCAAGATCCGCATGGGTTTGGAGTATCTCCGGAAGCCGTCGAACGGTGCGCCGCGCGACCGCTCGGTTGCCGATTTCATCACCGACCACTACGGCCGGGAATCGCTGGAGTATCTGGCCGAACCTCTGCTGTCCGGTGTGTATGGCGGCGACCCCGAGCGACTCAGCGCGCTGAGCGTGCTGCCGCGATTCGTCGAACTCGAAGCGAAGTACGGCAGCCTGACTCGCGGCGTGCTCGCGTCACGGAAGGCCTCGCAGCACGGCGGCGGATCCGGCGGAGGGTCGCTGTTCCGCACGTTGAAGGGTGGCTTGTCGCAACTGGTGTCGACGCTCGAGACGAGAATTGGCAATAATGTTTCGGTGATTCAGGGCACTGCGGCGGCCGTCGAACGTACCGGATCGGGATATCGCGTTCGCGTCAATGGCGACTGGCTGGATGCCCCCCACTTGGTGCTGGCCTGTCCGGCTTATTCCGCGGCGGCGCTGATTCGCGGGTTCGAATCGGATCTGGCGAACCTGCTCGAGACCGTGGAGTATAGTTCGTCGCTGACACTCTCGCTGGGATATCGCCGGGCCGATCTCGGGAACCTGCCGGGCTTCGGATTTCTGGTCCCGCGGACGGAGCGGAATCGCATGGTGGCGTGTACGGTGGTTCAGAACAAGTTCTCGCATCGCGTGCCCGACGACAAAGCCGTGCTCCGCTGCTTCTTCGGCGGTGCGTCGGACGAGGCCGTGCTCAACGAATCGGACGAGACCATCGTCGAACTCGCGAAGAGCGAGCTTAGCAGGATCGCGGAAATCAACGCCGAACCGATTTTTCAGACTATCGCCCGCTGGCCGCGATCGATGGCCCAGTACACGGTGGGACATCAGAAGCGCTTGAAGGAGATCGAGCAGCGCACGGCCGCGCAACCCGGACTTCATCTGGCGGGCAACGCTTACTACGGGATCGGGATCCCGGACTGTGTGAAGACCGGCCGCGATGCCGCTGCCCGGATCGCATCGGCGAAATGATGACGGAATCGGTCCTCGATTACCCGCGCCCACCCCGGCTCGAAGCGTCGGTTCATCGCATCCGAGTGGTCTTCGCCGGGCAGTTGATCGCCGAGACCAAGCGAGCCTGCCGCGTGCTCGAGACCTACCATCCGCCGTGTTACTACATCCCTCGCGAGGATGTCCGCGAAGAGTATCTGGTCGCGTCCACTCGCAGTTCGTTCTGCGAATTCAAAGGATCGGCGTCGTACTGGTCGGTCCGCGTGGACGATCGCGTGAGTCGCGACGCCGCGTGGTCCTACGAAACGCCCGTGCCGCCGTTTGAGCCGATTCGCGGATATCTCGCGTTCTACCCGAGCCGTGTCGACGAATGCTGGGTGGATGACGAACTCGTCGAAGCCCAACCGGGCGACTTCTACGGCGGCTGGATCACGTCATGGATCACGGGTCCGATCAAGGGCGGGCCCGGTACGCGTGGCTGGTGATCGGAATTCGCTCGCCCGTATAATGGGATACGGAGGTCCGAAATGCTCGCTATCACGAACTTCCTCTCGGCGCACCGCATTGCGCTGGTTGGCATCTCCCGCAATCCGGCCGAATTCAGCCATCACCTGCACCGCGCATTGACGACGTACGGCTACGAAGTCATTCCCGTTCACCCCACAATGGCCGAAACCGAAGGCGTCCTCTGCTATGCGCAACTCGCCGCGATCGATCCCCCGCCGGATGCGGTGCTGGTGATGACAGCCCAGTCCACGTATCCCGAAATTGCGCGCGAATGCGCCGGCGCCGGTGTTCAACAGGTCTGGTTCTATCACCGCGCATCTTCCGAGACGCTCGAGATCTGCCGTTCCGCGGGAATCGAAGTGGTACAGGATGAGTGCCCGCTGATGTTTCTGCCTGATGCGGGTTTCCCGCACAGCCTCCACCGATTCATCCGGAAACTGACATTCAGCTATCCGGCTTAGTCCTTCGGCGCGATCCCCAACGAGCGCATCTTGCGGTATAAGTTACTCCGCTCTAACCCGAGTAACTCCGCCGTGCGCGTGACATTTCCCTTCGTTTCGTCGAGTTTTTTCAGGATGTATTCGCGCTCTGCCGCCTCGCGAACCTCCTGCAGGCTCCCAAAGCGATCCATCGGCCGGTCGAACACCGCGCGTCGCGATGGATTCAGCGGAATGTGGCGGGCGTCCACGCGGATCTGCGGATTCATGATCACGATGCGCTCCATCAGATTCCGTAACTCGCGCACGTTTCCCGGCCACGAGTAATCCTCCAGCACGCGGTACGCCTCCGGCGTCAACTCCTTCGGCTTGCGGCCATAGGCGGTGGTGAACTCCTTCAGGAAGTGATCGGCCAGCAGCGGAATGTCCTCCGTCCGCTCGCGCAGAGGAGGCACATAGAACGGAATCACATTCAACCGGTAGAACAGATCCTCGCGGAAATTTCCCCGCTCGATCTCGTCCTCCAGATTCTTGTTGGTCGCCGCCACCACCCGCACGTCTACTTGAATCGACCGCGACGCGCCGACAGGCTCGAATCGCTGCTCCTCCAGCGCGCGCAAAACCTTCGCCTGAGTCTTCAAACTCATATCGCCGACTTCGTCCAGAAACAGCGTGCCGCCATCCGCCTTTTGTAACTTCCCGACTTTATCTTCCTGGGCGCCTGTAAACGATCCTTTGCGATGTCCGAATAACTCGCTCTCGATTAACTCTTCCGGAATCGCCGCGCAATTTACTTCGACAAATGCCTCGTCCACGCGCGGGCTCATGGCATGGATTGCATGCGCGACCAACTCCTTGCCAGTGCCGCTTTCGCCGAAGATCAGCACGCGCCCATTCGTCCCCGCCATCAGTCCAAGCTGCTGCCGCAGCGCTTTCATCGAGATGCTGTCGCCGATGATCCGCGGAACCCGGTCCGTTTCTTTCAGCCGATGCACTTCCAACTGCAGACGCCTTTGGTTCACGGCGTTCTTCACGATCACCGACACCTTCTCGATGGTCAGCGGCTTCTCGATGAAATCGAATGCACCCAACTTCGTCGCGCGGACGGCCGTCTCAATCGTGCCGTGGCCGGAAATGATGACGACTTCCGGGCGGTCGGGTAGCGGAATCTCCTGAATTCGTTCCAGCGCCGCCAGTCCGTCCATACCCGGCAGCCATACATCCAGCAGCACGACGTCGTATGGTTGGCGTACCATTTCCTCCAGGCATTCTTCGGCGGTCGCCACAGCCTGGCAGACGTAGCCATCGTCCTCCAGGACTCCGCACAGCGACTGCCGGATGCCCGGCTCGTCGTCCACCACCAGAATGCGATTCGTCTTCATCCATGAGCCTCCACCGGTGCCGGTGCGGACGGTGCCTCAACGCCCGCGGCCACCGGAATGTCGACGATGAATCGCGTTCCCACAGGCTTGTTCTCTTCCACGCGGATCGACGCCCCGTGTTCCGCCACAATGCGCGAAACGATCGCCAAACCCAGGCCCGTGCCGCGCCTCTTCGTCGAAAAATAGGGCAGAAACAATTTCTCTCTCACCTCGGGCGAAATCCCCGGCCCCGTATCGGCCACAGTCAACTCCACCGTGTCCGGGCCCGCGGCGCGCGTCATCACCAGCAAACTCCGCATCATCGACTCCTGCATGGATTCCGCCGCGTTGTCCACCAGATTCACGACTACTCGCTTGAAATGCTCGGGGTCCACGACAACCGGAGCCAGCTCGGAATCGAGTTCCACCGTCACGTCGATGCCTTCCAATCGGCCCGAGAACACTTCGATGGCCGCCTTCACGATGGCATTGAGATCGCTTCGCACCGGCTGCGACGCGGGAAAGCGCGAGAACTGCGAAAATTCGTCCACCAACGTCCGCACCGATTCCACTTCGCGCGAAATGGTCAGCGACGTCTCGCGAATAATGCGCTCGCTGTCCGGCGTGAGTCCCCGGTCGATCTGACGTGCAATCCGTTCGGCACCCAGCGCGATCGGCGTCAGCGGATTCTTCAACTCGTGCGCGATGCGGCGAGCCACTTCCTGCCACGCCGCCGCTCGTTGTGCGCGCAGTAACTCGCTGGTGTCTTCCAACACCAGCACGAACCCCGACGACCGGTTTTCTTCGAGAGCCGCGACGGTGACAGCGAGATTCATGATTCGGCCGTCTCGCTTCAGTTCCATTTGGGTGGCGGCGATTCCCGTACGGCGTGCGCGATTCATCAGGTAGCGAAGTTCCGCGGAATCCTCGGCGGGAAACAGGTCGTTGATGAATGCCGCACGCTCGATTCGCTCCGCCGGAAAAATAGTGCGCATCGCGTGATTCACACGCTGGATACGGCCTTCCGCCGATATGGAAATGACACCAGTCGGGATACTCTCGAGGATTGCTTCGGTAAACCGGCGCCGGCTTTCCAACTCCTTACTGTTCGTCTCCAGCGCCTGCATCATTTCGTTAAAGCCGCGCACCAGCGTCGCGAGTTCGTCCATGGCGCGCGTGTGGAGCCGGTACGCCAGATTGCCCTTGCGAACCTCGCCCGCCGCGCGCAGCAGCGCCGAGATGGGATTACTGATCTGGTCTGCTAGAATCCGCGCGATCCACGTGGCGACAAATAGCACGAACATGGCGATCAGCAGGATGTAGAGCAGATACAGATTCCGCATCTGCTTGCTGTCGACCGCAAGCCGGCTGTAGTCGGCCACGTGCCGGTCGATGATCCGCTGCTCGGCCGCGAGATCGACCGGCATGTAGGCCAGAGCGGACAGCGACACGCCGGCCACGCCTTCGACGGGCACTCGCGCGGTGAATTGCGGTTTGCCGGGCGGGGCTCCGGTACCGCGGCACAACTGTACGCGCGAGCCGTCGGCGAGTGTGATCCATAACTCCGCCACGGCGTTCGCCTCGCAGCGCTGCCGGAAAAACGCCGTATTGATGTCCGTGCTCTGCGCCGCGGTGTAAGTCTGCGGTAATGCGGCCAGCCAAATGGCCTGTGCCGTCACGCGTGCCTCGAACTCCGCCCGGAGCGCGTTGCCCGCTTTCACTAACTCCAACTGGATGCCTTCGCCCGGGCGGCCGAACCACTTTGCCAGGTTACGGTTCATTACGCCATACCCGAACAACACCAGGAAGATCACGGGAAGGAAACTCAAGGCCAGCGCACCGACGATCAGTTTCGTTCGAATCCGCGAGCCCTCGCGATTGCTCCGCCGCTCGATGTATAACTTCACTGCCGTCCGGAACAGCATGAAGGCCACGATGACGGTCAGCAGAGCAATCAGCGTCGATACGGCCCAGAACAGAACGGTCTGTTCCGGGTTGGTCGGCGCGTAATCGCCAAAGCTGAACGAGCCCTGCATGACCACCATGGAGACCAGCAGGGCCAGTAAGAGCGCGGATAGGCCGATGATGATGCGTTTGCCCATCGGAGTTACTCCTGATTATCCTCCGCCGGTAGAGGCCGGGTGGCGAAGACATACTCTTCCACCGGCTTACCCCCGATGAGGTGTTCCTGAATGATCCGCTCCAGCACTTCCGGAGTCGCGGAGTGATACCAGGTGCCTTCGGGATAGACCACCGCAATCGGGCCGCCCGCGCAGACTCGCAGGCAGTTAGCCTTGGTCCGGTAAACGCAATTCGGACCCTCCAAGAGTCCTAAGTCCCGCAGCCGCGTCTTCAGATACTGCCACGCAGGCAGACTTACTTCCGGAGGCGCGCACTTCGGCTCCGTCTGATCCGCGCACAGAAAGATGTGCCGCCGGATTTCCGGGATGTGGAGATTGTCCGCGATTTTGACTAAGCCGGATTTGCTGATCATTTTGTGTTCGGAGTTCGATCGGCTGCGGCATCGCGTCCCAATGCGGTGCGCGCCGCCTCGGGCACGATCCGCCAGTTACCGTCCGGCTTCGCAGGCAGCGCTTTCCGGGCAATGTAATAGTCCACCATCAAATCGCGAATCTCCTCGGTGGAGCGCCACAACACCTTCGCGCCGCGGAACATCGTGTAACCGCCGCTGCCACCCGCGCGGTAGTTATTCACCGCGATGCGAAGAGGCTGATCCGGATCCAGAGGCTTTCCCTTCCACCGCAAATTCCGTATGCGGCTGCCGAGCGGTTGCGAGAGGTCGACCTCATACTCGACACCTTGCGCCATGTCGAAGTTGAAACCCGCCATCTTCTTGTTAATCAAATCGGCCTGCGAACAATCGCCTTCGCAGGGAAGGAAGTAGCGGGCGGCATTCTCGAGCGCCTCACGCACCATGCGTCCGTTTCCGTCGACGGCCAGCAGCATGTTGTCGTATAAGTACAACGCTGCAATCTCCCGGACGGTAACGGGTCCCGCCGGCACCTTCACGCCGACGTTGAATGCCGAGGTGAACGATACGTCAGCCTTCGCATCCGCGAGTTGAACCTGCTGGATCGCGTCGATCAGCGCCGTGTCCTCCACGCGCGAGAACTGGGAACTGAGCGGCTCCGGCGCGGTGGCCACGGGCGAGCTCAGGTACTCTTCAGCCGCTTTGAAGTAAGGCTGCGCCATCTCCACTAACTTCGGATCCTCGGGTGTGTCGCGAGTTACCGGCAGCAACTTACTGGTCTTACTGACGATCTTCCAGGTCCCGCTGGAATCGTCGAGCGTGAAGTCCATACGGCCCAGCGACATTCCCCAGTTCTTCGGCTGCATCAGGATGACGTTGCCGATCAATCCTGTTTCGAGTTGGCCGTGCGTGTGGCCGAACACCACCGCGTCGATGCCGGGCACACCCGCGGCGACATCGTACATCATGTTCTCACCGCTCGCGCCGCCCGATTCGAATTCCCCTGTCTTCAAGTCGCGACCCAGACCCGCGTGTCCGGCCACGATCACGATGTCCGGCTGATACTTACTCCGTGCGTCCGCGACAGCCGCCGCTACCGCGTCCTTCCCCGGCGAGAACGTGTAACCCTGGATGTTACTCGGTTCTTCCCACATCGGTATCGCGGGAGTAGTTACTCCCACGATGACTACTTTCAGTCCGCTGACGTTCTTCAGTAAGTAAGCGTCGAACGGCTTGCCCGCACCCAGCGCGACGTGCGTGTTCGCCGACAGCAGTGGGAACTTGGCGTCCTCGCGAGCTTTGGCCAGATTCTTCACTCCGAAGTTGTACTCGTGATTGCCTACCACCATCGCGTCGTATTTCAAGTAGTTCATCGCGCGCATCATGGGGTCCCCATCGAGCGGAGAGGGAAGCGGCAAACCGAGCGGCATCTTGCCGTATCGCACATAGTGCTGGTACACGGACTCGAGGGGCGCTCCCTGAATCGTGTCACCGCAGTCGATCAGAATCACGTTCGGGTTTTCGGTGCGAATCTGCTCCACCATCGTCGCGATCTTCGCCAATCCGCGCGGCACGGGCCTGGCCGTGAAGAAGTCGTAGGGCAGCAGGTTGCCGTGCAAATCCGTCGTCGCCAGCAGTGTCACCGTCATGGTTCGCGCGGGCACGATGGCAGCGGCGAAAAGAGCGAGCAGAAGGGTCCTGAAAATGCACATAGAGGCGCTCTTTCAGTATAATCGGGCTTGATGAAACCCCTGATTTTATTGGCTCTCGCAGGTACCCTTGCGTTTGCTCAGGCCCCTGCGAAGAAGGCCTCTACCATCCGGAGACCTTCCGCGGCGGCCGCTCGAAAATCCAGCGCAGTCTCGGCGCGCCTTCTCAAACCAGCCCTTTGGAACAAGGTGGCGCCGGCCGAGTACCAGGCGAAATTCACGACCACGAAGGGCGATTTTGTCATCGACATTCATCGCGACTGGGCTCCGCTGGGCGCCGACCGTTTTTATAACCTCGTTCACAGCGGCTACTTCACAGACGTGAGTTTCTATCGTGTCGTGCCCGGTTTCATCGTGCAATTCGGCGCGTCGCCCAACCCCAAGGTGGAGGCCGCCTGGAACAAAGCGCCCATCAAAGACGAACCGGCGAAGACCAGCAACAAGCCGTACTACATTACGTTCGCGATGGGCGGTCCGAACTCGCGTACCACGGAACTTTTCATCAATCTTCGCGATAACGCCCAGCTCGATGCGATGGGATTCGCCTCCATCGGCGAGGTGGTGCAAGGTAAGGAAGTCGTGGATCAGATCTTCAGTGGATACGGGGACATGGAGGAGCAGGGTGGACACGGTCCATCACAGACCCGCTTGCAGAACGAAGGCAAGCCATATCTGGATAAGAGCTTCCCGAAGTTGGACAGCATCAAGAGCGTGTCCATTATTTCAGGCGAAGCGCCGGCGTCTGCCGCGAAACCGGCCGCCAAGAAACGGGCGGCACCGCCTCAGAAAAAACCTGCCAGGAAGTAGCTGAGAGGGTCGGGCCAGGTCGAGCACTAACTTATCAAACACGTAGAGAATGTCCTCCGAACGGCAGCCACAATCTGGCCGCCGAATTCTCTAAACACGGCTAAGCGTGCGGCTCACTACCGCACGCTTTTCTCGTTTTCAGCACAACAGTACTTCCGCTCGCTCGGGCCTACCGGTACACTGTCGCAACTCAGCGTCGCCGGTGCGATGAACTCGAGCCGGCCGGAGCGTCCAACAAGCGCTCCGGCGGCCGGAAGAAAGGGCACTCCCCGGCCGCCGCAACTGAGCGACACGCGCCTACCGCGGACGCTGGCCGCGCATCCCGGCCGGGGGCTTCGGACGGGCCAGCAGGTCGAGCGACTCCGCCTGATGGATGGCGGGAACCAGACTCTGCGCATTCTGAAGGATCGCCAATTTCGTCTTCTGGTCCACGCTCAGAGTGGCAGTGGCTTTCGTCATGTAACTGGCTTCGATCTGCTCCAGTTGTTTCTGCAGATTCTGAACTTCAACCAGCAGTGCGGCGACGGCGTTCGCGTCGGGGATCGCGGCATTCAGTGCATCGTGAATAGCCTTCTGTTTTTCACCAATTTGCTGGCGAATCGGCTCGGCGTCCGTATGCTTCTGCTGTTGCAGTTGCTGCAGAGCCGTCACCTGGTCGTCACTCAGTCCGAGAGCCGTCTTCAAGGCGTCGGGTGTGGGTGGGGTCTGCGGGTCCCCAACAGCGGCGGTTCCGAACGGCGGGGGCATGCCGGGTCCGGGAGGTCCACCGGGCCCACCTGGCCCACCCGGACCTCCTGGACCTTGTGCGAAAGCCGCGGTTGCGGCGAGTGTCGTGATAGCTAACCAATACAGTTTCATTTCAGGGTCTCCTTATTCGCTCCGGAACGTGTTTCGTTTGTTCCTGTCTCATTAAACGCCGGAATCCCCGAATTTGTTGGTCAAGCTTCCGCAAAACACTCTTTACCTCGTCTTTACATCCGCCGCGAATACCGCACATACAATGGTGTGAAATGCATCCGGGGAAGAAGCGATACGCGCTGCTGGCCACGATGACCGCGCTGTTGTTGACCTTACCGGTGCTCGCCTGGCTGCAATATCGTTGGATCACCGAAGCAGCGCGCGCGGACGTCGATCGCAGAAAGGCTGGTCTGCAGCGGTCCGCCGAACAGTTCACCTCGGAGTTCAATCTGGAACTCGCGCGATTCTATGTCACCGTGCTGGGTGTTCCCGAAGTCGACGACGGCAGTCGCCGCTATTACGTATCGCGGATCAACGATTGGATGTCGCTCGCTGCGCATCCCCGAGTAATCAGTGCCGTGTATTTGACCGAAGGCGGGCGGGGCGGGGCGGATCTGGTGGAGTACCAGCCGGGCGTGAATGACTTCGTCCCGGTGGACTGGCCGTCCGACCTGGAATGGGTGCGCAGCCAGCGCGTCGGATTGGCGATTCAGTCCCGTGATCTGCCGGTCATCATCGCACCCCGCCGGCCTCCGCACCGCCAGGGTCCTCCACCTCCCGCCGCCCGTGATGGCGGACGCCGGCCCAACCCGCCGCCGCGCGAGGGACCGCCGCCGCCCGATCCGCTCGGGCTGGGGCCCGCGGGTGTACCGCGGCAGGGACCCCCAAGAGGATGGGTGCTGGCGACTCTCGACGTCGCCTACATCCGTTCCGAGTGGGTTCCCGAACTGATGCGAAAACACTTCGCCGATCAGGCCTGCGACATCCAAATTCTCTCCCGCCAGTCGCACCAGGTGATCTACGATTCGAACCCATCTCCGGAAATCGGCGAATTCGAGCATCCCGATGCAGAAGCGGCGCTCTTTGAATCGCGTCCTCTGCCGCTGGGCCGCGGCGGTCCGATGGCTTCCGCCGGACCGCTCCCTACGCGGTGGCGGCTACTGGTCCGGGACAAGGCTGGACCAGGCACACGCGTACGCGATCTCGCCGTCAGCGGCGCGGTATTCCTGTTGATGGGAATCAGCCTCGGCGTGCTGTTGTTCGCAATCCGGCGAGCCGATCAACTCACCACGCAGCAGATGCAGTTCGTGGCCGCGGTGTCCCACGAGTTGCGAACACCGCTGGCCGTGATACGCTCGGCCGCCGAGAACCTGGCGGACGGAATCGTCACCAGCGGCGATGCGGTGAAGCAGTATGGGAATGTCATTCGTGACGAAGGACGGCGGCTGTCGTTCCTGGTGGAGCAGACGCTGCGCTTCGCCGGAATTCAGACGGGGCGTTCGCGATACAACCTGGTTCCGGTGGCGATGGGTCCGCTGCTCGACGACGCTCTTCGAACTTGCGATGCCACTATCCGCGACGCGGGATGCCGGGTGGAGACCAATATCGAGCCGGATCTGCCGAAGGTGGCAGCCGATTCGTCGGCCTTGGAAGTGGCGGTCTGTAACCTCCTGACCAATGCCGCCCGCCACGCCCGCGACGGCGGATGGATCGGCCTCTCTGCCATGTGCTCCAACGGACGGGTGCGTGTCGAGGTTCGGGATCGCGGTCCAGGCATTGCGAGCCGCGATCTGCCGCATATTTTCGAACCGTTCTATCGCGGCAGAAAGAGCATGGAGCAGCAGGTTACCGGTACGGGATTGGGTTTGGCACTGGTACGGCAGATCGTGACGGCGCACAATGGAGAGGTAACCGTAGAATCCAGAGAAGGCGGGGGAACGCGCTTCGCCGTAATTCTACCTGCTGCTGAAAATGGCCAAGCGACGAATTCTGATCGTTGAAGATGAGCCCGGTCTGCGACTGACGCTGTCCGATCGTTTGCTTTCCGAGGGCTATGAAGTGGATACGGAATCCGACGGCGCGTCGGGATTGGCGAAGGCGAGTGATGGGGCGTTTGACGCGCTGATTCTCGACGTCATGCTGCCGGGGATGAGCGGTTTCGAAGTATGCCGCCGGCTCCGCGAGCGTGGCCACCAGGTGCCGGCGCTGATGCTGTCGGCACGGGACCAGGTAGTGGACAAGGTGGCGGGTCTGCAGTTCGGCGCGGACGATTACATGGCGAAGCCGTTCGAGTTTGCCGAACTGTCCGCACGCATCCAGGCTCTGCTTCGGCGGGCGTTGCCGGGGGCGAGTTCGGTGCCGTTCCGTTTCGGCCCGGTGGAGGTCGACTTCCGCCGCACGACGGTGTCGAGGGACGGGCAGGAGGTGCCGCTGTCCGCGCGCGAATTCGACCTGCTGCGATACCTGGTGGAAAATCGCGGCGAGACGCTCACGCGGGATCGCCTGCTGACCCAGGTTTGGGGCTATCACGGGAGCACGGCGACACGGACCCTGGATGTGCACATCGGCTGGCTCCGTCAGAAGGTGGACGATCCGAAGAATCCGGCCTACATTGTGACTGTGCGCGGATTAGGGTATAAGTTCAACGCCTAGGGCGCGCGGTATACTTGAACATGACGCTACTAGTGAACCCACCCCGGTAGAGTCAAAATCCGACCAGACGCATAGGAGTCAACAATGAATCTTCGTCCGCTTCATGACCGTATTCTCGTCCGCCGCATGGAGGAATCCGAGCAGATGCGCGGTGGTTTGTATATTCCCGACACCGCGAAAGAAAAGCCGCAGGAGGCTGAAGTGATGGCGGTTGGAAACGGAAAGCTGCTGGAAACCGGTGAGCGTGTGGCGCCGGATGTGAAAGCCGGTGACAAGATTTTGTTTGGCAAGTATTCAGGATCCGAAGTGAAAATCGACGGTGAGGAGTATCTGATTCTGCGTGAGGACGAGATCCTCGCCGTGATCGGGTAGAAGAGGTCAGTTTCCATGTTCAGCAACTCTGCCGCGCGCGCGGCGATGATTTTTTGCGCCGGCGTTCTGACGCTCGGGACGGCCGCGGCTCAGTCGAAAGTTGCCATCATCAATGTGCAACGCGCGATTATCGAGACTGCGGATATCAAGAAGGCACAGGCCGAACTGGAGGCCAAGTACCGGCCCCGCACCCAGGAACTCGAGAGTACGCAGAAGCAACTGCAGGACATTCAGGCTCAACTGCAGAATCCAAAAACCACGCAGGAGGCCGCCAACGATCTCCAATTCAAAGGGAAGCGGCTGCAGCGCGAGTACCAGCGCTTGAGCGAGGATCTGCAAGGCGAAGTGGACCGGGAGCGCAATCAGATTCTGCAGAAGGCGAGCCAGCGAATGACCGACGTCGTGAAGAAGATCGCCGAGGGCCAGAATTTGGACGTCGTGATTGACGTCAGTAACACGGTCTATTTCAAGCCGGCACTCGAGATCACGGATACCGCGATCAAAGCTTACGACGTCGCGAATCCGGTAAAATAGGCGGGCGGGTCTCCTGGCACAGTCTTAGCCGGGAGTGCCCTCCCCATCCTCCCATGGCAGGATACCTCGATAACTATGGCGCTGGCGACGACACGCGATCGCGAATCGTCAAGAAGGCCGCACTGTACACGGTGATCGCGGCTGTAGTCGTGCTGGCGGCGTTCCTGTTCTTTCACAATCGCACGGAGACGAACCGCGTGCGTGAATTCCTGTCCCAAATCCGATCCCAGAACTATCAGCAGGCGTATCAAATGTGGGGCTGCACTCCCCAGACACCCTGCCGCGATTACGCCTTCCAGAAATTTATGGAGGACTGGGGTCCGCAGGGTCGTTATCCCGACCCCAACGCAACCAGGCTCACTACTGTGGACTCGTGCGGCACCGGTGTCGTGGTGACCATCGAATATCCCAACGCGGAGCCGTTCGGCCTCTACGTCGATCGCCAGAAGAAAGACATTGGCTTTGCTCCGTGGCCGCGCTGCCCGGGCCGCCACTGGCATTTCTGGGAGTTCATCCAGCGGAAGGTCGGCTGATGGCCGTATTCAACGAGCGCGGCAACGAGTTAGAGAAACACGAGTTTATGATGGGCGTGGAGCGAGGCCGGCTCGCGGTTACGCTGGACCTGCTGACAGACGCTCTGGTTCTGGTGGGACAGCACGGTGTCTACTGCCAAAGTGCGCGTCAGGCGGGCAAGCCCGCGATGGACATTCAGATGATCTCCAAGTTGCTGGAAGATTCCAAGGATCTCGTCTCCAGCGTCATGGAGGAGATCCGCAAGAAGCGGGCTCACTCAAACGATCCGCTGGGCTAACTCGAGCAACTTCAGAACCGTAGTCCAGTTTCTCGCCGTCGACGGTACCGTTAGATGCTTTCCCAGCGACGCCGCGGCTTTGGACCGCCCGATGCCGTTCGGAAAGTATCCGAACAACTCCCGCCCATCCAGATATAACTCGTCCGGCTCCGTTTGGAAGCTGGCGACCTTAGCCTCCGCTTCCGGTGCCGGCCAGGAAGCCATGAACATGACGATGAGCCGGTTGGGTAGAATCGCCTCGCGAGCCGCGAACGGGTTTCGCGCGATGACATCCTGCCAGTCGGGCAGAGTGCGCAGAATCACGTCCGTTCGGATGCTGAAGGTCTGCTCGATGGCGTGTTCGATCCGCTTGGCGAGTTTTGCGAGGTCGCGCTCGCTGGTCTCGAAAACCACGTTGCCGCTCTGCACGTAACTCACGGGATTGCGCAGCTTCAGCGACGCGTACATCGCCCGTAGTGCGTCCATTTTGATCACGTGATGCCCGCCCACGTTGATCCCTCTCAGCAGGGAAATGATAGCGGCCATGGCTCAGCCCTGAAGGAACGGATTACGCTCTTTCTCGCGTCCGATGGTGGTTTGCGGCCCGTGCCCCGGGACCACTACTGCATCGTCGGGGAGTTTCATGAGCGTGCCGTGAATGGAGGCAAGAATTTTGTCGTAATCGCCGCCGGGCAGATCCGTGCGGCCGATGGAATCGCGGAACAGCGTGTCGCCGGCGATCACCTTGTTCTCCGACGGTATCCAGATGGAGATACTGCCCTGGGTATGTCCGGGAGTGTGCAGGATGTGGAAGCCGGCGGTACCGAGTTGGAGCACGTCACCATCGCGCGCCGGCGAGTCGATGGCCGGTTTCTCGGGAGTCCGCATGCCGAGCCATGACGCCTGCACGTCGAGTTGGTCGCAGAGTTCCTCATCGGCCAGATTCATGTAGGTCGGTGCCCCCGTGAGCTTCTTGAGTTTGGCTGCGCCGCCGATATGGTCGATATGGGCATGAGTGATGACGATCGCTTTCACGGTGAGCGAATGCCTCGCCAGCAGGGTCTGAATCTGGCCAATCTCGTCGCCGGGATCGATGACGATGGCTTCCCGCGTGGTCTCGTCCCCAAAGATCGAGCAGTTGCATTGGAGGACACCGACCGGGAACATTTCGTGGATCACGCGTCGATTATAGCGACAATCAGCCGCGGGCGACGGGCACCCGGCGGCGCTTTGTACTCAAATCCCGTCCAGCGGCGCCGATGAGAGTTATAGGTCCGGATTATGATCCACTTGACGCGAATAAACCGAACATCGCTCGTCCTGAACTCGGACCTGATTGAACACATTGAGGTCACACCCGACACGGTGATCAGCATGACCACGGGCCAGAAGTTCATGGTTCTCGAAAGCGCCGACGAAGTGATTAGAAGGGTGATCAGCTTCCGCCAGTCGATCTGCGAAGGCCTGACGCCGTGCCCTCTGCTCGCCACATGCGCCTCCGCGGCCCGCAGTACAGCGCCGCCGCCGGCGGATGGTGAGGCATAGCAGGGAATACCGCATGGCCCAAACCAAGAAACCCTCAAGCAAACCCGATATCGCGACAATCGCCGGCATCGTACTCGCGCTGGGCGGCATCGTCGGCGGCCTGCTCCTGGAAAAAGGAAGTATCAAGGACATCGCGCAGTATACTGCGGCGATCATCGTTCTGGGCGGGACATTCGGCGCGGTGCTGGTGAGCACTCCAATGCCGGTATTTCTCGGCGCGATGAAGCGCTTCAAAGTGGTACTGCTGGAACAGTCGCAGGCGCCCGACGGTCTCATCGAAGAGATCATCGGATTCGCCACTCAAGCGCGCAAGAACGGCCTGGTGTCGCTTGAGCCGGTCTGCGACGGAATCGCGGATCCGTTCCTGCGCAAGGCCATCACGCTGGCGGTGGACGGCACGGACCTGCAGGAAATCCGGAAGATGCTGGAACTCGAGATCGGGCTCGACGAGCATCACGCCGACGCCGAAGCCAAGGTGTTCGAGAGCGCCGGGGGATACTCGCCCACCATCGGCATCATCGGGGCTGTCATGGGTCTGATTCAGGTGATGAAGAATCTGGCCAACATCGAGGAGGTGGGGCGCGGCATCGCCGTCGCGTTCGTCGCAACCGTATACGGCGTGGGCCTGGCGAACATCGTGCTGCTGCCCGCGGCCACCAAGATCAAAATGCGCATGCAGCACGACGTACAAATGAAGGAACTGATCGTCGAGGGCGTAGCCGGGATCGTCGAGGGGCTCAACCCCAAGCTGATTCGGAGCAAACTCGAAGCCTATGGCCACTCATCGCCGAAGTCGGCCAAGAGCGGGGCGGCGGCTGCCGCAGCGGAGGCCGCTAGAACGGCGGAGGCATAGATGGCGAGACGAAAGAAGCATCCGGAGCACGTAAACCACGAGCGATGGCTGGTAAGCTACGCCGATTTCATCACGCTCCTTTTTGCATTTTTTGTCGTGATGTTTGCGACGTCTCAGACGGACAAGGGTAAGGCGAGCCAGGTTTCCGACTCCGTCAAGAAAGCTCTCGAAGAAGGGAAGATGAGTGCCGTGGTCAACGTCATCCTGGGTGGTACCGCAACCGACAAAGGGAAGGGAAGCGCAATGATGCGCGGCCCGGGCGGTGCGAACAAGGTGGTGATGACAGAGAAGAAAGACGAACGGCAACTGGTGGAGCTCACCCCGTCTCTCGCCGTGCTGTCGTCCGAACTGAAACAGGAGATTGCCAGCGGGAGGATCAAGGTATCGATGGAGCCGCGCGGGCTCGCGGTGAGCTTCAAGGAGGCCACCCTGTTTGCGTCCGGCGACGACCTGATCTCGGCGAGCGCCCTCGAGAGCATCGCGAAAGTGGCTGCCGCCATCAATAAACTACCGAACCCGGTCCGGCTCGAAGGACACACGGATTCGATCCCCATCCACACCGCGCGGTTTCGCAGCAACTGGGAATTGTCGGCGGCGCGCAGCATTGCGCTGCTGGAGTTGCTGGCCGGGAGGTATCACGTGGAAAAGGATCGGATGTCGATCGGAGGCTACGCCGATTCCGCGCCCATCGACAGCAACGCCACCGAGGAAGGGCGAGCCCGGAACCGCCGCTGCGATATCGTGATACTGAATCAAACGGGATTGATGGGCGAACCTCAGTCACACAACACCTCGCCCCCGAAAACGAAGCCCTCACCAGCACCGCATTAAAGCACGCCTGGAATCGGTCTCGCCACCCAGCATGGATTCGGCTCCAAACCTAGCCAGTTCGCGATGGTAGGCGCGGTTTGCATGGTGGACACCGGAGTCGTGATTTCGCGGTTCGCCGGAATGCCGGGACCTGTCGCGATCCAGGGAATCTGAATGTCGCTCTGCACCATGCCGCCGTGCTTCTTCTCGTGCCCGCCATGGTCGGAGGTCACCAGCACCACCGTATCGGACTGGAGTCCCGCCTCGCCCACGGCGCGCAACACCTTCCCCAGCAGATCGTCCGCCGCGTGAACGGCCGTGAAATAGGCGGGCGTGAACCAGCCCATGGTGTGTCCCGCGTGATCGACGTTGTCCACGTGAATGAATAAGAGCACCGGGCGCTGCCCGATCAGGTACCGGATCGCCTCCGCGACAGTGCCGGCTGCGTCGTCCTGCTTGAGGAATACCTTGGTGGGCGCCAGAGGCTCCACCAGCCGCACGAACCCATCCCAATCCGTGAACAGCGCCGTGGCGTCGTCAGGCTTGGCCTTGCGAATGACGCCGAAGATCGTCGGCGGATGGTTGGCGCCGTCTTTGCAGAACGGAGCGATCTCGAAGTGATCCGGCTGCCAGTCGTTCGTCGTGATTCCAGTGAAGTCGGGCCCGGCGCCCATGATCATTGCGGCCCAGTTGGGACTGCTGACAGTGGGCAGCACGGCGCGAGCCTGCAGGGTATAACTCCCCCGCTTCATCAGCTTCTGCATGTTCGGCGTGCGTTGTGGATCCACGGCCTTGGCGCTAAGACCGTCCACGCCGAACACCACGACATGTTTGATCGGCTGAGCCTGCACCACCATCGCGAGCACAACAATAGCCAGGACCTTCGGCGCTCGGAAAATCATATGATCTCGTGATTATAGATCCTCGGCACTCTTCTTTACGAGTTTCGCCGCGTGCCGCTCCATGTCGACGCGCCGTCCCCTAAACGCGACGCCTTCCTGCTCCAGCCGCAGCCGCTGCTCGAGTCCCGACGCACCCGGCAGCCGGATGTTGCCGCCGGCCCCCAGCACCCGATGCCACGGCAGTGCTTGAGAGTTGTTATGCAGCGCCCAGGCCACCTGGCGGGCAGCGCCTGGATATCCGGCAGCCTCCGCGACAGCGCCGTACGTTGCCACCTTGCCTCGGGGAATCCGCGCCACCACCCGCCGCAATTCCGCCAACATCCCCGACGCCGGATGCTTCGGGCCGTATCCTACAGGTATGAGCTTGGACGATTTAGAGCGCATCACGCGATCACGGGATTTGCTGACGGATGACATTTACCGCCTCCGTACTCTGTTCTCGAACTCCTACATGGTGGGCACGGCGGAGCGTTGGGTCCTGGTCGATACCGGACTCCCCACCTTCGCCGGCTCCATCCGCCGCAACGTCGAGCAGCGATTCGGTCCCGGCACGCGCCCCGAAGCGATCATTCTCACACATGGGCATTGGGACCACGCCGGCAATGCGTTGGAGTTGTCGAAGCTCTGGGACGTTCCGATTTTCGCGCACGAACTCGAATTGCCCTATCTCACCGGCAAATCGAACTTCGCGCCGAAGGACCCTACGGTCGGAGGCATGATCGGATTCGCCTCCCGGTTGATGCCGTCCAAGGGCTACGATTTCGGCGATCGCGTTCGTCCTCTTCCGGCTGACAGTTCCGTGCCGTCGCTTCCGGCCTGGCACTGGATTCATACCCCAGGCCATACCCATGGCCACGTTTCGCTGTTCCGTGACCAGGACCGGGTATTGCTGGCAGGCGACGCGTTGACCACGGTGAATCAGGACAATCCCTACACCATGGTGACGCGCAAGCCCGAATTCTACCGCCCGCCGTCACCGTTCACCGTGGATTGGGACGCCGCCATCGGCTCGGTGCATGAACTCGCGAAGCTGCACCCGTCGATGGTCGGCGCGGGTCACGGATGGCCGATCTCCGGACCCGGCACGGATGGCCAGTTCCAAGCGTTTGCCGCCGCTCTGCTGCCTCCGGCGCAAGGCCGGTATTCGCACCAACCCGTGCGCGCGGATGCCACCGGGATTGTCGAACTGCCCCCACCGGTGCCGGACAAGACCGGCCGCTTGATAGCAGTCTGGGCCGTGACGGGCTTTGCCGGCGTGGCCGCCGTCCTGATTGCACAGGAAGTGAAGAAGCGCCGCGATCGAGCGAAACAAGACAAGCAGTAACCGCCTATAACTTCCGGCGGAGGATCTCGTTCACCGCGGCTGGATTCGCCTGGCCCCGGCTCGCCTTCATCACCTGACCCACGAAGAAGGCGAGGACCGATGTCTTCCCGCCCTTGTACTGCTCCGCCTGCTTCGGATTCGCAGCGATCACATCGTCCACAATCTTCTCGAGAGCACCGGTGTCGCTGATCTGCTTCAGACCCTCGCGATCGACGATGGTCCTCGCAGGCTCGCCGCCCTCCAGCATCTTCGCGAACACATCCTTGGCCTGCTTGCCCGAGATCTCCCCGTTGCTCACCATCGCGATCAACTCGCCCAGATTGGACGCTGCTACCGGGGAGTCCGCGATGTCGCGGCTTGCCGTATTGAGCGCGCCCATCAGGTCGCCCATCACCCAATTCGCCGCTGCCCGCGCATCGCCGGAAGCCTTCGCCACCTGCTCGAAGTAGTCGCCGATGGCGCGCGTCGCCGTCAGCACGCCGGCATCGTACTCGCGGAGTCCGTACTCCTTCATGAACCGCTCCCGTCGGCTGGCCGGAAGTTCCACCGTCTCCGACTTGATCCGCTCCAGCCACTTTCCGCTCACCTCGAGCGGCACCAGGTCCGGCTCCGGAAAATAACGATAGTCGTGGGCGTGCTCTTTGCTGCGCATGCCGGTGGTCTCGCTCGTGTCGGGATTGAACGACCGCGTCTCCTGCTGCACGCGCCCGCCGCTTTCGATCACCGCAACCTGGCGGCCGATTTCGTAATCCAGCGCGCTTCGCAGGAACCGGAATGAGTTTAGGTTTTTCACCTCGGCCTTGGTTCCGAACTTCTCCGAGCCCTTCAATCGCACCGACACGTTAGCATCGCAGCGCAGGTGTCCTTTCTCCATGTCACAGGTCGAGCACCCGATGTACTGCAGCACTTGCTTCAACTGCGTGAGGAACTCGTAGGCCTCATCGGAGTTGCGCATGTCGGGTTCCGTCACTATCTCGATCAACGGCGTACCGGTCCGATTCAGATCGACATAGGTGTACTGGTCCGAATCGCGGAAGCCGTCGTGGATGCTCTTGCCCGCATCGTCCTCCATGTGGATGCGCGTGATGCCGATCCGCCTTTTCGGCTGCCCTGTCACTTCGACATCGACGAAGCCGTGTTCGGCCAGAGGCTGATCGTATTGCGAGATCTGGTAGCCCTTCGGCA
Organism: Bryobacterales bacterium; assembly: GCA_038322675.1. Taxonomy (GTDB): domain Bacteria; phylum Acidobacteriota; class Terriglobia; order Bryobacterales; family Bryobacteraceae; genus TMP-7. The sequence goes on from JBBQGE010000023.1 coordinate 30,562, forward strand.
GATCGGGATAGAAGTAGTTCTTGCGGGCGAATCGCGAGACGGTGTTGATGCGGCAGTGCAGCGCGAGTCCCGCTCGAACGGCCATCTCCACGGCGCGGCGGTTCAACACGGGAAGCGCGCCGGAAAGCCCCAGACACACGGGACAAACGTTCGAATTCGGAGGCGCTCCGAAACTGGTGGCACAGCCGCAGAAGATCTTCGAATTCGTGGCGAGTTGGACGTGAACTTCCAGCCCGATGACTGGCTCATACTTGGCGATCAGTTCGGGAGGCGCCACGGTCGCGGTTGCGGAAGACATGTCCCATTATAGAAAGCAGGATGACCTGGCTGGAAACCGCTGCCAGCGCCCGGTCCTTCCGTCCCAGGGTTAAGTACCGGATCCCAATTCATCGTGTAGTCATAACCACTATTAAGGTAAGGCGAGATATATATCGCACCGGCTTTAAGTTAGATCGTTTGGCCGATTATCCTGTTTGTGAGTTGCTGATTAGCCGCTAGCTAGCTGTTGATTTCTCTTGAAGCTAAGGTCCGGTTCTGTCAATATGTTTGGGCGCGGAGTCTGGGACTTCGCGTTAAACAACATGCAAGGAGGAACTGTGAGATCCATTCGCGGATTGCTTGCAACGGTCGTTTTTTTGTCTGTCGTGCCAGCCATCTACGCGGGCCCAATTTGCCCGACGACGGGTAACACGAACAGTGATTGTGCGTTCATCCTGACCATTGGAGGTGGTGGATCGGTAACTGGGGCAGCGGTACCCGGGGCGGCCGCCTACGATGGCAGCGACGACGCTTTGGTCGGTGTGGTCAATAGCTCTGGGTCGATTTTCTCCGGGTCGATTCATCTGACTGGCTCAGGTAATGGAGGAGGCATTTTCGCGTTCGACGGAGACGGCATCTGCGTTTACACCGCCGATGTGTACTGCGGGGCGGCGGCCACAGGGTACGAAGGCCCGCTGAATACATTTGCGAATATAAGTCCAGACGGAACATCGGGCGATGTAGTTATCTCCGGAATGGCGGACGGCGCGGCCACATTTTTTTCGCTGGAGAGTTCGCCGGATAGCATCAATAACGGTGGGGGTATCGTGGTCGCGCCGGGCGGGGTTCCTGAGCCCACGACGTTCCTACTGCTTGGCTCCGGTCTAGCTGGGCTGATTTTTGCCCGGCGAAAACGGCGCGCTTGAGCGGTTCTGCGAGCGGAGTCTGTTTAGTAGAGGGCAGACTCCGCTCGCGAGTTTACCGAGCAGACTTAGGCGTGATAATTCTCGGTGCGGGTCGCCAGATACCACTGATTTCCTTGCGAGTCCACGATGGCCCCGCTGCGTTCGCCGTAAGGCTGGTCTTTCGGTTCCTCAAGCGACTGTGCGCCGGCTTCGATGGCACGGCGGTACCAGGCATCGGCATCATCCACGTACACGTGCAGCATCGCGGGCATGGGCTGCCACTCAGCGTGAGCCTCGCCCATTTCTATGATGGCGTCGCCGATTTGTACGTTTGCATGCACGATGGTTCCGTCGGGCGAATCGTCCCGTTGGACAACTTGCGCATTCAGGGCACGCTCCAGGAAATCGATGAAACCGGCGGTGCCTTTCGGGTGCAAATAGGGCGTTAGCGTGCCGAGTCCCTCGGGCTTGTAAGTGGTCCCGGCACGATGCGTGGCAACGTACCAGTTGTTGCCCCAAGCATCGCGGATGCTACCTTCGCGATCGCCGTAGGGCTGGTCGCGAGGAGGGTACAACGCCGTGGCGCCGGCCTCGACAGCTTTTGCGTACACGGCATCGGCATCGGTCACGTAGAGATGCAGCGCGAAAGGCGCTGGCGTAGAATCGGCCAACTCCAAGACCGAGTCGCCGATTCGCATCTGGGCATGCATGATGGTGCCGTCGGGCCGGTTGACGCGCATCGCCTCTATGGCTCCAAACGCCTGCTTGAGAAAATCGATCATTTCCGCCGCGCCCTGCACGCGCAGGTACGGTGTCACGGTACGGAAACCTTCCGGAACTGCCTTCACTCCAGTTATCATTGTGCTGTCCTTCCTGGCGGATCTCGCCGCCTCGAGTAAGTCATCCTTCAAAGCCGACCGGAACGTTTCCCGTGGCATCTGCCGCAGAGCCGACGCGATGCGTACCAGTTCGGCAAACGGCGTGTCGCCCATATCGGGCGCCGCGCCGGCGAGCATCGACTGCAGCGCCTGCTCGAGTCTGTCGATTGGTTCGCGCTCAGCCATGCGATTCCCCTATTCGAGCCCGCAGATTCTCGAGCCCGCGAAACTGCAGTTGCTTGATGGCACCCTCGCTCCGGTCGAGTTCCGCCGCGATCTCGCGAATGCTTTTCTCCTCGACGAACCGTAGTTCCAGAACACGCCGTTGATCGGGCGGCAGATCGCGAACCAACCGGAAGACCCTAGCCGCATCCTCGGCTTCGTCGAGGCCGGCTTCGGCGACTGGATCGGACATCGGGCCCGATTCGCGAGATACGCGCGCGCCGCGATCTGCAATCGCGTTGGCGGCCATTTTGTACAACCACGCTGCGAACGATACTCCACGCCACTCGAACCGGCGGATGTTGGCGAGGGCGCGGTGGAACACCTCCGATGTCAGATCCTGCGCTTCGGCGCGATCGCGGACACGATGCAGGATGTAGGCGTAAATCCGGTCGAAGTGCAACTCGTAGAGATCCGCGAAGCGCTTGGGATCGCGCTGCGCGGACTCAACGAGAGTGCGTTCATCCGGTTGCGTGGATCGCAGCATCGTCCGTCGGTATAACCTTTGAGCAGGCGAAACGTTACGGCGCCGTGGCCGGTTTCTTTCGCACGGCGCGCATGATGACGAGAATGACGGCGACGATAGGCACCGCCACTAACATTCCGATGGGTCCGAACAGGAGACCCGCGGCGAGTGTGATGAGAATCGACAGGAACGGATTCACGCCCGCTCGTCCGGCCGCACGCGGCGAGAGCACGAATCCGTCGACGATCTGGATCACTAGCCAAGCCGCGCCGACATAGATCAGCGGCACCAGGTCCGTAGTAGAGACGGCGTATTTGAACAACAGTGCGAGGCCCAGCGCAACTACGGGACCCAGGTGCGGAATCAGATTTACCAGTCCGCAAAGTAAGCCGGTGAGAGGCCACCAGGGCACGCCGGTGATCGCGAACGCCACCACGAACAGCAGCACCAGGACGATCGCATTTTGGAGCTGTGCTTTGAGGTAGGCGCCGAGAGAGCTGAAGATCTCGCGTGCCGTACTCATGTACCATCCCGCGCCGCGAGTGCGTCGAGATCCGCACCTTTGACCATCATCATGAGCCAGTCGTCAGCGGCTCTGGCGCCGGCGGATTCGTAGACCTGAATGGCTCGGTGGTTTTCACGATGGACCATCCATTGGAAGCGGCCGCAGCCTTCGCTTTTGGCGATGGCCGCCAATCGGTACAGCAGTGCCCCCGCGACGCCCTGCGAACGGTAGGGCGGGCGGACGTAGAGGTCTTCGAGGTACAGGCCGAGCCGGCTGATCCAGGTGGAGTAGTTGACGAAGAAGATGGCGAGTCCCGCGGGTGTGCCATCCACCTCGGCGATGAGTGTGTGGAATCGGGGATGCGGACCGAAGCCGTCGGCGCGCAGATCGTCCGCGCCCACGGCGACTTCATGCGGGAATCCCTGGTCTCGGGCGGACTCCTGCAGCATGGTGAGCATCACCGGGACATCGCCGATCACGGCCGCGCGGATGAGCATCGGTTAGTCCAGAAGATCCGGCTCGAGGCGCGTGATCCAGTTCCAGAGGGGTTGGAACTGGAACCATCCGGCGTCGTGCGAACCGACTTGGCTGCGTGTCAGCAGAGCGTTCTCGCGGTCGATGGAGATGGGCTTGCCCGCGGCCTCGGCGAGGAGTTGCGACTGGCAGGTGCGGTCCATGGTGATGAACCACCAGACAGCTTCGTCGACGGTGCGGCCGGTGGTGAGCAATCCGTGATTGCGCAGGATTGCCGCTTTGGCATTTCCGAGGGCTTGGGCGATGCGGTCGCCTTCCTCGGTGGCGAGCACGATGCCGGTGTAATCGTCGAACAAGGAGTGGTCTTCAAAGAATGCGCAGGCGTCTTGCGTGAGAGGATCGAGCAAGCGGCCGAGCGTGGACCAGGATTTGCCGTACATGGAATGGGCGTGGGCGGCGCCGGTTACCTCGGGCCGGGCGGCATGCACGCGCGAGTGGATGGCGAATGCGGCGCGGTTCACGGGATGGCGGCCTTCGACGACCTCGCCGCGGTGGTTCACCAGAATCAAGTCGGATGCGCGGATCTGCGAGAAGTGCATACCGAAGGGATTGACCCAGAAATGATCGAGGCGTTCGGGGTCGCGGGCGGTGATGTGGCCGGCGACGCCTTCGTCGTATCCAAATCGCGCAAAGAGCCGGAACCCGGCGGCGAGCCGTTGTTTGCGATGGCGGCGTTCTTCCTCCGGTGTGGAGAATGAGGGCGGTCCGGCGATTCCGATGGAGATCTGTGCGGGTTGACTCATGATGGCCTCCGGGTGCCGAGTTTAGCAAAAAGCCGGCGGTTCGAGGTTAACGCTTGTGAGGCGGCTCGACGATGGTCGCGTCCCAGGGCTCGTGGGGTGTGGTGTAGTCGCTGGGCAACTTGGTCCAGTCGGGGCGAGTGATGCCGTTCAGATCCCAGACCACTTTGCCGTCGCGAACCGTCAGTTCGGCTTCGAGTTTCCGATTGCCGCTGAGGCGGGCGCCGTATGCGTCGGTGAATCCGAAATCGCCGCGAAGAACGCGTAGGACCGCGACGTCGGCGGGGGCTCCAACCGAGAGGTTACCGATCTCTTCGTGATGGATTTCGCGCGCCGGATTCCAGGTGGAGCGGCGGATTACGTCATCGAGCGTGAGCCCCATGTTCAAGAACTTCGACATCAGGTTCAGCATGTCCTTCATGCCGCCGTTCATGCTGTTCACGTGCAGGTCGGTGGAGATGGAGTCGGGCGGAAAGCCCTGACGAATAGCGGGTACGGCTTGGCGGAACGCGAAGCTACCGCCACCGTGGCCGACATCGAAAATCACGCCGCGTTTGCGGGCTTCGAGCAGATACGGCCGGAGATGGCCCTTGGCGTCGAGCATCGGCACGGAGTCGCGGTAGCAATGCGTGGAGATGTCTCCGGGCCGTAGTTTCCGGGTCACGAGTTCCTCGTACGGCCGCTCGGGGCGGAAGATGCCGAAGTCCACCATGATGGGCATCTTCGCGATTTCGCCCGCAGCGATGGCGCGTTCCACCGAGGTCCATTCGGGACCATGGAAGTGGGCCGATTTGAAGCCGACGACTACGTCCCGATTGCGCATCGCCATCTCGGCCGCAGCTTTCGGATCCATCTCGGAGGTATCCTGCTCGACGGTGTCCTCGCCGGACATGCCGTGGGCGACGATGTTGATGAGGGCGAACACGCGGGTCTTGGCGCGATCGATGACGCGCTGGCGGAAGTCGGGAAAATTGCGCCAGCCGGAGGTTCCGGCGTCGACGACGGTGGTCACGCCGGTGCGGAACGTGTGGCCGTCGGGATAGACGCTGAGGTCGCCCGTGTACTGGCCTTTTTCGCCGGTGCCCGCGTAGACATGGACATGGATGTCGACCAGGCCGGGGGTGACGTAGAGGCCATGGACATCGACGACCTTGCGAGCTTTCGCGGCGGCGATGTTCGGAGCGACTTCGGCGATTTTGGATCCGGAGATGGCGACATCGCGAATCGCGCTGATGCCGTTCTTCGGATCGATAACATGGCCGCTCTTTAGTAGCAGGTCATACGTCTGGGAGAAGGCGGCAGTGCTGAGAAGCGTGAATAGCAATAGGAGTCGCATGATTCAAGTCCGGCGGAAGGCGAGGACGGCGTTGAGGCCACCGAACGCAAAGGAGTTCGAAAGCGCTGCGGAGACGTGGGCGCGGCGGCCGGTATTGGGGACGACGTCGAGGTCGCAGGCCGGGTCGGGCACGGTGTAGTTGGCAGTGGGCGGAATGTCGCCGCAATGCAGAGCCATCAGGGTGGCGATGGCTTCAATGGCTCCCGCCGCTCCAAGGGTGTGCCCGTGCATCGATTTCGTGGAACTCACCAGCAGGTGATTGGCGTGGGCGCCAAACACGCTGCGAATGGCGGCGGACTCGGTGGCATCGTTGGCCTGCGTTCCGGTGCCGTGCGCGTTGATGTAGCCGATGTCTTCGATTGCGAGTGATGCGTCGACGAGCGCACTTCGCATCGCGCGCGCGGCACCTTCGCCCGATGGCTGCGTGATGTGGTGCGCGTCGGACGACATGCCGAATCCTGCGATCTCGCCGTAGATCCGGGCACCTCGGGCTCGGGCCGCGTCGAGGGGTTCCAGCACGAGCATCGCGCCGGCATCGCCGAGAATCAGGCCGCGGCGGTCCTTCGAGAATGGACGGCACGTGTCCGGAGACACGACGCGCATGGCCGCCCATGCATGCAGCACGCCCGGGACGAACACGGCCTCACTACCACCCGCGATGGCGATGTCGGCGCCGCCGTTCCGCACCATCCAGAAGGCCTGGCCGATCGCGTGATTCGCAGATGAGCATGCCGTGCTGATGGTATAGGCCGGGCCCACGATCCCGTATTCGAGCGAAATGCGGCTGGCCGCGGCGTTGCTCATCGCGCGGGGAATGCTCAGCGGATTGAAGCGCGTGCTCTTGTCGCGGTATAGCTGGGCGTATCCGGCCTCCTCGGTGGCTTTGCCGCCCAGACAGGAACCGGTGACGATCGCCGTCTGCTCCTTCTGCTCCGCGGTGAACTCGAGACCTGCGTCGGTGATGGCATCGCGAGCGGCTGCGACGCCGTATTGAGCGAAGCGGTCCAGTAACTGCGCCTCTTTGGCATCGAAGTAGCGATCGGGATCGAAGCCCGCGATTTCGGCGCCATTGGGGAATCGAACCTCACCGGGAGCGACGCTGGTCAGGGGTCCGATGGCGGACCGGCCCTCGCGCATGGAAGTCCAGAAATCGTGAAGGTTCAGTCCTGCTGCCGAAACGACGCCGAGTCCGGTGACAGCTACGCGGCGCTGCATCTACGCGCTCGCGGGAGAGCTCGTGGCAGCCTGCTTGGCCTTCACCAACTCACGCACGCCGTTTGCCATGTCGCGCACGGTCTGAATCCGTTTCGCGGCCTCGTCGGGGATGTCGATGTCGAACTCGCTCTCGAGCGCAAACAGGATGTTGATGCCGTCGAGTGAGTCGATTCCGAGTTCCTGGAACGTGCTCTCCATGGTGATCTTCTCTTCCGGGATGTGCTGGGTGGCGGCCATCACTGCGATCACTCGTTTGCCTAGTTCGTCTTGCATAGAATCTGAGTCACCGTTTCGAAATGGTATCCTTGGCCGGCCCAGATGGGCAGCAATCTTCGTATTGTATCGAGAGTGACGCCCACATCCGGATCGACCCGAGTCTGCCGCCCGTCGTGGAGGCAGAGGATGGCGCCCGGCCTGGTGGCCCGAAGCAACCTTGCCGCGACTGCCTCAACCGGGAGTTTCCAGTCGAGCCCGATGCCGGACCACATCACGCCGGTTAGCAGAAGCCGGCGCTGGACGCCGCCCAGTCCGAACCAGCGCACACCGAAGGGCGGTCGAAACAGAACGGGCCGGACGTTCGCGCAATCCTCGATTGCGTGCTGAGCATCCCGCATTTCAGCGTACATGAATTCGGGAGACTTGAATTGGAGCATCGGGTGGGAGTGGGTGTGATTGCCGATTTCGTGGCCGGCCTGGGCCACTGCCCGCGCAATGGACGGGACTCGCTGCACGTTCGCGCCGCATTGAAAGAACGTGGCGTGCGCGCCGTAGAGGGCGAGTAGTTCGAGCACAGCCGGCGTGGATTCGCTAGGACCGTCGTCGAATGTAAGCGCGATGGACCGGCGTTCGGAGACGCCCTGATACACTGACGGCGCAAGGAGCGACGACCGCGGCGAGCGAACGGCATACGCCATAGCACCGGCTGCGGCAGCCAGGCTCCCGATCGCAACTGGCCACATTTCTTTCATGATAACAATGCTCTGGAATGAGCCTGGATGCGGCGTGCAGGACAATAATGCACCATAGTGGTAGAGGAGGTGACAGGCATGGAGAAGGATCCGATTTGCGGAATGCAGGTGGACCCGAATAAGGCGGCTGGCACGAGCGAGTATCAGGGCAAGACCTATTATTTCTGCTGCGCTGGTTGCAAGCATAAATTCGATCAGAACCCCGCGCAGTACGCGACGGCCTGAGTTTGGGGGATATCGGGATGGATCGCGAGCACTCGACCGCGAATGAGGTTATCGACCCGGTTTGCGGGATGACGATTGCGCCCGCGGATGCGGCGGGGTCGGTGGAGCATGACGGGGTGACGTATTACTTCTGCCATGCGGCGTGTCTCGAGAAGTTTCGGGCTGACCCGGCGCAGTACGTGGGGGCGGCGGTGCATCGCGATCCTGTTTGCGGTATGGATGTCGCGCCCGAGGATGCGGCGGGATCGGTGGAGCATGACGGGGTGACATATTACTTCTGCCATCCGTCGTGTGTCGAGAAGTTCAAAGCGGATCCCCAGCGGTATCTCGAGCCACAACCGGCGCCACCGGCCGGGAGTGCCGCGGTGGAGTACACCTGTCCAATGGATCCGGAGGTCCATCAGATAGGCCCGGGCGCATGCCCCAAGTGCGGCATGGCGTTGGAACCAGCGACGTTGACGGCGCCGCAGACCCGGACTGAGTACACGTGTCCGATGCATCCGGAGATCGTGCGGCAGGAACCTGGTTCCTGCCCCAAGTGCGGGATGGCGCTGGAGCCGAGGGAAGTGGCCGCGGAAGAGGTGAATCCGGAACTCATCGACATGACGCGGCGATTCTGGATTAGCGTCGCCTTGACTGTACCGATTCTCGCGTGGATGGTTTCGAGCTTCCTGCCGGGCGATCCGCTGATGAGCGCGGTGGGCATGACGGCGTCGCCGTGGATTCAATTCGCGCTTGCGACACCCGTGGTGCTATGGGGTGGGTGGCCATTCTTCGAGCGTGCCTGGTTCTCGATTCGCAATCGCAGCCTGAACATGTTCACGCTGATCGGGTTGGGCACGGGCTCGGCGTACTTGTATAGCGTGTTCGCGCTGTTATTTCCGCAGTTGATCCCGGCGTCGTTCCGCAGTTTGAATGGCGAAGTGCCGGTGTATTTTGAGCCGGCCGCGGTGATCATCACGCTGGTTCTGCTGGGGCAGGTGCTGGAATTGCGAGCGCGCAGCCAGACATCGAGTGCCATCCGCGCACTGCTGGGGCTGGCACCGAAGACCGCGCGACTGGTACGCGACAACGGCGTGGAAGAGGATGTTGCTGTCGATCGCATCGCGGCAGGGGATCGCGTCCGCGTGCGGCCCGGCGAGAAGGTCGCGGTGGATGGCGAAGTGGTGGATGGGCGCAGCTCGGTAGACGAATCGATGATTACGGGCGAGCCGATTCCGGTGGAGAAGACGCCCGGGGCCAAGGTGACGGGCGGCACTGTGAACGGGACGGGCACGTTCGTATTCGAGGCGCAGCGAGTGGGCGCCGATACGATGCTGTCGCAGATTGTGCGCATGGTGAGCGAAGCGCAGCGGACTCGAGCGCCGATTCAGAGGCTGGCCGACCGTGTCGCAGGATGGTTTGTGCCCGCGGTGATCTTCGCTTCCGTGGTGGCGTTCGGCGCGTGGGCTCTATTCGGACCGGAGCCGCGAATGGCACATGCTCTGGTGAGTGCTGTCGCGGTACTGATTATTGCGTGCCCGTGCGCGCTCGGGCTGGCGACTCCAATGTCGATCATGGTCGGCACTGGGCGCGGCGCGCAGGCGGGCGTGTTGATTCGGAATGCGGAGTCGCTGGAGATGCTCGAGAAGGTGGATACGCTGGTGGTGGATAAGACCGGCACGCTGACGGAGGGCAAACCGGAACTGATCACGATCCGGCCGAGTGGCGGGATCTCGGAAGCGACGCTGCTGCAACTGGCGGCCAGCCTGGAGCGGTCGAGCGAGCATCCCCTTGCGGCGGCCATCATGAACGGGGCTGAGAAGCGGGGTCTGGAATTTCTATCTGTTTCCGATTTTGAGTCGGTTACGGGCCAGGGAATTACGGGCGTCGTGGATGGGCGCCGGGTGGCGGTGGGCAATGCGCGGCTGATGCAATCGCTTCAGGTGGAGCCTTCCGATGACGGGGAGGCGCTTCGAACCGAAGGTCAAACGGTGATGCAGGTGGCCATCGACGGGCGCTCGGCGGGACTGCTTGGCGTCGCCGATCCGATCAAGCCATCGACCGCGGAGGCGATCCGGCTGCTGCACGAGGCGGGTGTGCGGGTGGTGATGCTCACTGGCGATAGCCGGACCACGGCCGCCGCGGTCGCACGGAAGCTGGGGATCGATGAAGTGGAAGCGGAGGTGCTGCCCGATCAGAAGCGCGATGCGATCCGGCGGTTACGCGGGCAAGGGCGGATTGTCGCCATGGCGGGCGACGGGGTAAACGATGCGCCCGCACTGGCCGAAGCGGATGTGGGACTCGCGATGGGAACGGGGACGGATGTCGCGATGGAGAGCGCGGGGGTGACTCTGGTGAGCGGCGATCTGCGGGGTGTTGCCCGAGCGCGCCGACTCAGCCAGGCGACGATGCGAAACATACGGCAGAACCTGTTCTTTGCATTCGTCTATAACGCTATCGGCGTGCCGATCGCAGCCGGGGCTCTCTATCCGTTTCTGGGTCTCGTTCTAAGTCCGATGATTGCGAGCGCGGCGATGACCTTCAGTTCAGTGTCGGTCATCTCGAACGCTCTCCGGCTTCGCCGGCTCACTCTTTGAAACTCAGCTCTTCTTCGGCTTCACGGCCGGTTTCGGACTCGATGACTGTGTCGGCCGTGGGGGCGACGAGGGGATGGGTTTGACGGGCGCATTATTTCGCGACGCACCCTGAAACTTTTGTTGCATACACTAACTCCTACTATCAGGATAACAGTTATGGAATGAACTGCCGGAGATAGCGGCCGCTCTGAGTGAGAGAGGCTTTCCGATTCTCTACCGATCCTTCATAGGCGCGGTCTTCAACTTCGATGCAGACCGGGCCCGAATAACCAGAGTCGCCCAGAACCGAAATATATTGGCCCCAATGGACATCGCCCAACCCGGGCAGTTTTGGCGTGTGGTATTCCAGCGGATGCGCCAGGATTCCCACGTGGTTGAGCCGCTCCCGATCGATGCGCGCGTCCTTGGCATGGGCATGGTGGATTCGGGGAGCAAATTCGCGGATGGCAGCAAGATAATCCATCTGTTGCCAAATGAAATGTGATGGATCGAAATTCAGGCCGAATGATTTACTCGGAATATCGTTAAACATGCGGCGCCAGATAGCGGGAGTGGTCGCGAGATTTTTCCCACCGGGCCATTCATCGCGGGTGAACAGCATGGGGCAGTTCTCAATACCGATGCGAATCCCGTTGGCTTCAGCGAATGCAATCAAGGGGCGCCACACCTCGAGGAATCGGGGCCAGTTATCGTCGACCGATTTTGTGTGGTCGCGGCCGACGAACGTGTTCACCACTCCGACGCCAAGCAGGCGCGCGGCCTCGATGACGTTTCTGAGGTGGTCGATATAGACCTGGGCTTCGGCGGCATCGGGTACGAGGGGATTGGGGTAGTAGCCGAGTCCGCTGATCTCGACTCCGGCGGCCCCGAATTTTTCTCGTATGCGCGCAGCCTCGCCGGAGGAGAGTCCGGCGACGTCGACGTGCGTGACCCCGGCGTAGCGGCGTTCCGCTTTGCCTTTGGGCCAGCACATTACCTCGATGCAGTCGAATTTTGCGGACGAAGCAAAGGACAACACCTCGTCGAGAGAGAGGTCGGGCAGGATGGCACTGACGAATCCGAGTTTCAGCATATTTGAGTTATATCTCGGCGGCGTCGTGTGCGTCGACTTGGGGGCGTAAATTGTTCGGCAGCGGACGGTGAGTTTGGACCCTACCTCGCTCTACTGTAAAGGTTTGAGAGAGACGGACGATATCAACATGTGTCAAACTGCCGATGATCACCGGAACGTTGTCGGTGAACGCAGTGTTCATTTTCTTTGCGATCACCCAGTTGACGGGTCCGGAAGTGGTGTTCATTGCGGCCGCTTCCGCGGTGGTCCAAACTCTGTGGAGGCCGAAAGGACGCCTTCTCGAGAGACGATCTCCGCATCGCGCTGGCTCTGGCTTCGAAGATCTCCATCGCGGTCGAGAATGCGCTGTCGTACCAGGATGCGAATACGAGGGCACGCGTCGATGGTTTGACGGGCTTGCCGAATGCGACGGCGTTATTCCTGGGATTCGACCTCGACGGCTTTAAGCGGATCAACGACCACCAGGGGCACCTGGTCGGCAATCAGGTCCTGAAGAGGTTGCCGAAGCATTCCGATTGTCTTGCCGCGAGCATTATTACGTGGGGCGTATGGGCGGCGACGAGTTTGTTTTCGTGCTCCCTGGGATGCCCGCGGATCGTCTGCCGGACAAACTGGAGCAGGTGGACGATGCGGTCCGCGCCGCCGCCGGCAGGGGCACGAGTGAGCAATGGCGGTCCCCCGACGATCACCGCGCCCATCGCAGAATTAGGTCGTGCTCGTCCGTGACGGAATTGCCGACGCGCTGAGTTGGCGAATCCGGCACAGAGGAACAGCCCGTTCCAATCTCCTCAATTACTTAACGAACGGCCAGGCACCTGCATTCACCAATGCCGGAGGTTCCAAATGTTCGCACTACTCATTTCCGACGAAGCCTGGCTCAACGGGACTAACGCGATGCTTGGCATCGTCGCGGCGATTGCTTTGTTGGCCGTCGGTTCAGCCGTTTTCCACGATGTTATGGCGCACCTGCGTGTGCGGGCGGCTGAACGGCGTCATTTTGTCTTCGACGACCACTCGATCCAGGTTCCCGAACTCGGCCTGATGATGGCCGATGGCGGAGAGCCCATTCAACCCCCTGAGGAGAAGAAGTAGTAACGGGAGGCGCCGCCATGCAGTGTCCTTTCCTACATGAAACGGTGGTAGATAGTTGCCGGCACTCGCTGGTGCGGAAGCTAGTCGTCCGTAACCCTGAGAATCTTTCACTGGAGCGGTGTTCGTCGCAGGCGTACGAGCAATGTCCGATCTATGCGAGCGCGCCCGATCCAGGTGGGACGGGGCAGTGTCCATTCCTGGACGAATCGCTGGTTCAATACTGTTCAGCCGCGCCGGTCCCGAAGTTCATCCCGTTCAGCGAGGCCCTTCTCAGCCGCTGTGGGTCGGCGTCGTTCCACTACTGCGATCTTTACATCAGCATGGCGCATCCGGACGATTCGGACGTTCCCCGGGTCGACGGAATCGCCGTTCCTGAATGGCTGCACTACGCTCAGAACCACATGTGGCTCGACGTTTCCGAAGACGGGGTCCTGCATGTTGGAATCGACGGACTGCTGTCGCGCGTGCTCGGCGAAGTGGACCGCATCACGTATCTCACGCCGCGAGGAGTGGCGCCGCCGGCGGTGACTCTGGGGGCCGGCGACAAGGATTACCACCTGGTGTTTCCTCATCGCCTGATGATCCAGGGCACGAATACGTACCTACGAGCGAACCCGTCGAAACTCACGGCCGATCCGTATCGTTGGGGTTGGTTGTTCGAATGCCGCGTCGCGCCGGGTGAATGCGTGGATGTGACAGCGGGTCTGCATCGGGGTGGCGAAGATGCGGTGGGGTGGATGCAATCCGAACTCGACCGGATGTCGCTATTTGTACATGAATTCGCCGGGTCGGCCGACGGCGGACAGTTCACACCCGGAGTAGTTCGATATCTTGATCGCGATCAGTCGGCCCGCTTTTATCACGAATTCTTTTCGAGGTGATTCGATGTTTCGAGGCGCTCTCTTCTTTGCCGTCGGAATGACATTTGCACTAGCTGCCGGGTGGTACGGGTGGCCGCGAGCTATCTATCGCCAAACCGCGCAGCCATTGCAGTTCAGTCATCAGGTGCACGCCGAGAAAGCGGGAATGAAATGCGAAGACTGCCATACGCTGCTGGCTGACGGCAGCTTCAGCGGAATCCCGGTGGTGGATAAGTGCGCGGGCTGCCACGCCGCTCCGGCAGGTACGACGGCCGACGAGAAACTACTGGTGGAGAAGTACGTCACGTCAGGGCGCAACGTACCCTGGGGAGTTTATTCGCGCCAGCCCGATAACGCGTGGTTTCCGCACGCCGTTCATGTGAATCTGGCGAAGCTTCGTTGCGAACAGTGCCACGACCAGCATGGTAAGTCGGACAAATTGCAGCAAGTCAGCCTGAATCGGATTACCGGCTATAGCAAGAGCACCATCAAAATGTCGCGCTGTGAAGCCTGTCATGCTGAGCGCGGTGTCAAGGCCGGATGTCTCGATTGCCATAAGTGAGGATGTCATGATCATTGAACGGCGCGATATTATTCGAATTGCCGCGGGAGGTGTATGCGGCACGATGCTAACTCCCGTCCCGTGGCGTCTACTTGACGATAGCGCCAAGTGGTCGCAGAACTGGTCGTGGATTCCACCGGTGCCGCGCGGCGAGCGAACTACCAAGGAGTCGTATTGCACGCTCTGTCCGGCCGGGTGTGCCATCCGGGCTGCTTGTGTGGCGAACCATCCCGTGCGGTTGGACGGCGCACTTTGTGCGAGTGGCGTCGCCGGGCACACGGTCGCGTATCATCCGCGCCGGATTCTAGCGGTGCCGAAGACGGTGCCGGTTCACGGCAGGATTGGGATCCTCGACATGGGGCCACGCCGGGCGATGTCGACTTTGCTGGCACAGGCGGCGGACGCGTTCGGCGGTGCGTATCTGCGCATGCCGGATCGCGATGAAGCGACTCTCGTCGCGCTCGCGGATCTTATGGGACGTCCGCGCGGATCGCTCGGTCTCGATCTGGAGCATACTCGCACGCTGGTCAGTTTTGGGGCGCCGGTACTGGAGCGGTGGGCGAGTCCGTCGCGAGTGCTGCCGCGATGGCGCACGGGCGAACTCCGCGTGGTTCAGATAGAGGCGGTCGAGTCGCGGACGGCGCTCGCGGCGAATCAGTGGATTACGGATGAGGCGGATGCGCTGAAGCGGGCCAAACTGGAAGAGCCTGCGGTGATCGTCGACGCCGAAGGACGGCCTTCGATTGCCGCGATGAACGTGGATCTCGGGGCGATTGGGCGGGAAGGGGGAATCGTGGCGCGAGCGCCGCTGCCATGGCGTCGCGTCGAGAGTGCCGCGGCGGCGCCCCATTCCATCGACACGCTTTTCATTGACGCATCGCGCGCGCATCAACTGGTAGAGTGGCCGGTCGTGCGGCAGTGGCTAGCGTCGGACGCCACCATCGTCGTGTTCGCGCCGCACGAAAGTGGACTTACGAAAAAAGCCCATTATGTTCTCCCTGTCGCGGCACCGTTCGAGTTGGTAGAGGATGTTGAAACTCCGCCGTATTCGGCAGTCGCGTCCTATCAGGTATCGCAACCGCTGCATCCGGCCCCGGTCGTGAAGTTCACGGCTATTGATCACCTGAATGCGATGTTGCAGGCATCCGGGCGTGTGCCCCCGAGTGTCTCCGCGCCGGAAATGATCAAACAGCGGCAAGAATTGATGGCGAGTTATCGGCCAAAAGTGGCGCGGTTATCGGTGACAACTGTGAACGTGCCGCCCAGCGAGGTGGAGGCGGGCGGGGAATTATTGCTAGTCGTTGCGCGGGCTCCTGACCGCGGTTCGCCACTCATTACGAAGCTCTATGAAGAGTCCGGGCTATTCGCTCCGGAACATCTCGTCCGCATGCATCCGGAAACTGCTGCGCGACTCGGAGTGGGCTCGAAAGCCACTCTGTTGATTGAGACCCAACATGGTTTAACACGGCGATCGGTTCTGCCGGATCCAGCAATACGCCCCGGGTTCTTGGAAATCACCGAAACCGATGTTACCGAGTTATGCGCCGGCCGGGTGACTGCGGCGAAAGCGAGGAAAGGCTGATGTATGGAATGGTAATCGACCTGGACCGATGCACTGGATGTGGTGCGTGCATGATGGCCTGCGCTGTCGAGAATAATGTGCCGCCGGCTCATGAAGGCGCGACGCCCCGCACCGGCATAACATGGATGCGCGTCTATCGCGCTAACAATGGGGCGCCGTTCCCTGAGAATCGAACCGCTTTTTTTCCGATCATGTGCCAGCAGTGCGGCGATCACACGCCGTGCGTATCGGTATGCCCGCAGAACGCCATCGAGACGGATGCTGAAACGGGGATTGTCGATCAGATGCCGCAGCGGTGCCTCGGTTGCCGGTACTGTATGGCCGCGTGTCCGTACCACGCGCGCTACTTCAACTGGTGGGATCCGGAATGGCCGGCCGGGATGGAGAAAAGTCTGAATCCGGAGGTGTCGCCGCGAATGCGGGGCGTTGTGGAAAAATGCAATTTCTGCAGTGGCCGGTATCACGCGGCGAAATTGAAGGCAGCCGCGGCGGGCAAGCGTGAGATTAACCCAGCGGACTATGTGCCGGCCTGCGTGGAAGCGTGCCCGACGCAGGCGATTTCATTCCGGGATATCGACAAAGAACCACCGGAACCCGATTCATTCCAACTGCTCGCGAAACTCGAAACGAAATCCAAAGTCTATTTCCGGTCGCAGCGTCAATGGATTCGCGACTTAGCCGAGAAGGGAATTGGTCATGCATAATCGTGCCGACGAGCAATGGATTCCGCGCGGATTGAAGCGATGCGCGTTCCCGAAGTTTCTCAGTTGGCTATCGCCGTGGATGGCTCTACTCGCGTTCGGCGTTTATGCGGCGTACCGCTGCCTTCGATATGGTCTCAACGAGACCAATATGGACAACCGGTTTGCGTTCGGGCTGTGGATATTTCTCGATCTGACGGTGATCGCGCTGGGTGCCGGGGCCTTCTTCAGCGGCTTCCTTCTATATCTAATAAAGCGGAAGGAACTGCGGGCGATCATCAATACCGCGGTGGTCGTTGGATTTGTCTGCTATAGCGGCGCGATCGTTATCTTGATGGTGGATGTCGGGCAACCGCTGCGGGCGTGGTACACGTTCTGGTATCCGAACGTCCACTCGATGCTGACAGAAGTGACCTTCTGCATAACCTGTTATCTGGCGGTGTTGCTCATCGAATATCTGCCGCTACTGATGAAGAACCGGCGGCTGAAGCAGGTGCCGTCGCTTCTGGTGTTCGAGCACGAGTTACACAAAGTGATGCCGGTATTCGCGGCGGTCGGGGCATTTCTGTCGTTGTTTCATCAGGGCTCGTTGGGCGGGCTATATGGGGTCCTGCGCGGACGCCCGTTTGCTTTTCGCGAGGGGCTTGGGATTTGGCCGACAACGTTCTTCCTGTTCATTCTTTCGGCGATCGCCGCCGGGCCGAGCTTCCTCGCGCTGGTGACTTGGACCGTCGAGAGAATATCGCACAAACGACTGGTTACACGGGACGTCTACGGGACACTCGGAAAGCTTTCCGGAGTTCTGGTAGGTGCTTACATATCCCTGAAGTGCATCGATACTCTGATCTGGATCAATAACACTTCGCCGAAATTCGGGTTTTCCGCACATAGCTTCTATACCAACCAGCTATTCGGAACCTGGATACTGATAGCTGAAATTGTGCTGTTTGGACTCTTGCCGGCGCTGATTCTACTCACGCCAAAACTCCGATCGGACTTGCGTTGGATGATTCCTGCATCGGCACTGGTCTGTTGCGGCGTCGCGCTGAATCGATTCGTCCTGACGATTCAGACGTTGGCCTCCCCTACGCTCCCGTTCGACGAATTCATGACTTATCTGCCCAGTTGGCAGGAGACGGGTGCATTTCTGGCGGTGGTAGCGTACGGAGTTCTGTTGTACTCGGTGTCATTCCGGTACTTGCCGCTTTTCCCACAAGAGCGCGAGTTATCCGAATCCTAGGAGCCACAGTATGTTGATTTTTCTTGGAGCATTCTTTTGCGTCGCCGCGGTGGTAGCCGGCACTCTCGCGGTAGTGGCCGTGCGCGGAATTCTAGATGGTGCGCCGGAACGTATTGCGGCAATCCAATGGCATTCTGATTTCTCCGATCTCCTTTCAGCCGACCGCTGCTGCCGGCACGTATTGACGGGGGAGATCGACACTAGGGAGTGTCCGAATGAGTTCGATTGCCGTCGGTGTTCCGAGCACCCGCGGCACGCTCAATACAATGGCGACCGTCTGTACCATCGAGGCCACGCATGCGCTCAATGGAATGGTGACGGCTCCTATAACGTGACACTCGACGATGCCGCGCGGGGTGTAATTCGTGGACCGCTTCAGTTGCCCGAAGTGGGGTCGGTTGTATTCGTGAACGGGACGGCGTGGAAAGCCGGGGACCTTCGAGTCCTGTCACCCGTAACAGGCGAGGTGATCGCGACCGCGGATGGGAGCGACGGATGGTATCTGCGAGTCCGGCCGGAGACGGGCTTTCGGACGGATCACCTACTGAGAGGACCCGAAGTGGAAGCGTGGGAGCGCTACGAGGCTGAACGGGTTTCGCGTCTCAACGAGGACCCGGACGCAGCGGCGCGGCTCCTGCTAAATGCCTGACGTGTGTTCAGGCGCGTGCGATCTCGTAGCGCTTGATTTTGTCGTAGATCGTCGAACGGTCGATTCCGAGAGCGGCGGCGGCTTCCTTGATGTTGCCGCCGGTTCGCCGGATGGCCGCTGTAATGGCTTCCTTCTCGATATCCTGAAGCGTGAGATTCGGGGGAATCCAGGCGCCGCGCGACTCCTGCTTCGCTTGCAGAAACCGAAAATCATCCTCTGTCAACACGCTATCTTTTGACGTAACCATGGCGCGCTCGATCGCGTTCTCTAACTCTCTAACATTTCCGGGCCAATCGTAATCCATCAAGAGCCGCATCGCGCCTTCGGAGAACCGCTTCACATCGCGATTCAGCTCATGCGCCAGCTTTTCCGAAAAATGCTCGGCCAGCAGTGGAAGATCGTCCCGACGCTCGCGAAGCGGTGGAATCCGCAACTCAATGACATTTAAACGATAATATAGATCTTCGCGAAACGTGCCTTCGTGCACGGCCTGTTGCAGGTCTTTGTGTGTCGCCGCGATGACGCGGGCGTCCACCTGAATCTCTTCGTTCCCGCCAAGCCGGTAGAAGGTTCGCTCCTGCAGGACTCGCAACAGATCGGCCTGCAATTTCCCGGAGATGTCGCCAATTTCATCCAGAAAGATAGTGCCGCCGTCAGCTATCTCGAACTTGCCCTTGCGCTGTCCGTTCGCCCCGGTGAAGGCCCCCTTCTCATATCCGAATAACTCGGATTCCAGAAGATTCTCCGCCAATGCCGCACACGAGACTGCGATGAACGGCTTGGAGGCCCTATCGCCCGAGTAATGGATTGCCCGCGCGATGAGCTCCTTACCCGTTCCGCTGTCACCCCGGATTAGCACGGTGCTTCTGAGGCTGGAGATCTGCGAAACCAGATCGAGTAGCTCGTGCATTTTCGCATTCTTGCTGACGATGTCGCGGTAGTGATAATGCTTCGTGAGCTTTTTCCGTAAAATAAGATTCTCACGCTGAAGATTCTTCACTTTGATGATTCTGCTCACCAGCAGCGAGATTTCGGCGGGATTACAGGGCTTCACTATGTACTCCTGCGCCCCCTCCTTCATGGCGGCGATAGCCGTGTCCACCGTCGCGTACGCCGTGATGATAATGATGGAAGCATCCGGCCGAATCTTCCGGATCTCAATCATTGTCTCGATGCCGTCCATGCCGCCCGGCATTTTCAAATCGATAAACGAAATCGCGTAGTCGTGTTTACGAGCCTTCTCCATCGCCTCTCGGCCGTCCCTGGCGGTCTCCACCGAGTACCCGTCCTCGCGCAGCCAGGCGGCTAGCGATTCGCACATCACCTCTTCGTCATCGACAACGAGAATTTCCCAATTCGCTTTCATTGCTGCTCACTTTCCCGCACCATCGACGCGCAGGTCGCACAGTAGGTGGGGCGCTTGCCATCAACCTGGCGCACATCGGTGGATACCGACATCACGCACCGCCGGTCGGGACAGTGCGCGAGTCCGAAGGTGTGGCCGAGTTCGTGCGCGACTTCCTTGACGGCCCGGGCCACCAGTACGCTGTGATCGGCGGGCAGAGAGTAAAACTCCTGCCGTAATCGCGCCAGCGAGACCAAGGCCAACCGCCCGCCCAGTTGGGCCTGACCAAACACGAAAGTCAGAACCGGAATGAATAGATCCCGATTCGTGATACCGACGATCTTCGATGTTCCGGTGGGTGCGGTAGCGGCGAACGCCCGCATCACCTCCACTGAACTGTACTGGGCACGCTTGGGATCCAGCGCGAATTCGGGGTCCGGAAGCGAATGCAGACGCCGGGTCTCCAGGTCCAGCGCCTGTGCAACGCCAACTTCGATGGCTGCCAAATCTTCGTCCATGACGGTACCAATGGCTCTAACGCATATGGGTCGCACCGTTGGTTCCCGCACCTACCGGCAGTGGCTGTCGCGCCGCTTCGGGGGACGCAACTACCGGCAGTTTCACCGTAAACGTCGTGCCTTCACCCGCCTTGCTCTTCACTTCCACTTCGCCGCCGTGCGCCTCCACGATGCCGTATGAAACAGCCAGCCCGAGTCCAACTCCCTTACCCTCGGCTTTGGTAGTGAAGAACGGATCGAAAATCTTGGCGAGATTTTCCTCGCGTATGCCCTCGCCGTTATCCGACACGGTCAGTAGCAGCCAGTCGCAACTCCCGGAGAGTTTTGTTTGTACGATAATCCGGCCCGCCGCCTTCCCATGGATCGACTCAGCCGCGTTCATCACCAGGTTCAAGACTACCTGTTGGATTTGCGAATTATCACACGAGATCGCGGGAAGGCTCTCGTCGAGTTCGGTAGCCATGTCGATCTCCGCCATCTTCATCTTGTGGGCAACCAGTGAGAGAGTGGAGCGGATAATCCGGTTAATATCGGCGGGGCTGCGCTGTGGCGTCGACCGCCGGGAGAACGACAACAGGTCGGAGACGATTCTTCCTACACGCGTAGTCTCAGCGATAACTTGAGCCAGATATTTTCGATATTCTGGAATTCGCTCGGGCGGAATTCCGTCGTCTTTCAGTATCCGCTGCATCAGCATCGCCAGGTTTAACACACCCGATACGGGATTGTTAATTTCATGGGCCACGCTCGCCGACAACTGGCCCAGCGACGCGAGCCGGTCGCTCTGCATTAATTTCGTTTGGGCGGCGTGCAGTTGCTGAGTCCGCTCTGTGACTTTGGCTTCCAACGTCTCGGCAAATTCGTTCAGCTTGGCCAGCGACTCGCGAAGACGCCGGCGCATGCGGCTGAACGACTGGGCCAGTTCCTCGATCTCCTGACTTCCGCCCTGCAGTTCGATGGGGTCGTCCAACTGCATGTCCGCCATCGCATGTGTCGCCTTCACGAGTTGCTCCAGCGGGCGAGTTACGAATCGGCGCGTGAAGAAGTAGATAAAGACGCTTATGAGCAGAATCTCAATTCCGGTAACCGCGAATGCACGGAGCTTCATGTCCGCCACTTCGTGATCCACCGGTTGAATACTGAGCGCCACTTCCAGAACGCCGAGCACCTTTATCGACTTCGGATGTGCATGACAGGCAGCGTCGCTGCACGATGGCTCGTTATAGATCGGCGTCACCATCACCAGTGAACGATGACCCGATTCCGCCTGCAGCACTCGCGCTCGCGATGTCGCCTTCACCACGGTTTGAGGCTCCAAAGTGGAGTGACACACGGAACAAGCCTCGCTGCGCTTATCGACCTTCTTATGACCAGCTTCGCCCGGGGCCGTCGAGTACATTACCTGCCCGTCGCGATTGAAGATCCGGATGCGATCGATGCCCTGCTTTTCGGCGATGGTGTGCATCACCGAATATGCGGCCTCGCGATTGTCGGCGAGCATCGCGTGCCACGTCGCGCTGGCGATTCCACGCGAGAGTTGGTCGGCACCAAGGATCATCGCGTCCAGGAGTTGGCGCTCCTGGCTGCGTACTGTAATAAGGCCTGAAATCACCGCCACGATCACAACGATGAGCGTCAACGGTAGAATCAGTCTCTGCGCAAGCCGCCTGAACACGGGCGATCTCCCTTTTTCGGAGTACTAGATCTGATTATATCAGCCTGACGAGCAGCCTCTTGCTCAGGATCGGATCACTGAACTCGCTATGCTAAGATCACCGCCATATGTATCGCCTCAGCGGCATTCTCGTCTTTAGCGCATGCCTCGTTTGCGCCGCGACGGAGCATGTCCGCATGTGGCAGGACACGGTCAACATCCCAGTTCAGAAGGAGAACGCGCCGGACCCTCTCCCTCCGTTTGACCAGTTCTACAAGGCGCTGGACGGTCATGGCACCTATCCATTTGTTCCGCGGCCGAACGTCACGGGCGAGAAAGTCGATGCGCCGCGTCGCGCTCTTCATCTCGAAAATGAGTATCTGCACTGCATCGTGTTACCCGATGCCGGCGGCCATCTGTACAGTTGCCGCGATAAACTCTCCGGGGCAGAAGTTCTCTTCCCGAATGACGATGTTGCGAAATTAGCTCCCGTGGATTTCGCCACCACAACCAACGAAGACGGAAGTGCCACGGTGTTCACTGGTGCCGTCGACCGGATCAGCGGAATCAGGTGGCGCGTTGCCTACACGCTTCGTCCAGGCAGTGCGGTACTCGAACAGGAGACATCGCTCTATAATCCCGGTTCTGTGCGTCAGTCGTACCAGTGGTGGACCAGTGCGGCGGTCCGCGTGCCCGGTGGGGGCCTGCAGTTCGCTCTGCCCGCGCAGGTGACGGCGTCCTACCCGCCGGGTGTGCTCGAGTCCTGGCCAGTGGACACGAAGGGCGTGGACCGGCGCCGTAGCGTGAATTATTCCGAACCGCTGCAGGTGTTCGCCTATGCGAGTCGCGAACCTTTTTTCGGCACCTACAATGTGGAATCCCGCACGGGACTCGCCCACTGGGCCGATCCACGAGAAATGCCCGGGAAGCAGATTCGCGTGTCCGGGAACAAAGATCGTCGCGACTTTGTGGATATTCAGGCCGGCGTGATGCCGCTGCCCGAAATGATGGAATATCTGCCGCCGCAGGAGTCGCGATCATTCTCCGAGTTATGGATTCCTTTTCGTAACACGGGCGGGATTACGCGAGTTACTCCAGATGCGGTCCTGTTCCTGCAACGTACGCAAACCGCCGGCGGTACAGTCAAGGCCGTCATCGATCTGAACGTGACTAGCGTAGTTTCCCATGCGAAGCTGACGGTCACCAAAGGCGGCACCACCGTTCTTCAGCAGACCACCGATCTGGATCCGGCGCGGACGTTTCATGTCGAAACCGAACTCGTAGAGGCATCCGGACAGTTCCGCATCGAGTTACGGGACGAGTCGGGCCGCGTGTTGTTGGCGCATCTGGAAGATCATTACGATGCCGTGGCGCCGGGGCAAGTCAAGATCGGTGCTCCGATTGCACCGCGGCAGGTCCAGACAGCGCTTGCGCGCGGCGATGAGGCCGACCGTGCGCGAATGCTCGATCGTGCGGCGGAAGAATACGAAACAGCCCTACGCGAATCTCCGAAGAATCGGGCCGCGCCAAAAGCGTCGGGACTTTTCTATGTGCAGTTAAACCAGTTCGAGCAGGCGATCACGTTTCTGGAACCTCTGCAACACGGTAATAAGTCGGATGCCCAGATAGCGTATTATCTGGGCATCGCGAAATCCGAGTTAGGCGACGACGCTGCTGCTCGGCCGCTATGGGACGCGTATCTGACCGATGCCCGCTTGGGACTCGCCTCGCAATACCGGCTGGCATGCTCGTACGCACGAGCGGGAGATCAAAAGACCGCCGCGAGAATGCTGCACGCAGTTGCCGCGGTGGGGCCAGGCCGTGCCGCTGGTCTGGATGTGGCCATCCAACGCCGCATGGGGCAGACGGCAGCCGCGGAGTCTGCTCTCAGGAAGGCATTGGCCGCGGACCCAGCGGATTCGCTGTTGCGGGTGGAGTCGGTCCTGCTGGGACATGACGACCCGACGATCTGGAGTCATCTCGCCGCCGACCCCGAAAGGGTGCTGGACATTGCCGATGCGTACTTCGATGCGGGGCTGTTCCGGGATGCCATCACCGTCCTGGAACACGAGTATCCGGCCGTCAGCGAACCGCAGATGCCTGGCGCAGTATTACCGCAGAATTATCCGTTAATTGCCTACTATCGCGGGTACGCACGCTCGCGGATCGGCGAATCGGCGGCTGCGGACTTTCAGAAGGCCGCGGCGCAGTCGACGCTGTATGTTTATCCGTACCGCGCGTCAACTTACCGGGTGTTGAGGGGCGCGATCGAACAAAATGCCGGCGATGCTACCGCACATTATTTACTGGGATGCCTATTATTCAACGACCGCGCTACTGAGCAGGCTTTGGCGGAATGGAAACTCGCGAAACCCGCGTCGGCACGCATCGCGGCTTATGATGAGATCGTTTCACGCGCCGAAGCGATAGCGAAGAAGGACGCGGAGCGTGCCGGTCGGCTTGCAAGAGAGTTAGAGGCCGCTCGGAAAGCCCAGCAGGCGGCACGCCGCGCGGTGGTAGTGAATCCAACTCCGATCGCGCCGGCCAACAACTCTCCGTCTCCCGCGCCGCCGTCGTTTAGCTCACCGGCGGAGGCCGCCGACTTCGCATTGAACATGCTGGCCGATCGCCGGATGGGCGCGGCGGAGAGTGTCTTTCAAGTGAAGAATTTCCCGGAGGATAAGCAGTCGCCTGAAGTGCGGCGCGTGTATGCCGAACTGCAGTTGCAGAATCTGATACGTGCAGCGCATCCCGGCAACTGCGACGATGTGTCCGTTCGAATTGAGGATTTTACGCCCGAAAGGACGAATCTGCCTTTCACGTTTCACGGGTTTGGTGACTTCGCGAAACAACTCCGGACTCAGTTTTACTTTGGGCTTGCCGAGTGGTTATGCGGCGATCAGAAAGCAGCTGAACGCAGATGGCGAAAAATCGCTAGATCGAAAAAGACGGAGACCCCGGCGGATTTTGCGTTTCCGGCGGTGGCCGCGGCTCTCATCGATCCTGCCGGCGCGAAGAGCGTTGGTGAGCAGGCACTCGAGAGTCTGCGCGCGGGCGCCGGGCCATCGGAGCAGGGAGAACGTCTCTACGCCGAGGGTATGCTTCTTCGTGCGGCTGGACGCGACTCGGAGGCGGTGGCCCGGTTCAAGGAAGGCGCAAGCGATAAATCGACTTACGCGCACTACCTGAACGCCTCGGCGCAACAGGATCCGCCGTTGCCTTTCGGAAAAACGGAGCAAAGATGAAAAGCGTCATTGCGAAAGTCGTGCTGCTTGGGGTGGCGGGGCTCATCTCACTGCCTTGCGGATGGTCATGGCAAGGACGTTCTGATAAGACTCCGGATAACTACATCGGCTATCACGAAGTGAAAACCGATCCGAGCGGCAAGATCGTTCCCTGGTTTGGGAGCGGTCCGTCGGAGTCGTACGATCATGTTGTCCGGCTGGTATTCCGATTTTGGATGAATATGCGGAAATGCCCCAATGGGGTTCCGTATTATCTGCAGCACCAGGTCTGGAAACCCGAGCAGGACGATCCGCGCGGGCTCGGCGGGGATCAGATTCCGATGGCCCTCTCCTCGTGGAATCTGCTTCACGGCTATCTCGGTGATCCTGCCATCGTCGACAACATGAAGCTGATGGCTGATTACTGGCTCCGTCACGGGATGAGCGCACCGGATCTGTTATGGCCGAACCTCCCCTACCCGTACAATCTCGAAGTTCACTCGGGTGTCTATGACGGAGACATGCGCGGCGGAAAGGGTGTTCTGCAGCCGGACAAGGCCGGCAGTTTCGCAGCGGAATTGACTACTCTCTTCAAGATCACCGGTGATAGCAGATACCTGGATGCCGCCGTCAGGATCGCGGATACGCTGGCTTCGCAGGTGAAGGCAGGAGACGCTGATCATTCCCCTTGGCCGTTCCGGGTGAATGCTGCGACGGGTGCCGTTTCCCGACAGACGAAGAATGGCACTACGTTCGTTGCCTCTTATACTACGAACTACACGGGAGCGCTCCGAACGTTCGCGGATCTCATGGCTCTTAAGCGCGGCGATCATAGGGCCTACGCTAAGGCATCAACACTTGTGAGGGCGTGGATCAAGCAGTATCCGCTGAAGACCAATAAGTGGGGTCCATTCTTCGAAGATATCCCCACAGCCGATTACTCCGACACGGAAATCAATGCCGACACGATGGCGATGTACATCCTGGAACATCCCGATTGGGACCTTAAGTGGCAGGAACAAGCTAAGGCGATCCTGGATTGGAGTTACCAGACGTTCGCAAATCACGACTATTCGAAATGGGGAGTTACACTCATCAATGAGCAGACTGCGTACCGGGTCCCCGGCAACAGCCATACTTCGCGGCACGCCTCGGTGGAGTTACTGTACTGCGAAAAGACGGGCGACTGCGAATCGAAACCCGAAGCCATCCGGCGTCTCAACTGGGCGACGTACACAGTGGATTCAGACGGGAAGAACCGGTACATTCGCGACGATAACTGGCTGACCGACGGTTACGGCGACTACGTCCGGCATTATTTGCGTGCCATGGCAGCTGCTCCGGAACTCGCGCCTGAAAATCAGAATCATCTGCTGCGCACAACGTCCGCGATTCAGTCGATTCAGTACACTCCATCAGAAATTCGATACACCAAGTTCGACGCGGCTTCGAAGGAGTCATTTAAGATGGGCGCCTGGCCTCCCCGCTCAGTGCAGGGCGGCAGAATGGATTGGGATCGCGAGACGAAGACTCTCCGCATCACGGCCGCCGCCAGGGTGGTGGTGATTCGAAAATAGGGAGTACGTCTGTTGCTCTTCCTCGAGGGTCGGCCGGAAAGGCGGCGCGGAATCCCGATGCCCATGCGCTCTGGTCCCCGCTCACTCCGTTCGTGAAGCGCTTTATGATGGGCAGAATCATGCGTCTGTTCATTGCACTGCTGATTAGCGCGGCGCTCGCCGCGCAGGAGTCCCATCGCGAGATCGTCAACGCTTCGCCGCATCCGGCCGATGACACCAAGCCAAATAGTGACCGGGTCCCCGATGTCTACGCCATATCCGGCCAGTTCGATCGCATCGTCGTTCTGCGGTTCAAATTCGGAACTGACCTGCTCGCTGGGATCGAGAAAATGGTGCAGCAGGAAAAAATCCGGAACGCCGTGATCTTAGCCGGAGCCGGTTCCGTCCGCGGCTACCAAGTGCATCAGGTCAGCAACCGCGACTTTCCGTCGAAGAACATGTTCGTCAAGAACCCGACGCAACCGGCGGACATGATTGGCATGAACGGCTACATCATCAATGGCAAAATCCACGCGCACATGACGCTCGCCACGCCAGACCACGTGTTCGGCGGCCACCTGGAACCGGGAACTGAGGTTTTCACCTTCGGAATCGTGACCATCGGCGTTATGAAGGCCGGCACGGACTTCAGCCGGTTGGATGACAAGACCTACCGGTGATGGGCCAGCAGGCGTAATCTGGATGTATTCATGATTATTTATTTTCTGCGTTCCTGTTCCTTGAGGCTCTTGCTGGCAGGTCTCACTCTCCTGAGCGTCTGTACGGCCGAACCGGTACACGTGAAATCACCGGATGGCCAACTGGACATCGCCATCGCGACCCTGCAGAATAACGTGCCGCAGGATGAACCAGGCCGGCTCGCCTACTCGGTGACGTTTCACAATAAGCCCGTGCTGGAGTGGTCGAACCTCGGACTCGTCCTAGAGGGTGCTCCGGCACTCGGCGGCGCTGTACGGCTCGAGCCGCCGCAGCCGTCGAGCCATGATGAAAGCTGGCATCCGACGGCCGGCAAAGCGAATCCGATCCGCGATCACTACAATGCCGCCACTATTCGTGCCGTGGACACCGGAGGCAGCGGCCGGAGTTTTTCGATAGAAGTCCGGATGTACGACGATGGGGCGGCGTTCCGGTATTTGCTGCCGAATGCGGAGAGCCCGGTGCGCATCCTCAACGAGTCGACGCAGTTCCATTTTTCCAAGGACGCCCGTATGATCGGGCTGATCTCGCGCGGTTTCCAGACCAGCAATGAGGACGATTATCACGAATTGAATGTAAGTGCCGTGCACCCTGAGTATCTGCTCAATCTGCCTCTTCTGATCCATCTGCCCGGCATTGCATGGGTCGGGTTAACGGAGGCCGATTTAGAAAATTACCCGAATCTGTTTGTGACTGCGGGCGATGCGCGCATTCTCAAGGCGCGGCTCGCGACGCGGGTGGACGACATCAACACGCACACGGAGATCGCGCCGGTGTTCGACCCGAAGGCCGACGAATCCAAAGTCTCGGTAGTGGCTGAGGGCGCGGTGAAGTCGGCATGGCGGGTGTTGATGATCGGGGACGAAGCGGGACGTCTGGTGGAGTCGAATATGGTGATGAATCTGAATCCGCCGAGCGCGGTGGCCGATACGTCGTGGATCAAGCCCGGCAAGACGGCTTGGGACTGGTGGAATGGCAGCCAGGCGAAGGGTGTCGCGAAGCCGGGCATGAATAACGAAACGATGAAGTATTACATCGATTTTTCGGCCCGAAATCATTTGGAGTACATGCTGATCGACGCAGGCTGGGCAGTTGAGGAGAAGGACACGTTTGGCGGAGGGTACGGCCGGCGCGTTGATCTCACGAAATCGATCCCGGCCATCGACATTCCGATGTTGGTGGCTTACGGAAGATCGAAGAACGTCGGGATTTGGCTGTGGGCGCACTACCGCAACATGAACGATCAGATGGATGACGCGTTAGCTCAATTCGAGAAGTGGGGAGTGGCGGGCGTGAAAGTCGACTTCATGGACCGCACCGACCAGTGGATGGTGAACTGGTATCGCCAGGTCGCGAAGAAGGCGGCCGATCACCACGTGATGGTTGACTTTCACGGCGCCTTCAAACCGGATGGAATGCGCCGCACTTATCCGAACGTCTTGACGCGTGAAGGAGTAATGGGCGCCGAGTACAACAAGTGGAGCGCCCGCATCACGCCGAAGCACAATGTGACGCTGGCGTTCACGCGCATGCTCGCCGGACCGATGGATTACACGCCCGGCGGTTTTACGAATGTAACTCCTGATCACTTCGAACCAAGGAATATCGCACCGATGGTGATGGGTACCCGCGCGCACCAGACGGCTCTGTATGTGGTATTCGAGAGCGAGTTACAGATGGTGGCCGATTCGCCGGATGCCTACACCGGCGAGAAAGAAACCGCATTCCTGCAGGCGGTGCCCGCTAGTTGGGACGAGACCCGGGTGGTGAATGGGACGCCGCCGGAGTACATTACTGTCGCGCGCCGCCGCGGCAGAGATTGGTTCGTTGGCAGCATCACCGATGGTCCGCGGCAACTGCAGATTCCGCTGAATTTCCTCGGCAGTGGTGACTACGAAGCTGAAGTTTATTCCGATGGACCGAACGCCGGCTCGAATCCTACAGACTGCACGCTGGAAAGGCGCCGTGTCAACACGCAAACGGTTCTAAGTCTGAAACTCGCTCCTGGCGGCGGCGCCGCGCTGCGGATAACGCCGGTCCGCTAACTGACCGGGCGGAGTTAGCGCGCCCGATAACCGCGCCAGACGTATTCCAGCGCCTCGGGCAGCGTCTGCTGTTTCACCGCCCGATCCGTGTGACCCGCATTTTTCACAAATACGAACTGGTAATGGTAGTGCTTCGCGGCCAGGACCTTCGCCATGTTCTCATTCGCAACCACCCAGTCGTGCATTTGGTCGCTCATGGAATTCGGGAAGAGGAGGTCGCGATCACCGACTTCCATCCAGATCCGAATCGGCTTAAGAGGGCTGTTCGGAATCAACTGCTCGTGATACCCCCAAGCTCCGTGAGGAGTTTCGGGATTGTAAGGCCATTGCTGATTGACGTACGTGCCGGAGTAAGTCAGAACGCGATGATATAACTCCGGATGGTACCAGGCCATACTCAGCGCCGCGGAACCGCCGGAACTACCGCCCATGGTCGCCCGGGCGTCGGGGTCCTTCGTCAGTTTGACGTTGCACTGCTTCTCGACGGCCGGCAGCACCTCGGCTTCGACGAACTCGGCGTAACGGCCCGACATGGTGTCGTACTCCAAGCCGCGCTCGCTGCCCTGCGCGTCGCCGCTTCCGTTGCCGATCGAGATGCCAATCATGACGGGCAGTTTCTTCGACGCGATCATGTTCTCCAAGGCGCGGAACAACATCGGATCGGGCCCATCCGCACCGACGATGAACGGCGCCACAGTGCCCACCTGGTACTGCTTGGGGACAAATACGGCGAGGCGGCGGTGGTACGGAGCCGGCCGGCTGGTGGTGACGATCAGTTTGGCCCGATTGTTTGGATCGGGTGTGCCGAACGTGCCAGCGTCCCTGGCGATGCCTGGATAGATTTTGCTGTCCATCGACTCCATCACGAATTCGCAAACGGTCCGCTTCGGAACGTCGTCGCGCTCAGCCATTTCCGGCGCCGGATTATGCGTGGGACCCATGATGAAGTTCCCATCCGCTTTCGCCGGCGGGACTTGTCCGTCCGGCAACTCTTTAGCGGTCACATAGCCGGGAGTGTGCGGATCGCGGGTCGGTGGAGGCGTCCGCTTCGGCCGCGCCGTGGCAGCGGGAGTTTGCGCGATCACCGCACCCAGCGTGATCGCAAGCATCCAGAGAGCAACTCGAAACATGTTCACGATCTTATACGATGTGGTGGGTTGTCCGCGATCACTCACCCGGCGAACTTGTCGGTAGCGGCCACCAGCGCGCGGCTGTTTGGCGGCTCGAAGGCGCTGTGTCCGCTGTCGGGAGTAATGATCAGCTCCGCTTCGGGCCAGGCGCGATAGAGAGCCCAGGCGCTTTCCATGGGACACACCACGTCGTAGCGTCCTTGCACGATGACGCCGGGGATGTGGCGAATCCGGCCGGCGTCGCGCAACAACTGGTCGTCCGCGATGAAGAATCCTTTGTTGATGAAGTAGTGCGCTTCAATCCGCGCGAATGCTAGCGCAAACTCGTCCTCTTCGTAGTGCCCTGTGAATGCGGCATCGGGCAGCAGTTTCGAGGTCGCGCCTTCCCAACCGCTCCAGATCTTGGCGGCTGCGAGCCGGATGGTCGCGTCCTCGCTGGTCAGGCGCCGGTGGTAGGCCGAAAGAAGATCGCCGCGCTCGGACTCCGGTATGTGGGCCAGATAGGGTTCCCAGGCATCGGGGAAAAGAACCGAAGCGCCGCGCTGATAGAACCAGTCGATCTCCTGCTTCCGCAGCATGAAGATCCCGCGGAGCACTAGTTCGGTGGTCCGATCCGGATGCGTCTCCGCATAGGCCAGCGCGAGCGTCGAACCCCACGATCCGCCAAACACCTGCCACCGGTCGATGCCGAGATGTTCGCGGATCTTTTCTGTGTCGGCGACCAGATCCCAGGTGGTGTTGTCCTCGAGCGAGGCGTAGGGCGTGCTCTTGCCGCAGCCGCGCTGATCGAAATTGACGATCCGGTATTTTTCGGGATGGAAGAATCGACGCTGCTTCGGATCGGATCCTCCGCCCGGACCGCCATGCAGAAACACGACGTGCTTGCCGTGCGGGTTGCCGCTCTCTTCGAAATAGATCTCATGGACCGGCGACACCTGGAGTCTGCCGGTGCGATACGGCTCAATAGGCGGGTACAGCCAGGTAACAGGATCTTTTGGAATCGAGACAGCAGGTTGGTTGGGCATCGCCCGCAGTATACCGTTTTGGCAGCCTCACAACAGGCCGCGGGCTCCCAACTGCCCCATCCATTGCTGCTTCTTCTGCTTCAGCAGATCCGCAACGTTTACCGGCGAGACATCGTCGTCCAACTTCTCCAGCACTTCATATTCGAACGTGGACTCGCCGTGGGTATTCCAGTCTTGCTGGAGGTCTTTGTCGCGATGGCTGCCGTTTCGCAGGGTGAACCAGATGCCGTTCTTCGTAGCGTCGAGATTACGCGACGGTCCCACCCAAACCTGGCCGCTACCGGTGCTGCGCACGAGGTAGATACCGATCGCAGGCTTGTGCTCCTTGAACTCGTTGATGGCTTCTTTCTTCCGTTCCTTCGAAATCATCCTTGCCTCTTCGCGAGGGTACCGCAGGTGGAGGGCTACTGGCTGCTGCCATTATTCGACACCTGCTCGAGGATCGAGCACGCGGCTCGCTGGGAGGCAGCCTTCTTGGATGAGCCTTCGCCCTGGCTGACCCACTCGGAGCCGACTCGAGCCTCGACGGTGAACGTCTTGGCGTGGTCGGGTCCGGTGGAACGGACGATGGTGTACCGAGGGGTGGGAAGGCGCTTGCTCTGCGCGAGTTGTTGGAGGGCGCTCTTATAATCGTGTACGCCGGGGACAGCGAGTCTGAGGGCGTCGGAGTCGCCGATGATGTGGCGTTGGATGATGGCGCGGACGGGTTCGATGCCGCCGTCGAGATAGCAGGCGGCCAGGACTGCTTCCACGGCATCGGCCAGGATGGCTCTTTTCTCACGGCCACCACTCATCTCTTCGCCACGGCCGAGCAAAAGAAACTCGCCGAGCCGGAGTTTCTGGGCGACCTCGTACAGATGAACTTCGCTGACTAACTGCGCGCGAAGCTTCGTGAGTTGGCCTTCGCGATAGCTGGGGAATTTGCGGACAAGGATATCCGAGACGACGAAGCCGAGGACCGAGTCGCCGAGGAATTCGAGTTGCTCATTATCCAAGAGGTCCGCGCCGGCAAGTGCCTGTTCGTATGCGCGGGACTTGTGAGTCAGCGCTCGGATGAGCGGTTCCCGATTGCGGAACTCATAACCGAGCGCCGCCTCGAGAACCGCTGGATCCAATAGCATGTTATGGCTGCGGAGTAGGAGAGACCGGCACCGGCGCGGGCGCCGACGGTGGCGCACCGGTCGTGGCGGGCTTGTTGGCGCCGTTTTTCATTTGCAGGGCGCGAGCGCGCTCGGCCTGCGCGAAAGATTTGATGGTGGGGTCGGTGTCGGGCGCGGCCATTAATTTTTCGACGAGCGGCAATGCCTCGTCCGGCTTCTTCGCGGCATTGTAGGCAGCAGCCAGGCGAACGGTGGTGGTGGCTTGCGGATCGATGCTGATAGCCTCCTTGTATTCCGCAATGGCCTTCTCGTAACTCTTGCGGCTCATGGATGCGGACCCGAGCAACTCGTGCGCCTGGGCATTCAACTGCTTTTTGGCGCCTTCCCATTGTTCGTCGGTCACATCGGGACGCGGCTTCTCGGCAGTCTTCAACGCCGCGAGCGCCTTGTTCGCGTAACCTTCGGCCTTCGACAATTTGTCTTCCTTGTCGAGGTCGTATTCCTTCGTGCGGCGAACATACGCATTGGAGAGCATCAGCATGGCCTGATAACTCTGCGGATCGACTTCAAGGACCCGCTCGCCCCAGACGATCACGTTGTCCCAATCGCTCTTCTGCTCGTACGCGGCCGTGCCCCACAGCAGAAGCATCGGCTTGAACTCGGTGTCGGCGAAATTTTCCAGGGTATTGTTGATGGCGGCAATTCTGGCATCGGGCGCGGTGGCATTCTGAACCGCCACCAGCGCATCTACTTCCTTTTGCGATTTCGGTTTCGGCTGCTTCACTTCGGCGAACGCCGCGGCAGCGCAGACCAGAGCGATCGCAATCATTGAGAGGGACTTTCGCATCAGATAACTCCTTTGTCCTTTGAATGTAGCGTCCGCGGTTCGGGCACTACTTCGGCTTAACGAACGACTCCTTCAGTCCTTTTTCGGCGGCGGCCCGGGCGCCGGGCGAGATGCCCTGAACGGCGAGCGCGGCTTTGTAATTATCGGTGGCCTGCTCACGATTCCCCTGCGCGTCGTACAACCGCCCGAGATACACCAGACTCCAACCGCGCACGTCGGGATCCGGATCCGACTCCAACGTGTGCTGGAACAGGCCGGCCGCGTTTTCCGGGTGGCCTTCCAGCACGGAAATCCTCGCGAGACCATAATATGCCTTTGCGTGCACCGCGCGGTCAGGGGTGGATTCGAGCAGTTTCGTGTAGGCGTTTTTCGCCTGCTCCAACTTCCGGTCGCGGTACAGCGATTCCGCGTCCTGGAGGGCTTTCTGCGGTCCGGTCAACTCGATTGTCCGCTCCGCCGGCACGACGGTCGCGACCTTGCTTGGACGATCCTTCAGGAACTCGATACCGGCCAGGCGCTTGTCCTCGCGCCTCAAATCGATAGCATCCACCAAGTCAGGAAAGTAGAGCCGCAGCGCCTGATCCTGCTTCTCGTAGGCGGCCAATCCGTTGGCGAACGCGGCGGTCATGACATAGCCTTCGCGGAGATCCTGGGTGACGGCGGCTTCGCGTTTCGAAACCGGCATCAGGCGGCTTTCGACGGCCTTGATGAGGCACTCGGTGGCGAGCAGCGTGTAGTCGGTCTTGTAGTATTCGGGCAGGGCCGGCGCGGGTTCGGCGAGATCGGCCAGACCGCGAGTCCGGCTCAGCGGTTCCGCGAATTTCAGCACCAGTGGATCGAGCAAATAGTGCAAGTAGGCGTGACGCACCTCTTCGGTCTGGGTCTCGCGGGAGGGTGTGACGACGATGAAGTAGTCGTCCTTGTAGCTCCGCGTCTGCACCTGATTCGGCGCGGCCAGCAGATCGAGGTAGATCTGGAACCGGCGGCCGAGAAAGCCGCTGGTGGGATTCCGCAAATACGCGTTCGATTGAGCGATGGCCCGCGCCACCGGAGGCTGATAGGCTTCAATCATCTGATCGTACGCCGGTTGCGCCTTCGCCCAAACCTCTTCGAGATTGCCTTCCTTGTAGAATGCGGCCAGCAACGGACTGAGGCCTTCCAGCGGCCCGACGTCGGGCGGCAGTTCGGAGGCCTTGTAGCGATAGGCGAAATCCGGTGGACCGTCAACCGACAGCGCGTACGAGATGTACTGGCTGAGGTTCGCCGTCGGGTCGTCCAGTTTGCGCAATGCGTAGAACGCCTTCAGGTCGGCCAACGACGGGATGTCCCGCGATTTCAAATAGTCGCGGACGGCCTTCCGCAGCGGATGGTTCGAGGGCGAGTCGACTTCGGTGTCGTAGCCGGCCGCGTTGATGGCGGCCATCACCGTGAACAGCGCGGGATCGGTGTCGAGTTGGCCCTTTTCAGCGGCGCGCGCGGGTATCACGAGTTGCGACGCCATCGCTATGACCGCGAACAGGGAAGTAGCAGCGAGGGGGGTACGGATCAAGCAGCCTGCCTTGAGTTACCTCTCTATTGTAGCGCGGCCCAAGCCGGGTAAGTGCCCATGTTATGCTGATTTCCGAACGTGTACAGTCGGCACCATCGCAAGGTTCGAGTACTGTTCGCCCTCTCCGATATCCTGCTGACCGCCATCGCTTTTGAAGCGGCGTACCAGACGCGGACCAGGCTTGGACTCGAGAATCTGTTCTACATCACCGTGCCGAACAAGGCCCTTATGTTGGGCTGGTCGGTGGCCGTGTGGGTAGCATTTGGATTCTGGTTTAACCTCTACGAACGTCTCGATTCCGCCCATACGCGCGTGATTCTGCGCGACACGTTCCGCCAGTGCGCCACCGGAATCGTCGCGGTCATCCTGTTCCAATACCTGTTGCGACTGGACATCAGCCGTTCCTTCATGGGGCTGTTTGTCGTGTACGCGTGGGTGCTTCTGTGCCTGTTCCGGTTGCGGGCTGGAGCCGTGATCGGAGCCATCCGGCGGGAGTTTGGGAAGCCGCACTACGTCATGGTGGTGGGGCTCGGCGAGCGGGCGCTGCGGCTGGCGCGGGCGCTGGAGGATTCCTCGCAGTACGGAGTCCGGCTGGTGGGCTTTCTGGCCGATTCGCCCGGAGCGCCGGCGGACGTGACCTTGAAGGGCATCTATCCCGTGAGTACGCTGCAGCAGCTTCCCGATATCGTGCAGCGGCACGTGATCGACGAAATTATTTTCGCGGTGGATTCGCGACGGCTCGCGGATCTGGAGGAGACGTTCCTCTTCTGTGATGAGGAAGGCGTGCGCACCCGCGTGGCAGTGGACTTCTTCCCGCACGTGAACAGCGAAGTGTATCTCGACCGCTTCGCCGGCGCGCCGTTGCTCACATTCGCGGCGGCACCGCACGACGAAATCCGGCTGGTGGTGAAGAGGGCAGTGGATGTCATGCTGGCCGGCCCGGTTCTGGTGCTGCTGTCGCCGGTGATGCTGTTGGTGATGGCGCTGATCCGGCTGACATCGCCCGGTCCGGCGATATTCCGGCAGATCCGATGCGGGCTGAACGGCCGCCGTTTCGTCTTCTACAAATTCCGCTCGATGTGCGCGAATGCGGAGGAGTTGAAGCCCGCGCTGGCGGCGCTGAATCAGAAGCAACTCGCGTTCAAGATTTCGAACGATCCGCGGTTGACCCCTGTCGGCCGCTGGCTGCGGAAGTTCTCAGTCGACGAGTGGCCGCAGTTATGGAATGTGTTGAAGGGCGACATGTCGCTAGTGGGACCCCGCCCCGCCGTGCCTGAAGAAGTGGAACAATACAAGCGGTGGCAGCGAAGGCGGCTGCGTATGCGTCCTGGTTTGACGTGCCTTTGGGCTCTGGCCGGACGCGACCGGCTGGACTTCGAGACCTGGATGAAACTCGACATGCAGTACATCGACACATGGTCGCTCGCGCTGGATTGGAAGATCATCCTGCGCACGATCCCGAATGTGCTGACTGGCAGGGGAGCCCATTAATATGCACCTGATTCCCACTCAGGAAGAAGTAATCGACTTACTCACTACTACCGGCGCACTGCGCAAGGGACACTTTGAATATTCGAACGGACTGCACGCGGACGAATTCCTGCAGCCCGCGTTGCTGCTTCGCTATTACCAGCCCACGCGCACGCTGGGCGTCGCTCTCAGCCGGAAACTGCGGGCGAATCACGAAATCCGGGCGATCATCCCGGAACTCAGCATACTGACACCGGCGACGGTCGGGCTGCCGGTGGCTTACTCGGTCTGCGAGGCGCTGCGTGCGCACCAGGTTTACTGGGCGGAGCACGATAACGAAGACGAGCCGCTGCACTTCCGGCAATATCTGGAGATGTCGAACGGAGAGCAGGTGCTGCTGGTGGATGATGTTCTTCGCACCGGACGGCGGCTGTCGGAGTTGAAGAAACTGGTGGAATCGAACGGCGGCAACGTCGTCGGGATCGCCGTACTGGTGTACCAGCCGAATCCGAAAATCGCCGATTTCGGCGATCTGCCGCTGTACTATTTAGCCAAGCTGGATGCGGTGTATCACCAGGACGCGGCGAGTTGCGATCTGTGCCAGCGCGGCGTTCCGTTGGAGAAGGTCTCTATTTGAGATCCGGGTTGTTGGTTGGCGCTGTCAGTGACGCGGTCTCCGGTGACGGAGACCCTTTTACTACACCAGCTAGAACGTGAACTTCAGCTGCATCTGGATGTTGCGCGCCGGGTATGCGCTGGACAACGTGCCGAACGACTTATTGGTGAACGTTGTATCCAGACCTGAGAAGTTGGCGACGTTAAACGCGTTGAAGAAATCCGTCTGGAACTTCAGGTTATAGCGTTCGCGATAGACGAAGTTCTTGGCAACGGACAAGTCATACGACTGGAGTCCCGGACTCTCGACGATGCCGAATCCGGAATTCCCGAACCGGTCGCTCGGAGCCACGGCAAAAGCGGCCTTGTTGATCCAGTTGTTGATGTTGCGGTCACCGCTTGGAACCAGCACGTCGCCGCCGATGTAATCCGCGCGGCGCGTTCCGATGGCCGTGTTGCCGGAGATCGTGTAGTACTGACCGGTTTGCAGGCGGATGATTCCGTTGAGTTGCCAGGATCCGGCAACCGTCCGAACCACGGGGTTCATCTGCGACAAGGTAGGCAGCGCCCATACGAACGTGCCGACGAATGCATGACGGCGGTCGTAGCTGAGCGGGCCGTAGTTGAAGTGGCGATTGAACGAATTCTCCGAGCTATCTCCCTGACCGCTGGCATCGCCGAGCGCCTTCGAGAAGGTGTAGCCGGCGGTAAAAAAGACCCGTCCAGTGCGTTTGGACAAGTAAGCCTGCAGCGAGTGGTAATTCGAGGTAGAGTCGCTCAGGAACATCTGAATGTTCGAGAAGCCCTTGTAGGGCCGGAGGTAGGCCGTAGCCGCCTGCTGGCTGGAGGGCAGGGCGGCATTCGCTGCATTC
The DNA here is from genome assembly GCA_038322675.1 of Bryobacterales bacterium. GTDB lineage: Bacteria > Acidobacteriota > Terriglobia > Bryobacterales > Bryobacteraceae > TMP-7. The sequence goes on from JBBQGE010000023.1 coordinate 68,818, forward strand.
ACCGCGAACGGAATCTGATTGATGTCGGGCTGGCGAAGAAGATGGCGGCCAAGGTTGCCGACGTAGGAGACCTCGGCGAACAGGCCCTTCGGCAATTCGCGTTGTACGCCCAGGCTGAACTGCTGGTTGGAACCAGTCTGCAGGTTCGGGTTGATTGAGTTGATATTCCCGATTGGTGCGATCACGCCCGCTCCGCCGGCCGGATTCGAGATGTTCGCATTCTCGTATTGGGACACCTGAGTGATGGGCGGAACGTTCAACTGCGAGAAGATCAGGTTGCCCTGGGGACGAGCATAGAAGATCCCGTAGCCGCCGCGCAGCGTGGTTTTGGAATCGACCGAGTAGGCAAAGCCGAATCGAGGTGCGAATACATGCTGCGCGGCGTAGAATCCGCGCTCTGCGCCGGCCGGGATGGCTGCGAACAGATCTCCGGTGCTGCCCGGGACGCGGCCCTGTTCATCGGCTGGAACACCGTCGCCGGCGCGTACCAGGCCGTTGTAGCGGTTGCCCGAGCCAGCCACCAGAACGCCCTTGGTGGTGATAGTGACGGCTTGGGCTGGGTTGTAAAGGGCGGGATTAAAACTGGCCATATTGTTGGCCTGGGTGTAGAACGGCTGCATCCACTCCCACCGAACGCCGAGTTCCAGACTCAGCTTCCGGTTCACCTTCCAGCTATCCTGGGCGAACGCGCCGGGCTGCCAGAAACGGAAGAAGCCCATGGGATCGGCGCTCGACTCCGAGTAATTGCGGAAGTTCCCGAGGAGGGCATCGGCCAGAGCATTGCCTGTCGTGTTCGGGTTTCCGCTGGCGTTAAAAGTCGCGTTACCCGTGTACGACGGACGCCCGTTCTGATCGACGCGATCGCGAATAATCGCAAACCCGAATTTGAACGTGTGAGGGCTGTGGATCCAGGAAAGGTTGTCGGCCACCTGAATGTCGGTGGACGGCGAATGAAGCGCAAACGAGGGACCCTTGAAATTAGCGTAGCCCGTGACGGATACGTCGGGGATTCCCTGGCGGTAATTACCGGTCCCGCCAACGGCGAACAGTTGCGGGAACTGGAATCCGTAAGTATCGCGCAGCCAGGTGTCGCCATAGGGTGGGATGTTCTGCGATGCCCAACTGGCGTTGGCGCGGAACTCGTTGACCATTGTAGGCGTGGGCAGCCAGGTGTGGGCCATCAGGAAGCTTTCACCGGGGCGGTTGCGCTGCGTGGGCGTAGTCGGCAAATTGGACCCGGAGAATGTGCCAAAGGGATCGATGAGGGAGTTCCGATCCGAGACCCAGCGGCCATAGATGCTGTTGCTGTCGTTAATCCGGTAATCGAGGCGAATGATGTGCTGCCGGTAATCCAGGGGATTGCTCGGCTGCAGGATGGCGTTATTGCTGGTGGGGGTGTCCGTGAACGAGGCGGCTGCCTGCTCCATTCGCCGGTAGACATTCGCAATGGCGCGTCCATCCGGCGTGATCAGCGACGCGATATTGTTGTTGGGAATCGGATCCTTCGTTCCGGGGTAAAAGAGTTGCGCCTGGCCGGAGAAATCGCCGTTCAGCAGGGCCGTGGACGGCACCGTCACACGGGAAGGATTTGCGGTCTGGCGCAGGCGTTTCCACTCCTGACCCCAGAAGAAGAAGAGCTTGTCCTTCTTGATCGGACCGCCTAGGGTATAGCCGAAATCATTGAACCGAAGAGAGTTCTTCTTAGTGCCGAAGAAATTGCGGGCATCGAGCGCATCGTTGCGGAAGTACTCGAAGCCGGATCCGTGCCATTGGTTGGTGCCGTTGCGGGTGACAACGTTGAACGCGACGCCGGAGGTGCGGCCATACTCCGCCGAAAAGTTGGATGTCTGGATCTTTACCTCTTCGATGAAGTTCGAGTTCACGTTGTTCATCAGGCTGCCATTGCTGCCCGCGACGAGGTTGAAGGCACCGTCCACCGTCAGGTTCTGAGAATCGCCGCGGTTGCCGTTGATGTTCTGGTTGGTAGCCGAGAGGCTGGTGGTGACGCTGAACTGGTCCGGGTTGGTGACGACGGCGCCGGGCACCAGCGTCATTAACTGGACGTAGTTGCCGCCATTCAACGCAAGTTCGGTCACCTGCTTGGTCTCGATGACGTGGGACAGTTCGCCGGAGACCGTGTTCAGGGTTTCACCCTGGGCAACCACTTCGACAGATTGACTGAGGTCTCCGACCTGCAGGCTAAAATCGACGGTAAGACGGCCGTCGGCCACGACATTCAATCCGGTCCGCTGCTGACGCTGGAATCCAGACTGGTTGATCTCCACCGTATAGGGTCCGATTTGCAGGTTGGTCACTACATAGAAACCGCTGCCGTCGGTATCCACCGTACGGGTGTTCTGAGTTTCAGTATTTCGAATAACGACCTTCGCGTTCGGGACGGCGGCTCCGGTTTGGTCGGTCACAGATCCGGAGATACGGCCAAAACTGGTTTGTGAAAACGAAGGTAATGACAACGCGGTCAGAAGCGCGAGGACGCAACTGAGCAGAATCCATCTACACTTGTGCACTCGATTGAATCTCCATGAAGCAGTAATGCCTTGGCAGCCGGTAGGCACCGGCGGATCGACGTGCACCCAGTTCAAGCGGCGAAGGAGCGACGCTGGAAGAGGTGCTCGGGATCCAGCAGTCACGATTCTCGCCGCAATTGCCCCGGTGTCAAGTGATAAGCTTGTTTGAACTAAGTGTACCACGTGAAACTCACGTGAAAAACGCATTGTAAGTCTTTAATTCGGAACGATTGAGTATGGATATTGACACCGGACGGCGCGGAACTGGACCACCCCCGTCGGGGGAGTCCAACGGCGCGCTCGATGCGGCGATCGAGCAGATTATTGCGAGTCGAACGATGGGCCGCGGCGAGCAGTTGAAGCGTTTGCTGGCCTATCTAAGGTCGGCAGCACTATCGGGCGATCTGGCCGCGCTCTCCGAGACTACAATCGGAGTTCGGGTATTCAACCGGCGAGATTTCAATCCGAAATTGGATACGATTGTTCGGTCGGAAATGCTCCGGCTCCGACGGAAGTTGGATGAATATTACGCGAGCGAAGGAGCGGATGCCCAGTTTCGCGTGGGGTTCGACCGGAATAGCTATTGTCCGGTTCTGATCCCGAAGCCAGCGGCGCCGCCGGCGGCTCCAGTGCAGATAGCCGCTAAGGTGCCGGTCCGATCACGGCGGCAGTTCTGGGTGGGATTAGCGATTGGTTTGGCAGTGGCGGCGGCGGTCGTGTTCATCGTTCCGGCACTCTCAACAGGAAGCAACGGAGTTCCAGACCGAGTTGCGAACCATCCAATCTGGCGGGAGTTCCGGTCGTCGGACGTGCAAGTGATCACCGGCACCGCGCTGTTCTTCCGGCGTGAGAACGGCTACGAGCGCAACTTCTCGCTGAACCTTCCTGAGGATCTGCCTGCGGCTCCAAAAATCTTGTCGAGGTGGCCGGCGTTTCCCGTCTGGGACGTGTGGACGCCGTTTGAGGACGTCACCACCGCCGTGGTGCTGGACCGATTTCTGCAGCGGATCGGATCGACGGCGACGTATTCAATGGCGAGGCGGACATCGGTGGGGGGACTGTCGAACCGGAAGACGATCATTCTCGGCAGTCCGCGCATGGCTCCGTTGCTGGCGGATCTGCTTGCAAATGAAACGTTCCGTGCCCCGGTACATGAGGTTCTGCACAACTATGGTGGTTTCCTGAACGTGCACCCTAAGGCCGGGGAACCGGCGAAGTACGAATCCGAGGGACGCACGCTGCTCCAAAGCATGGACGAAAGCATGGCCGATTTCGCGCTGGTATCGCTTCTGCATCCGGCCGATGGCGGAAACGTGCTGAGCGTCTTCGGGGATCGGGTGCAGACGGCTGGGTACCTGGTTCGAGCTCTCATGACGCCAGCGCTGCTGGATGATTTGACAGCCAAGGTATTTCGGGGAGCGGCGCCAGGATCGACGGCTCAGATCGTGTTCCGCGTGGATTACAATCGCGGGATGCCGACCGGCGTAGTGTACCTTACCCATCGCGTTCATAAGTGACGGGCAAGCCGTGATTAGCGGCGCATGCTGAGTCAGTCGGGCCCGTTCGCCGAGGATGTGGAGGACCGTATTTTCGCGGTAATCGGCAAGGTAATGAAACGGGTGCAATAGAGAATGCTCCTTGATTCCGCCCTCCAGGTACGCGCATAATCGTTGAACCTGGATCGGCAGGACTGGGAGGATCCATTGCGGAACTTACTTTGCATTTTGATCTGTGCCACGATTTTCCCGTGGCAGAGCGTCAGCGCGGCTTCGAAGAAGGAAGAACAGGAAGCCCTCAAAGCATGCGCCAAGATGGTGCTGGCCGGCGTGCGGAAGATCGCGAAAGAACAGGACAAGCGATTCGAAGGCAAGGTGGAGCAGGCGACTGCCATCTGCCGCGGCGGGCAGCGCGCGCTCCAGTTTGCCAATACTCCCTGGGTCGATTGGTCGAACTACTGGGGTACGGGCGACGCCACGTCGCGCCAGCCCGGCCTGCTAATCAAGAATGCGCCCTCCACGCGAGGAGTCGCCGGCGCGTTGCTCGATCTGGAAATTCAGCGCGTCGAGCTGATCAAATTCAATCTGTTCGATAACAACGGAACCTACAAGGAGTACATCCAGGGCCGCGATAAGACTGGTGGCCCGGCGCTGAAGCGTTGGAATTCGATGCGTCTGCCCGCGAGCGATCCGCACTACAAAGACGTTGGCGGCGACGAAGCCCAGGAGTGCCGCGGCGACCTGGTCCGCTTTCGAACTCTCACGGGAATCTGCAACGACGTTGTGAATCCCGCGATGGGCTCGAAAGGCCAGTTGTTCGCTCGCAACGTCGAGTTTGATACCACCTTCCCCGACGTGAACGCGAACGAACTGGTGAGGAACAGGCACGGCGACCGGTTGGGTCTGCTGAAGCCGGATCCGCAGGTGATCAGCCGCAAATTGTTCACTCGCGCTCAGACGAATCCAGCGGCGTGTAATGCGGGCGAGGGCTTGCCGGACTCGTCCGCCGAAGCGAATTGCGACTACAAGAAGGCTCCTTTCTTCAACGTCCTGGCCGCGTACTGGATTCAGTTCATGACCCACGACTGGTTCTCGCACATGGACGAGGGTCACAACGACAATTCCGAGTGGGTGAAGGTGGGGTGCGACGCGCAACTGGTAAACGGCGTGGAACAGCCGCTGTCTGCCGGGGACATTGAGCGGCTGGGATGCCGGCCCGGCGATAGGATCGACAAAGGATATGTCGCCGATACATCCGACCCGGCCACATTCACCGCGGGCGGCAAGCAGTATCTGACTCGCGCCCCCAAAACGTTCCAGAATACGAATACCGCGTGGTGGGACGCTTCGCAACTGTACGGCTATGACGAGACATCGCGCCGCAGGGTGAAGCGCGATCCAGCCGATCCAGCGAAATTCCTGTTGGTTCCCGTGGGAGGAAAAGGCGCCGGATACCTGCCGGTATTCGCGGCCGGCGATCCGATTCTGCCCCAATGGAGCGGTCAGGAAGCCGCGGGATTTGCCGACAACTGGACCATCGGCATCAGCTTCCTGCACACCGCTTTCACACGCGAGCACAACGCCTTCGTCGAGGAGTTTCGACGGCAGGCGGCGAAAACGCCGGACGCCGATTCGGGTCTGCGCAATCCGTCGGATCCGAAGAAGGTCATCCGCTACCGCGAAGTGACCCCGGATGAGCTGTTCGAAGTCGCCCGGCTGGTGGTGTCGGCTGAGGTTGCGAAGATTCACACCATTGAGTGGACTCCGCAATTGCTCTACAACGAGCCGCTGTATGCGGGCATGAACGCCAACTGGAACGGACTGCTGGGTGCCGGCGGCGGCGAAGTTTCCAAGGTGCTGAGCAGTGTTGTGGCGAAGAGCTTCGGCAAGTCGCAGAACGTGAAAAAGTCGTCGCAATGGTATTCGGTGTTCGCTTCCGGGCCTGGGATTTTCGGGCTCGGCAGCAATGTCTCCCACTACGACATCACCAAGGCGGAATACATCAACGGCGGCGTGAATCATTTTGGATCGCCGTTCAACTTTCCGGAAGAGTTCGTGACGGTGTACCGGCTGCATCCTCTCATCCCGGATCTGATCGAGTATCGGGACTTTGCAAAAGATCCGAACAAAATCGCCGCGAAGGTACCGGTGGTGGAGACCTTCGAAGGCAAGGCGACGGCCGCGATGCACTCCGGAGGTTTCGCCAATTGGGGGCTGAGCCTCGGGCGCCAGCGACTTGGCCTGTTGACCTTAAACAACACGCCGATGTTCATGCAGAATATCCGCATCCCGCGCCTGAATAGTGAAACTGGCAAGTTGGATATCGCGGCATTGGACCTGATTCGCGACCGCGAACATGGCGTGCCCCGGTTCAACGAGTTCCGGCGCCAGTATGGGCTGCGGCAGTTGACCAGCTTTGACGACTTCGTGGATCCGCGCGAAGCGGAGGATTCGCCGGCCCGCCGCGATCAGCAACAGATGGTGGCGACGCTGCGGGAAGTTTATGGGCAGCATACTTGCGACGCGTCGAAGACGATCACGGGCGCGCAGAAGAATCCGGACGGATCGCCGATCAACGACTGCCTCGGCCACCCGGACGGTTCTAAGGTCGACAACATCGAGGATGTGGACACGGTGGTCGGCTGGCTGGCCGAATCGACGCGGCCGCACGGGTTCGCCATCTCCGAGACTCAGTTTGTCGTGTTCATCCTGAACGCGTCGCGCCGTCTGTTCAGCGATCGATTCTTCACGTCCAGTTTCCGGCCCGAGTTCTACACGACGATGGGTCGCGATTGGGTGCTGAATAACGGGCCTTCCATTATGATGGAGAAGGGAACGCCGAACGGGCACAAACAGCCGGTCTCGCCCTTCAAGCGCGTGCTGCTTCGCGTGGCGCCGGAATTGAAGTCGGAGTTGGACAGCGTGGTGAACGTGTTCGATCCGTGGGCGCGGGACCGCGGAGAGTATTATTCGCTGGCATGGAAGCCGCGGCCTGGCGCGGAGTCGGATGAGGCGTTTGGGAAGTAGGGGGAAGTGGCAAGGCAGCGCCACCGGCTACATCACGCAGAAGGATATGCTGGCGGGCCGGCAGCAGGAGATCCACGCAGAACGCGATCGCAAGCTGGAAACGGTCAGGCAGCAGCGGCAGAGTCGCCGACATCATGCGGCCTGAGGAGCAAAGGCGTCCATGTGCGCCAACCCAAGCGGTGGCAACCGACCCGGTGCAGGCTGGCCTGATCTGACGGAGGCCTTTGCGGCGGACGGCCGAAGAGAGGTCACCGAGGAGATCGCGGCGGGGTCCGGTGTCGACGGCATTCCAGGGACGACCCCAGGTGGCGGACGCCCTTGCTAGGCCTGTCCCTGAGTCATGGCATTCCAATACCACTCGGCATAGGCGAGCCGGCTGGGAATCACAGGGGCGTACGCGGGAGCCGAGTACACGCCCCAATGGATGAAGATCCCGAATTTGTCTTGCGTGAACCAGGCGGCGTGGGGCGCTTGTCGATGGAGTCCCAAGTGGGCTGGTAAGTTTAAGCGCCGAGGCCGGCAGCGAGAAGAATGGGGCCGATGAGCAGTTTCGCGGATGAGACGGCGGCGGGCGCGCTCGACCTCATCCGCGGTTTTGGATTACGGCCGGATGCGGAGCATCGCGACGCCGTGCGAGGGTACCGAAGCCGAATAGGAGCCCTTGTGACTTCCGGCGTCCTGCTGGGCCCACAGATCGCGAACGGAGGCATTTAGGGAGGATGGGAATCCGAGATCGGTCCAATTGACCGTGATCTGTTTGGTATCGCCAGTGCGATTGAGAAGCGCGACTGCACGGCCGCCGTCGGATAACTGCTTGGACCAGACTTCAAGGCCGCCTTCGGATTTCACGCGGTGACCTTCGATGCCCATGGGATCCTGATCGACGGCGATCACCTCTTTATTGGTGAGGATGTCGTGGATGGCGGGAGTCATGCTGCGGATATCGTTGCCGGCCATGAGGGGGGCGGCGAGGATCGACCAGAGGCTGAAGTGGGATTTGTATTCGGTATCGGTCATGCCGCCGTTGCCGACTTCGAGCATGTCGGGGTCGTTCCAGTGGCCGGGACCGGCGTAGGATTGGAGTCCATTCTGAAGATCGATAATTTGGACGAATCCGAGTCCGCCCCACTTCTCAGAACCTTCCCATTTATCGACGATGTCGCCGGTGGTACGCCAGAGATTGCCGACATCCTTCGCCCACAGCCAAGGTTTGGTGGAACCCCATTCGCAGAGGCTGAACACGATGGGACGCCCGGATTTCTTGAGGGCGTCGGTCATCAGGGAGTAGGAGGCTGCGGAGTCCTGAGTGCCGTGATTGCACCAATCGTATTTGAGATAGTCGACTCCCCAGGCCGCGTATTGACGGGCGTCCTGGAACTCGTAGCCGCGACTTCCGGGGCGATTTTGGCAGGTACCAGTGCCTGCGTCGGAGTAAATGCCGAACTTGAGTCCCTTGCCGTGGACATAGTCGGCGAGGGATTTGATGCCGGAGGGGAATCGTTTTGCGTCGGGGACGATATTGCCTTGCGGGTCGCGGTCCACTTGCCAGCAATCGTCAATGACGAGGTACTGATAACCGGCATCGCGCATGCCGGTGGAGACCATGGCGTCGGCGACGCTCTTGATGAGATCTTCGCTGACGTTACATCCGAACTTATTCCAACTGTTCCAGCCCATGGGCGGCGTGCGAGCCAGACCGTTATCGAGGGCGAACGCGCTAACGCCGAAGATCGCGAAGCCGAGCAGTACTTTTCGAAAAGTCAT
>JBBQGE010000024.1:0-75733 GCA_038322675.1 Bryobacterales bacterium
TTCCAACTTCCACTCCTTGCGCGCCAAACGGTCCTCCAGTTCTTTGCGCAACAGGAGCGCCAGAAACGAACAGAACACGTGCCCGCGAATCGTTTGGTCGCACTTGTGAAAGATCGGCCGTGTGTCCAGCAACGATTTCATCGAGCGGAAGACATCTTCCACCATCCACAGTTGTTTGTACTTCAGCGCCACCTCACGCGGAGGCACGACGCAGTCGAGATCGAGGGCGGGCAGCGTGGCGAGATGGTGCGAGGCTGCGGCAACGTCGTCGAGGGTGCCGGGGTAGCCGCCGCCCGGTTGGCCGATGCGGCGGTATTCGATATTCCAGGTGGCGAGTCCGGCCGCGCAGAGGCGGGCGGCGATCGGTTCGGTCCTTGCCAGGTCGAACTTTTCGCGCCAGAAGCCGCCGTGGATCACGATGACGACCGGGTGCGGCCCGCCGGAATCGGGAAGGCCGAGTTGGCCAAAGTGCCACTCGCCAGGGCCGTAGCGTAGCGTCGAGAGGGTCATCCGAAGAGCGCGATTTCGGCGAGCGCGGGCGGCACGGGGGACTGGATTCGCAGCCGCACGCGATTGGTCGAAATTGTTTCGGGAGTCTGGATGAGGCGGCAGTTACCGATGCTCGTCGCGCCGGCAAATTCGTGCCACGCGCCGTTGGTCCACGCGTCGAGTGCGACGGAATCGATACGCTGGCCGAGCGGGAGGCGTTCGCGAAGCCGGATGATACGGAACGACTCGGGGCGTGGTAAGTCGACGATGATCTCGGGTTTCGAAAGCGAGCTGATCTTCGCCCTGGCGGCGAGATTCGTCGCGAATGTGGTGTGGTGCAAGCGACCGAACGCGGCGAGCGATTGGGCGTCGTTTTCGTGGATGAGTCCGCGGCGATCGGGCGGGACATTGAGCAGGAAACTCGCGCCGCGGCCGACGGATTTGAAGTAGAGATGCATCAGCGCTTCGGGGGACTTGACGCGGCCGTTTTCCGATTCGTGCCAGAACCAGCCGGGGCGGATGGAGACGTCACATTCGGGCGGCAGCCAGAGTTTGCCGTTGCGAGTGCCCGTTGTGGAATCTTTCGAGCGAATGTCGCCGGGCGCGGCGGGACCTCCGTGCTCGCCGACGGGATCGTAGGTCTCCCAACAGGTTTCGTTGGCGATCCCCTTTTCGTTGCCGACCCAGCGGATGTCGGGGCCGACGTCGCTGAAGATGACGGCGTTGGGCTGGAGTTTGCGGACTATCTCCCAGGTCTTGGGCCAATCGTAGTAAGTGGTGCGGTCGATCTGGCGCTTTTCGCGAGCACCTCCGTAGTAGCCGTCGCCGCCGTTGGCTCCGTCGTGCCAGACTTCGAAGATATCTCCATAACTCGTGAGTAACTCGCGAAGTTGATTCCGGTAAATATCGATGTAAGCAGGCGTGGCGTAGGCGGGATTATTTCGATCCCAAGGTGAAAGATATACTCCGAATTTCAGACCGCGCTTGCGGGCTGCTTCCGAGATATCGCGGACCACGTCGCCGCGGCCATCGCGCCATTTGCTCGCGCGGATGGAGTGGTCCGTGGTTTTGGTGGGCCAAAGGCAGAATCCGTCGTGATGCTTGCAGGTGAGGATGACGCCCTTCATGCCCGAGGCAGCCATGCTTTCCGCGATCTGATCGGCGTCGAAAGCAGTGGGATTGAAGATGGACGGGTCTTCGTCGCCGTAGCCCCATTCCTTGTCGGTGAAGGTGTTGACGGTGAAGTGGAGGAATCCGTAGAACTCGAGTTGGTGCCACTGGAGTTGGCGCGGCGAGGGCGTGGCGCCGTAGGGCTTGGGCGCGGCGGAGGCGAGCGCGATCGTTGGAAGCGCGGCGGCGAACTGTCGGCGGGTAAGCATGTCTGAATCGTTATGATATCGAACATGGTTGGGCGGTGCGCCTACCCTGGACGATCCAGGTGGTCCGTGTACTTATTTTGCCACGCATCTGGCGGAGCTTCGCTTGAGCCTAGCGGTACGGAGCCGTAGACGTTGTTCATCTCAAGCGGATCGCTGGTCCGATCGAACCCGTCCACCGGAACAGCAGACCCGGTTTGTCGCCGGGCCGGCGTGCGCCACGCAGAATTCCAGGGGCGGCGGCCACGAGGCGAGCGCCCGCCGCCTGGATAGATGAGACCCGGACATGCCGTACCTATCAAAACACGAACCGGGCGCCGAATTGTACGTTACGAGGATTGTTCACTGTCGCATTAAATAGCCCGAAGTTGGCGTTCTGAATGTTCATAGTCGTGTTGTCGAGCGTGAACACCGAATGATTGAAAGCATTCTGGGCCTCGATGCGGACTTCGAGGAAACTGCGTTCGGTGAAGCGAAACTCTTTCATCAGTCCGAGGTCGGTCTGATTGAATCGCGGCTCCCGAAACTTCGGGAGCGTTGCCGGCGAGTTACCGAAAGTATACTGGGGCGTTGGTTTGAATGCAGCCGGATTCACGTAACGGCCGGTCTGGCCCTGGTTGACGTTGCCGATAGCCTCGCTGACACCCGACCCGAAATAACTTTCACCGGTGAGTGTCGGCCGCTGCTTGCCGTATCCGATCCCGCTCGTAAAGTTATCCGACTGCTGAATGGTGAGCGGGTAACCGGACTGCAAGATGCTGAATCCGGCAATTTTCCAACCTCCAACGACACGATCCAGAATGACGCCACCCAGACCGTTCGGATCGCCGAGGAATCGCTTCCCCTTGCCGACCGGCAGGTCGTAGAGATAAGTGGCCACGAACTTCTGTGGAATATCCTGTACCGACACTCCTTTGATGTCGATGAACGATTTCCCATCCTGGGGAAGCGAATAGGGTGAGCTGGCTTTGCCCGCGGTATCTTCGATCAGCTTCGAAACTGTGTAAGAGATGAGAATACTCAGACCGTTGTGATACCGGCGTTCGGCTGTAAACTCGCCCGCGAAGTAGTGGGAGTTACCGATGGGCCTCTGTAGAATCGACGTTCCGCCCATGAGCCAGGGTGAAGGCAGGAGGAGTAACTTGTAGGGCACCGTGGACGCGGCAATCTGATTCGCGTTATTCGGGAGTCCTGCGCCGTAGAATGGATTCGGCACGTTTTTTTCGAGCAGTGACCCCAGCGAGAGGTAGGCGGGATCCAGTGTGTTCGTGGACGGGTTCCCGCCGACGTACAAGTGGACGCCTTTGTTCGCCACGAAGGTGCCGGCAAACAGCCAGCCACCCATCTGATGCTGCAGTCCACCGTTGTAGGAGATTTCGTAGGCCGGTTGCATGTCGATGATGAAACTACGGTTCAGATTACCCACATATCGCTGGTAAGTCAGCGTAGGATCAGTAGTGCCTACGAACAGTCCGGCATCGCCGGGAAAGGGATTGGCCAGTGTCGCAAGATAGGTGCGGCCGTTGTCGGTGGTGATGTTCGCCGTTCCGCGAGTCTTGAAATAGGCCGACCCACCGTACGAATCGGAGCCGGACGCGTTTCCGGTATAACTCGCGTAGATGATCCCGAATCCAGCGCGAAAGACCGTGTTCCCGGTGATCTTGTACGCCAAGCCGATGCGCGGGGCGAAGTTAGATGGATGAGACTGCGTGTTACCGCGATCAGGGTATCTGCCAGTAGCAACCACGCCGATCCCGCCCAGGAACGGCCCGCTCAATTTTGGCGCCGGCGAACCTGCCGGAAGAATTCCCGCCGCGATGGCACTCTGCTGGAAATTGTAGGCCGGATTAATCTTGTAACCGTTGTCTGCGTTCGGGTCAAAGGTCACCAGGCGGTTGTAGCGTTCGGTGATTGGCTCTTCGTATTCCCAGCGGACGCCGAGATTCATGGTGAGCCGGCCGTTGACTCGCCAGTCGTCCTGAGCGAAAGCCGCATGGTTCTTCCAGGCCAGCGCATAAGCCTCCCGTCCGCTGTCGAATGAAAAACTGTTAGGTACTCCAAGCAGGAAGGATGCGAGTCCGGATCCCTGACTCGCCAGAGGCGCCTGCTGGTTCAGTCCAGTCCACTGGCCGTTGAAGACTCCGCTGCCTGAAGGCGATCCCGGTTCAGAGTCGTTGAGATAGGGGCGACGTTCATCGTAGCCGAATTTTAGCGTGTGCTTCGCCCATACTTTGGTCGCCGACAGATGGCCGAAGAAGTAACGCTCGTGCAGATTCGTTGTGATGAACGTTCCGCCGATATTGCTGATCTTTTCGAACTGGAGGTTCGGGATGTAACGGGGATCCAGATACTGCCTTGCATTCGCCGCAAAGGGAATCTGGGTGGGGTCGAAACCTTCGAACTGGGGTGCGAACTGGCTGACCCGGGGAGTAACGCCAAGTTGCGCGACCACAATCAGCGACGGACGCGCGATCCAGGTATAGTTGAAACTATAATTCGGCTCCAGAACCGAGGTATTTCGCAAACCCGCCGTGCCCGGACCGGCCCAATAACTAGGCGCGTCGTAAGACGAATTGCGGATTGCGCGGAAGTAGAGCCGGTGGTTATCTCCGAAGTTCTGATCGAAACGAAGCGTGAAGTTATCGCGTGTGAAGTCGTCGCTGTTAACACCGGCGAAGTTATTCGCTTCCGTCGCGGGATCTCCCGGGCGATTCGGAAGCGGCCAGAGGCTCAGCATGTAACTCGCCACCGGGTCAAACCGGTTTAGCGGAACCATGTTGCCGGCGAACGGTTTGCGTGAATTGGTAGCCGCGTCATAAGTCAGGGGATCGTAGACGGTGACACCCTTGCCGGCCGTATTGGTGGTTTGAGAAAAGTCGCCAGCGCGTTCGAGTTGAGTGGGCACTGTCGCGAAAGCCAGACTGCCGCTGTTGTATTGCCGCAAGCCATCGAAATTGAAGAAGTAGAACGAGCGGTTACGTCCATCGTACAGTTTCGGAATCGTGATAGGACCGCCAATCGTTCCGCCGAATTGATGCAGCGTGTACGCCCCCAGCGGACTGCCACGGCGGTTGTTATTCCATGAGTTGGCGTTGAACACGTCGGCTTGGGCAAATTCATACAGCGATCCGTGAAGGCGATTGGTTCCGGATCGAGTCTGAATGTTGATTGCACCGCCAGAGGTGTGGCCATACTCCGCGGAGAGGTTATTCGTCTCCACCTTAAACTCCTGGATCGCGTCGATGGAGGGCACGGCTGTTGCACGAAAATCGCCAACGGCGTTGGAGGGAGTACCGTCGATGTAGTATTCGTTCTGGCGAATGCGTCCGCCACCCAGACGGAAATCGCCTAAGCCCGCGCCGGTTCCCCCACTCCGGGGGCGAGTTGCGCCAGGCGCATAGGATCGCGCGATGGCAGAGGCAGTTCCATAATCTTGCGGTTGTCGATGACCTGTCCGACGGTCGCGTTTTCCGACTGGATCAGGGGCGTCTCCGCCTTCACGTCCACCGTCTCGGTAATCTGCCCGACTTCAAGGCCCAGATCCACTCCGAGTTTGTCGCCCACGTTGAGCACCAGATTGTCGCGACTGGTGGTCTTGAATCCCGGGGCTTCGACACTGATGCGGTAACTGCCTGGCTGGAGCGGTGTGAACAGGTAGGTACCGGCAGAAGAGGTTTCAGTTCTGGCGGAGACGCCGGTCTCTGTGTTCGACAGTGTGACTTTCGCGTTTGCGACGACGGCGTCGCTTGAATCCGTGATGCGCCCCGAGATGGATCCAGTGTTTACCTGGGCGAAGAGTCCGCCCGAAAATAAGATCGTAAGTGCCGCAAGCCGCATATTGCCTCCGTGGTGCCGTACAGCGTATGATTGGATCGGTTCAGATGGGTACATGAATCGGTCCAGATTCGACTAAGAACGATGTCATACTTCAGGAACAAAGTCAAGGACACCGGAGGCCGTGGGGCCGTCAACATCAAAGCGGTGGCGTCAAAGGCGGGTGTTTCTGTCGGCACCGTATCGAATGTTCTGAGCGGTGCTGCCGCCGTCAGCGACTCGATGCGAAAGCGGGTGGAGGCTGCGATTGAGAGCTTGCATTACCGGCCAAGCCATGTGGCGCGCAGCCTGAAGAGCAACTCGACCCGGATGCTCGGGATGGTGATCTCCGACCTCGAGAATGCGTTCTTCCCGTTGATGGTTCGGGGCGCCGAAGACGCCGCCCTCGAGCGCGGCTACATCGTCGTGACCTTTAACTCCGACGATCGTGTGGAGCGCGAGGAGCAACTCTTCTCGGTGCTCGACCGCCATCGCGTCGACGGCATCCTGCTGGTTCCCGCGTGCGAGCGCAAAATCCGCCACGCGCGTGCGATGAGCGAGGCAGGAACTCCCATTGTGATGCTCGACCGTGTGCCGAAACGATGCCCATGGGATTCGGTGGCCATCGACAATGAGGCGGCAGCGCGGTCGTGCGTTGAACACCTGATCGAAATGGGGCACCGCCGGATCGGCGTTGTGACGGGCAATCCGGATCTGCAGATCGCAAATGACCGGTATGCAGGATACGTCCACGCGCTGGAAAGCGCCGGAATCCAACCCGATCATGACCTGGTTGCCTGCGGCATGTTCCGGTACGAAAAAGCCTATGAAGCTTCTGTCGAGTTGTTCGAGCGAAGACGGCCGACCGCAGTTTTCGTTTCGAATCACGTCATGGCCCTAGGGTTGCTAAAGGCTGCTCGCGAGAAGGGCGTCCGAATACCGCAGGACCTGTCGCTGACGGTGTTTGATGACATGAAGGTATTCGAAGCGATGTCGCCGGCCATCACCGCGCTGTCACAGCCGAATTATGATACTGGCTACAAGGCTGCCGAACTGCTGATCCAGCGAATCGAGGGCGGCCTCGATAAGCCCGTCCACTTACTCTTGCAAACAGAGCTGAAAATTCGAGAATCATCGCATCGAATTGCGCAAGGAGCGGCATGCTGATCATCCGAGTCGCCGTCCTATTCGTGGCCGCGATGGCCGCTTACGCCGCCGCTCCGGCACAGGACGAGTATCTCGTCGCGGTGTACGACCGGCTACACGACAGCCCCATGCAGCAGAAGTTCCGCCGCATCGCTCCGATGCCGTTCGGCGTCGTGTTTCTGCCGTGGAAGGGGTGTACCGAGCAGGACATCCGGCGCCATTTCCGAATGATGAAAGAGCTTGGGTTTCACAACCTGAAGCAGGTGATGGCGACTCCGGAATGGCCGGCGAAGCGGCTGATGGAGATCGCGATGGAGGAGGACATCATCCCCTTCTGGTACGGCGAGGGCGGGTGGGAGGACATCACGCCCGGATTGCTCGACAAGCTGGGAATCCCGCGCGATACGCCGATCGGTGAGATCCGCCGGAATCCGAAAATGCGTGCCTATCAGAAGGAAGTGATTCGCCGGGGAATCGAGATCGATGCGGGTGCGGCGTCGCTGGAAGGGCGGAGCAACGGCGGATTCCATCACACGCCGGATCCGATTCTGCACGAAGCCGATGTGCCGTACTTCAAGCAATGGCTGAGGGAGGCGTACAAGTCGCCCGCGGAGATCGCGGACGCGTGGAACCAGTACGAAGTGGGATTCGGCGAGCAGCCTTTCCAGACGTGGGAGGACGTGGATCGCGGCGTGGAACTGATGGCCAAACTGGACAACGCGCTGCATGGGTATGGCCGGGAGTACGGGCGGGTTCGCGACGTTCTGCGTTACAAGGCGGACTATCACACGCGTGAGATTCGCGATCGCGTGACCCGACAGCATGCGGCGCTCCCGGAGGCGCCCACGCGCACCGGCGGAGAGATGGGGTTGTTTCTGCCATTCGCCTGGCGCGCGACGAAGATGGAGGACCTGGCGCAGACGCAGGTGGACACCGGGTCGTTCTATCCGTCGATCCACTTCGCGTGGCATTTCGGCGAGGTCGGGTACGAGGTGGCGCGGCCGATTTACATGCAGGCGTCGTTTGCGAACGATCTGTTCAAGGGCGCGTGGGCGGCGACGTGGGAGAGCACCGGCGGGCCGCAGCAGTTGACGGGCGCGAAGGGGTGGAACTATCGGGATCAGTCGACGACACCGGGCTTCACAGTGAACGAGGGCACCATCACGCAGCTTCTGCTGTCGTACCTTGCGGCTGGATTCAAGGGAGCGGGCATCTGGGCGTGGAATTATCGCGAGGCGGGGTTTGAAGCCGGCGAGTATGCGCTGTTGAACCGGCAGTTGCGGCCGTCCCCGCGTGCGATTCGGGCGGGCAAGATCGCGCAGGCGGCCGACCGGTATCGCGATGAATTATGGAAAGCGCACAAGGAGCCGTATGTCGGGGTCCTGATGAATTGGGACAGCGATGCGATCTGGGCGGCGATCTCGGTGCGGCAGCGCGACCATTACCGCGACTATCCGATGCAGGCGCGAGTCGGGGTGAGCCGGGCGCTGATGAATGGGAATGTGCCGTGGGAGTACGTCACGGTTCGGGATCTGGAGGCGGGACTTGCGCCGCGCTACAAGGTGATCTATCTGCCCGCGCAGATCGCGCTGACCGGTCGTCTGCTGGAGATGCTGACCGCTTATGCACGGCAGGGGGGTCGAGTGGTGATCGACTCACCGGGGGCGATGTACGACGAACATGGGAAGGTGCTGAGCACCGCGGCGGGGTCGGCGTTCGAGAAGCTGTTTGGAGCGGAGTTGTCGGATTTTCAGTACTCCAACAACGTCCCGCGGGTTCTGTTTGGACACCATCTAAAGGGGTTCATTACCGACGTTCATCCGACATCGGCGAAAGTCAGCGTCCGATTCCAGACCGGCGAACCGGCGGTGGTGGAGAACCGAATCGGCGAGGGCAGTGCGGTGGTGCTGGCGTGGGACGCGTCGTTCGCGCTGTTCGGTCCGGGGGACCCGGAGATGGAAGGGGCGCTGCGGCGCTTCACGTTGGGATCCATCGCGTCGCCGTATTCGTGCGCGGGCGCGGTGGCGTACCGGTTGGCGGCACCGGAGGCCGACCACTACTTCCTCATTAATGACGACGAGCCGAAGCAGGTGCGATTGACGAGCGCGCGGTACGGGTACAAGTCGGCGACGGATGCGGTGACGGGGGAGAGTATCGATCTGAGTTCGCCGATCGCGTTGGAGGGGTACAGCGGGCGGTGGATTCGTTGCGAGAAGCGGTGAGGCGGGCTTACTGCGCTACCTCGACAACAAGCTCAAGCGACTGATCGGCGATCTGCCGGCGGTCAGAGGGGCCGTAGATCAACCGAATGCGCTGGCGTCCGGGGCGGATCTCTTGTGGAACTGAGAACTTCACGGCCGAGTCGCTCTGCTGAGTGACGACGGCGGTGAGATCGGAGCGGCCATCGGAGATCAGGACACCGGGCAGGTTCGCCAAGCCGGTTCCCGAGGCGGAGATCACGGCGCCGGGTCCCGCGTGCGACGGCTCGATGGAGTGGAACCGCGGGGCCTGGGGGTTTGGCTCCGACAGCATTCCCAGCAGGATGGTGGCTGTGCAGGGGATCGACAGACTCAGGAAGTCCTCTGGCATACACCAAACATATCGGCGGATGCCGGGCGGAACCTTAGGTCAGAACTGTTGAATCTTGTGATGTGTCCCGCATTCCGCTTGCTAACGCGCGCGGCTCTGAAGAGTTGGGTCAGTAGTCAACGCCGGACAGGACACTAACGGTCGCCGCCCAGATGGAGACCCTTGTGAATCGCGTACAGGGCGAGTTCCAAACGGTCCGAGACGCCCAACTTGTCGAAGATGTTGTGCAGATGGTTCTTCACCGTCTGCTCACTGATGAACATCTTCTCAGCCATCTCCTTATTCTTGTAGCCTTGGGCCACCAATCCGACGATCTCGCGTTCGCGCGTGCTCAATGGGGACCGCTCGCGTGACTTGCCGCCCTGTCCACCCGCCGCTGCCAGATCGCTGGGCGACGAGAATTGGCGCATTACCGCCGCAGTGGTGTGCGAATCGAGCCAGATCTCGCCCGAGTTCACCTTCCGGATGCTCTTAATGATGAGGTCGGGAGCTGTCTGCTTCAGCACGATGCCCGAACAGCCGAGTTTCATCGCCTGGACGAACTCGTTCTTGTCCTCGGACGCGGTGAGCACAATCACCTTCGTACTTCGATTCGCCTGCTGCAGGGCCTGTAACGCAGAAAGGCCGTCCAGGTTCGGCATACGAAGATCCAGCAAAAGCACGTCGGGCTCGAGTTCCTGCACCCGCTCCAGGACCTCGCGGCCGTCGCCAGCCTCGCCAACCACCTCGATATCGTCTTCCAGCGCCAGCAACTTCTTCAGCCCGTCGCGAACGATGGGGTGATCATCGGCAATCAGAACCCGAATCATCTTCTTGCGCTTGTCCAGCTCTGTTGTTTCTTCTGGATTATCGACGGCCGCGAAACTGTTTTCCATGAGTGGTACCTAACTCTGCCTTGATTCTAAATGGTTCTAGTACTCCATACAATTCAGGTCTGCCAAAAGAAGCACGCCTTGAAGTTACCTAGTTCGCAAATCAGGTCACCGCAGTTCCCCTTAGGTGGATTCCCCGGGAAGCACGCACGGTGCGTACGTCCCTAGCCTGCTCGCAACATGGTGTCGATCCACGATTCTCATCGATCCCCACCTTCGACGTGGCGGTTTTTCGTTCAGTTCTATTAGTATAGACCCTACATAGCAGTACGGCCAGTCCTTTTCGGTCACCTCAAAGTGATAAGCAGCCTACACCGGCCTATGCGCATCCAACTATGCATGTCCACAGCAAACCTGGGCGTGGCGCTACTGCTGGCAGCCGCCGCCACCGCCGCCATCAAGACCGGCCCCGAACCCGGCGAGAAGATCCCGGAGATCTCGGCGATCGATCAGAACGGTAAGACGCAGACGCTGGCATCCATCAGCGGACCGAAGGGGGCGATGCTGGTGTTCTTCCGGTCTGCCGACTGGTGACCCTACTGCAAAGGGCAGCTCGTGGAGCTGCAGCAGAACCTGGAAAAGATCCGGGCGCAAGGCCTGGGAGTCGCGGCCATCAGCTACGATTCGGCCGCTACCCTGCGCAACTTCGCCGAGCGGCGCGGCATCACGTATCCGCTGCTGTCGGATCCGCAATCGCAACTGATCCGGGCTTTCGGCATTCTGAATGAGCAGGTTCCAGCCGGTCCGTTCGCAGGGATTCCGTACCCCGGTACGTATATTGTGGATCCGTCCGGCCGCGTGCTCTCCAAGTATTTCGAGGATGATTACACGCAGCGCTACATGACGTCCGACATTTTGGTCCGGCAATTCGGCGCGGCGGCCGGTGCGTCCCACACAACCGTTGAGACCAAGCATTTGACCGTTTCGTCGGCGGCGAGTGCCGAGCACGTCCGTGTCGGGCAACGGATCGCGCTGACGCTGGATCTCGCGCTGAAGACGAAGATGCACGTCTACGCGCCGGGCGTCGAGGGGTACATCCCGATCAAGTGGTCGATGACTCCGAATCCGGCGGTGACGGAACATCCGGCGGACTACCCGAAGCCGAAGCAACTGCATCTGCCCGCCATTGACGAGACCGTCCCGGTCTATGACAGCGATTTCCGGCTGATTCGCGACATCACGATCGGGAAGGCGAAGCCGGGTCCGCTGACGATCGAGGGAACTTTGAAGTACCAGGCCTGCGATGACCGGGTCTGCTACATCCCCCAGACGATTCCGTTGAAGTGGGCAGTGGAGGTGGAGAACCTGGACAGGGAGCGTGCTCCGGTGGAATTGCAACGAAAACCCAACTAACCGATTCGCACCCCACACGTTTCAAGAAGGCATGCTGGGCGAAATTCGATACTCTATCCGCACGCTGCTGCGGACTCCGCGATTTACTCTGGTGGCAGTGCTGGTTCTGGGTTTGGGACTCGGCGCCACCACGGCGATGTTCAGCATTGTCGAATCGGTGTTGCTGCGGCCGCTCCCCTATTCCGACCCGGGTCTCCTGGCGGTGATTCTGTCGGGCAGTGCCGGCGACACGAAGGCAACGGCGCCGGTGACACCGGGCGATTTCGACGATTTTCGGAAGCAGAATCATAGCTTTGAGGACATCGCGGCGGCCAGTTTGTGGGGACCCACTCTCACGGGCATCGACCGGGCGGAGAAACTCGACGGTTTACGCGCGTCCGTGTCGCTGTTCCGCATTCTGGGAGTCCACGGAGCGTATGGGCGGCTGTTCGAGCCGGGTGATGGCGGCGCCGAAGCGGCCAAAGTGGCGGTGCTCACCGACGACCTGTTCCGGCGGCAGTTTGGCGGTAATCCGTCGATTCTCGGGCAGACGATCCGGCTCGACGGCACTCCATATACCGTGATCGGCGTTACCCCGCCGGAATTCTATTTCCCGCCATTCTGGGCTGACAAAGCCGGGCTATTCGTTCCCGACGTGTTTCGAGTTCACGATGCTGGACGCGGTCCTGGATACCTGCGTCTGTTCGGACGTTTGAAGCCGGACGTCACGTGGGAGCATGCTCGAGTCGAAATGCGTACCATCGCCGGCCGGCTTGCACGCGATTATCCTCGCAGCAACGCGGGGTTGACGGCTTCGGTCACTTCGATTCAAGAGGCCTCCACCGGGTCGTTGCGGCCGCTGCTGCTAGTGCTGTTCGGAGCGGTTACGTGCATGCTGTTGATTGCGTGTGCGAACATCGCGAACCTGCTGATCGCGCGCGCAACGGCCCGGCGGCGCGAGTTCGCTGTCCGGCAATCGCTGGGGGCGACACGCGGGCACCTGATCCGCCAGTTTCTGGCTGAAACGGGAATGCTGGTGGCGGCGGGCGGAGTCGCTGGATTGCTGCTGGCCGGATGGTGCGTGCCGCTGTTCGTCGCGACCATTCCCGGTCTCGGCGGATTCCGACTGCTCCGCGTTCACGATATCGGGCTGGACCGGTCTGTGTACGTGTTCCACGCTGTGTTGTGCTTGCTGACGACGCTGCTCTGCGGGATCGCCGCCGCGATGCAGCGCGGGAGTAGCGATCTGAATGCGGAACTGAAGGAGTCGGGCCGAGGCGATGTCACGGGCCGCAACCGGAATCGGGTTCGCTTTGTGCTGGCGGCGGCCGAGGTGGCGATCGCGCTCGTGCTTCTGGCGGGCGCCGGACTGCTGGTGGAGAGTTACCGCAAGCTGAGCAGCATCGATCCGGGCTTTGATCCGACTGGTGTGATTGCGGTGAATCTTGGGCTGGCGGCGTCGGATCATCGGGACGCAGACCGCCGGGCGGAGTTTTACCGGCAGGCTCTCACCGAACTGCGCGGGCTTCCGGGAGTGACCGCGGCGAGCGCCGTGAATCACGTGCCGTTTGCCGGAGACATGTTCGGGACGCTGGTGAGCGTCGACGGACGACCGGCGCCCGATCCGGGGCAGACGCCGCGTGCGATTGGCGAGTCGCCATGCCGGGCTATTTCGGCGCGATGCGGATGCGGCTGGTGGAAGGTCGCGATTTCAACGACCGCGATACGGAGAACGCTCCCGGAGTGGCGATCGTCAACGCGACAACTGCGAAGGCATGGTGGCCGGGCGAGAGTCCGATCGGGAAGCGGATTCATCGGGGTGACGCGCAGACGAATTCGCCGTGGGTAACAGTCGCCGGAGTGATCGCGGATGTGAAGCAGGGGGACTGGCAGGCGCTGCCGGATAGCGAGGTCTACTTCCCGTTCGAGCAGGATCCCGATTACCGGCACGATCCGGCTGCGCATTTCGCGATGACGCTGGTGCTGCGCGCTTCGAATGCCGCATCGCTGGCCCCGGCTATCCGAGCCCGCATCGCCTCCATCGACCGGAATGTCGCGGTGCCGGATATTTTCGTAATGAGCCGCGTGGTCCGCGATATCACGTGGCAACCACGCACCTCGATGGCGCTGATTCTGTTCTTCGCCTGCGTTGCGGTGCTGCTGGCGGCGGTCGGAATTTACGCCGTGATGTCGTTCATGGTGGCCGGCAGGACCCGCGAAATCGGGGTGCGGATGGCGCTGGGCGCACGTCGCACCGATGTGCTCGGTATGGTGCTGCGGCAATCGCTGGTTCCTATCGCAGCGGGACTCGCCATCGGGTTGGTTGCGGCCATGGCACTCACGCGGTTGATGACGAGTCTGCTGTACGGAGTGACGCCGACTGACCCGATCGTGTTCGGGGCTGTGGCGGCGGGCCTCGCGACAGTGGCGATTGCCGCATCGCTGATTCCGGCGCGCCGGGCCGCGACGGTGGATCCGCTGGTGGCCTTACGCCAGGACTGAGGCAAATGACGAGGAGAGAGGCGGAAACGCAGCTGCTATTCTCTAGGCAACTGGATGTTTCGCCTTTCCCTGCCTGCGGCATGTGCCGTATTCCTGCTGATTTGTGTTGCCGCGTCCGCGGAAGACGCCAGTTCACTGATCACACGAATCGAATCCGCGACGGACTCTGAGGCGCGCGAGCAGATCCTCCAATCGGCGGGGGACGCGGTCAATCACGACCTTCTGAAAGCAGCTCAAGACCGGGTTGGGAAGGCTGTCAACGGGCCGGACACCTCTGCGCTATTGCGGTCCGCCGAGGCCGAGGTCGCCATCGCGCGCAGGATCGGGACGCCGAAGGAACAGGGGCTGGCGTGGTCTGACGCCGGTCTCGCACGCTTCCGCGCGGAGGATTACGCGGGGTCGCTCGAAGCGTACCGGCAGGCGCTGGCGGCCGGCGAAGCAATTCAGGACACCGATCGGATAGCAGCAGCCTTCAACGGCATGGGACTCGCGCTGCGGGACCTCGGCCGGTTCGATGAGAGTCTCGAGTCGTTCGAAAAAGCCGAGCAATTCGCCCGAAAGAGCAGCGATTCGGTTTTCTTGGCCCGCGTCTTTAACAACACCGCGACCACTCTGATTCGCACCGGCAATTCGCGGCGCGCTGCCGAAAAACTTGGGCTGGCGCTGGAAATCGCCCAGAAACACGGCGAGCGAATGGGCGAGGCGTTCGTGCTGAATAACCTCGGGAACGTCTATCAGGAGCAGGGCGATTATGGTCTCGCGCTCACCTATTACCAGAAGAGTCTCGAAATTAAGCAAGGCAAGGGCAATCAACGCGATGTGATCAGCAGCATGATGAACATCGCGCTGACCTACGAAAAGTTGGGGCGCCTTGCGGAGTCGAAGGCCACGATCAATCGGATTCTTCCGATCGCTCGCGAGTTGAAGCTGAAGCGCTTGACGGCGTCGCTGCTGAATAATCGGGCGATGATCGAGCGGCGCACGAGCGACCTTCGCGGGGCGCTTGCCGATCTTCGGGAGGCCATCGCGATCGCAGAGCCGTCAGGCGATCAGGAGTTTTTGTCGAGTCTGATCAGCAGCGCGGCCGAGGTGGAGTTTGTCACCGGCTCGCGGGAACAGGCGATCGCGAATGCACGCAAGGCATTTGATCTGGCAGTGGCCGCGAACGGGCGCCGGGCCATCGCGAGTTGTGCCGAAGTCCTGGGCCGCTTTCTTTTAGCGACAAAGTCGTATGACGACGCTCGGAAGATTTTGACAGCGGGTACGGAAGCGACCGAGCGAATGTGGTCCGACTCGCTGCCCGGTGAGGTGAATGCACAAGGATTCATGACGACGCATGTCGCTCTGTTCGACGCTTTGTCCGATCTGATGGTGCACCGGGGACAGGATGAAGCGGCGTTCAAGGTGGCGGAACGGACGAAGGCGAGAGTGCTGGTGGATGTACTGCGGCGAGGGCGCGTGTCGATCACCAAGGCGATGACCGCGGAAGAGAAGCAGACAGAACGAGAGTTGCAGTACGAGGTATCGGCGGCGTCGGCCAAACTCGCCGTCCGGCCGGGGTCTCAGGCGAGAGCGCGGCGCGATCACGCGCTTCAGGATCTTGCGTCCTTCCGCGCGCGCCTGTATACCAGCTATCCGGAGTTGAAATTCCAGCGCGCGGAGTACGAACCCGCGACTCTCGCACAACTGGCTCCGATTCTGCCCGACCGCCAGACGGCCGCGGTCGAGTTTGTCGTGAGTGACGAGGTGCTGCTGCTGTTCGTGATTCGAAAGGGCGCGGACGGAGCGCCGTCGCTGCATGTGTACCGCCTGCCGGCTCGATTCGACGACCTGGAGAAACTAGCGATGAGCCTGAGGGCCGGCATCGCGTCGCGCGGGTACGAGTGGAGATCCGCCGCGCGGCAGCTACATCGGATTCTGCTTGGTCCGGCGCAGAGGGAGTTGAGAGGGGTTACGACGCTGATCGTCGTGCCCGACGGCGTCGTCTGGCAGGTGCCGTTCGCGGCGTTGCTGGACGCGTCGAACCGGTACGTGGTGGAGAGGATGGCGGTATTCTACACGCCATCGCTCACGGCTCTGCTGGAACTCACGAAACGTCCGCCCAAGCACGTTGGGAAGGCGACGATGCTCGCGTTCGCAAACCCGAATTTCGGCGGTGCGGCTGAACCGTTGCCGGAAACCGCCGCCGAGGCCAAGGCGATTGCGAGCCTCTACGGCCCGTCCCGATCGACGGTATACACGGGCGCCGATGCCCTGGAATCAAGGGTGCGCACCGATGCGGGCCGCTATTCCGTGCTTCACATGGCGACACACGGATCCATCAGCGATGCGAATCCGCTGTACTCGTATTTGCGGCTCACGCAGGATACGGCGCACGGCGATGACGGGCTTCTGGAGACCCGGGAGATGTTGGATTTGAATCTGAAGGCGGATGTCGTGGTGCTATCGGCGTGCGACACAGCGGCGGGAACCACGTCGCGCGGCGAGGGTGTGATCGGCATGAGTTGGGCGCTGCTGGTGGCGGGTGCATCGAGCACCGTAGTCAGCCAGTGGCGCGTCGACTCGGCGGCGACGTCGCAGTTGATGGTCAACTTCCACCGCGTAATGGCGTCGTCGCCGGATCTGGCGCATAAGGCGAGAGCGCTGCAGAGGGCTTCGCTCGCGGCACTAAACGGCGGCACGTATAAACACCCGTTCTACTGGGCGGCGTTCCAAATGATCGGCAACGGGTTTTAGCTACCCGATCCGAATGACGCTGAGGTCCAGGATGTTCTCGTTTGCGGACAGAATTCGCTGCAGCACGTGAAAATCGGGTTCGCATTCCAGGTGAATCCGGGCGACTGCAGCTTCGGCGCCCTCGAACACGATGTTCTCCATCTCCTGGACATTGATGCGCTGTCCACTGATGGCATCAAGGACACTGGCGAGAACTCCTGGACGGTCGATGTGCCGCACCACCAACGCGCACACGGCGGGTGTGGAGTGGGCGAGATTCACGACGTTCGGCACTTTTCCCATTTCGGCGAAACTGCGGATGATGCGGACGGTTTCGGCCGCGATCGCCTCCTGCGCCTGATCCGTCGAGGCGCCGATGTGGTGGGTGCCGTAAACGGCGAGCTGGGCCGCGAGTCCGCCAGGAAAGTCGCCGGAACCGCCGGTGGGCTCGTTCGCGTGAACGTCCAGCGCGACGCGCAGGCCCTTGTTGCAGATCGCCGATTCCAACGCAGCGGTGTCCACCACTTCGGCGCGCGCCGTATTCACGAAGTAGGCACCGGGCTGCATGCGGTTGAAGAATGCGGCATTCAGCAGTCCGCGGGTCGCGGAATTCATGGCGACGTGAACGCTCACAATATCGGCAGCCTCTGCCACGTCGCCGGGCGAAGCGGCGTAGTCGATTCCCAGCGCCGCCGCGGCATCCGGCGACAGGCTGCGGCTCCAGGCAACGACGGGCATGCCGAATCCGCGAGCGCGGGGAATCATCTCGCGCCCGATCTGGCCGAGTCCGATGAGTCCGAGCTTCCGCCCGAAAAGGCCGCGCGCTTTCGAATAGCCGGACTTGTTCCACTTGCCCTGGTGCAGATCGGCGACGTTGTCGGGGATGCGGCGGTCGAGCGAGAGGATCAGCCCGAACGCCAGTTCCGCGACCGCGATGGAGTTCTTACCGGGGCAGTTCGAAACGTAGATGCCCCGGCGGGAAGCGGCGGCAACGTCGATGGTGTTGTATCCGGCACCTGCGCGCACGATAAGTTTCAGGGGACCGGCGGCTAGTATGCTCTCCGTCACCTTGGTGGATCGTACTACCAGTACGTCGGGCTGGAGGGTCGCCACCTCGGCCGCCAGCGCCTCGTCCTTGAGCCCTGGTTTGGAGAAGACCTCGCATCCGGCGGATGTAAGCCCGTCAACGCCGGACTGTTCGAATTTGTCAGCAATGAGTACTCGCACGACTGCATCATATATCTAACTCGCGAGCGGCGCCTATCGGGACTGAATCATCTTTTCGAAATCGCCGAGCCCTGTTACACTCAGGACACCGGAATGAGACATTTCCTGCCGCTCGATCGAGCGGATGCCGGTGAACCGAGATGAAGTCCAGCGCCGCTCTCGCCGGGGCCACGGCGGCAATGGCCCTGCTCTGTTTCCTTTGCGTCCGTTATCACGCGCCGCAAATCGAGCGTGACTTATATGAGAGAGCCAGCGCGCGGCTGGAATCAAATGGCATTCCGCCGGCGGGTTTATCGTTCAGTGGACGCGATGCGCAACTCAGCGGGGCTCCAGATAGTCCGGCGGTGAGTAATTCGGCGGTGAACCTGGTTTCGGGCGTCAGTGGTGTCCGCAAGGTGACCACCGCCATCATCCTTGGTCGCACGTCGCAAGCGGCTCCAGATCCGGCTCCCCAACCCCAGGAGCAGTTTGCCTCGATCTTGAGCGCGCATCCGATCGAATTTGGAGATGCCACCGCTTATCTGAGCACAGAGAACCGGGCAGTGGTGGATTCGATCTTGTCTCTGCTCAAGGGAGCGCCGGAGAGCCGTTTGAAAATCGTCGGGCATACCGATTCGACGGGGCTTGCGGCGTTCAACCTGATTCTGAGCGAGCGGCGGGCGCAAGCGGTGAAGTCGCGCTTTGTTACCGGAGGCATCGCGGAGGAGCGTTTAGCGGCCGTGGGCGTGGGATCGGCGGGGCCAATCGCCTCGAACGAAACGCCCGAAGGCCGCAGGAAGAACCGCCGGATCGAGTTTGTGGTGGAAGAGAGGAATTGAGCCATGCTCTACCTGATTGGGCAGATCGTACTTTGCCTGATAATCGCGGGAGTAATCGGGCTGGGCGCCGGGTGGTTGCTCTGGCGGCAGCCGAACGGCAAGCTGCGGGAGGAACTGACGGAGACCGGGGAGAATCTGGCGCAGTCTCGCGCGGCGGATCAGCATAAAGCGAAGGCGCTGGAGCGCTTCAAGACGCGCAATGCGGATTTGACGGCGGAATTGGAGGCGGAAAGGGCGAGCGAGGCGAAGTCGGCGGCGCGGATTGAGGAGTTGCAGCGCCAGGTGACGGAGGCGGCGGAGATCGAGGACCGCCTGCAGACGGAGGTTGCGGACGTTCAGGCAGCTCTGCACGAGGCGGAATCGCGGTACGAAACTGCGCTGGCGGCAGCGGCGGCGGAGAACGAGAACCGGCTGCGCGAGGCCGAATGCCGCTACGAGAGTGCGGCGGCGGGGGCGACGGAACTGTCGGGGCAACATGATTCGCTCAAGGCGGAGCGCCAGGCGTTGGGAGCGCAGGTGGCCGACATGCAGCGGCTGGTGGATGAACTGGCGGGACTGCGCGAGGCGCTGTCGGCGCGAATCAGCGAATTGGAGATTCAGTCGTCGGACTTGGGGCTGGAGCGGCACTCGCTGACTTCACGGATCGCGGAGTTGCAGCGGGAGGCGGTGCATCGGGATGCTCTTGTAGCTCGGGTGGCGGAGTTGGAGCGCTGCGCAGCGGAGGTGGGGTCGCATCGGGATTCGTTGGTCGCGCGGGTTGCGGAGTTGGAGCCGCTGCACGAGTCGGCGATGGCGCGCGTGGCGGAGTTAGAGCGCGACGCGGTGGAGATCGGCGCGCATCGGGATTCGTTGGCTGCTCGGGTTGGGGAGTTAGAGCCGCTGCATGACTCGGCGCTGGCGCGCGTGGCGGAGTTAGAGGGTGGCGCGTCGGAAGTTAGCGCGCATCGGGATTCGTTGGTCGCACGCATCGCGGAGTTGGAGCCGCTGCATGACTCGGCGATGGCGCGCGTGGCGGAGTTAGAGCGCGAGGCGGCGGAAGTTAGCGCGCATCGGGATTCTTTGGTTGCCCGTGTTGCGGAGTTGGAGCCGCTGTATGCGTCGGCGATGGCCCGGGTGGCGGAGTTAGAGCGCGACGCGGTGGAGATCGGCGCGCATCGAGATTCGTTGGCTGCTCGGGTTGGGGAGTTAGAGCCGCTGCACGAGTCGGCGATGGCGCGCGTGGCGGAGTTAGAGGGCAGCGCGTGGGAAGTTAGCGCGCGTCGGGATTCGTTGGTCGCACGCATCGCGGAGTTAGAGCTCAGCGCGGCGGAGCTTGCCTCATATCGGGACTCGCTCGCCGCAAGGGTGGTGGAGTTGGAGAGCAGCGCAACCCGTAATTCCAGTCTCGCGTCCGTAGCCTCCGAACACGAAGCGGAGGCGGTACGCCTCACCGCATACGTTTCAGACCTGCAGGCTGAAATCGCCACCCTTGCGTCCGAGCAGGACACGCTGCGCAGCGAGCGCGATCAGCTTGTAAAACGGATCGCAGAACTCGACCATTCGAAGCATTCCATGAACGGCGACCTGCTCCCGCTCGAAGCGCGCATCCGGCACCTGGAAGAAGAGATCGAGTTGGTACGGAAGCGCGAGAATAGTTCCGCCGAGTCCACCGGTGCCGCGATTGCTCTACAGGTTTTCCGGTCCATCCGGGACAGCGAGTTCGCGGCAGTTCGCGAACTCGTGGACGGGATCACCGGGCCGCTGGATCCGCACGAGATTAGCCAAGTGGCCTATGGCTACGCACAGACCCGGCACTTCCACGGCGGATCGGAATCGGAAGACTGGCTGCGGGCCGAAAGCGAAGTCCGCATGCGGCTCGCACGAACGTTGAAACGCAAACTCTCCAACGGAATCTGACGCTCAGGCCTCCGCCATCAACGTGCCCGCGCCCAATCGGCCGCAATGCTTCTGCAGACGTTCCCGCAGTTCGGTGCGAGCGCGCAGCAGGCGTGATTTCGCGGCAGCCACCGAGATTCCCAACTGCGCAGCCACCGCGGGCATGGGCAGTTCCTGCACTTCGCGCAACACAAACACATTGCGCAGCAGCGGGGGAATGCGGCGGATCTCGTTCTCGAGGACTTCGGCCACTTCGCGGCGCGCCAGGTTCTGCTCCGGCGAGATTCCCGTGCTTCGCAGCTCAATCGTCGAGATCTCGTCGTTCGCCGAACCGTCGTCGATATAGAGAAATCGCGCACGCTTCTGACGGCGGATCCGCATCAGACATTGGTTGACGACGATGCGCGTCAGCCACGTGGAGAAACGCGAATCGCGCTGAAATTGATTCAGGTGCTCGAACGCTTTCCATACCGCGGTCTGGATTTCGTCCTCGGCGTCTTCACGGTCGCGAAGCATCGAAAGAGCGAGTTTCATGCAGGCCGGCTTGTGCCGGCGAATGAGTTCGGCGTAGGCGTCATGATCACCCGCCTGCGCCATTTTGACGAGGGTATCGTCTTCAAAAGTAATAGTTGTTTCGTTCCAGTTTTGCATCCATGGCCCCTATCAAGAATCCAATTCGACGTGCTCTATGAACGACAGTAACAGTGCCACTGAAGCTATTCCAGTGTCAGTGAATGAAGGTTTTAGTTCTACGGAAATTTCGACGGATAACTTCAGCGATGATAAAATCATCTCGTTGAAAGTCGAAAAGAGCGAAGAAACCATCCGCCGGGCACTCTCGGCGTACGATATTGGAAGAAAGCTGAAACAGCTCCGGCTGCGCAAGAAAATCGCGCTGGTGGATCTCGGCAAGCACACCGGATTATCGGCGTCCATGCTCTCCCAATTGGAGAATGGGAAACTGATTCCAACGCTTCCGACGCTCGCCCGGATCGCGATGGTGTTCGATGTCGGCGTGGATCACTTCTTCATCGACCGGCGGCGCAAGCGAACGTTCGCCGTCACGCGCCATAACGAGCGCATTCGATTCCCGGAGCGGCCTGACATGCCGCGCCCGGCGTACTTCTTCGAGTGCCTCGCCTTCGCCGCACAGGAGAAGAGCGTGCAGGCGTATCTCGCCGAATTCCCGAAGAGGAATCCGGAGGAGGCATCAGAGCATTTCCACGACGGGGTGGAATTCATACACGTGCTGGAAGGCACCCTCGAGGTCCGCTATCAGGAAGAAACGCACACGCTGCGGGCGGGCGACTCCGTGTACTTCGATTCGGCCGAACCGCACAGTTATTGCGGCGTCTCCAAGCAGTCCGCGCGAGCCGTAGTCATCACCGCGCCGGCGCAGTAGGACGGCAGTCGCTACAATTCCAAGTAGGTGCGCGCATTTCGATTCGCATTCGTTTTCGCTTTGTCGATGGCCACACTGCTGGGCGCCGATCATTGGATCCGTATTCGCTCTGGTCCTTTTGAGGTGATGACGTCTGCCGGCGAGAACGACGCCCGCCAGACGATGTTCGATGCCGAGGAGTTTCGGTCCGCGGTCGAGAGTCTGATCGGCAAACAGGACTCGACCACGGTCTGGCCCATCCGGATCATCGTTGTGAAGAACGCCCGGGATGGAGCGGCGTTGCCGGGCACCATCGCGATGGGCCGGGACTCGTGGATGTCGGTAGCCGTCGCCGGGCAGCCGCTGAGTTCGGCATGGAAGATTGCCTGCGCGCGTATTCTCATCGACAACAACACCGGGCGCATTCCCACCGGAATCGAGAACGGCATGATCGTGCTGCTGTCGACGCTCGGAATTGACGGAACTCATCTGACTATCGGCACTCCTCCGCCGCCCGCCGAACGGACTCGCGACTGGGCGCGAATGCACCTGCTGGCGACGCGGCCCGAGTATCGAATGGGCATGCGAATTCTGCTCTCCAATCTGACTAATGGCGGCGACTACGAGGCCGCGTGCCACAATGCATTCGGAAAAACGGCGGCCGAGATGGACAAGCGAGTGGACCAATACTTCGCTGCCGGGCAGTTCGAGGCAGTTCCCTTCCCCGGCCGTGCGCTTTCCGATCGCGACTTCACGGTCCGGGATGTCGAAGCCTACGACGGCCAAATCGCGATGGCGGACTTACTGCTGGCAGATCCCGCGAAGCAGGCGGAAGCCAAGCGCGCGTATTCAGCTCTGGCCGGGGCCGAGGCGCAGGAAGGGATCGCGCTGCTGGCGCTTCGCAATAAAGCTACCGACGCCCCGAACCTATTTGAAGCAGCCACCAAGGCGGGATCGACCAATCCGCGAGCATGGCTCGGAACCGGCACCAACGCCGGGGCCATCAAAGCCATCGAGTTGAATCCGCGCTGGGCCGACCCTCACATCCGGCTCGCGGAATTGGGCACGGCGCCGAATGTCACGGCCGCCGAACTGGGCAAAGCGGCGGCACTGGAACCGCGTAACTCCGCCCTGTGGCAGCGCGCTGCGCTTGCGTACGAAGCCGCTAACGAGTTTACGGAAGCCGGGAAAGCATGGTCGCGAGCTGAACTCGCGGCGGGGACTCCGGCCGACAAGAAGCGGATTCGCGACGCCCATGTCGAGAATGAAAAGAAGCGGGCCGACTTTGCAGCCGCCGAACGCAAGCGCATTGCCGATGAGCAGGCGGCCGAACTCGAGCGCATCAAGTCGGCCGAGATGGCGGAGATCAAAGCTGCGGAGGAGAAAGCCAACCGCGAAATGGCGAAGAATGGCCCGATGCCGTCGAAAGTGGAGCAGTGGTGGGATGGTCCGAACGGCCCCGCACAGACCGTCTCCGGCACGCTGACGCGCATCGATTGCCTCGGCGGCGGCCGGTCACGATGGATTGTCGAGACGGCTCCGAAAAAGAGCGTGGCTCTTCTAGTAGAGGATCCCTCCAAGATCGTCATCAGCGGTAGCGGCGAAGTGCAGGTGGGCTGCGGACCGCAACGCCCGGCGCGGAAGTTGACCGTCGAGTACTCGCCCGTCCGCGATGCGAAGTTGAAGACCGCCGGCCAAGTGCAGACAGTCGAGTTCAAGTAGATGCCGCGAATCCCGCTGCGATGGATCGCGGTGCTGGTGTTCCTGTTCTCATCGAGCCTGAATTATCTCGACCGGCAGTTATTGGCCGCGGTCGCGCCGCTGCTGAAGAGCGAGTTCCATCTCACCGATGTCGATTACGGCTATGTACTGCTGGCGTTCTCCGTCGTCTACGCGATCACTGCGCCGGTCGCCGGGCTCTTCATCGACCGCGTGGGATTGAATCGTGGGATGAGTATCGCCGTTGGGGCCTGGTCGCTGGTGGGTATCGCGACTGGATTTGCCGGCGGACTGGAATCGCTGCTGCTGGTTCGCGCGTTGCTGGGCGCAGCGGAGGCGGCCGGGATTCCGGGATCCGGCAAGACGAACGCAACGTACCTGCTGCCCCACGAACTCGCGCTGGGCGGTGCGGTGAATCAGATTGGTTTGAGCATCGGAGGAGTGGCGGCACCGTTGCTGGTGGGATATCTGGCCGGACCGTTCGGATGGCGCTCTGTGTTCGTGCTGTGCGGCGCCTTGGGCTTCGTCTGGATTCCGGTATGGCTCTATACGTCGTCCCGGGTCCCGGTCACCGAACAGGTGGGCGGCGCGCGAGTGGCCGGTATCGGCGAGATCATGCGCGATCGCCGATTCTGGGGACTGGTAGTGGCGAACATCCTTTACATGACGATGTACACGCTGTGGACCAATTGGACGACGCTGTATTTCGTCGAGGCGCGCCACATGACGCAGCAGCAGGCGAATCGCGAGTTTGCCTGGATACCGCCGATCTTCGCAACCGCTGGTGGACTCGCGGGCGGCTACATTGCGCTGAGGTTGATCAGCGGCGGGATGGATGTAACTCGTGCCCGGCTTACGGTCTGTTTGTGGAGCGCGGTGCTGTTACTGAGTACGGCCGCCGTGCCTGCCATGCCGACTGCGGGGTGGGCGGCGGCGGCGATTTCCCTGAGCTTTTTCCTGGTGACCGCGATGAGCACGAACGTGTACGTGATGCCCATCGATTACTTCGGCGCGGCCCGGGCTGCGTTCGGAGTGTCGGCGCTGACCTTCGCCTATGGGTTGATGCAGGCCGTGGTGTCGCCGCTGATCGGCAGTCTGATTCACCGATACGGATTTGGGGTGGTGTGTGTCTCGTTCAGCGTCCTGCCGCTGGTGGCGTACATGGTCCTGCGGGCGACGGCGACTCCACGTGTGTCGACGGCCATATGACGATTCGCCGGGCCGTCACGGAGGACCTGCACGCGATCGCTACAGTCGACCCGCGCGGGACGCAGTGGCCGCCTGGACGGTACGATGTGCTCGTGGCTGAATCCGGTGTCACGGTTGCAGGCTTCCTGGCCTGGCGCGAAATCGCGGCGGGCGAGTATGAGCTACTCGACATTGCCGTGGCACCCACGCAGCGCCGCCACGGAATCGGCGAGCGATTGATCCGCGCAGCCATCAACGAACATCCGGGCACCTGGTTCTTGGAGGTCCGCGAGTCCAATACAGCAGCAATTCGGCTTTATCGTAAGCTGGGGTTTGAGGAGGCGGGCCGCCGCCCAGGTTATTACGAGGACCCGCTGGAGGGCGGTGTTGTCATGAGTTTTCATTCATGATAGTGTCATATTGCGGTCGGCCGTCGGTGACCGATCGACGCGAACCCAAATGCAGAAGACGAGAATTCACCGAACCTGCCTTCTCTCGCCGGCCAAAGCCGGGCAAACAACAAAAATCCAAAGGAGATCCGCTTGATGGAGAGAAATCAAGATGAACTGAAAGCGCACCTGATGGGCACCGATGAGACATATCGGCACCTGGTTGAACAGCACGCCGAATACGATAAGCAGATTGAAGCTATCGAGGCGAAACCGCTTCTGACAGACGCGGACGAGGTAGAGGAGCACCGGCTGAAGAAGCTGAAACTGCACATCAAAGACCAGATGACCGAAATCATCTCCCGTTATCGGACACAGCACGTGGCCTGAACCATCGGGTGCGAAAGTTGAGCCACTTTGGCCCGGTCCGGACGTCGGATCGGGCCTTTGATTTTTTGTGTCAGGAGTTCTCATGAATCTGTCACCCACAAAAGCCAAACGCCTCAAGAATCTCTCGACGGATCGCGGCATCATCGCGGCCGCGGCAATGGATCAACGCGGCAGCCTGAAGAAAGCCATCGCGTCGGCAACGGGAATCGGCCAGGATCAGGTAACGCCGGAGATGATGTCGGAGTTCAAGACCGCGGTGAGCCGCGTTCTGACACCCCATGCCAGCGCCATCCTGCTGGATCCGGAGTATGGACTCGAAGCGGCCCGCAGCCGCGCGTACACGGCTGGCCTGCTGCTCGCCTATGAAGAGAGCGGGTACGATAACACCCAGCCGGGGCGACTGCCCGATCTGTTGCCGCACATGTCGGTGAAGCGGATCGTCGACGACGGCGCGGATGCCGTGACGATTCTCCTCTATTACAGCCCGTTCGACGACCCGGCGGTGAACGATATCAAGCATGCGTTCGTTGAGCGAATCGGCGCCGAATGCGACTGCTACGAGATCCCGTTCTTCTGCGAATTCGTCGGATACGATCCGAAGGGTGGCGACGGGAAGGGACTCGAGTTTGCGAAGGTGAAGCCGAAGGTGGTGATCGGGTCGATGCAGGAGTTTGCGAAGCCGCAGTACAAGATCGACATCCTGAAGGTGGAGATTCCGATCAACGCGAACTACGTCGAGGGCAGTTCGGTGTACAAGGGCGAGAAGGCACAATCGAAGCAGGAGGCGATGGATCTGTTCCGGCAGGCCGCCTCCGTTGCCGCGAAGCCGTTCATTTTTCTGAGCGCGGGCGTCAGCAATGCGCAGTTTGTCGAGTCGCTGCACATGGCGGCTGAAGCGGGCATCGATTTTTCAGGCGTACTGTGCGGCCGCGCCACCTGGAAGGACGGCATTCCGGTGTATGGCAAGAGTGGTGTGCAAGCGCTGGAGGACTGGCTTTCGAAGGATGGCGTGCAGAACATCAACGCCGTCAACGATGCGCTGAAGCCGGCGACTCCGTGGTACCGGAAGTTCGGGTTGGACGCGATGCCTGCGTGATCGGGTAACGTCGCTCGGGACCGTCGTAAGCGGGGGGCGCCGAGGCCAGCGGCTTCAACGGAGTGCGGCAGCTACCGGGATGGGACCTTCGTGGCCACATCGTAGTTCACCATTAGCGTCCTGCGCTACAACTTCGGCGGCACGTTTGCCGATCTGGGAGTGGACGGTCACTTGGGTCCGATCGATGCGGCATTCGGCGCCGACGGTAGTCTGTACGTTCCACTTTCGATATACGGAGCGTGTGTTGAAGCTGGACGGCACGTCGGGGGCGCTGTTGGCGACGGCTCTCGCGGATCCGGGCGTGGGATTAGCGACTCTGGTGTCCGGACCCAATGGGCAGGCATAAGTCGGCTTCATCGATCTGAACACCTTCGCGGCCGGGGTCGATCGGTACGACCCTGCGACGAATAGCTTGACGCCATTCGTACCGTCGGGGAGTGGCGGACTCGCTTCTCGCGGTGGAATCGCATTCAATCCAGCGGGTCAGTTGTTAGTGACCAGTTCGGCGGTCGATTAGAGCTTCTCGGATATCCGGAGTTCTGTGGTGCGCTTCAGCGGTCAGACGCCCGCGGGTACGCTGGTGCCGGGAGGTAATGGCTTGGATCTGCCCTTTTTTATCACGGTGGCGGTGCCGGAGCGAGGGACGGGGGTGGTTGTGGGCGGCTCGGTTGAACGATTGGTCACCCAAAGACGTCTGACTGGGTGTGCGCATTCGACGGATTTGTGGCAGCGCGCTCGCCCATACATTGTTGAAAACAATGGAGCCACCCGCCGGGATTGAACCGGCGACCTGCTGATTACGAATCAGCCGCTCTACCAGCTGAGCTAGGGTGGCCCTTCCCTCTTTTTATACCACGCCGCGTCCCACACCCCAACCCGCGCGATAATTGAACCGATGCCCCTCATCAAAGTCGGATTCCTCTCCCAACTCCCCCCTGGATCCGTCCTCGAAGCCGAAATCCATGGCCGGCCGTACGCCGTCTGTAACTCGGGCGGAACCCTGCACGCTCTCGACGGCACTTGCCCGCATGCCGGCGGTCCGCTCGGCCAGGGAGCCCTCCACGACCACATGCTCGTTTGTCCGTGGCACGCCTGGGAGTACGACTGCCGCACCGGCGAAAATGACTTCGACCCTACCATCCGCGTCGAGACCTTCCCCGTTCACATCAACGGCGACGACATCCTCCTCGAAGTACCCGCCTAAAGTGCCTGAACTGCCCGAAGTCGAAACCGTCGTCCGGTCACTCGCGCCGCACCTCACCGGCCGCATCATCGAGTCCGCCGAATTCCACTCCCGATTCGTCACCCCCGGCGACCGCGACGCCCTCGCGCTCCAGCTCGCCCACCGCGCCATCCGTCACGTCCGCCGCCACGGCAAATTCATCGTCGTCGAACTCGACCTCGGCGTCCTCATCATTCATCTCGGCATGACGGGAAAACTCCTCATCGATGCCCCGCGCACGACTCACACCTACGGAATCTTTCACCTCGACCACGGCACTCTGCTCTACGACGACCCCCGACAGTTCGGCCGCATCGAGTATTCCGATTCCCTGCCCCCGCGTGTCGCCGCACTCGGTCCCGATCCGCTCGGCATCACGCTGCTCGACTTCATCGAAACTCTGCGCAGCCGGAACGCGCGTATCAAACCGCTTCTGCTGAATCAGCGATTCCTCCGGGGTCTCGGCAACATCTATGCCGACGAAGTGCTCTTCCAATCGCGCATCCATCCGCGCGCTATCTCCTCCCGCATCAGCCGCGCACGCGCCGCGAACCTGCATCGCGCGATTCGGGAGACGCTCGAACTCGCCATCGCGCATCGCGGTTCGTCCATCTCCGATTACGTCGATGCCGAAGGCGAACGGGGCTCATTCCAGTTGCTTCACCAGGTGTATGGACGCGAAGGTCAGCCGTGTCCGGTTTGCGCGACGCCGATTCGCCGGATCCTCGTCGCACAACGGGGAACGCATTACTGCCCGCGTTGTCAGCGCCTTTGAGGGAATGGTCGAACCGGGCGCGGGGCCGGGCGTTTGCGAGCCGGTTCCCGTTCCGGAGCCGGTTCAGGCGGCCTTGCCTCCGCCTCGAGTATTGCGTCAGTCACCCGTGTGACCACAGCCATCGCCGCGACATCATGGACACGCACAATGTGCGCGCCGCCCAGAATGGCTGCGGTCACCGCGGCGGCGGTCGCGAATTCGGTGTCGCACTCGTCGGTCTGCGCGAGAAAATGTTTGCGCGACACACCCACCAACACGGGCCGACCTAAACGCTCCAGCAGATTGAGTTGCGCGAGTATCTCGGAGTTCTGCTCTTTCCGCTTCCCAAAGCCAATGCCCGGATCGACAACAATACGGTCCTGATCCATGCCCGACCGCCTGGCGCGATGAATCGCCGCATCCAGATCCTGGACGATAGTGCCCATCACGTTTTTCATGCTCGGCAGCTTGCCCCAACTCTCGGGCGTGCCTCGCATGTGATTAATGATTAGGGCTGCATCGGCATTCGCCGCCGTGCGCGCCAGTTGTACGTCGAACGTCAGGCCGCTCGGATCGTTGACGATCTCCGCCTCGTACTCCAACGCCTTCGCCGCTACCGCCGCCTTGTACGTATCCACCGAAATCGGCACGCGCAATTTGCCGCGCAGTCGCTTCAGCACGGGGATCAACCGGCGCAACTCCTCGGCCTCGGAAACGCGCTGCGAGCCGGGCCGCGTCGACTCCGCCCCGATGTCGATGATGTCCGCGCCTTGGTCCTCTAACTCCAGCGCGCGTGCATAGGCGCGCTCCGGATCCTCGTATTTGCCGCCATCGGAGAACGAATCGGGCGTGACATTCAGAACGCCCATAATGAGCGTGCGCTCGCCCAATATCAGAGAGCGTGTACGGAGTTTGAGTTCGAAGCGTTTGCGGGGCATGCGATCAGGGCGCCCTTCTAGCGTAACGCACTGGCTTCGAAGACCGCCCGCTATTCGTATCGCAGACAGACGATCGGGTCGAGGCTCGCGGCTCGATTCGCTGGATAGTAGCCGAAAAACAGCCCGACACTCACCGACATCACAATGCCGAGCGTCACCCACAACAGCGACAGCGATGCAGGAATCGATGGCAGCAGTGTCCGGACCAGCAATGCGATCAGTCCGCCGATCGCAATGCCGATCGCGCCGCCCAGCAACGTCAACATCGTCGCTTCCATCAGAAATTGAATCCGGATGTCACGCTTCCGGGCACCCATCGCCTTCCGCACGCCGATCTCGCTGGTGCGTTCGGTTACCGAGATCAGCATGATATTCATGACGCCGATTCCGCCCACCAGCAGCCCCACCGAACTGATCACACCCGTCAGCAACGCTAGCGCGCTGGTGA
This sequence comes from Bryobacterales bacterium, assembly GCA_038322675.1. Classification (GTDB taxonomy): domain Bacteria; phylum Acidobacteriota; class Terriglobia; order Bryobacterales; family Bryobacteraceae; genus TMP-7. Next base: position 30,280 of record JBBQGE010000024.1, read on the forward strand.
GTTGGTCCCACAACTGGCTGAGAAAGTCGGACGCGAGGATTTCGAAATCGTCATCGGCTTGCGGCGGTACACGGCGGATGCGGCGCATAGCCGCGGTCACTTCCTCCAGCCCCGACTGCCGTTCGATTCCGGGCTTCAGCCGCAAGCCCATGATCAGCTCTTTCGCCTCCGGGTAGTGCTTGTGAAACTCGTTGAACGGCACAATCGCGAAGTCGTCCACGCCGGGGCCGCCGAACAGACCCGGATCGTGCGCGAACACGCCGATCACTTCGTATGTCTTCGCGTTGATCCGGATGGTTTTGCCCAGCGGATTCCCGGCGGGAAACAACGAATCAGCGACACCGGCGCCGAGCACCACCACTTGGCGCGCATGCTCATTGTCGTAACGCGAGATGAACCGGCCGTATTCCACCGCGAAGAGTGGAATCGCGTCCAGGTATTCGGGCTCAGCGCCGCGGAGAATCGCCTTCTCCACCAGTTGCCCGTGATAACGGATGGTGTTCGTATCGCCGAAGAACGCCGCGCGAGTCCCGAACATGGTGGCACCCTCGATCGCGGCGCAAGACTCGCGCAATCGTGCCGCATCGCTGGCATCTAAATACCGGCGCGTACGAATCTTTTCGGTCATCTTGCCGAAGCTCTGGGGTCCCAGCGGTATGCGCGAAATGAAGAACGTGTTCGGGCCAAATTGTTCGACCTTGCTCTGGATGTAGCGGTTCAGCCCGTTAATGATTGCCGCCACCGCGATTACCGAAGTCACCCCAATCACGATTCCAAGCACCGTCAAGGCACTCCGCACTTTGTGCGAGCGCAAGGTATCCATCGCGACTTGGAAATTCTCGCGGAGATCGATCATTCCGTCATTCCGCCCGAAGTGCCACCACCGGATCCAGCCGCGATGCCCGCCGAGCCGGGTAGATGCCGAAGAAGAGGCCGATAATGGAACTCAGCAGGACGCCCAGGATCGCCACCCATGTTTGCACGGATGCAGGGAACGATGTGAAGGTCCTCAGCGCCAGCGCAAACAGGAATCCCGCGCCGACGCCCACGACACCACCGATAAGACACTGCATCACACTCTCTGTAAGGAATTGACGCAGGATATCCCGTTGTGTCGCGCCGAGCGCTCGCCGGATTCCGATTTCTTTCGTTCGCTCCGTCACGCTCACCAGCATCACGTTCATGATGACGACGCCGCCCACCACCGCAGAGATGGAACTCACCAGGATGAACACGCCGAAGAACGCGGAACTGATGCTCTGCCACAGCGAGATATAGCTCTCCTTGGTCGCAAAGAAAAAATCGTCGGGCGTGTTGCCGGTTAGATGCCGTCTCGCGCGAAGCAGCAGTCGCACCTGGTCCTGGGCGCGATCCATCTTCTGCCCGCCTCCCAATACGCGCACGTTCAGAGTGAGGCTGGAGCGGTTGCCGCGTGCCTTCAGAAAAGCTCGCATGGGGACTACAACGAAGTTGTCCTGATCCTGCCCCAGCACGCTGCCGATTTTCTGAAACGTGCCTGTCACGCGATACTCCGAAGTGCCCACTCGGATCGACTTCCCGATCGGATCCGTTCCCGCGAACAGTTGCTCCACCAGCAGATTGCCGATCAGACCTACCGCCGCTCCGCGATCGTCCTCCACTTGTGTGAAGTAGCGGCCCTGCTCTACCGTGCGCGTATCGATGTCCGCCATGTTCGCCGTCTGGCCGATCACATTGATGTCCGTGAGTTCGTTATTCCCGAACCGCACTCGCGCCGTAAAGGTGCCCGAGGCCCCAATCGCATCGCAGTCGTTGCATTCCGAGGCGATGGCCTGGTAATCCTCGTATTCGATGTGCCGGTACTTGAGCGCTTTCAGCACTTCGTTGAAGTCGGTGGCGGCGAATGGAGTTCTCGCTACCCGGAATACATCCGTACCGAGATTCGCGATCTTCTGCTCGACATAGACATTCGCGCCCTGCACGATGGTCATCACCGTGATCAGCGTGGCCACGCCCATCGTCAGACCCAGCACGGTCAGTACCGCGCGCAATTTGTGCGACCGTAGCGAGTCGATGCTCTGGCTGATGTTGTCTCGAATGTCGACCATTTCAGGCCCGTATAACGGCGCTCGTAGTTGCAGAACGTCAGGTCGCCGCCGGTCAACCTAATCTTACATAACTCGCCTTGGTTGGAAAGAAAGAACGGTCGGGCATGGCGGCGGTTAGGTGACTCAATTCTCGCGATTGACTCATCTGGACACCTTCGGTACACTTTCGCCATGCAACCCGGGATGACCCAACCAAAAGATTTGCCGGCCGGCCTGCTCTCGCTCAAAGAGTGGACTCGGCTCACTTTCGCCATCGGCCGCCCGAGGAGTGCTGCCCTGAAGTCGTTGGACGACGCCCTGGGAGTGTGCGACCAGATGGCGAACAGTCCCGACTTCCTGAAGCGGGCCGCCGCCCGGTGGCGGCTCGACGGCGCGTTGAGGACCTGGAAGGAAAGCTGCGGACCGGGCGACGCCTGGAAGAAGTCCGTGCGTAACAAGAGTCTGGCCGTGGAGCGCCTCACAGCGCAGTTGACCGGAGGCGACACCGCCGCTGCCTGGGGGCGCATGCCGGGGTACATGCAGCCTAACGTCGAACATGCGCGATTGGGTGTCGTTTACCTGCTGGGCCATTTGGAGATGCGGCCCGATATCTTCAGCGTTCTTCTGGAAGGAGGCTTGGGCTGTGCCGGGGCCGTGATGAGCTATCAGGGCGGCAAGGTCGACGATGGCGGCCTCGGCAAAGCCGCCGTCAGTACCGCTCAGGATGTATTCAACTCCGTCATGGTTCCCGGATCGGTGATTCTGAACGCGGGAGCGCAGGCGGTGAACGAATCGTCACCCCCGGCCGCCGGGGCCATGGCCAAGCGTCTGCGTGACTTCTTCGCCGCCCTCATCCGCAAAACTCTAGACATCCTCAAAGAGAAGTTCGGCGGCATCGAACCGACCGCCGCGGCAGTAAAGAACTTGATCAACATTTGCTGCAAATTGTTCTGGTCCACTTTAGGCTACGGTCTCGTCAGCGGCGGTATGGACACCTTCAAGGGCCTGGTGACCTTTGCGGACGCCCTGATAACGCGTGTCCGCACCTATCTCTCCAGCCGCACGGTGGTGCTAGCGGAAGGACATCCGAACACCGTCGTTCAGTCGATCGTCACCGCCATGAACCTGAGTGTGATGAAGGGTCTCTGGCTGACTCTGAAGGGTGCCGGCAATATTGGTCTCGCGTTCGCAACCTGGGGCACGTCGATGATCGTGGGCCTTGTCACCGCTCTGGTGGAAATGGTGGTGAAGGTGGTGTGGCGGCTCGTCGAACTCGTCAAGATGCAGCAGATCTGCAAGCAGGCCCTAGAGCATTGGGGGACCAAGGACACCGATGGCGCCTTACACAAGAAGCCCTTCGCGTTTAACAACTGGTTCCGCGGCAGCGTCGCCTACCTGCCGGCCCTCGCCGTCATCACACTCAACAGCGGCATCTGCGGCGACAAGATGGTGTGGCTTTCCATGTTCACGTCGGATGATCACCACCAGGGGTCCGAGATCTTGCCCGAGCAATTCAAAAAGGGCAGTGAACATCTGGACGCCTTGAAGCCCTGGGGCGCCGACTACCTCGATAATTGCGGCTTCTCGTTCGACTCGTCCGATGAATTCATCAAGAAGTTGCTCGTTATGGGCCACGGCGCGCAACTCTCCGGCGCCGAGAAGTTCTGGAAGCGGGTGGTCCAGGTCGCACAGGCCTGAACTACCCATTTCAGGGCCGTAGATGTTTATAGTTCTTGCCGGCGCGCAGAGTGTACTCGCCGGGTGTGATTCTCTCCACAGGGTTGGTCGCGACGCGAAAATCCCCGCCCGCGTGTGCGATGGATACTGCGTGCTGCTTCACCAGGCGGTCGGCATCGCGAACCGAGCCGGCCAGCCCCGTTTCCACCAGTATCCGGTTCACGCGCCAGTCCGTCACTGGAACGCGATCGCCGCTTTCAGCGCCCTTGTTTTCACTCAATACGATTTCGAAACGTTCGGCAGCATCAGCGGCTGCGGCGGCTCCATGAAAATCCGTGACGATGCGCTTGGCGAGGTCCATCTTGGCCTGCTTCGGATGCACACGGCCTTCCGACGTCGAGGCCCGCAGCGCATCGATCTCCGCGGACTGCCAGTCGGTGAGCAGTTCGTAGTAGCGGAACACCAGATCGTCGCCGATCAACATGATCTTTCGGAACATCTGCTCCGGAGGTTCCGTGATGCCGATGTAGTTGCCTTTCGATTTCGACATCTTCTCCACGCCGTCGATTCCTTCCAGAATCGGGACCGTGGCTACCACTTGCGCGGTTTGCCCGTAGTCGCGCTGAAGTTCGCGCCCCACCAGCAGGTTGAATTTCTGATCGGTGCCTCCCATTTCGACGTCGCAGCCCAGCGCCACGGAATCGTATCCTTGCGCCAGCGGATACAGCAGTTCGTGCATGGAGATCGGCGCGCCTTCCTTGTAGCGCTTGGCGAAATCGTCCCGCTCGAGAATCCGCGCCACCGTGTATTTCGAACATAACTGGATCAGTTCCGTGAAGCCCAGCGGCGCAAGCCAGTGGCTGTTGAATCGCACCTCCGTCTTTACGGGGTCCAACAGCTTGAACATCTGCGTCTTGTAGGTCTCGGCATTGGCCTTGATTTCTTCGCGAGTCATCGGCGGGCGGGTAATGTTGCGGCCGGTGGGATCGCCGATCAGGGCAGTCATGTCGCCGATCACGAACTGGACGGTGTGCCCGAGATCCTGAAAATGCTTGAGCTTTCGGATGAGAACGGTGTGCCCGAGATGCAGGTCGGGGGCGGTCGGGTCGAATCCGGCTTTCACGCGCAACGGTTGGCCGGTCTCACGCGACCGCTCGAGCCGCTCACGCAATTCCGCTTCGGGAATCAGTTCCGCGAGCCCTTTCTTGATGTAGGTGAGTTGTTCTTCTACGGGAGCAAATGCCACCACTCCATTGTAGAAGGTAGGTTGGAGTGAGCCGGGGACAGCTCAAGCTTGGGGGCGCCTACCGGGGCGTAATCGCGGGCCAGCTAAGTTCGACACCCTGCTGTCTGAGTCCGGCCTGAAAATCGGACATCAGCTTAGGAGAATTGCGGACCTGTCTTGGCGAGCGACCGGTACTTACGGCATAAGCCGCGGCGCAACCCGCGGACTCGCCGATGTTCCACTCCACTGGGTGCAGCCGGTAACAGCCGTTGGTGATATGAGTCACCCCCAGATTCTTAGCCGCTGCAAGTAAATTATCGATGCGCTTCGGAATTAGCGCCCCCAGCGGTATCTGGAAAGGCAGAGAACTAATGTCGATGTAGTTATCGCCGCCGGTCGACGGATGCAGGTCAATGCGATAGCTCCCTACTCCCACTGAATCCGCGAAGTTCTCCGCCGCCACGGCGTCGCGGTTCTTGCCTGTTAGCCGCATGCGGGCTTCGGTTCCGACGTGCTGCTCCAATATCGTAAATTCCGCCTGGATTCGACGGCTCTCTCGTATGTAGGGGTACTTGGCCAGACCATCCTCGGTTCCCGCCACATCCGGCCGCAGGCGAAGTCTCGGCCAGCCACCCTCCGTCTGCATCCAGTACAACAACGACAAACTGAGTTGTTTCGCGCGTTCTACGTTGCGCGCCGCTTCCTGTTCGGGCACGTCTATGATGTTCCCGAGCCAGTAGTCGTTTTGCGGCCAATTCACCAGGCTGATGTCGCTGTCGAAGGATCCCGAAACATAATTTTTGGCTCGTGCAATCCGGCGGTACAGCCACAGGCAGAGTGGCTCACCCGGCACGGCTGCGTCACATTCAGGATTGAACGCAACCCGGCGCTGCTTGAGCGAGACTGGATCGGTCATCGACCAACTCAGGAGTTTCCCAGACCACGGCGGAGTCAATTGAGGGACATAATCCCGCCAGAACGCGTATTCCCGCGGCTTCTCGATCGTGTAATTTTCGCCCGGACGATAATCCATGGCAAAGCACACAGTGAACGACTGCATGTTTGCGGGCTGTGCTTCGTCTGGAGCATGCGGTTCTCCCGTCTGGCGCCGTGATTCGAAGCCCGTCACATACTCGGTGCGAGTCAGCGGCAATAGGTCGCCTAACTCGGTAGCATCCAGGAAGTACTTCGCCTGGATCACGCGCGTGTTTCCCGATTCCGCGGACTTTACGCTTACCGCCTTCACTCGGTCGCCATCCACATCCGCGCCGATGGCGCGATGCCGCGGCAGCAGAATCAACTTGCCGCCGCTGGCATGCGGTGCCAGAAGATTCTCCAGCACTGCGAGGGAAACCTTCGGCTCATGAGTCAACCTGGAAACGGAGCCGTCGCCGGGATTCAGAAACGCGCGGCCGCGGGCCTCCGAGGTCAGCGGATAGTGCTCGCGGTAGTAATCGCGAACCGCGGTCCGATACTGTGCATAAGCGAGGGTGCGGCCAAAATTTTCGATCCAGGGATGCTCGTCGGGCGGCACCATCTGCGAGGTCAACTGGCCGCCAATCCAGTCGGTCTCCTCGGTTAGCACCACGCGCATGCCGTTGCGGAGTGCCGCTAGTGCCGCCGCACACCCTCCGACTCCCGCGCCGATGACCGCCACATCGCAGCGGATCTCGCGAGGTGCGGCGGCCCCGGCGAGTCGAACAGCCAGCAACTGGAGAAACGATCGCCGACGCATCCGGTCAGGCAATCGCTCTCAGCGTGATAATCGAGAAGCTCGCGCCTTGCGGGTCGATCATAATGGACATCCGTCCCACTGCGGGCGCATCAAACGGCCCTACGCGGACGGAGCCGCCGAGATCCTTCGCCACGCCGGCGGCCACGTCGCAGTCGCGGACTTTGAAGTAGAGTCCCCAGAACGAAGGCGTCCCCTTCCATTGCTCATCCATCGGCATGATACCGCCGCGGAGTTCCCCGCCGATTCCGAATTATAAGCGGGATTCTCCTTGATGTCCCAGCCAAAGACGCTCTCGTAAAACGGCTTTGCCTGTGCGGCGTCCCAAGTGGCGAGTTCGGCCCAGCAGAACGTATTGTCCTCATTGATGACGCCCGCACCAAAGTGATTCTTCGGCTGCCAGATGCAGAAGCTCGCGCCCCCGGGATCGCTGCAGACTGCCATGCGTCCATGCTCCATCACGTCGAAAGGGCCGGCCAGGACGGATCCGCCCGAGTCTTTCACTTTGGCGATCGTGGCGTCGGCGTCGGAGGTGGAGAAGTAGATGTTCCAATGCGGCGGGACACCCTGTTCCTGCGGGCCTAGCAAGTACGCCGCCGCGGTATCGCGCCCTCCTAATTTGAACATCGTGTAGTAAGCGTCCGGCCCCATCGGAGAGTCCTCCGCGGACCATCCGAAGAGCTGCGTGTAAAACTGCTTCGCCGCCGCCTGATCTGTCGTCGCCAACTCGAACCAGCAGGGCGCGCCTGCCGGGTATTGCGTCACAATCGCCATTGAGGAGGCCTCCGCCGAAGGAGTGTACCACAGGGTTAAGCCAGTTTCATTTCGCAGGCGCATCGATTTCGCAGGTCCTGATATATACTTTGAGTGTTCTCGGAATTCCCGAACTTGAGGTTATGAATGAATCGACGCTATTGGTTTGCTCTGTGCACGCTGGCAGTGCTGGCTACCATTCCGGCCGTCGCGTGGGAGAAACCGAACTACTCCGGCGACTGGAAGTTGAACGCCGAGAAGAGCGACTACGGTCCCGTTCCGGCTCCCGACAAGATGGAGCGGAAAATCACACATGAGGATCCCAGCCTCAAGTACACCTCCGTACAGTCCGGCCAGCAGGGGGAAATGACCACGGAAATGGCCTACACGACGGACGGGAAACCCAGCACGAACAAGACTCCGCGAGGCGAAGTGACCGGTGTCGCGAAGTGGGATGGCGATGTTTTGACCATTTCTTCGAAGCGCGAAGTGCAGGGCATGGAGATCTCGCAGAACGAGCGATGGGTGCTTTCCGAGGACGGCAAGGTATTGACCATCAACAACAAGATTTCGACGCCGCAAGGCGACTTCGATATTAAAGTCGTGATGGATAAGCAGTAAGGAAATCGACGAGGTGACGCCAATGACAAGACGCAACATTTTCGCAGCCGCCATGATCCTGACCCTGGGTCTGGCCGCCGCAGCCAATGCCAAACCGAACTACTCCGGCGAGTGGAAGCTCAACGTGGATAAGAGCGATTTCGGCCCAATCCCTCCGCCTGAATCGATGTCGATGAAAGTCGATCACGCCGATCCGAAAATGAAGGTCGCAACGACTCAGAACGGCGCTCAAGGTGAGATGAGCTACGAAGCCAACTACACCACCGACGGCAAGGAAACCAGCAACACCATCGGACCGATGGAAGCCAAGAGCACTGCGGTTTGGGAAGGCGACAACCTCGTCATCAATACCAAGCTCGAAGCCAACGGGATGGAGTTCACCATCAAGAGCGTGTGGACACTCGCCGAAGATGGGAAGACCATGACCCAGAATGCGCATATCATCAGTTCGCAGGGTGAGGCCGATCTGAAGTACATCATGGAGAAGCAGGAGAAGTAGTCCTCACGGGCGGAGGTTCGCCTCCGCCCCTCCCCCGCCCGAGTAAGTTCTGCCCAGACGGAAAACCGCAGTCATTAGCTCCCCATTTCTGATTTTCATTGCAAGTTAAGTGGAACCAGATACACACTGGATTGCATGCGACCTTCCAAGAAGCGAGTTTCCATCCCCGGCAGTGAACGTAGCCCAATGGCTGGTGCCGAGCCCGTTGCGCCTGCCGATCCCAATCAGCGAGCCGAGGTTACTATCCGGCTGCGTCCGAGAAAAGGAGGCGCAAAAGCTGTTCGCGACGCCGTGGCAGCCGCATCAAAACTGCCGCGCGAACGCAAGTATCTGACGCGCGAGGAATTTGAAAAACGCCGCGGTGCCGATCCTGCCGACCTCAAGCAAGTCGACGAGTTCGCGCGGAATCATAACCTCACAATTGTTTATACGAACGTTGCCGCGCGCACTGTTCGATTGAATGGAACCATCGCTGATTTGACGAATGCATTCAACGTGAAGTTGGAGCAATTCCAGGTGGACGACGTTCGCTATCGCGGCCGTACAGGAAAGGTTTCCGTTCCGGCGGCTGTCGGTGACGTGGTGGAAGCCGTGTATGGACTGGACAACCGCCCCGTGGCGAAACCGCACTTCCGCGTTCTGGGACCGGAGCCGCTGCCCGAAGGCGTAGTTGGTGAGCCGATGCCCCCCGGTGCCGAACCTCGAAACGCACCCAACGGCAGTTTCAAAGTTCCCGAGCTCGGCGCGTTATACGGTTTTCCCTCCGGCCTCGACGGCCGCGGCCAGTGCATCGCACTAATCGAATTGAACGACACGGACGCGAGCGGAAACCCAACCGGAACCGGTTACAAGTTGAGTGACATCGAGACCTTCTTCAGTGGACTCGGCATTCCGGTTCCCAATGTGGTCAGCATCGGGGTGGACGGCGGTGCCAATGTGCCCGGATTCTCCGACGCCGACGGTGAAGTGGTACTCGACATCCAGGTGGCCGGAGCACTCGCCCCCGGCGCGCAAATCGCCGTGTACTTCGCGCCGAACACCACCGCCGGATTCATCGACGCAATCAATACCGCCCTGCATGACACCGTGCACAAGCCGTCGATCATTTCCATCAGTTGGGGCGGCCCGGAGGACGGTTCGCCGCAGCAGTATCTGGATGGCATGGAACAGGCCTTTCAGGATGCTGCGACGCTCGGCGTGACAGTCTGTTGCGCTTCGGGCGACAACGGCTCGGCCGATATGGACCCAAGCAATTGGGATCGCAAGCCGCATTGCGACTTCCCCGCGTCGAGCCCGTTCGTTCTCGGCTGCGGCGGAACCAAACTGCTCGGATCCGGGAATAAGATCACGAGCGAGGTGGTCTGGAACGAGGGCGCGCGAGGCGGCGCCACCGGCGGCGGAGTCAGCAACCTATTCTCCAAGCCGAGTTATCAATCGAAGGCGGGAGTACCGCAGTCGCCAAAGAAGAAGGCCGGCCGCGGAGTGCCCGATGTGGCAGGCGATGCCGATCCGCAAACGGGTTATCAGGTGCTGCTGAATGGACAGGCTGCGGTATTCGGCGGGACGAGTGCTGTTGCGCCGCTGTGGGCGGGTCTGCTGGCCCGCATCAACCAGCGCTTGAAGTCGAAGGGCGGCAATGCGGCCGGATTCCTGAATCCACTGCTGTACGGATCGCTGTTGAACTCCGGCGTTCTGAGCGATATCACATCGGGAAACAACGACGTGACCGGGACCTTGAAAGGCCTCTACAAGTCCGGCAAGGGCTGGGATGCTTGCACGGGGTTAGGGAGCCCGAACGGGACGAAGTTGCTGAAAGCCCTCGGCGGTTGAGGCTGGGCCGGGCGGATTTCAGAGTCCGCCCGCAAAGCCCATGCATTCCACGAAACGGTCCTCGAAATCGGGCATCGACGCCAGCGGCACATGCTGCATGCGCGCAAATGCCAGCGTGATCAGCGCGGTCCTTTTGGAGGGACTGAGCAACAGCATCTTCAGCCCGCGCAGTGCGGAATTGCCGGCCGGCACGACAGCGGCTGCAGGCGGTAGCAGTCCGATTCGCTTTGCGCTCGCGACTCGGACGTAATTTCCGAACGCTCCCGCCAAGTGGATTTCGGATACACGGTCGCCTCCGAGCAGCGATAATCCCGCGGCAATCGCGCCCTTGGCAAGCTGCAACTGGCGGATGTCGGACTGCACCAGCACCACGCCGTCGCGCAGTGCAAAGTCGACGGCCATTCTGCCTCGCGGGTTCACGCAGCCGAGTTCCAAACCGGCCGCGGCCGCATCCACCAAGCCGCTTCCGCAGATCCCGCGCGCCGTCCCGCCGCCGATCACCGAGCACTCCAGCGCGCCATCGCGGACCTCGACTGCGCCGATGGCACCCGATGCGGCACGCATGCCCATGCGGATCCGGCCCGCTTCAAAGGCCGGTCCGGCTGCGGTGGACGCGCAGACGATTCCATCGCGATTCCCGACCGCGATCTCGCCATTCGTGCCGAGATCCACCAGCGCGATGCGGTGTTCAGATGACGGCATGCCCACCGCGATAATACCGGCCAGCAGATCGCTGCCCGCGAATCCGCCGATGGAAGGCAGAAACTCCACCCGAGCCCCCGGCCGCCAGCCCAGATCACCGGAATCAAAGATACGCGCGTCCAGCCATCGAGTCTCGAACGGAACGTGCGATAGCGGCTCGACGTCGATGCCGCAGAACAGGTGGTGCATCACCGTATTGCCGGCCAGCAGCACTTCGCTTGCTTGCCAGCCTGACACGAGCGAGCCAACCGCGCTTCGGATGCATCGCGCCAGGACGCCCGGTTCACGCAGGTCGTATTCGATGCGGCTCATCACATCCGAGCCGTGCACGCTCTGCGGATTCAGCGCCGTTCGAACTTCCTCAACCTCTCCGGTTGCGAGATTCAACAACTGCGCGACCAGCGTTGTGGTTCCGATGTCGACCGCCGCCCCGTAGCCGTGCCCAGGTTCGAAGGCGACCGTCGAATCGTCGGCGAGAATCGGCGTTTCCCACTGTCCGATTTCCAGCGTCACGGCCCCGCGAGCCTCGGCCATGCAGGCCAGCCGCCATCCCGACGCCAACTCATCGGCCGTCAGAACTTCGCGCATCTCCGGCGTGATCGGGATGTCGCCTTCGAGAACGCGAACCCGGCAACTGCCGCAGAGTGAAGTTCCACCGCAGGGGAATTCGACGCCGCGCTCGAACAACGCGTGCCGCAGCGTCCGGCCGTCGATGCGAATCCGGTCAGCCATGCGACTGCGCGAATCGCGTCATCGCCATCAGATTCTCGTCGGGCGTGCCGCGTGGAATTTCGCAACCGGCTCCGACGATGAAGCGACGCCCCGCGGCGCTGTAGCAGCCGTCCAACGCTGCAGTGATCGATTCCGGACTCCCATCGCGAACAACCCGCACCGGGTCGAGATTTCCCAACAGCACCTGATCGTCGCCCATCGCGGCGCGCGCTTCGACGACCGGCGATGGATAGTCGAGATCCACCATCTCGGCGCCCACGCGGCCCATCCACGGCAGCACCTTCCGGGTGTTTCCGCAGATGTGCAAACGAACCCGCGCGCCCATACTATGCAGACCCTCCACCAGCTTGCATTCGAAGGGGAACACGAACCGCTCGTACAGCTTCGGCCCAACCAGCGACGCGGCCGCATCGCCGACGCCGATCAGCACAGCGCCCGCCTCCACTTGCGCTCGGGCAAACCGGAGTTCCATCTCGACGACGAACTCAAACAGATCGGTGACGAACTCGGGGTCGTCGTGGAAATCGAGCATCAGGCGATTGACGCCGCGCAGGTCGGCCGCCATGGCGCAAGGCCCTTCCACCCAGCCTTCCACCAGCAGATCGCTTCCGGCGAGGCGTGCCAGTCGCGCGACTGCTTCCACGCGGTCGAGCATGCGCGGCGCCGACCCTGGATCCGGGAGAGCGAGCTTCGAGAGGGCCGACGTGTCGCTCAGCAAGGCCTGGCTCTCGACGATTGCCGGCGGTTGATCGTCGAACCACTCGATGGTGGCTCCCAGGTCGCTCGCTTCGCGCGCCGGGTCGGAGATCGCGGATACGTAATCGAACCCAAATCGCGCGGCAGTGAGGATCTGGGCCCGTGCCAGGACGCGGTGGTCGGTCGCATAATCGCGATACGGAACACCCGCCTGATCGGCCGCAAACATCATGGTGATCGGCATCAACGGGAGGCGGTCGATCGGATCGCCGGCGAACATCGCGAGTATCCTCTGTTTTCCGGTCATGGTTCGCACCTTTCCGCGGTGATGATGCTATCGTCGTACCGGACTGCGACACGGTATCCGGGGGGAACGGTCAGGAAATCGGCATCGTTCCAATCGCCGTTCACCAGACTCCGGAACAGAGTCAAACTGCCCGTCACTTTCTCGAACGCCCATCCGCGTTGTACTGCTTCCTCCTCCGCGCGAGCTTCGAACGACCCGTCCGGTTCGAGTCCGGTCTTGATGTAGGTGAGTTGGCGGTAGGTGCTTCGATACCGGTGCAGTTCCTCAAACAGGTAGGTGCCGTTGTCGGCCCCGTAGCGCTCAATCAGTTCCTCGAGTGTGCTGCCAGTGCCGGTCCTCCGCAATTGTTCGAGGCTCTCGCCGCGCTCGAGCCAGCCGGTGGAACGAAAGTAGACGCCCTGATTCGCGTCGAAATACTGCTGGTATCGCTCGCGGCTTCCCAGCAGCAGGGCAATGCAGTCGTGTGCACGGGGGATGATGAGCGGCACGGCTCGCGCGGTGAGCCCGGCGACACCGTTGCCACATAGCGCGTAACCCATCAGAACGGCATCGTAGCCCTGGGTCGCATCCACCCGTGCCTGCAGTTGGGACCGCATCTTCGCGCCGCCGAGATCGTGCAGACCCTTGGTGAAGAATTCGACGTCCACCTGGTGCGGCGACCGCGCCACCGCATCGCACATCTCGCGGTAGAGCACCTCGCACGAGATGAGTTTCAACTTCATGCCGCAACCACCGTCGCCAGCGCGCGGATGAACTCCGGCGTTGTACCGCAGCACCCGCCGACGAAACTCGCTCCCGCTTCAATCAGTCCTGCTGCCTGGCTGGCGAAATCTTCCGGCGTGGCCGAGTAAGTGGGGGCGCCGCTGGTTCCCGGGCTCGGTAGCCCCGCGTTCGCTTTCATCCACAGCGGCAGATTTGTCGACTCGCGCATCCGGCGGCACACCGGCGCAAATGCCTCGATGCCCGATCCGCAGTTCGCACCAACTGCCGATGCACCCGCCTGCTCCATCGCGCGTGCGGCCTGCTCCGGAGTAACGCCCATCATCGTGCGATCGCGATTGCGGCCGGAGTCGAATGCGAACGACACGACTACCGGCAAGCCTGTGGCCGCAGCCGCCCGAAGCGCGATCGTCGCTTCTTCCAGATCGCTCATGGTCTCGATGAGAATCGCGTCGGCACCCGCGAGCGCTGTAGCCTGCTCGACGAATGCGCCCTCTAACTCCTGGCTCGAAATATCGCCCGCCACCAGCATCTTGCCGCTGGGCCCGATAGACCCGAACACCAAGCCATGACCCGCTGAGCGCGACAGTTCCACACCCGCGCGATTAATCTCGGCAACGCGGCCGGCAGCGCCGTATCCCGCCAGACTGATGCGATTCGACCGGAACGTGTTCGTCAGGATCACTCGACTGCCCGCTTCGCGATAGCTCCGCGCAACCGAGGCGACACGCTCGGGATGCTCGAGGTTCCACAGATCGGCGCATTCTCCGGGCTGGAGTCCCGCGGCCTGAAACTCGGTACCCCAGGCTCCGTCGGTGATGACGGGACCATCCCGCAACCAGTCCTGAATGCTCATGCCACCTGCGCCGCGACCAGTTGACGAGCGGCGGCGACGGCGGAGTTCGCGTTCTCCGAGTACGCGTCGGCGCGAATCTCGCGGGCAAACTGCGCCGTCACCGGAGCGCCTCCGATCAGCACCTTCACGCGATCGCGCACGCCGGCGCGCTCCAGCGCTTCGATGGTGGTCCGCATCGAGTTCATGGTCACGGTCAATAGCGCGGACAGGCACACCACTTGGGCGCCGCGATTCAGCACTGCATCCACGAATCGCTCCGGCGCGACGTCCGCACCTAAATCGATCACCTCGAAGCCGCCGCCTTCGAGCATCGACGCCACCAGGTTCTTGCCGATGTCGTGCAGGTCGCCCTTTATGGTGCCGATCGCCACGCGGCCCGCCGGCTTGGCCCCGCGCTCGGCCAGGACCGGGCGTATGAACTCCATGGAAGCTTTCATCGCGCGAGCGGCAAGCAGCAGTTCGGGTACGAAGTAGTCCTCGCATTCGAACCGGCGGCCCACTTCATCCATCGCGGGGATCATCGCTTTCTCCAGCAGGTCCATCGCGTCGATACCCCCTGCCAGAGCCTCCTGGGTGATGCGGGAGGCCGCCTCCCGATCTCCATTCACTACTGCTTCAAACAGCTCTTCGAGTTGCGGCATTCCCGCTCCTTTCTCCATTGAATTCGTTGACAGCATCGAACATGGCCACGATGTTCTCCACCGGTGTCCCGGCCTGAATGTTGTGGATGGTATTGAAGACGAAGCCGCCGCCACGCGCGAATATGTCGCACCGCCGCAGCACCTGTTCCCGCACTTCCTGCGGCGACCCGAACGGCAGCACGTGCTGCGTATCGACGCCGCCGCCCCAGAACACTACCCGATCTCCATATTTCGACTTCAAGACCTCAGGATCCATACCCGCCGCCGAGCACTGCACCGGATTGAGGATATCGAATCCCGCCTCGATGAAGGAGTCGATGAACCGCACCACCGACCCGCAGGAATGCTTGAACGTTTTCCACGGCGTGTGCGCGTGAATCCAGTCGTTCACTCGCTTGTAGTAGGGGAAGTAGAGATCGCGGAAGGTGTTCACCGAGCAGAACGTCGAGGATTGCGTGCCGAAATCGGTCCCGCAGATGAAGGCGATGTCGATGTTGTCCCCTACGACCGCATAGATCCTTTCGAGATTCGCGATGGCGTAATCGCATTGCGCCGAGAAGATCTGGTGGATGTAGCCGCGACGGCTGGTGGTGGACATGTACCACTCGGCGATGTCGCGGATTCCTTTCGGGTGCTTCAAGGCAGGTCCGGGCACATGCGCGATGTCGCCGAAACCCGTTCCGCCGAAACTCGCAACGACCGCCCGTCCGGTCGCGCGCGCTGTCCGCGTGGCGTGTGCGAAGTACTCGAGCGCTACCGGATCCACAGGTCCGTACTCCTCCAGATTGTCCGAAGGATTGAGATTCTCGTCGTCGAACGGCTCCTGGCGGACAATGACGTCGAAGAAGTGGCCGCCCGCCGGCATACGGCCGCTCGGTGCGACGCTGGTGTCGCCCTGAGGGTAAATCAGCGTGTCGCCGTTCGCGTCGACGGTGGTGTTGAAATCGCCCGGCACCAGGACATCCAGCCCACTGTTCAGGCGCCACGGCTTCCAATCGCGGATCGGGAATCCGAAGTTGGTCTTCCGCCCGAGCATGCCTTCGACATCGATCCCGAGCGCCTGCTGGAGATCCGCTTCGATCAGACCGAGCATCTGCAGGCATTCCTGGACCTTCACCGGCCGGCGTTCCAGGCCGTAGTAGTCGCGCAGGGCGGCGACGGTGCTGACGTGCATGCCGGTGACGCTGGTGGTCCCGAAATCGATGGGAATCCGGTCCGGCTCGCGATGGGAAAGGGTTGTGAGAACTCGCTCACGGGCTGTCATATTTGCCTTAGAGGACTTCAGTGCACGGGAGTCGCCATGATAATGTACTGTAAGATCAGTCGGTTCGGATCGTGAGCATGGCTGGATGGGGTATTTCGCTCAGGTTTTGCGCAGGATTCGGGTGGCCCGGTCACGGTGAATCGCTTTATACCGGAACCGTGGTCACGGGCACTATTGAGGGCAGTACCATAGGCGAATAGACCGAGTACCCTATTGTGCCGAAATGAGATGAGCGACAAGATTGAACAGTCAGATAAAGATCAACCACCAGACGAGGTGCGTGAGTGAAAACAGATAGCAACACGGATCGGCGGAGTTCGGACCGGTTCTCCATCGAACGGGAAGTTCGCTACAAGATACTGAACAAGAAGAGCGGCGAGGAAAGCGGCTTGGGAAGGACCATTAATATGAGTAGCACCGGGGTCCTTTTTACGACGGAACAGATGCTTCTTCCAGGCCGCCGTGTTGAGGTTTCCATCAGCTGGCCGGCGCAACTGAATGCGAAGTGCGCGCTCAGGTTAGTGGCGCGCGGGCGTGTCGTCCGGTTCGACGACGGCAAAGCGGCGATGGAAATTCAGCAGTACGAATTCAAGACCCAGGCGAAAACGGCACTTTTATCTTTGCAGCAGTAGACCCGTTCATCTTTCGCCGCAGGAACGGTGGCGCGGATTCACCATGATTCGCGCCTCTTTTCTTTTCAAACCTCAACCCCTGCCCCCAACGATCGCCGCATCCTTCAGTTTCGCCAGTTCCCTCCTCGCAATCGACGCCCAGGAACTCGAGGGGTCGAGCTTCAGATATTCGTTCCAGTGGCGGACCGCTTCCATGGCCGCCCCCATGTTCTGATACAACAGCGCGAGGTTGTAATGGGCGTCGCTATACTTCGGATTCGACTTCAGCGCCAGGCGATATTGCTCGACCGCCAGATCGCGGTGGCCCTGCTCGTCATAGAGGTTGCCCAAATTGAATCGAGCCAGCGCGTACTCAGGATCGGCGTCGAGGGCACGCTGGTAATACGCCTCCGCTTTGTCCAGCTTGCGCCAGTTGAAATAGATGGTGCCGAGATTTACCAGCGCGCCGGTGCATCCTAGGTCCAACGTCAGGGCGTGTTCATAAACAGCGACGATATCGGCCGCTGGTGCCCCGGTATGCTCCATTTCCAAGCCCTTCTCAAACAGGAGCTCGGCCTGAATCCGGTCCCGATTTCGTTGCTGTGTCTCCGACCCGGCACGGGCCGAATCCGGGAAGGCGAGGAGTTTCTTTAGCTCCGCCGGACCGAAGTTCAGCAGCAATTGGCCGGAGACCGGCTCCATGATGCTGCCGTCGATATCCACCCGGATGCGTCCGCGTTCGCTAAATATGCGGAATTGCGTCAACGGATCCGCGACGTCCCGCATTTTGTCGCGTAAGGCGAGAACTGCCTTTCGAACCTGGCGCGGGGATACGTGGTTTTCGCGCAGTTTTACGAGGGTCTTGACGGCGACCAACTCGTTCAGAGCGAAGTCGTCCCGGGCCAAAATCAGCCCTTGTTTTTCCCAACTACGGAGCTGCCGCTCAGTGATCCGGAAAACACGGAGGACTTCCTCACGCGAAAATGCACGCTTAGCCGGAAAGGCTGACACCGCAAGCATTTTACCAGGAGGCGCGAATTGCGGATACCCGAATGTTTTCTGTTCGTCCGCGAACTTGACAGAAATCCGCGTCAGCGGCATACTGGGATCAACCGATATGCAACTGAGTTTCAAGAGCGCGGCCGGGCCCGACGGGCATCTGGCTGCCTCGAAGCGGCATCTTGCGGAACTTCGGCCGGGCGAAACGGCAGTTCTGGAAGCGCTGGATTTGCCTGACGATATCGCCAGACGACTTATGGAGTTGGGCTTCCTGCCCGGCCATTCCATCACCCGTTCCCATTCGGCCCCCGGCGGCGACCCCAGAGTGTTTCGTGTCGACGGTTCCGAGATCGCCCTCCGCCGCGAAACCGCGTGCCGGCTATGGGTGAAACCCGCCCTCATCGCGGCGGACTGAACAGGCTCGAAACCCCATGAGCGACTGCCACAGCGCACCGGTTGCTACGTTATCCGCGGAAGAAAAGTCCCTTATCACCGTCGCGCTCGTCGGTCCTCCCAATTCCGGAAAATCTACGCTCTTCAATCGCCTGACGGGGATGCGCCAGAAGGTGGCGAACTTCCCCGGAGTGACGGTGGAGCACCACACTGGCAGTGCGGTCCTGGACGATGGCCGGTCCCTCCTGCTGGTGGACTTGCCCGGCGTGTATAGCCTCGAGCCCCGTTCGGAAGACGAGCAGGTGACCCGGGATGTTCTGGCCGGTACGATGCCCGGCGTCGCCCGTCCGGATGCGATCTTGTTGATACTGGATTGCACAAACCTGGGCCGCCATCTGGTGCTGGCCGCACCCATCCTCCATCTGGGTATTCCGACCATGATCGTTCTGAACATGGCGGACGACCTGCGATCCCGGGGCGGCAAGGTGGATCCGTTCGCCCTGGCTGCGCAGTTGGGCGCACCCGTCGCACTGATCAGCGCCTACACCGGCGAGGGAGTGGAGCGGGTCAGCGAGTTTCTGGGATCGGCTGCTTCAGGTACCGCGCGGCGCTGGCAGCCGATAGTCCAGTTGCCCGTATTGAACAACATCCCGAGTTGCCGGGCGTGGGCCACCAATGTCGGCGGCCGGGCATCGTATCACGCACCGGCTCCACCGATCTGGACCCGCCGCCTGGATTCCGTGTTCCTCCATCCGGTGCTCGGGCCGGTGATCTTCGCACTGGTGGTGCTGGGCGTTTTCCAGACAATCTTCTCGGGCGCACGTCCGCTGATGGACGGCCTGCAGACTCTGATCACGATTTCCGGCGGATGGGTGACGCAATTACTGCCACCTTCCCCATTTCGGGATCTCCTCATTCAGGGCGTCTGGACGGGCGTCGGATCCGTGGTCGTATTTCTCCCCCAGATTCTCCTTCTGTTCCTGTTTATCGGCATTCTCGAAGACTCGGGGTATCTGGCCCGTGCCGCCCTGATCGCCGACCGCACCATGTCGCGCTTTGGACTGCAGGGGAAATCGTTCATCCCGCTGCTGTCCGCCTATGCCTGCGCGGTGCCGGCCATCATGGCCACGCGAACCATCGAGAACAAGCGCGATCGGATCGCGACCATCCTCATCGCGCCCTTCATGACCTGCTCGGCTCGATTGCCGGTCTACACGCTGATTATCGCCGCTTTTATTCCCGACAAACCGATTCTCGGACCACTGTTCGGCGCGCAGGCGGCAGCGATGCTGGGTCTGTATGTGGTCGGGTTCCTGGCGGCGCTGATGACGGCGCGCGTATTGAAGTCGACCATTCTGAAGAGCGGGTACACGCCGTTCCTGCTCGAGATGCCGCCCTACCGATGGCCTACGGTCCGGTCGCTTGGGCTCCGCCTGGTGGATCGCGCCAGGATCTTCCTCCGCCGCGCCGGAACGGTAATTCTCGCGGTGTCGGTGATCCTCTGGATTTTCGCCCACTTGCCACTTCGAAACGGACAGGCACCCGAAATCGCCAACAGTCTCGTAGGCACCGTCGGCCGGACCATCGAACCGCTGATTCGGCCATTGGGTTTCAACTGGAAGATCGGGGTGGGACTGATCAGTTCACTGGCGGCCCGGGAGGTGATCGTCGGCACGCTGGGCACCATCTACGGGATGGAGGGCGATGCCCGCTCCACCGGTCTACAAGCGGCCCTCCATCAGGACCTGACCATCGGCGGGGCGTTTGCACTCCTGATCTTCTTCGCGTTCGCGATGCAGTGCATGTCGACGGTTGCCGTGGTTCGCCGCGAAACGGGAGGTTGGAAGTGGCCGATCATCCAGTTCACGTACATGAGCACGCTCGCGTACGTCTGCGCTCTCTTCGTCAACCAGTTCGTAATGCGCGTTCTCTAAATCACGGCGCTGGAGACGTGATCTGAAAGCTGGCGCGGATGAACTGCCAGTCGGGAAGTTCATAGACTCGCAGATTCGTTTTACAATCGCCGGTCACGTTGGCGAGTTCCCGAGGTTGGAGTGCCGGAATCTTCACTGAGAACGTGCAGAACGGAGCCTCCTCGATTTTGCCCACGGCCGGATGAAGTCGTACATCCAACCCAAGGTCGGCGATGTCGGCTTCCGAGTGGTTGATAACGGCAAACTGAACAGTGATAGAGCCTTGTTTCTGTTCGGACAGCCGGAACCCGGCGAGTTCGATGTACTTGGCGAGCGGATGCGTCCTGTTATCCGCCATTATGACGCCGGGCGGCAGTTCGGGTCCCTTGGAGCCTGCCTTTTTCGAGGACGGCTGCGACGAACAGCCGCCAGTGATCATCGATACTGAGAGTAAGGGAACGAGCGCGAGTACGGCAGCAAGTGAACGGTTCATCGTTGCCTGAGATTATAGTACGTAGAGCCCTGGAGGCAGTGAAATGTTCGGCGCAATCCGCGAGCAGGTGGATACAATCTTTCGGGAAGATCCCGCGGCCAAGAGCACGCTGGAAGTGGTGCTCTGTTATCCGGGCTTCCACGCCGTACTACTTCACCGTCTGGCGCACAGTCTATTTTGCGCACATTTCCACCTGATAGCTCGAGTAATTTCGAATATCAGCCGGTTTCTGACCGGTGTGGACATTCACCCCGGAGCCAGGATAGGACGGCGATTCTTTATCGACCACGGGATGGGCGTGGTCATCGGCGAGACGGCCGAGATCGGCGACGATGTGCTGGTGTACCAGAACGTCACACTCGGCGGCACCGGCAAGGAGCGCGGCAAGCGACACCCGACGCTCGGGAATCACGTGGTGGTTGGCACCGGTGCAAAGGTGCTCGGCAATATCCGCATTGGCGATCACGTGAAAGTGGGAGCGGGCTCGGTGGTCATCCGGCCGGTACCCGATCATTCCACCGTTGTCGGCGTGCCGGGGCGGGTGGTGCGGACCAGATCCGATGCCGGCGATGAACTCGAGCATGGGCGGCTTCCCGATCCCGAGGGGCAGGCGATCGACGACCTCGCCCGCCGGATTGAGGAACTGGAACAAATTGTGCGGACTCTCGCGGGCGAGGCCGTACGGCGCTGACGATGACCACGGTCAATGTCGCAGTCGTACAGGCTGGATCTCAACTGTTTGCTCCGGACGCGACCCTCGCAAAGGCTGTTGATCGCATTCATGCGGCCGCGGCCCTGGGAGTTGAACTGGTCGTATTTCCGGAAGCGTTTCTCGGCGGCTACCCAAAGGGATTAGATTTCGGAGCGCGTGTCGGATCGCGCACGGCCGAGGGCCGAGCCCTGTTCCGGCGTTATTTTGAGAGCGCAATCGACGTGCCGGGTCCGGCTACGGCCCTGATCGGCAGCACCTGCCGCGATTGCGCCACCCAGTGCGTGATGGGTTGCATTGAGAGAGACGGTGGGACTCTTTATTGCACGGCGCTGTTTTTTGCCGGCGACGGCACCCTTATGGGCAAACACCGCAAGGTGATGCCGACTGCGATGGAACGGCTCATCTGGGGTTTTGGCGACGGCTCGACTCTGCCGGTGTTTGATACGCCTGTCGGCCGCATTGGGGCTGTAATCTGCTGGGAGAACTACATGCCCTTGTTGAGAACTGCTATGTATTCGAAGGGCATTCAGATCTACTGCGCACCGACGGTGGATGATCGTGAGACATGGGCAGTGTCGATGCGCCACATCGCAGCGGAGGGACGATGCTTCGTCGCGTCGGCGGTGCAATTTCTCCGGCGCACCGATTGCCCGGCTGACTATCCCATTGAGAGCGATGACGAAGTGCTGATCCGCGGCGGAAGCGTGATCTGTGGCCCTACAGGACAGTTGCTGGCAGGGCCGAATTACGACGGGGAGTGCATTCTGACGGCGAATCTCGACTTCGATCTGCTCACCGAAGGGAAGTACGACCTCGATGTAGTCGGTCATTATGCACGTCCGGACCTGTTTCAACTGACGGTGAACGAATCGCCCGCGCGCGCAGTTACTGTGCGGCCGAAGCAACTCAGCGAGTTTTAAATTTCGAAGCGAGCATCGCGAGCTTGTCTTCCATGCTCGGCTTCGGCGGCTCCGGCTTCTTGGCGGGCGCCTTCTGTGGTCGCGGCGCGGGCTCCTGTAGCTGTTTGATGGACAGCCCAATGCGTTTCGCCTTCGCGTCGGCAGAGAGGACCTTCACCTTCACAATCTGCCCCACCTTCACCGCTTCCGAGGGCTCCTTGATGTACCGGTTCGACAGCTCGCTAATGTGGACCAGCCCGTCCTGATGTACGCCGATGTCGACGAACGCGCCGAACTTGGTCACGTTCGTAACCACCCCTTCGAGGATCATGCCAAGCTGCAGATCCGCGATCTCCTTCACGTCTTCGCGGAAATTGGCGACGGTAAACTGATCGCGCGGATCGCGTCCGGGCTTGCGTAGCTCTTCGCGAATATCGGTGAGCGTGTACATTCCCGCGGTTTCGGTCTGGAATTTTTGAAGGTCGATCTTCTCGACGAGTTCGGGCTTGGCGATCAGTTCCGGCACGGTTACGCCCATCGAGGCTGCAATGCGTTCGACGATCGGATATGACTCCGGATGCACCGCGGTCATATCGAGCGCTTGCTCGCCGCCGCGAATCCGGAGGAATCCAGCGGCCTGCTCAAAGGTCTTCGGCCCGAAGCCCGCGATGGCGCGCAATTCAACACGTGAACGGAACCGGCCGTGTTCGTTGCGATGCTCCACCATCTTCAGCGCCGTTCGCTCGTTGATTCCCGCGACGTATCGCAGCAGCGCCCACGAGGCCGTGTTCAGATCGACGCCGACGCGATTCACGCACGACTCCACCGTGCTCTCCAGACTCTGGCGCAGTTTCTTCTGATCGACATCGTGCTGGTACTGCCCGACGCCGATCGATTTCGGATCGATCTTCACGAGTTCGGCCAGCGGATCCTGAAGACGCCGCGCGATGGAGATGGCGCCGCGCACCGTGAGATCGAGATCGGGGAACTCCTGGCGCGCGAGGTCGGAGGCCGAGTACACGGACGCGCCCGATTCGCTGACCACGACGCTAAAGACTTTCTGCAGGCCGGCCTGGCGGAGAAAGTCCTGCACGAAGGCCGAGGCTTCCCGCGATCCGGTGCCGTTGCCGATGGCGATAGCCCGGACGTTGTGCTTGTGAATCAAGCCCGAGAGAATGCGGACGGCGCCCGCCAAATCGTTCTTCGGTTCGAGCGGATAGATCACCGAATGTTCCAGAAACTTCCCGGTGTCGTCCACGACAGCGATCTTGCAGCCGGTGCGCAAACCCGGATCCACCGCAAGAACGCTGAGCATTCCCGCGGGCGGCAAGAGCAGCAGATTCTCGAGATTCTCGCGGAAAACCTTGATGGCCTCTTCGTCCGAGCGATCCTTCAGTTCCAGCCGCACTTCGGTCTGGATAGATGGATTGATGAGCCGGTCGTACGCATCCTCTGCGGCGAGTTCCAGATGCGGTACCCAGTCGCCGTTCTCGCGAATGGTCTTGTGCCTCAGGAAGAGCACGGCCTTATCGCGCTCGAGTTCGATTTCGAAGTTGAGGAATCCCTCCTTGGCGCCGCGCCGAATGGCGAGCATCCTGTGCGATGGGATCTTCGAAACAGGCTCGCGATAGTCCGCATACATCTTGAACTTGCCCTCGGGGTCTTCGACGCCTTCGATCGCGTGGCTGACCACGATGCCGTCGTCCGTCATCATCTGCCGGATGATCTTGCGGGATTCGGCGGTCTCCGCGATCGTCTCCGCGATGATGTAGCGGGCGCCGGTGAGCGCGTCCGCAGCGGTCGCGACTCCCTTTTCGGCATCAACGAAAGTCGCAGCCAGCGCGTCCACGCCGATGTCGCGAGGCTGCTGTTCCCACAGATACAGGGCGAGCGGCTCGAGCCCCTGCTCGCGCGCGATCATCGCCTTTGTACGGCGCTTGGGCTTGTAGGGGAGATACAGATCTTCGAGTTCGTTCTTTTCGAATGAGGCATCTATACGCGCCTTCAGTTCGGGCGTGAGTTTGCCCTGCTCCGAGATGGTATGGAGGATGGTTTCGCGGCGGTCCTCGAGCTCGCGGAAGTACTCGAGCTTCTCCTGGATATCGCGAATCTGCACTTCATCGAGATTGCCGGTTACTTCCTTGCGGTAGCGGGCGATGAACGGCAACGTCGCACCCTCGTCGAACAGGCCGATGGTGGCGACCAGGCTCTTCAGCGGAATCGAAATCTGCTGGGAAATATGTAAGAGTACGGGCGTGCTTAGCGTTCTAAGTTCAGACATCCATGCACTATGATAGACAGTCCAGATCAGAACAAAAGCAGGCGCTCGGACTCCTTCACGATATCCTCCACCTGTGGCAGAATCGCCGACTCGAGTTGCGGGTGGTAGCCGATCCACGTATCGAGTGCGGCGACGCGTCCGACGGGAGCGTCGAGCGATGTGAAGAGTTCGTTCGCGATGCGGGCAGCGAGTTCCGCGCCGTAACCCCACGAGAGGCAGTCCTCGTGGGCGATCATCACGCGGTTCGTCTTTTGCACCGATTCGGCGATGGCTTCCCAATCGTACGGTGCCAGCGAGCGGAGATCGATCACCTCCACCGTCTTGTCTGGATTGCGCTGTTCCACCTGCGTGGCGGCGACCAGCGATTTCTGCACCAGCGCGCCATAGGTGACGATGGTGAGACTACGGCCGGTCTTCGCGACCTTGGCCTGGCCGAACGGAATCGTGTAGTCGGGACCTGGGTGCGGGGTGCGGTTGTAGGGCTCGCGATACAGGCGCTTGTGTTCGAGGAAGAGCACGGGATCGTCGGAGCGGATGGCGGTGCGCAGGAGTCCGCAGGCGTCGAGCGAGTTTGATGGCATGACGACGCGGAGTCCGGGCATGTGCGTGAAGACGACTTCGCCGCTTTGGCTGTGATAGATGGCGCCGCCGTTCAGATAACCACCGATCGACACGCGGATGACAGCGGGGCACGACCAGCCGTTATCGGAACGCCATCGCAGAGTCGCCATCTCGTCGCGAATCTGCATCATCGCGGGCCAGATGTAGTCGAAGAATTGGATCTCGGCGACGGGCTTCAGTCCCCGGGTAGCCATGCCGATCGCCCGGCCGACAATTGCAGCTTCCGCCAGTGTGCTGTTGAAGCAGCGGCGGCTTCCGAATTCGATCTGCAGTCCGGCAGTCGCTTTGAACACGCCGCCCTTGCCCTTCACCTCACGAAGATTCTCTTCGCGGCTGCAATCGGCCACGTCCTCACCGAACACAACCACGCGATCGTCGCGGCGCATCTCTTCGTGCAAGGTGCGATTGATGGCGTCGACCATCGTGCGTGGTTCGCCTTCAAACTTCGGTTCGGTTTCGAACTCCGAGGAAGTAGGATCGATACGGTCTGAATAGAGATACTCGAACGCGGCCTCGCGCGTAGGCGGGGGCGCCTTCAACACGCGATCGGTGGCCTGCTGAATTTCGGCTTCGACCTCGTGCTGGATTCGATGGATGGCTTCTGAATCGAGCAGGCCTTCCGACTTCACGAAGTCGATAAATTTCACGATCGGGTCGCGCAGGGCCTCGTCTTTCCGCTCGGCCTCACTCTTATACAGGCGCTCATCATCGGAGAGCGAATGGGAGTATGGGCGGACCACTCTGGCGTGCACCAATGCGGGGCCCCGGCGGCTGCGCGCATAATCCACCGCGCTAGCCATGGCCTGATACGACGCGATGAAATCGGTGCCGTCGACTTCGGAGATGTGTAAATCGGGGAAGCCGGATACCAGGCGCGCGATGTTGCCGCCGGCAGTCTGGCATTCCACCGGCACGGAGATCGCGTATCCGTTATCTTCGACCAGGATCACCAGCGGGAGCCGCTGCAGGCACGCGATGTTGAGCGATTCCCAAAACTCGCCTTCGCTGGTAGCGCCTTCGCCGGTGCAGACCAGCGTGACTTCGCCGCCCTCCGGATTGAGATATTGAGACGCATGTGCGCACCCGATGGCCTGCACGAACTGTGTCCCGGTGGGCGAGGAGCCACTGACGATGTGCAACTCGGGAGACGACCAGTGCGATGGCATCTGACGTCCGCCGGAAGCGGGATCCGCGGCGGCGCCGACACTTCCGAGAAGCATGTCTTCGGCTGTTACACCGAGCGCGAGACACAGCGCACGATCGCGGTAGTACGGGTAAAACCAGTCGTGGCCCGGGCGCATCACCATCCCGGCCGCCGTTTCGATGGCTTCGTGTCCCGCTCCGCTAATCTGGAAAAAAATCCGGTTTTGCCGCTTCAGTAGGATCTCGCGGTCATCGATGCGCCGCGACGTCTGCATCACACGAAACGCTCTGGCGAGAGCCTCACGATCGGAAAGCAGGCTGCGGACGGCAGGCTCGTTTGAGGTGCTGGTTAGCATCTATCGCGTATGTCCCCAATCAAGTTTAACGGACGGTCCCAAGTTGACGCCCGTTGCAGCGGTAACTGGCGAGCGGACGATCACCGGATTGTGGACGCCCCTGGTCCGCAATCGCTTTCACGAATATAGCGCTATTCGAGTGCTGCTACATGCCCGGCCAGCCGGTCGCGGTCGGCACGGTCCATGGGATAGCCGCTCGCGAGCCAGCCTTCGAAGCCGCCTTCGAGCGGGCGTACACGCAGGATGCCGAGCCGTTTGAGTGAGAGCGCCGCACGGGCGCTGGTGGCTTCGTTTGGTCAGGAACAGTAGAGGATGATGTCGCGGTCTCGCGGGATTTCAAGATGGTTCGCCTCTAAGCCGGCGCGGCTGTACCACTTCGCATGCGGCAGCATGAGGCCGCTGGAGATGACTTCGGCTTCATTGCGGAGATCGACGATTGTGACCGGAACGCCGGCCTCGATCTCCTGCAACACTTCGGCGGGAGTAATCCGGGCCACGCGGAGCGAGCGGAGGAACCGGCGGCGCTGTACGAACTTGAAAGCGATATAAGCAGCCAGCAGAAGGAACATGACCAGTCCGGCACGGCTGCCGAACGATTCGACGGCCTCGCCGATCACTTCGATCTGGAATCGGAAAATCCAGCCGAGCCCCAGAAATACGCCGGCCCAAAGGAGGGCGCCCAAGCCGTCGGCCGCCACGAACAGCCAGTAGGGCATGAGAGTCATGCCCGCCATCGGCGGCGCGGCAGTGCTGAGTCCGGGGACGAACTTGGCGATGACGACGGCAGACGATCCGAGCCGCGAGAACATGTTGCGAGTCGTGCTGACGCAGGATTCCGGCTCCAGCGAGATGGCGCAGAGAATGCGCAGGATCGATCCGCCGCGGCGCCGTCCCAGCCAGTACCAAATCGAATCGCTCAGCGCGCTGGCGATCAGACTGAGCAGGAGCGCCGGGGCCAACGACATCTTCTCGAGCCCTACCAGCGCGCCTACTCCGAGCAACACGGGTGTCGCCGGTATCGGAAGCCCCGCCTGTTCGGCGAGCACTGCCAGAAACAAAACCGAGTACCCGTGTTCGAGAAGAAAGGGAAGGATGTGACGCATGCCCAGCCGCCGCGCACAGTCTACGCGGCCTTTACCAATTCTACGTCGAGCGTGATCTGGACCTCGTCGCCGACCACCACGCCGCCGGTCTCGAGGGCCTGGTTCCAGTGGAGTCCGAACTCTTTGCGCTTGATTTTCGTGGACGCGGTGGCGCCGAATCGAGTCATCCCCCAAGGGTCCTTAATCTCAGGCGTGGTTTCGACGTCGAGGGTGACCTCGCGAGTGGTGCCGCGAATGGTGAGATCGCCGGTGACCTTGAATTCGTTGTCGCTTTCGGGTGTAACGCGGGTGGACCGGAAGGTGATCTCAGGAAAATTGGCGGCATCGAAGAAATCGGCGCTCTTGAGATGGGTGTCACGATCGGGTTCGCGCGTGTTAATGCTGTTGACATCGATGGCTGCCTCGATGCGCGCGGTGGTGGGGCCGGCAGGATCGAATTCCGCGGAGCCCTTCACCTTCGCGAACTCGCCTTTGACATTGGAGATCATCAGGTGGCGGACTTTGAAGGCGGCGTTCGAGTGTGCGGGGTCGATGTTGTATGTGCTCATGCATGTGCTCCTTTTAACAATAGTCGTTTAAACGACTAAGTGAGACAAAAAATTAACCGGCTCGCGCCAGTTCCAGCAATTCGATGAGTTGACGGAGGTTCTGGATTCCGACATGACTCAACAATTTTCCCAGTAGTCTGTCGAGCGGCAGCTCAAGTTCCTTGAGCAGCCGCAGTCCTTCTTTCGTGATCCGAGTTATCACCACTCGACGATCCTTTTCTTCGCGCCGGCGGGTGATCAGGCCGCGCGCTTCCATCCGGTCGAGCAGTCGCGTTACGTCGGGGTCGCGGGTGATCATGCGGGACCCAATCTCGCGGCACGCCATTCCGTCCGGTTCCGCGCCGCGAAGGATTCGAAGGACGTTGTACCAGGTTTCCGAAATCCCATACGGCTTCAACTCGGCGGCCACTTTCTGCTGGAACGTATCGGTGGTTTTCAGCAGATTCAGATATGCCTCAAGCTGCGGACTGCGGAAGGGCTTTCGTTGTTTGATCTCCCGCCGCAATCGTCCGCTCATAGATTGAGGATAGTCGTTATCACGATAATTGTCAAGACGTAGCTGTTGCCGTGTAACGGAAACTGCCAGGTGCTGCTCTAACTAACCAGCGGAGGAGTTCCAGGATGATCACGGTGAACCGCATTCCTGGTTTGAGGGGATTGGAAGCTCTTGAAGCCGATCTGGACGCGCTCGTCGACCGCGACCCAAGTGCCTCGCCATTTCACCGTCCGCAATGGCTGATTCCGTGGTGGCGGCAATTCGGCAGCGGCGAATTGCATGCGCTGGCATTCCGGTCGACATGCCGTCTGGTGGGATTCATCGGAATGTTCATTCATGAGTGGAATGGGCGCTGGCAGGTAACACTGTTGGGCACCGGCATCACAGACTACACGGGCCTGACCGCCGAACCGGAATTCGCCGGCAAGTGCACGCGCCTGACCTATGAATACCTGGCCGGGTGCGGCGACCGGTGGGAAATCTGCGACTGGCAGGATCTTCGGGCGGACTCGTCGTTGATCGCAGGAGCGCCTCGCGATCTACTGCACGAATTGGCGCCCGCTACACCCTGCATGCGCGTGGAACTGCCCGCGGATCCGTTGGCATTCCACCAGTCGCTTCCACATGGGCTACGGCGTACCCTCAGAATCAACGGGCGGCGAATGGAACGCGCGGGCAGCCTCAGTTTTGAAACGTCGCAGGACCCGGCGCTGGTGGATGACCTGATCCGCCTTCACGAAAGCCGTTGGGCATCGCATGGGGGACCATCCAGCATGCTCGATCAACCACCGGCGCAGAAGGTGCTGGCGGAGGCCGCACGAGGGTTCAGCCGTCGCGGCCGGCTTCGCATGTACGTCATGCGCTGGAACGGCGAACCAGCCTCGATCATCTGCGCGATGCTCGGGGGTGGACGTGCGTGGGGCTACGTCACCGGCATGGACCCCGAGCTATCGCGGTACAGTCCGGGGAGTGCGGTGCTCGATTACGCAATACGCGACGCGATCGGCGAAGGCGCGCGAACCTGGGAGTTTCTGCGTGGCGATGAGCGGTACAAATTCCTCTGGGGCGGGCAGAAAATAGACAAGGCGCGGCTCCTATTGCGGCAGCCGGCCACTGAGGTGCCGGCCGGGATCAGCGGTCTTGAGCACGCGGTCAGTTAGACGAAATTCAGTGTCTCCTTGCGCTCGTCGGGCGCACCGCAGCATTCGATACGATGCCATCGTGGTATGATTTCCCCACCATGAGATCTCGCATCGCACCGCGTTGTGCCGCGGTTGTCCTTTCCCTTGCATTAGCGGCCTTCGCCGCGACGGCCCCGAAGGCCGGTAAGTCCACGCCGCTGGATGAATACGTCGCGGCGCCCGATTCCCATTACAAGTACGAACTGGTGCGCACGATTCCGGGCAACGGCTATACGGCGTACGTCATCGACCTGACTTCGCAGGCGTGGCGATCCGCCGAGGAGGTCAGCCAGCCGGTGTGGAAGCACTGGCTCACGATCATCAAGCCCGACCACGTGGAGCACTCCACCGGGTTCCTGTTCATCACCGGCGGGTCGAACAAGGACAAGGCTCCCACCAAGGCTGACCCAAACATGGTGGACAACGCACTCACCACCCACAGCGTTGTGGCCGAATTGCGAATGGTGCCGAATCAGCCGCTGGTATTTCCGGACGACGGCAAACCGCGCACGGAGGATGGAATCATCGCGTACACGTGGGACAAGTATCTGCACGGCGGCGACGACCAGTGGCTCGCGCGGCTGCCGATGACCAAGAGCGCGGTTCGCGCGATGGACACGGTGACGTCGTTCATGGCATCGGATCAGGCGGGAAAAGTCGACGTAAAAACGTTCGTAGTGGCCGGCGGATCGAAACGCGGATGGACTACATGGACCACTGCGGCGGTCGACAAGCGCGTGGTGGCGATTGTCCCGATGGTGATCGACATGTTGAATGTGCAGGAATCGTTCGACCATCACTATCGCGTGTACGGCTTCTTCGCACCGGCGGTGAAGGACTACGACGAGCGGCACCTGATGGATTGGAACGGCCAGCCCCGGTATCTCAAGATGCTGAGCATTGTCGAGCCATTCTCGTATCGCGACCGCCTGACCATGCCCAAGTTCATGATCAATGCGGCGGGCGATCAGTTCTTCTTGCCCGATTCGTCGCAGTTTTATTGGAATGATCTGAAGGGCGAGAAGTACATCCGCTACGTTCCGAATACCGACCACTCTTTGCGTAACTCGGATGCACTCGAATCGTTGATCGCCTATTACGACTCGGTTCTCCGGGGCACGCCGCGTCCGAAGTTCTCGTGGAAGTTTGAGAAGGATGGAACGATTCGCGTGAAAGCGACAGACAAGCCGACAGAGGTGAAACTGTGGCAGGCGAACGATCCCGAGGCGCGCGATTTCCGGCTCGAGAAAATCGGACCGGCCTACAAGAGCACGGTGCTATCGGATCAGGGCAACGGTACGTATGTGGCTAAAGTGGCGAAGCCGGAAAAGGGATTCACTGCCTATTTCGTGGAACTGACGTTTCCGAGCGGTGGCAAATATCCGTTCAAATTCACTACTGGTGTTCGGGTAACTCCGGACGTTCTGCCGTACCCGTCATACAAGCCGGCGAAGAGCCCGGTGGACACCAGTTCTTTGCGATAACTGGCTACAACAGGGGCGCGGCCTACGTAAGAAGACCGCGCACCTTACCTTCGACTGCCGACTTCATCTTCTCTTCCGGAATCAGCTTATTTAGAAATCCGGGCAGTTCGACATCGAGCGTGACCAGGTGATCCTCGACGATCACGATGCCGCTGATGGGCACCACCATGAACGCGGCGCGCGCATTGAAGTTGAAATTCATGGTCGAGCCATTCCACGTGCGTTTCTCATCGGTAATCTGCACCGGTCCGATGGGCAGTCCAGTGAAGATGTCATCGAGGCTCTTATCGATGCTCCGGCGAACCTCAAGCGGGCTCTTGTTGTGGGAAACAGTAATTCGCATTCAGTTGTTGGCGAGCACAGCGTTCAGCGATCCTTGCCGGTAGCCTTCCAGGTCGAGCGTAACGTAGTGGAATCCGAGCGGCTTGAAGATGGCGGCCAGAGTCTGAGCCATCTCGACATTCATGGCGCGCGGCAGTTCATCCTTCGCGATCTCGATCCTCACCAGTTCCCCGTGAAAGCGGACGCGGAACTGGCGGAATCCCAGCGCGCGGATCGCCTCCTCGCCCTGCTCCACCGTCTTCACCGTTTCCGGCGTAACGGGAGTGCCGTACGGGATTCGTGAACTGAGGCAGGCCGATGCAGGGCGATCCCAAGTGGGGAGTCCGGCGAGCCGCGACAGTTCGCGTATCTCGGCTTTGGTGAGTCCTGCTTCCACCAGCGGCGCTTGCACTTCGTGATTGCGAGCCGCGCCCTGGCCGGGGCGGTAATCGCCGAGATCATCGACGTTCACGCCGTAGACGATGTGCGTGATGCCGCGCTCGACGCCCACCTGCTCGAGACGCGTGAAGAGTTCGTCCTTGCAGTGGAAGCAGCGGTCGGGCGCGTTCTTCACGTAGTCGGGATTGTCGAATTCGTACGTGTCGATGTACTCGTGCCGGAATCCGCAATGGCGCGCGAAGGCTTCCGCATCGCGCTTGTGCGACTCGGGGATAGAGGCGGAGTCGGCGGTAATTGCGATGGCGCCCGCCCCCAGGGCCTGGTGCGCCGCCCACGCCAGATACGCAGAATCAGTGCCGCCCGAATAAGCGACGATGACGCGTCCCAAGCCCCTCAGATGCGCAATCAGACGGTCCTGCTTGGCCGCAAGCAGTTCGGGCTCCATCTTCTGCGTCCCTAAACTCACCAGGGTAGCCATAGCTACAGTGTAAATCGGCGAGGCGTACTGGCGCGTGATACATTGGCACAATCATGAATCTCGCCACCGAGCGGCAGCCAGGCGCGCCAGACCGTGTACCGGTGATTAGTACAAAGCAGTGGGTGCTGCTTGGACTGCTGGTGGCGTCCATCTGCATCAATTACGTCGACCGGGCCAACCTGTCGACTGCCGCGGAAGAACTCAGCCGCGAACTGAACCTGGATCCGAATCGCCAGGTTGGACTGCTGCTGTCCTCCTTCTTCTGGACCTATGCCGCATTTCAGATTCCCGTCGGCTGGGTGATCGATCGCTACAACGTGTACTGGGTCTATGCGGCGGGCTACTTCATCTGGTCGCTGGCGACAGCGGCCACCGGATTAGCGAATTCTTTCAGCATGATTTTCGCACTGAGACTGCTGCTAGGAATGGCGGAGTCTGTGGCCTATCCGTCCTATTCGAAAATCATCGCCGCGGGATTCCCGGAGGCAAGCCGAGGGCTGCCGAATGCGCTGATCGACGCTGGCTCGAAGTTGGGTCCGTTCCTGGGAGTGCTGATTGGCGGAAGCATCGTGGCGCACTCGGGTTGGCGCGTGATGTTCCTTGCAATCGGCGGAGTCAGCTTGTTGTGGCTGCTGCCCTGGGTATACGCGATCCGCGGCGTGACGGGTCCGGCGGCCGAGAAGTCCACGGGCGGTCCCAGCATTCTCGAAATCTTTCGCGTTCGTGCGGCATGGGGAACATTTATCGGACTGCTGTGCTCGAATTATGCCTGGTATTTTCTACTGACATGGCTGCCTTTGTACCTACGTCGCGAACGCCACTTCAGTGTGGAAATGATGGCGACATATGGCTCCATTCCGTTCCTCGGAGTGGCGGCGGCATCCGTTTTTGGCGGCTGGATGTCTGACTTCTGGATCACTCACGGTGGGTCATCGACGCTGGTACGGAAAACCTTTGTGGTGTCCGGACTGATGGGGGCGACCCTCATGTTTCCCGCCGTGGTAGCACCCGATCCGACTGTCGCCATCTGGCTTCTGACGCTTGCCTGCCTCTCTTTCGGACTGTTCTCATCGAACGTATGGGCGGTGACGCAATGTCTCTCGGGACGGATTGCGGCGGGAAAATGGACGGGAATCCAGAATACGTTCGGTAACTTGTCAGGTATCGTCGCACCGTATTTCACCGGGTGGCTGGTCGACAAAACTCATTCATTCCGCTGGGCTTTCATTGTCACCTGTTGCGCACTGGTAATTGGCGCCGCGTCGTACCTGTTTCTGGTGCGCCGGGTAGAGGCTGTGAATTGGAATGCGATTTCGGAATAACCGTTACTTTTTTCGCAACTTTTACATTTTGATTACCGTCCAAAAGATAGCGGAACATAACTGGCAAGCAGTGGAGTCCGCTAAGGATGGCTCTTGACCCTTCGGGGCCAGAGTCCAGCCGGTGAGTACCTTCCTCCGAGTGCTCACCGGCATTTTCTTTTTTCGCTACCCTGTCCCTGTGAATCTCGATTGGATCCGTCAACACTGTCTCTCGTTTCCGGGCGTCACCGAGCAGGTGCAATGGGGCGGTGAGTTGGTATTCAAAATTGGTGCGAAGATGTTTGCCGTCGCTCCCCTGGAACCGGGCGACCGATGGCTGTCTTTCAAGGCATCGCCCGAGGAGTTCGCGGAATTGACTGAGGTGCCCGGCGTGGTGCCGGCCGCCTATCTGGCGCGGGCGAAATGGGTGTCGTTGGAGACCGGCGCATCCATGCACCGTGCCGAAGTGAAAGAGCGATTGCGGCGCTCGTACCACCTGGTGCTCGAGAAGTTGCCGAAGCGGCAACAGGCCGAACTCGCCGCCGCGCACCCCGCCAAACGGGTGGGCACAAAACCCGCCAAACGTCCGATTCCGAATCTTTGCTGATCGCCGCATAGTGGAATCAGGATGCAAACAGCACTTTCGCAACTTTCCGATTCGCTGGCGGGAATCGTCGAGCGTGTCGCGGCCAGCGTCGTCGTGGTGAATGCACGGCCGCGAGTCACCTCCAGCGGCGTCATCTGGGCGCCCGGCGTCATCGTCACGGCCGATCACACCATTCAACACGATGAAGTGGAGATCCGGCTTCCGGATGGGACGGAAATCAAGGCGGCCATCGCTGGGCGGGATCGCGCGACGGACATCGCGGTTCTGCGTGTCGATTCGAATATCGCGCCTCCGGAGTTCGCCGGCCCGGCCGAATTGAAGGCGGGCAACGTCGCGCTCTCCATTGGGCGCGGCGACTCAGGAGTAACCGCCACGATGGGAATCGTCAGCACCATCGGCGGCGCGTGGCGCACCTGGCGCGGCGGATTGATCGACCGATTCGTGCGACTGGATGTCGCGCTGTACGCCGGGTCGTCAGGGGCGGCTGTCGCTGATGCCTCCGGCGGCGTATTCGGCATCGCGACCGGCGGTCTCTCGCGCACTTCGGCCATCGCGATTCCGAAAACCACCGTCGACCTGGTTGTCGAACAACTACTGTCCAAGGGCCGTATCGCGCGCGGCTATCTCGGAGTTGGACTGCAGCCTGTCCCGATTCCCGCGCATCTGAAAGAGAAGCTGAAACTGACCGGCGACGGTGTCATCGTCCTGAGCGTGGAACCGGACGGCCCAGCGGAGTCGGCGGGATTGATGATCGGCGATGTGCTTTTGAAACTCGAAGGGCACACGCTTTCGGACACCGACGCCGTGCAGACCGCGCTCGGATCGCGCAACGTGGGCGACGGGATTACGCTGGAACTGCTGCGCGGTGGCGAGGTGAAGACGGTGAGTGCGAACATCGGCGAACGGCCGCGAAAGGGGTGACGCTATGATTCCGGCATTTGGCGAATTGGGCGAATCGCTGCGACGCTCGACGGTGCAGGTGCGGGACGGAGCGCGATCGGGCGGGTCCGGCGTGATCTGGAATTCCGATGGACTGATCGTCACGAATGCCCACGTGGTCCGCGGGCGTAATCTGAAGCTCGAACTGTGGGATGGGCGCACGTTCGATGCGGAATTGCGGAGTCGCGACGCCCGGCGCGATCTCGCATCGGTGACGATTCACGCGAAACATCTGCCGGCAGCGCAATCCGGCGACTCAGGCCGATTGCGCGCGGGAGAGATTGTGATCGCCGTGGGCAATCCGCTGGGATTCACGGGCGCTCTGAGCACGGGAGTGGTGCATGCGACCGGGCCGCTGGCGGGACTGGGCCGGCGCACTTGGGTGCAGGCGAACATCCGGCTCGCACCGGGAAACAGTGGCGGACCGTTGGCGGACGCAATGGGCCGGGTAATCGGCATCAACACCATGATCGTGAGCGGAGGACTCGCGCTGGCCGTGCCCGTGAACACGGTGGAGCAGTTTCTGCGGTCGGGTCCGAGCGTCGAACTCGGCGTCACGGTACAACCCGTGCGACTGCCTTCGCGTGTGTTTGGACTGCTGGTAACGGAGGTGTCGAACGGGAGTCCCGCTGAGTTTGCGTCGCTGCTTCCCGGCGATGTGTTGGTGGGCGCGAATGGCTGCCCGTTCCGCTCGCCGGGCGATCTAATGGAGAACATCGAAGCCAGCGAGGGTTCGGCATTATCGCTCGAGTTTGTGCGCGGGGACACGGGCCGCAGACGCGTATCGGTGCGATTGGATCGAAAGGCCGCGGCTTGATTCGTGTGAGCATTGTGGCGAATTCCCCAGTGGTTCAGGCGGGCTTGCGCGCGCTGCTGGAGGAGGGGCCGGGCACCGAGGTAGTCGAGACTCTTGCGCCTGCCGACGCCGATCGCGCGATCGGTGACGTGATCGTCTACGATGTGGAACCCGACGCATTTCAGGCGCTTGCTGTGGACGGCCCGGGCATCGTGCTGTTGACCGCCGATTCCGATGGCGCGCGTCAATCGGAGCTTTGGCCATGGCGGATTCGCGCGGTGCTGCCCCACAACGCGGCTGTCGCGGAGATTCTGGCCGCGTTGCAAGCGGTGGCTGCCGGATTCGTGGTGCTTCGACCCGATGAAACGGAACGCGCCGTGGCCAGGCCGGCGCTTACGGGTGATGGACAATCGCTCACGCCGCGTGAACTCGAGGTGATGCAGATGATCGCAGCCGGCGAGAGTAACAAGCGCATCGCGTGGCGGCTGGGCATTTCCGAGCACACCGCGAAGTTTCACGTGGCTTCGATTTTGTCGAAGCTGAATGCGGGCAGCCGCGCCGAGGCAGTGACCATCGGCATCCGGCGCGGCTTCATCTATCTCTGACCGCGGCTACTCCACGCGGAAGTGGTACACGCCTGATCCGGCCTCGACGGTGTACTCATTGTCGGATTCCTTGACCGAGATCACACCCGAAGGCTTCGTGCCATTCGCGGCGAGTTCCATACCCGACTCGGTGAGGTGCGGCGCCGTCATCTGGAGTTTCGGAATGTGCACCTCCGCAGTGCTTCCCACCGGGATGGTCACCTGCATGTCGAGCGGACCTCGCGAGCGATCCCACGCCACAACCACGGGCCCGCGCTGCGTGTCGATGGATCCCGTGGTCCACTTGAGATCGCGAACCACCTGCGGGCGCACGATGACGTGTTCGTATCCAGGATGCTGCGGATCGATGTTGATGCCCGCGAGCGCGGTGTAGAACCACGCGCCGATACTACCGAACATCGGGTGATTGTGCGAGTTCATCGACGGCCCGGTCTTCTCCTGCCACAACTCCCACAGCGTGGTTGCACCGTGATCGATCATGTACCCCCAACTCGGGAAAGTGGTCTGCGTCGCGAGTTCGTAAGCCAGATCGGAGCGGCCCATTCGAGTCAACAACGGCAGCGCGTACTTCGTCCCGAGTATGCCGGTGTTCAAGTGGGTGTCGTGCGTGTAGACGATATCGTTGACCAGGTGCCCCTGCGCCGCGCCGCGCGTCTCCTTCGGAGCGATGTTCAGGAACAGCGCCATGATGTCCGACGTGTTCGTTCCGTTGCCGTACGCCCCGAGTTCGGGATTCCAGAACGTCTTCTGGAATGCTGCGCGGATCTCGCCGGCCTCCTGATCGAACGCGGCAGCTTCGTTCGCCTTCCCCACGATTCGCGCCGCGCGAGCCGCAATCTCGGCGCTGTATAGGTAGTAGAAAGTCGACGTCAGCGGCTTGGGCGTGAACTCGATGGGCACCCAGTCGCCGTAGTTGGCGTGGGACACGATGTGATCCTTGCTGAGCCCGCGCAGATAGCCGAGCCACTTCTTGATGCCCTCGTAATTGTCCTCTACGATGCGGCGGTCGCCGTACTGCTCGTACATGTAGCTGATGATCATCGGGTAGGCCACTCCCCACGCGGGATCGCCCTTCTCACCGCCCCATTTGAACGGAACGGTGTCGGGGACCATGCCGGCCTCCGTCTGCTCGTCGTGCATGTCGCGAATGAAATTCGTATAGAACGCGCCCATGTCGTAGTTGAGCATCGCCGTCTCTGCGGCGAGATGCGCGTCGGCGGTCCAGCCCATGCGCTCGTCGCGCTGGTTGCAATCGGTGGGCACGCTGACCAGGTTCGACCGGATACCCCATTGCGTGATCCGCTGAATCTGATTCAGCAGAAGTTTCGAGGCGTTGAATCCGCCGATGGGCTGAACGTCGTTGTGGATGACGCGCGCGAGTACAGCGCCGGCCGGCGGGACTCCCGGATACCCGGTCACTTCGACGTAGCGGAATCCGTGATAAGTGAATCGCGGCTGGTATGTCTCGCGATCGCCCGTGCCCCGAAGAGTGAAGACATCGGTAGCCTTGGCCGCGCGCAGATTCTCGACGTTGATAGTGCCATCGTCGTAGAGCAGTTCGGCAAATCGCAGACGGATGCGCGTACCCGCGGGACCTTCGGCCATCAGCCGCACGAATCCGCTGAAGTTCTGACCCATGTCGTAAACGTACATGCCGGGCTGCGGCGAGGTCACCTTCAGGGGCGTGATATCGGCAACGATTCGGACCGGCGGCATCATCATCGCCGACAGTTGTCGCGTCGGGGAAGGAACCACTTTCGCGGGCTCCCAACCGCCGGCGTCGAATCCGGGCCGGTCCCATCCGGTGGTCTCCAGGCGTGCATCGTAGACCTCGCCGTCATAAACGCTGTCGGCGATTAGCGGGCCCGAATGCGTTCGCCATGTTTCATCGGTTCCAACGATCTGCGTGCCCGCATCTGTTTCGATGACGATCTGCGCGAGCCCTTGCCGCAATCCGAATCGGCCCTCACCGAACATGAGGCCCACGGCGTTGGCGCCCGTGTGCACCATCGGCGTGACGTCGTAGGTGGTGTACAGCACACGTTTCGCGTACGTGGTGTAGCCGGGATCGAGCAGTCGATCGCCAACCTTGTGGCCATTGAGGCGCAACTCGTAATAGCCCGCGGCTGCGGCGTAGGCTCGCGCGCGCTTCACTTCACCGCGGACCGTGAACTCCGTGCGGACCTGATGATTCCCGGGCGAGATCCACTTTGCCTTCCATTCGGAGGCGTCGAAGAATCCGGTTTCGAAGAACGCGGCGGAACTGTACGGGCTCGGCTTGTCGCCATGATCCCAATAACGGACCTGCCACGTGTATCGAGTCGCACTTGGGAGTTTCGAACCGTTGTACTCCACCAGCGTGGACTGCGGAGACGCCACTTTGCCGCTGTCCCACTGCACAGCATCGCCCCGCTTGGCGACGATCTGGTAAGCGGTCTGCGACTGGCCGCGATCGGTGTGGTTCAGCGTCCACGAGAAGCGCGGACGCGCAACATCGATGCCGATCGGGTTGTTCAAATATTCGCAGCGGAGTGCAGCCGGAGCGAGTGGTTCCGCTGCGATAGGGAGTATTGCGGCGAGAATTAGCAGGTATCGGGAATATTTCACGTTGCGGCCATTATATTCCCGAGCGCGGCCTCCTCTGTCAGAAAGCTCCCCAAGTGTAGGTGTACTCGCCAAACACGTTGACCCACTGCGGATGTGGACGGCCCGTCGACATGATGTTGATGTAACGGACCGTGAAGCCGACGCGGTGCCGGTGTTCGTAATCGAGAGCATAGCTCACGCCGCCCAGTCCGTACGCACCGCCCTGGTTCTGATCGAAGCCATTTTTGTCGTAGCGGTAAACGCCGCCTACGCCAAAACTCGGTTCCAGGCGACCGCGCAGCAGCGGGATGATGATGCGTCCGCCGACCGGCACGAAAAAGTTCGTGGAAGTCGTGTCACCGGAGCCGGTTCTCGGGATGAGGTTTCGATGGTCGCGATTGAACGAGGTTTCGAATCCCGCATCGAACTGGAGGTAACGGTTGTACCGCACGCCCAGGTTCAATTCGAGCGCGAGGTCCGAATCCATGTACTGCTTGTCGTCGGGTGCGGCCGTTCCCACCCCGATCGTGATGCTTTTCGACTGGACGTCCTGGGCTGATGCCGCGACCCCCGCGGCCATGGCGATTGTGAGTGCCAACACTGTGCGAATATTCATTCACCCTATTGACGGAATAGAATCGGAAAATGTCTATCGCTGAATTTGCACTGGGGTTCGCTGCGGTCCCCGCGCTGATATTTGCCGCCGATGCCCATAGCGGCTGGAATGTCGCCGCTGGTGGTCCGGAGGGGATGCGGTACTCCAGCCTGACGCAGATCAATCGCGGGAACGTGAAGAATCTGCGGCTTGCGTGGAAGTACGACACCGGCGACGCCTTCGAGGGCTCGGAGATGCAGTGCAATCCGATTATTGTGGACGGGGTGCTGTATGCCACAACGCCAAAACTGCGCGTGATTGCGCTGGATGCCGCGACCGGGCGCGAGAAGTGGACCTTCGATCCGTTCGCCGGATCAAAGGCGGTGGGAAAGCAGAGGAATCGCGGTCTGGTGTACTGGGGCGACGGCGCAGAGCGGAGGATCTTCGTGGCAGCTCGCGAGAATCTGTACGCGCTGGATGCGAAAACTGGACGTCCGGTGCCTGGTTTCGGAAACGGCGGCCACGTCGATCTACGCGAGGGCTTGGGCCGCGATGCCTCGACGCTGTCCGTCAGTTCCACGAGTCCGGGCGTCGTCTACCGCGATCTGCTGATTCTCGGGACGCTGGTGAGTGAGGATCTGCCCGCG
Source organism: Bryobacterales bacterium (assembly GCA_038322675.1). Classification (GTDB taxonomy): domain Bacteria; phylum Acidobacteriota; class Terriglobia; order Bryobacterales; family Bryobacteraceae; genus TMP-7. The sequence continues at coordinate 71,108 of JBBQGE010000024.1, forward strand.
GCGCCAGGCCATGTTCGTGCGTTCGACGTGCGGACCGGTGCCATCCGTTGGACATTCCACACTATCCCGCAACCGGGCGAGTATGGCTATAAGACTTGGCCGAAGGACGCCTGGCAGTACACGGGCGGGGCAAATTCGTGGCCTGGGGTGACGCTGGATCCTCAACGCGGAACCGTGTTCGTGCCGACCGGATCGGCTGCCTTCGATTTCTACGGCGCAAACCGCACCGGAGACGATCTGTTCGCGAATTGCCTGCTTGCGCTGGATGCAGCGACGGGCAAGCGCAAGTGGCACTTCCAATTCGTGCACCACGATGTCTGGGATCGCGACCTGCCCGCGCCGCCGACGCTGGTTCGGATTCGCCGCGGAGGCAAACTCGTCGACGCGGTCGCGCAGATCACCAAGTCGGGATTCGTGTTCGTTTTCGATCGCGACTCCGGCAAACCGCTGTTTCCGATCGAGGATCGCGAGGTGCCCGGATCGGACGTGGATGGTGAGGTCCTGGCTCGGAAGCAGCCACTGCCGCTCGCACCTGCGCCGTTTGCGCGTCAGCAAGTGACCGAGGACATTCTGACGAAGCGGACACCGGAGGCGCATCAGGCCGTGCTCGAGAAGTTCCGTAGTGTCCGGAGCGGCGGGCAGTTCACCCCGCCGACTCTGCAGGGCACCATCATTTTCCCCGGCTTCGATGGCGGTGGCGAGTGGGGCGGTGCGGCGTTCGATCCCGAAAGTCATCTGCTGTATGTGAACGCCAACGAAATGGCGTGGATCCTGCGCCTTGTTCCCCGCCAGCAGAAAGCGGCCACCGCGCACGCGGTGTATCTGCGAGATTGTTCGGGGTGCCATAAGCCGGATCGGACCGGAACACCGCCCGAGTTTCCGTCGCTGGTGAACATCGGTTCGAAGCTCTCCACCGAGCAGATTGCTAGCGTGATTCACAAGGGTGCGGGACGAATGCCTGCATTCATGAAGTGGAAAGCCGACGCCCTGAACGCGGTGGCGGAGTACCTGGCCACGGGCAAGGATGGGAAGGTGGAAGATACGGCTGGAGCGGTGGCGCCGGGCCTGAAATACACGATGGACGGCTATCGGAAGTTCCTGGATCCGGACGGGTATCCCGCAGTCGCGCCCCCGTGGGGAACTCTGAACGCCATCAATTTGGATAGTGGTAAGTACGCGTGGAAAATACCATTCGGAGAGTTCCCGGAGTTAGTCGCGAAAGGAATGAAGAACACAGGTTCGGAGAATTATGGGGGACCGGTAGTAACTGCGGGAGGTTTATTGTTCATCGGCGCAACGAATCACGATCATAAGTTCCGCGCATTCGACAAGCGCACCGGCGAGTTACTCTGGTCTACGGAGTTAGAAGCATCCGGGAATGCTACTCCGTCTATTTTCGAAGTGAATGGGCGGCAGTTCGTTGTCATTGGTGGAGGTGGTGGCAAATCGGGGGCGCGGTCGGGTGGCAGATATTACGCGTTTGCCCTGCCAACGAACTGATTCCACCCGGCATGTGGCTGTTCGTGTCGCAGCGCGGCGCGGGGATTGTGACTCTCGGCGGAATCACCGATGAACAGGGGCCTGCCTCTCTCCCGCACGCCGCGCTTCGGGATCTCCTTCCTCCGCCGCCGCGTTCTCAATTTCTGAGTTCAACTCGCCACCGATTAAAATAGCTGCTGCAGTCAAGTAAAACCAGAGGAGGAGAATGATAACACCTCCCAGCGAGCCGTAAGTCGCATGGTAAGTGTTGAAGTATCGCAGATAGAGTCGCAATCCTGATGACGCGAGAATCCACAATCCGGCGCCGAGTACGGTACCTGGGACGATCCGGACAAACGTGGTCCCCTCCAGGTCCGGTGCGAGGCGATACAGAATCGCAAAACCCCACAACACGAGGAGAACGACGATTGGCCACTGCAGCACGACCCAGAATACATCCCAATAACCGGCGACTCCGGCGGTTCCAGCCAGCATCCTGCCGAAGTGGCCGCCGTACAACAAGATGACCAACGCTGCGATGAAGAATACGCCCAAGCCGATGGTCAGTAGGATCGCCACGAGTCGAGCCTTCCAGAAGGGGCGGTGTTCAGTCACTGTGTAGGCCTCGTTCAATCCGTGGCTGATCGCGGCCATTCCCTGGGACGCGGCCCAAATCGTCCCGATGATACCGAACGACAGCTTCCCGCCATTTGCCCCCGACTGGATTTCTGTCAGGGTGCGCATCACCAGATCGTAGCTACTCGGCGGGACCACCTCTCGCACCCACGACTGAATCGCGCCGTACACCTCCGTTCCTGTCTGAGCCATCATCCCGAGCGCCGTGGTAACAATGAGTAACAACGGGAAGAGAGCCAATAAGAAGAAGTACGCCATCTGCGCCGCAAGTCCGAGCACGTCGTCGTCGAGAATCTCGTGATAGACGCGCTTCAGCAATTCGGCCCAGGAAAGGCCACCCGGGTGGAGTAAGCTGCCCACGATCGTAAGTATCCTCTGGTTAGGACGCGCTGAGTTTTGAATGTATCGCGAAAAACGTCAGATTAGTAGGTGACCTCGACAATGCGTTGGCCGGCGTATCTATTTGTGTGCGTGGTGGTGTGCGCGGCCGCATTGCTGCTCCGGCCGCCTGATTTGGGACCACCGCCACCTGTCGGGGCACTGGTCCCGAATGTCAGTCTCCGAAATCCGGGTCGAGTGACCTATCCGCAACGCACTCTGGCCGGCATCGTGGCCGTATTTCACGACGAACTCTTTGCATGGCTCATGTTCGATTACATCCGCGGTGCGTCATCTCTGCGCGACACCGAAGTTCTGCTCTCGTACGATGAGAAAGGCCCGCGCCCGGAGTACCGGGTTCTGGTGGCCGGTTCACAAGACCTGCAGGATTCCGCCGCGAGTCTGAGTGCGGCAAAGCAGGACGGAATCGTGACGGACTACCAGTGGGTGCTCCTCTCGCCGAAGGTGATTCAGCGGTACCAGCAGCAGACGCGATTTTTCGAGGCAGCCTACAACCTCCCGATCCGGCGCACGATCGAGCAGGTTCCCCGCAACCAGCTTTCTCGATATGTTCAACGATTCCTCCGATTCAAGTCCGTCACCGACCCGCGCGTTCGGCGCCGAATGCAACCCGTTCCAGAGCCGCTGTCGGACGAAAAAGCTACCCGCCTTGCTTCCGACATCATCTCCGTCGCCTCGTTCTACGACCTACCTCTCGACCTGTTCCTCGGTATCGGCGCGATGGAGAACAACTACATGAATGTGCGCGGCGATCTCAAGAACACCGCCTGGAAGCGCCGTCCCGAAAAGGGCGATGTCGTTCTGCGGCGTGCACGCGGGCGGGTGCTGGTGCTGAACGATTCCGCCGGAGTCTGGCAGGTAACTCGTGAGACGTTGCGCTATGTGCACCGTTTGTATCTAGCCGATACTCGCGATTACTCGAAACTGCCGGAGCGGCTTCGTCCTCCCAAGGAACTGGATATCGAGAATGTCCAGCCCGAAGTGCTAACCACCTACGCCGGACTGCTGTTTCGCGATCTACTCGACCAGTTCAACGGCGATGTCACGAAAGCCGTCGGTGCCTACAACGGCGGCGTCGATAACCCGAACGCGAAGTATCAGGCCGGAGTCGAGCAGGTGGCCCGGTTCGCCCGAAGTGTGCTGGGTCGAGCCGCTCTGCTGGACGGAAAGCGCGCGATCGATTCCGTGTTCCTCACGCGGTGATCGCGGGAAATTGCGCGCACTTGAACGTTGAGTTACTGTGCGGTCTGACTCGTGGTGGAAACTGTCCTCATCCTCGGATAACGGTGACGGCTATCGCGGCCTGCGGAATTCGGTAGAATAGTGGACGCCCGTTAGCCGAAGTGGCGGAATTGGCAGACGCAACGGACTCAAAATCCGTCGGGATTCACTTCTCATGTGGGTTCGACCCCCACCTTCGGCACCACTCCTACGATCCTGTATCAATTTAACGATTTCCGCTATGATGAAGGCAGCGATGACACCCGGAAACGAGCCAGCGACCAAACAAGATCTCGAGCAACTCCGCGCGGGGACAAAGCAGGACATCGCGGAACTCCGCGCGGGGACAAAGCAGGACATCGCGGAACTCCGCGCGGGGACAAAGCAGGACATCGAGCAACTCCGCGCGGGGACAAAGCAGGACATCGCGGAACTCCGCGCGGGGACAGAGCAGGACATCGCGCAACTCCGGACGGAGACCAAACAGGACATCGCGCAACTCCGGACGGAGACCAAGCAAGGCTTCGAGCAACTCCGTACCGAGATGAGCCACCAGTACAACGACTTGGTGGAGCGCATCTCAGACAGCGAAACAAGGCTCCTCAAAGCGTTCTACGATTACGCCGATTCCAACAGCAGGCGCGTGAACCAATTAGAGGGCAATGACGCAGCTTTCCTCAATCGCATGGGAGCTCTCGAAAACCGAGTTCTTGAACTCGAGAAGCGCGTTAACATGCCGCCCAGGCAGTAAGGATGCGTCTAGTAATAACATTTCCATAATGGAATGTTTTGACGTATACTGGCTCCAGTGGTCGACCTCGCTGGCATCACGGCACGCTTCGATGCTTTAAGACCGGTTTTGGATGAGCGGGCGCGGCGTTTGGTGGCGGC
>JBBQGE010000025.1:0-72898 GCA_038322675.1 Bryobacterales bacterium
GTCGAGAAGGGCACCAACCCCGACGTTCTGGTGATGACCGCCACCCCGATTCCCCGCACCCTGGCGCTTACCATCTACGGCGATCTGGACATATCCGTCATTGATGAAATGCCGCCGGGCCGCAAGCCGGTCGTCACCAAACACGTCACCGAAGAGCGCATCGAACAGGTCTACAGCTTCATGAAAAAACAGGTGGACGCGGGAAGGCAGGCGTACGTCGTATATCCCGTGATAGAGGAGTCGGAGACGCAGGCCGTGAAAGCCGCCGAAAAGATGTATCACGCGCTGTCCACCGTCGTTCTCCCGAGCTATCGCATCGGCCTGCTGCACGGCCGCATGACGCCGGACGACAAGCAAGCCGTCATGTCGCAGTTCAAGCGCGGCGATTTGCAGATTCTGGTTTCCACCACCGTCGTGGAAGTCGGCGTCGATGTCCCCAACGCGACAATCATGGTCATCGAACAAGCGGAGCGATTCGGTCTCGCGCAGTTGCACCAATTGCGCGGCCGCGTCGGCCGTGGCGCCGATCAGAGCTACTGCATTCTGGTCACGGCGAAACTCAACGACACCGGACGCGAGCGCATTCGCACCATGGTCGAATCGAACGACGGCTTTCATATCGCGGAAATGGACATGCGCCTGCGCGGCCCCGGCGAGTTCTTCGGCACAAAACAGTCGGGAATGCCCACCCTGCGCATCGGCAACATCCTTCGCGATTCCGAAATCCTGCAGGTGGCGCGAACAGAGGCCGAGGCCTTCGTCGACCATCCGCCGTCGGAAGGCGAACTCCGCCGCGCCGTCGCCTACATCCGCGATCACTGGCAGCGGCGATATGGATTGGTGGAGGTCGGATGATGCGTGTCATCGCAGGCGGACTTCGAAGCCGTAAATTGAAGAGCGTTCCCGGACTCGACACGCGACCCACTCCCGACCGTCTCCGCGAATCGCTCTTCAACGTGCTCGCACCGAGAATTCAAGGCGCATTATTCGTGGATGCGTACGCGGGCACAGGAGCCGTCGGCATCGAAGCCCTGAGCCGCGGCGCCAGGCGCGCCATCTTCATCGAGCGCAGCAAAGCCGCTATCACGGTTCTGCGCGAGAATCTCCTGACACTCGGCCTCGTACCGCGATCCAATGTGGTGACTGGAAAAGTCGCGCTGGCACTGCCGCAATATCAGGCCGATATCGTGTTCCTCGACCCGCCCTACGAGCAGGAACGCGAGTACGCCGCCGCCCTCGAAGCAATGACGTCCAATCCACCCGGACTCGCCATCGCTCAGCACTCCGCCCGCTTCGAACTGGCCGAGTCCTACGGACCGCTCCACCGCATTCGCGTGCTCCGGCAGGGCGATAACTCACTGAGCTTTTTCGAAGCTGCTCGTTGAGGTTTATTTCGCGTGAAATTGAGTCCGCTTGTCAATCTTCCGGTCATCCAGCGAAATACCGAACCCCGGCCGCTCGGGCAGCGACAGCCGCCCGCTCACGACTTCGTATCCGTGCTGCTCAAACCAATAATACGAACTCATCTTATTGATCAGATATTCCACCCACGGACAAGTCATCGGAGGCTGACTCGCAACGAAGTGCAAAGCCGCATGGATTCCATGGCCGTGTGGAATTACCTGCGCGTCGAATAGTGAAGACACCGCCGCGATCCGCACTAACTCACTCAGCCCGCCGCACCACTCCGGATCGGCCTGCACCACGCTGATCGCGCCCGCCCGCAGATACTCGTGCACCTGCCACCGTCCGTAGAAATGCTCGCCGCTCGCCACGGGAATCGACGTCTTCCGGCGCAACTCGACGAAGCTGTCCATCTTTTCGGGATGGAACGCCTCCTCGATCCAGCGGGGATGATACTGCTCCACCCGCTGCGCCCACGCCAACGCATAATCGAGACTCCATCCCGAGAACGCGTCGAACATCAGATTCACCGAATCGCCAACCGATTGGCGCAGCGCCCGCACCAGCGCGACGTTCTTCTCCAGACCCTCGGTGCCATCGCCGGGCCCATACGCGATGAACCACTTCTGATTGCGATAGCCGTTTCCCGCGAGTTCGGCCGCCCGTTTCGCCGCGAGTTCTGGTTCCACGGAATACCCGAGACAACTGCCGTAGACCTCGACGGAGGCCCGCGTCGGCCCGCCCAGCAGACGGTACACTGGAACGCCGAAGTGCCGCCCACGAAGATCCCACAAAGCGTTGTCGATCGCGCTGATCGCCATCAGATAATGCCCACCTCGCGAGTGCCGGTCCGAGCGGTACATCTCGTCCCACATCGCCTCCCCCGCCAGCGCGTCCTTGCCGCTCACGAACTTCGCGAGTTGCCGGTCGATCACCGCTGCGGCTTCGGGATCGATAGGCCCATACATGCCCTCCGCGCCGCCACGCGTCTTGATGGTGAGGTACAGCGCCGACGCGGTACCCTCGCGTTCCTGCGGATTCGGATTATCGTGGTACGGCTTCGGCCGCAGTTCGTCATAGATGTGAATCGGCTGGACCTGGTATTGCCCGTTCACGCCAGCCAGCGTCTTGCGCCGCCCCTCCACTCGCCAGATCTCGACCGCCGCGATTCGAAAATCACCGGAACTCGCGCCACCGCCGGCTTGACCCGCGGCAGCGAGCAGGGAAGGCGCGGCAACGGCGCCAAGAAACGATCGTCTCTTCACTCCGGAATTCTATATCACCGGCTGCTTGCAGTCACAGCACCGCATTTGTTTGGCAGGAATAGACTCAGGCAAGCCCCATAAAGATGGGACGATCAGAATGATGAAGGCTACTCTCGAATTGCCGGACGCGCTTTTCAGGCGAGCGAAAACCGTTGCCGTTTAGGTCAACGAGGGCGTATGAGAATCGATCCGTCTGGTCGACGGGGGCGATCTCTCGGATGTGAGCCTGGAGTACCTTCTTGACGCGAGCGGCTCGGGAGTCTAAGTTAGTCTTGACCGCAGGGCGCTGCATTGCTGGTATCGGAGGCTTGGCTGCGTCTGGATTTTGAGACCAAGTCGGAACGGTTGCCGCGATGCTGGCGACCATCAAAAGCACCAACCGCATGATGCCCAGCATATCGCTAACCGATAGCAAGATCTGTGATGTGCGCTTATCGTAAACTGACGTCGCGAGCGAGATGGGACACGGGCGGTTGCGGGTCAGCACGGGTCATCATCAGGGCGCCGTCGGCGGCGCCGGCGGCGCTCCAGCGAGCCTGTCCGCGCCCGATTCGCAACATGTTGCGAGTTGTACGATTGAGATGGAGGCAACGTCGCCGTGAACGTCTCTTTGGCGCCTGATTTGATCCGCGTGCTGCAAAGTTACGATAGACCGCTCGATGAATCTGTCCGGGAACTTATTGTTCTTGAACTCTACCGCCAGGGCCGCATATCCAGTGGGAAGGCTGGTGAGCTTCTCGGCCTGCCGCGCGCCTCATTTATCCAATACGCCTCCTCACTCGGCATTCCGTTTTTCGATATGACTGCGCAGGAACTGCGGTCCGATTTGGACAATATTCGGAAAGCTCGTGATCGTCGTCTCGAACAGTAGTCCTCTCATTGCGCTCGATCACCTCGGCCGATTGGATCTGATCGCCGCTGTTTTCGGCAAGGTCTTCGTGCCGCCCGCAGTCGTTCAGGAGGTCCAGGTAAGGCCGTTGCCCTCCGCGGTCCAAGTCCGAGTCCCGGCGCAGCCGGTCGGTGCAAAGATCCTCCAGGCCTCGCTTGGCGCCGGAGAGAGGAGCCTTGGCCCTCGCTGTGGAACTCGATGCCGACTTGATCTTGCTCGACGACAAAGCAGCACGGCGCTTGGCGGCTGCAATCGGACTCTCGACATCAGGAACCCTCGGCATTCTGATCGAGGCCAAGCGAGCCGGTTTGATCCCCGCGGTACAATCGCTCATTGATGCTTTGCGTCACCTTCCGTTTCACATCAGCGCCTCACTCTACAAGACGGTGCTCCGTATGGCCGGCGAAGAAGGCTTGTAAACGCGGCCGCGATCGCGCGCTCCGAACGCCCGCGATCCGCGAGCTTCTACTGGCAGCGGCTGCGATGTTGACCGCGGCGCGCCGGCGCGGATCCGCGCGGCGGCCGAGCCGATTGGCTAAGAGTACCGCGCGCGTTGTCGGGATCCCCGACGGCGATGCGATTCCCGTGCTGCACAGCGGCCGCGAGGTCCGCGTTCGTTTGAACGGCATCGACGCGCCCGAAAAAGCGTACAGGACGCGTGCGAAGGAGTTCGCGGCTGACGTGGTGTTCGGCCGCACCGTGGGCCATTCGCGTCCAGGACACCGACCGCTGCGGCCGCACCGTCGCCGACGTCGTGCTCGAGGACGGCCACGTGCGCCCTACGACGAGACGCTAGAAGGGCTCGAGCGCGAGGCCGCGACGCGAAACGCGGGCTGGGGGCGGACGCGGACGCGCCGTAGGAATGGCGGAGGTGGTGAGTTGATTCGTTCGTCCCGATCGCTACGCTCAGCAACATGGCCCTCTCCCGCACTCATGCAACCCGGTAGATCCGGAACCTAAGCGGCTCAGTTTATTCTCGCCTCCTCAGATCGCGAGGAGCAGACGAAACGTGTGCGCCAGATGCCGCCCTGATACGATCATGAATAACCGGATGGGCCAGCAGTCGCACCGCTCCGATCCACGCATCCTGAATCGACGCACTCTGCAGCGCGACCATCCTTATCTTTCGCGCGTCCTGCGCCCCGGAATGAAGATCCTCGATGTTGGTTGCGGCACGGGGGCGATAACCGCTGGTATCGCGAAGGCAGTAGGTCCGGATGGTATGGCGCTGGGTATCGATCGCGACGACGCTAACCTGGCACTCGCCATCCAAGAGCATAGCGGAATCAAAAACCTGCGCTTTGAGCGCGCGGATGTTCTGGCACTCGATGTTGAGAACAGGTTCGACATCGTTACCGCCGCCCGCACGATCCAGTGGATCAGCGAGCCGGAACGCGCGATTGTCCACATGAAAACGGCGGCGAACCGGGAGGGTCACGTCGTCGTCCTGGACTACAACCTCGACGAAACATATTGGGAACCGGAGCCTCCCGCCGATTTTCAGCGTTCTATCGGGCATTCCTCGACTGGCGCACCGCGAACCACTGGGACAACCGGACGGCTTCGCACCTTGCCGAATTATTTCACTCAGCAGGGCTGGTTGACATCGCGAGCCACTCGAGTGACGAACTCGTTCGGCGCGGCGATCCCGATTTCTTCCACCCCTACGCATCCGGCATTTGGCTCTACGTCATCCAAACTCTTGGTCTCAAACTGGTGCAGACCGGCTTTCTCGAGGAAAGCGTGCGACTTCACGCCGAACAGGATTACAGTGGCTATGTTCAGCGCACGCTGCACTTCCAGAGACACTCGATGTTGACAGTGCAGGGACGAATCCCGTCCTGAAGCCCAGCCCCTCACACCACCGGATCCCCGTGCACCTCGATCTCGGCAGGATCCACACCCAACAGAGGCGGTTCGGGCAATCGGCCCGTGACATTCGCCCATCCCCAGAACAGCGCGGTCGTGCTGCTCAGAACCCCAGCCACCGCGCCGATCGTCCGAGGCGAATAATGCAGCGAGGCAATCCCAGCCCCCATCATCGAGATCATCATGGTCGACCACGTCAGACTCTCGCCGGTCGCGAACACGCGCCCACGGTATCGGTCCGGCACATGCCGCAGCAGTTGCGCGAAGTTCAATACCGAACTCACCGCCACCGTCGCCCGCGATAGTCCGATGAACAGCAGCGCCGCGCCGTAATTCGGCACCTGGCTGAACACGACATACGCTGCGCCATGCAAAATGTAGCAGATGGAAACCGTCCATTTGTACCCGCTGAAGCTGATATGCCGTCCCAGCCAGTGCGCGAAAATTCCACCAATCACCAGCCCCAGACCCGCCGTGCCCCAGATCTCCCCGATCCCGGCCGCCCCGCGATTGAACACCACCTCGCCGAACAGCGTGAACAGAATCTGCGCCGCCCCGCCGCCCGTCGCCCATCCAACGCCCACCAGCCCGATCGCCAAAATCAATGGCGACCCCCGCATGTACCGCAAGCCCTCCATGTACTCGTGCCAGGGCCGCACCACGCGGTCTTCGGACAAATCGGTGCGAATCACCCGGAACGTCCCCGACTTGGCAACCAGTTGCGAGATACACAACGCGGAGATCAGAAACGAAAACGCATTGAACACGAACGCCAGTTCATAGCCGAAACGCATGACGCTCGTGCCGGCGAGAAACGCCCCAATCGCCGTCGTCATCCACTGCGTCACCTGCGTGATCGAATTGGCGGTATGGAGTTCGTCCTTGCTGGCGATGGTTGGCAGTATCGCCGCCCGCCCGCTGGTAAAGAACGGCGACGCGAACATCAGCAGCGCGCTCAGCGGATACAGCAGCCACGTGCGCCCGCCGCCCAGCGCGAGGATGAAGCCCAACGCCACCATCCCCCTCACCAGGTCGCTGATGATCATGATCCGCTTCCGATCCATGCGGTCGAGCAGCACGCCCGCAATCGGTCCCGCGGTCACAGCCGGAATCGCCCGCGCCAGCATCACGCCGGTCACCGCCATCCCCGACCCGGTCGCCTGCAGCGCCAGGCTGAACACTGCGATGTTGTTGAAGTTATCGCCAATCTCGCTCACCACCTGGCCGATCCACGTGTAGCGATAATTGCGATTCTGCCGCAGCAGTTCGTAAAATCCAGCCATAACCCGTTCTGATTATCGCCCAGTCCTAACTTTCGAAAGAATCCTAACTCCCACCACCCGAATCACTTCTAGCCATTCGACCCCCTCGACATTTGGCAACCCCCCGCTATCCTCAAAGCGCAATGAGTAACCACGCAGCAGCAACCGCAGAATACGAGCAGCCCGGCGTCGACCCGGTCTACCTCACCCGCGACGATCTCGCGCGTTCCCTCAATCCGATTAATGATCTCGAGCGCATGCTCGTCACCGCCGCCGCGCAAGCCTGGCACGCGCTGCAGAATGCCCGCGAACTCGAAGCCCAGGTCTTCGCCCAGACTCGCCCCCTCGACCTCTTCTCCACCCGTCTCGAACACTTCAAGACCATCACCCGGCACGTCGCAAACGCCGACCGCGCCTGGCGCCAAGCCATGGCCGCCTTCGATCGCGCAAAACGGAATCGCGCCCCGCGACCCATCCTCCGCCCGCGCACGACACCCCCGCCCACCTTCGACTCGAACCCTACTCCGGCATCGCCGGCATCCCAAAACAAACCCAACGCAACACCGGCGCGAACCAACCCCGATCCAACTGCGCCAAAACTTCAGAACAAACCCAACCCAACACCCGCTCCCACTACCCCCCAAATCCAAAACGAACCCAATCCCGCCACAACCGGCCGCAAGGGCTACAATTGAAGCGACATCCTCGCATGCGCTCCCCGTTGTCCCCGCTTGCGTGCCTGTGCGCTCTGGCCGCCGTCGCAGCCGCCGCCCCCACCTACGTTGGGTCCGCCGCATGCGCCCAATGCCATCGCAATATCTCCGTCCCGCAATCCGCCAGTAACATGGCGAACACTTGGCAAGGCTCTTCCGCGCCCCAACTCCCGCCCAGCTACGCGCGCGAACAAAACGAAGCCAATCTCGACTACCGTGTCCGCCGCACCGCCCCCAACCGTCTCGATTACCGCGTCACCAAACCCGGCTCCGCCCCCTTCGATGCCCCCGTCGAAACCATCGTCGGCGGCAAACGCCATGGACTCAGCTTCCTCGTCCGAGTCCCCGCCATCGACGGCCACAAACTCCCCCGAGCCCCCCTCGTCGAAGCCCGCTACCTCCACTACTCCTCCACCGGCAAACTCGTCCTGTCCCCCGGCTTCCCCGAATCCGCCCCGACATCCTGGGAAACTGCCGTCGGCCGCGTCCTCAGCCCCGACTTCGAAACCAAGTGTCTCGGTTGCCACGGCGCAGTTCATAGCGACAACCACGAAACCGGCGTCCGTTGCGAGTCCTGCCACGGTCCCGGATCCGACCACCTCCAGGCCATCCAGACCGCCGCACCAAACAAAGCCATTCTCAACCCGAAACGGCTCTCCAACCCCGAGCGCCTCCAGCAGTGCGCCCAATGCCACGCCGGCTTCGGCGACCTCCAGGATCCGATCCCCGGCGACCTCCTGATCTCGAATCAGGTCAACGCCCTACGTAACTCCCAGTGCTACATCCAGTCCGGTGCCGGGCTCAGTTGCACCACTTGCCACAACCCCCATCACGACGCCGCCCATAACGAAACGAAGCCAATCCAGGCCTGCCTCGGCTGCCACTCGCCAGCCGCCAAAACGCGGGCCGCCCTCTGCCCCGTCAACCAAACCAGCGACTGCCTCACCTGCCACATGCCCGAGCAGACCAAAGGCTCGTTCCACATGGTCGACCACTGGATCCGCATCCACCCCGAACAGCAAACGCCCGTCCCCGTCCACGCCGCGACGAAACGAACCCAATTCCGCCCGACGCACCTCTACCTGCGCATGATCACCGCCGCCGGCCCCGCCAAGGCCGCCGCTGCCCACGCCGAACTCGCCGCCGGAATCCCGTTCTTCTCCGTCGCCCAAAAATACTCGACCGACTCCGCCGCCCTCTCCGGCGGCTATCTCGGCGACATGTCCACCGCCGACCTCGACCCCGACCTCGCCAAAGCCGCCCTCGCCCTCGATCCCGGCCAGTTCAGCGACGTCCTGGAAATAAACGACAAACCCGTCATCGTCTCCCGCCTGCCCCGCGATTTCCGGTACGAAGCCGAGCAACTCGAACAGCAAGCCACCCAACTCCGCGAAGCCCGCAAATTCGAGGAAGCCGCCGCCAAATACCAGGCCGCGCTCCAGATCTATCCCCGATTTCTCCGCGCCCTCGTCTTCCTCGGCGTCACCTTCGGCGAGCAGGGCAATGCTCCCCGCGGCGCCGCCGTCCTCAACTACGCCACACAGCTATACCCGAACGACCCGGCCGCCCACTACAACCTCGGCATCGCCTACGACGCCCTCAACCGCCCCGCCGACTCCATCCGCGAATACCAGCGCGCCATCGAACTCCAGCCCGATCTCATCCCCGCCTACCTCAACCTGGGCAGCGCCTACTACTCCACCCGCCGCCTCGACGAAGCCGCCGACGCCTACCGCCGCGGCCTGAACCAGAACCCGCTCACCGCGACTCTCTACTACAACCTCGCCCAGGTCTACACCGATCAGCACAAGACCGCCGAAGCCAAACAAGCCTCCGATCTCGCCGCCGCCATCGACCCCAAATTCGCGAAACGCGAGGCCACCCAATGAACCGCCGCGGCTTCATCCAATCCATCTGCCGCACCGCGGCCGTCTTCACCTTCGACCAACTCCTCGGCGCCGCCCCCCTCGGCGTCACCTTCAAGAACGTCGCCCGCGAAGCCGGACTCCGCTCGAAAACCATCTTCGGCGGCGCCTCCAACAACCGCTATCTCCTCGAAACCACCGGCTGCGGCGTCGCCTTCTACGATTACGACCACGACGGCTGGATCGACCTGTTCCTGGTCAACGGCACCCGCTTCGAAGCCAAGTGGACCGACGCCGATCGCCCCACCTCCCGCCTCTACAAGAACAACCGCGACGGCTCCTTCACCGACGTCACCCTCGACTCCGGCCTCGCCCGCACCGGTTGGGGACAAGGCTGCTGCATCGGCGACTACGACAACGACGGCGTCGACGATCTCGTCGTCACCTACTGGGGCGACTGCGTCCTCTACAAGAATCTCCTCGGCGGAAAATTCAAGGACGTGAGCGAAAAATCTGGCATCGCGGCCACCACCCGCCGCACCGCCAACGGGCTCAATCGCTGGAACACCGGCTGCGCCTTCGTCGACTACAACAAGGACGGCAACCTCGACCTTTTCATCGCCAACTACATCGATTTCGACGTCAAAACCGTCCCCGTCCCCGAGTCCGGAAAGTGCCTCTACAAAGGCATGAAGGTCGCCTGCGGTCCTCCCGGACTCGACGGCGGCAAGAACATCCTGCTCCACAACAACGGCGACGGCACCTTCACCGACATCTCCGAAAAATCCGGCATTCTCAAGACTCCCGGCACCTACGGCCTCGGTGTCCTCGTGTCCGATTTCGATAACGACACCTGGCCCGACATCTACGTTGCCAACGACTCCACCTCGTCCACCCTCTATCACAACAATAAGGACGGCACCTTCACCGACGTCGCCATTGAAGCCGGCGTCGCTTACTCCGCCGACGGCAAACCACAAGCCGGCATGGGTGTCTCCGCCGGCGACTACGATTGCGACGGCAACCTCGACATCATCAAAACCAACTTCGCCGGCGACACATCGAGCCTCTATCACAACGGCGGCGGCAATTTCTTCGAAGACATGACATTCCAGGCGGGACTCGGCCGCAACACACGCTTCCTCGGCTGGGGCGCCATGTTCCTCGACTTCGATAACGACGGCTGGCTCGACATCCTGCTCACTAACGGCCACGTCTATCCCGAAGTCGCCGAAACTACCATTGAATACGGCTACCGCCAGCGCAAGGTGCTCTACCATAACCTCGGTAACGGCCGTTTTGCCGATGTCTCCCTCGACGCCGGACCAGGCATCACCGAGTTAGCTCCCGGCCGCGGTTGCGCCGTCGGCGATTTCAACAACGACGGCACTCTCGACGTTGTCGTCAACTGCGTGAACGATGTACCCCAGTTACTCCGCTCCGAATCGACCCTGAATCATAACTGGATTAAAATCAAATGCGTCGGAACTAAGTCGAATCGCACCGCCGTCGGCGCACGAGTCTATTGCACCATCGGCAAACATCGCCAGATGGAAGAGGTTCGCAGCGGTGGGAGTTATATCTCCCAAAACGACTTACGAGCCCATTTCGGACTCGCACAAGCCGAAACCGCCGACATCGAGATCCACTGGCCCTCCGGCCTCGTCGAAAAATTACTCGGACTCGCGGCCAACCAAGTCCACACCATCACCGAGGGCCAAACTAAATGAACCGCCGCGACTTTCTCGCCCTCACCCTCGGCTCACCCCTCATCGCCGCCGAAGTCGCCGCTCGTACCGGCTTCCAATTCACCGACATCGCCGCCCAGGCCGGGCTAACTCAACCCATCGTCTACGGCAACCCGAATACGAAGAAATATATCCTCGAGACCAACGGCTGCGGCATCGCCTTCTTCGATTACGACAACGACGGCTGGCTCGATATCTTCGTCCCCGGCGGCTCTCTCATCGACGGCGCCCCCGCCGGTGCCACCAACCGCCTCTACAAGAACAACCGGAACGGCACTTTCACCGACGTCACCAAAGCAGCCGGACTCGAACGCGTCGTCTGGGCCTCCGGCGTATGCGTTGGCGACTACAACAACGATGGTCACGACGACCTGTTCGTCAGTTGCTGGGGCCAGAATATTCTCTACCGCAACAATGGCGACGGCACCTTCACCGATGTCACCAAGCAAGCCGGACTGCTGCACCCGAAACCCGAATGGGGCGCCGGCTGCACCTTCGTCGATATCAACCGCAACGGCTATCTCGACTTATTAGTTACTACCTATCTCAATTTCGATTTCAAAACCATTCCACTCCCCGGCGCCACGCCGAACTGCATGTGGAAAGGCATCCCCGTCAACTGCGGACCTCGCGGACTCGCCACCGGCCGCAATTTCCTCTACCGCAACAACGGCGTCGGCACCTTCACCGATATCTCCGAAAAATCCGGCATCGCGGCCGTTGACAAACGCTACGCCATGACTGCCGTTGCCGCCGACTTCGATGACGACGGCTGGCCCGACATCTTCGTCGCATGCGACTCCACGCCCAGCATCCTCTACAAGAACAACCACGACAGCACCTTCACCGACATCGCGCTCGAGTCCGGTGTCGCGTACAACGAAGACGGTCGCGAGCAGGCCGGCATGGGCGTCGCCATCGGCGATATCTTCGGCAACGGCCGCATCGATATTTTTAAAACTCACTTCGCCGACGACACGCCCATCCTCTATCGCAACAAGGGCAAGGGACTCTTCGAAGACATCACCACGCGCGCCGGACTCGGAAGTTTCACCCGCTACGTCGGCTGGGGCGCGGGTTTTGCCGACTTCGATAACGACGGTCTCCCCGACCTCCTGTTCGTCAACGGAAACGTCTACCCGGAAATCGAAGCCCGCTTCGCCGAGTACAAATACCGCAACCCCCGCATGCTTCTGCGCAATCTCGGCGGCGGCAACTTCGAGAACGTCAGTACCACCAGCGGAACCGGCATCACCGATCGCCACTCCAGCCGCGGCTGCGCGTTCGGCGACTTCGATAACGACGGCGACATCGATGTCCTCATCATGAACATGAGCGAACCGCCCTCCCTGCTACGCAACGACACCAAGACCTCCAACCACTGGATCAAGCTCAAGCTCAAGGGCACGAAATCGAACCGCTCCGCCATCGGAGCCTCCGTCTGGCTCACCGCGAACGGACGCCGCCAGCGCCAGGATGTCCTCAGCCAGTCGAGCTTCTATTCGCAGAGCGACCTCCGCCTCCACTTCGGACTTGGCCCTTCGAAACAAGCCGGCCTCATCGAGATCCGCTGGCCCTCCGGCCTGTCGGAGACCTATCGCAATGTCGCCGGGGACCGTATGATTACTCTAGAGGAAGGAGCGGCCAAGTAGCCGCACTCATATATGCACATCCGTAAAGAAGAGGCCCTGGAGTACCACTCAGCGGCCCCTGCAGGGAAAATCTCGATCACGGCAACCAAACCGTGTCGAACACAGCGCGACCTCAGTCTCGCCTACACTCCAGGTGTCGCCGTACCCTGTCTGGAGATCCAAAAGGATCCGTCCCTCGCTTATAAGTACACGTCCAAGGGGAACCTGGTCGCCGTTGTTTCGAACGGCACCGCCGTCCTCGGACTCGGCAACATCGGCGCCGCCGCCGGCAAGCCTGTCATGGAAGGCAAGGCCGTCCTGTTCAAACGCTTCGCCGACATCGACGTCTTCGACATTGAGTTAGCCACCGAAGATCCCAAGGAAGTAATTCGCGCCTGCCAGTTACTGGAGCCGACCTTCGGCGGTATCAACCTTGAAGACATCAAGGCCCCCGACTGCTTCATCATCGAAGAAGAACTCCGCCGCACTCTCCACATCCCCGTCTTCCACGACGATCAGCACGGCACCGCCATCATCGCCGGAGCCGCACTGCTCAACGCTGTCGCTCTTCAAGGCAAGCGGATGGACGAGATAGAAATCGTGTTCAATGGAGCGGGCGCCAGCGCTATCTCGTGTGCCCAACATATGATCCGGCTCGGCGCCAAACGCGAACGCATCACCATGTGCGATTCCAGCGGAGTTATCTACGAAGGCCGCACTAAGGGCATGAACGAGTACAAGCAGCGGTTCGCGCGGGCCACCGATGCCCGCACCCTCACCGATGCTCTCCACGGCGCCGATGTCTTCTTCGGACTCTCGGTGGGCAACTCCGTCACCCCCGATATGCTCATGGGCATGGCGCCGCGTCCCATCATCTTCGCGCTCGCCAATCCCGATCCCGAAATCCCCTACGATGACGCGAAGCACGCCCGGCCCGATGCCATCATCGCCACCGGACGCTCCGATTATCCGAACCAGGTCAACAACGTTCTCGGCTTCCCGTTCATCTTCCGCGGAGCCCTCGACGTTCGCGCCACCACCATCAACGACGAAATGAAACTCGCGGCCACCCACGCCCTGGCCGAACTCGCCCGCGAGGATGTGCCCGACAATGTGCGCCGCGCCTATGCTTCCGAAACACTCGAATTCGGCCCCGAGTACATCATCCCCAAGCCCTTTGATTCGCGCGTGCTGTTGTTCGAAGCCTTCGCCGTGGCCAAGGCCGCTATTGAGACCGGAGTCGCGCAACTCCCGCTCGATCTCGCCCAGTATCGCGACACGCTCGAACGCCGGCTGGGCCGGTCCTACGAAGTGATGCGCATCATGATCCACAAGGCGCAGCGCGATCCCAAGCGCGTCGTGTTCCCCGAAGGCAGGGACGACAAGATTCTGCGGGCGGCACAGATCCTGATCGACGAAAAGATCGCGGTCCCGATCCTGATTGGTGATACTTCCGCTGTCCGGCAGCGTGCCGACGAATTACACCTGCACTTGAACGGCATCCAGATCGTCGACCCGGCGAAATCGCCGAACCTGCCCAAGTACATCGACCAGTTCTGGCACATGCGCCAGCGCAAAGGCGTCACCGCGACTGGAGCCCGCGCGGCCCTGGAGAACCCCATTTTGTTCGCGTCCATGATGGTTCGCATGGGCGATGCAGACGCGCTCATCGGCGGCGTGTCACAGCACTATCCCGACGTGATCCGGCCCGCGCTCCAAGTAATTCCGGTGCGCGAAGGCTTCCGCAAAGTCGCTGGAGTCTACCTGGTCATCACGCAGAAAGGCGATCTCTACTTCCTCGCCGACGCCACAGTGAACATCGAGCCCAGCGCCGACGACCTCGCCGAAATCGCCATGACCTCCGCCGAAGCCGCCCGCCGCTTCGACGTCGAGCCCCGCATTGCGATGCTGTCGTTCTCCAACTTCGGCAGCACGCGCCACGCACTCTCGGACAAGGTGCGGCGCGCCGTCGAGATCGTCCGCCATCGCGCTCCCGGACTCGTCATCGATGGCGAGATGCAGGCCGATACGGCGGTGAGTCCCGAGATCCTCGAAGCCACCTACCCGTTCAGCCCGCTCAAAGGCGGCGCCAACGTCCTCATCTTCCCGAATCTCGAATCCGGCAATGTCGCCTACAAGCTCTTAGCGAAACTCGGCAACGCCGAACTGATTGGACCCATCCTGATGGGCCTGTCGAAGCCCGTTCACGTCCTGCAGCGTGGCGCGGAGGTCAACGACATCGTGAACGTAACCGCCATCGCGGTAGTGGATGCCCAGGAACTCAAGACACAAACCCGCGACCCAATCGAAGCCCTGGCCTATAGCTGATGGCCGGGAAGCAACTCAGCGGCTCATCGGGCCTCTGCGTGAAACACTCGTTCGCTGCCAGCTTCTGAACGAAGAGCCGCCGCACTAAACAGCACCGCCGCGATCCACAGCACGTCGGCGCCGGCCAGATGCACCAACTGCATCGCAACCGGAGCCAGCATCGCCAGATTCATCGCGCCGATCATCACCTGCAACAGTGCCAGGCCCATCACGATGAGGCCCAAGCGCTGCACTACAGGATCCTTGATCCGCTTCATCGTCTGGCCCACCGCGAACAGCAGGAATCCGATGGCCACAATCGCGATCCCCGGATGAAACACGCGGAGCCGCACGAAGATGTGCGCGCTCGGTGCGAAGTCCTCGGCGAACCCGGCGGCGAGCGAGATCGCCGGGAACAGCGTGTCGCCCAGTGCCGCGATCGCGCCGCTGATGCCGAGCACGATCAGTCCGGCCAGCGCTCCGCCCAGCAGCCATCGAGGCCGCGTCCGGTCGCCCCACGCAACCGGCGCTCCGCCCGAGGCCCACCAGGCAGTCAATGCCAGCACGGCCAGCAGAGTGAACGTATTGATCAGGTGAATGGAAAGCGAGTAACCGCGATACACCGACTTGTTCTGAGCGACATGCTCGAGCAGGACGAGGCCTGCGCCGATCAGCGCCTCCGTGAGGATGAAGATGCCCGAGAGCACGGCCCCGGTTCGCACCGGATGCCGCCGGGGAAAGGAGCGAAACGACCAAATGAGCAGTACCAGAACACCGATGAGCGCAATGCCGCTGGTTATGCGATGCGTGAACTCAATCAGTGTCGCTGTCTGCGCGCCCCAGGGAACCACCTCGCCATTGCACATCGGCCAGTGGTTTCCGCATCCCGCGCCGGATCCCGTGGCGCGCACAAACGCGCCCCACAGGACCACCAGCACGTTCCAACCAAGAACCGCCCACGCGAACTTACTGAACCGGGAGTTCCGGCTCCTCGGACCCGCTGCCGTTTCCATTTTCCGCCTCTGGCAAGACACTCGCGGCCGCCACTTGGTCGCCGTCGTCCAACCGCACCAGCCGCACACCCTGCGTCGATCGTCCGGCGTGCCGGATTTCGGCCGATTCCAGCCGGATGATCTTCCCTTCCTTGGTGATAATCATCAGGTCCGAATCTTCCTGCACCACCAGCGACGCCACCACTCGGCCCACCTTCTTGGTGGTCTTCATATTGATGACGCCCTTGCGGCCCCGTGCCGTGAGACGATACTCGCTCAACGTCGTGCGCTTGCCGTAACCGTTCTCGGAGATGGTGAGGATCAGTCCCTCTTCCTCCACCACACTGCACGACACCAGGTAGTCGCCGTCGGTCAGGTCCATCGCCCGCACTCCGCGAGCCGGACGGCCCATCGCACGGACCTCGCCTTCCTTGAACCGGATCGCCATGCCTTCGTGCGACGCCAGGAAGATGTAGTTCTCACCGCGCGTCAGCCGCGCCGCCAGCAGATCGTCGCCGTCATCCAGGGCGATGGCGATGATGCCGCGCGACATCGGATTGTCGAACTCCGTCAACTCGCATTTCTTGATGACGCCGCGATTGGTCACCATCACGATGTACTGATCCGGCACAAACTCCTTCACGGACAGAAACGCCGTTACAGCCTCGTCCGGCTGCAGGTTCACGAGTCCGGAAACATGTTTGCCCTTGCCCGTACTGGTGGCGTCCGGGATCTCGTAAATCTTGAGCCAGTAGACGCGGCCCTTGGTGGTGAACACCAGCAGGTACGCGTGCGTGGAGGCCACAATCAGGTGCTCCACCACATCCTCACTGCGCGTGCTCATGCCGATGCGACCCTTGCCGCCCCGCGACTGTCGACGGTACGTGTCCACCGAGGTGCGCTTCAGATAGCCGCCGCGCGTGACCGTCACCGCGACGTCTTCCACTTGCACCAGATCCTCGAGCCGGATCTCGCCCATGTCCTCGATGACCTGGGTGCGCCGCTCGTCGCCGAACTCCTTGCGGACTTCTTCGAGTTCTTTGATCACCAGGGCGCGCAGCACGGGTTCCGATCCGAGGATCTCCAGGTACTCGGCAATCCGCCGCTGGATTTCGGCCAGTTCATCCAGAATCTTCTGCTGTTCCATGCCAGTCAGGCGCTGCAACTGCAGTTCGATGATGGCCTGCGCCTGCCGCTCAGTGAAGTCCCAGATAATCGTCCCGCCGCCCGCGGCCTGAATCGCCGAGGTCTGCTCCTCGCTGAACGCGGTTCCCATCAGGGCCTCGCGCGCTTCTTTCGGATTCTTCGCCGCGCGGATCAGCGCGATCACGGAATCCAGATAATTCAACGCCTTCTGGAATCCAACCAGCAGATGCTCGCGATCCCGGGCCTTGCGCAACAGGTAATCGGTGCGGCGCCGGACCACATCCAGGCGATGGTCGATGAACTTCCGGATGAAGTCCATAATCCCGAGTTCGCGCGGCTGGCCATTCACGATGGCCAGCATGATGACCCCGAAGTTCACCTGCATCTGCGTGTGCTTGTACAGGTTGTTCAGAATCACTTCGGGCTGCTCGCCGCGCTTCAACTCGAGCACGATCCGCATGCCGTCGCGGTCGCTCTCGTCGCGGACATCGCTGATGCCCTCGATCTTCTTCTCGTTCACCAACCCGGCGATCTGTTCCACCAGGCGCGACTTGTTCACCTGGAACGGAATCTCGGTCACGATGATCGACTCACGATCGCGCCCGAGTTTCTCAGTGGCCACCTTCGAGCGAATCTTGACGGAGCCCCGGCCGCGCGTGAAGTAGTCGAGAATGCCGGAGCGGCCCAAAATCAGGCCGCCGGTCGGGAAGTCCGGACCCGTCACCATCTCCAGCAGTTCCGCAAACGTGGTTTGCGGATTGTTGATCATCGCAATCGCAGCGGTGACAATCTCGGTCAGGTTGTGCGGCGGAATGTTCGTCGCCATGCCAACCGCGATGCCCGAGCTGCCGTTCACCAGCAGATTCGGAACGCGGGTCGGCAGAACCTCTGGCTCCACTTCGCTGTCGTCGTAGTTCGGCCGGAAATCGACGGTCTCTTTATCGATGTCCTCCAGCAACTGCGCCGCGATGCGCGAAAGCCGCGCCTCGGTGTACCGCATCGCCGCCGGTGGATCGCCGTCGACCGAACCGAAATTCCCTTGCCCATCGATCAGCGGATACCGGAGCGAGAACGGCTGGGCCATGCGGACCAAGGCGTCGTACACCGGAGCGTCGCCATGCGGGTGGAACTTTCCCAGAACCTCGCCGGTAATCTTGGCGCACTTGCGCGGCGGCCGGTTGAAGTGCAGCCCCATCTCGTGCATTCCGAAGAGGATGCGTCGGTGTACGGGCTTCAAACCGTCGCGGATGTCGGGCAGCGCGCGGCCGATGATCACCGACATCGAATAGTCGAGATACGAGCGGCGCATCTCGTCTTCGATGTTGATAGGAATGATGTTCCGGTTGCCCTCGGGAGGCACGGGTGGAACGTTGGGATTGTCGGGGTTGTTCAGATCTGCCAAGTCACTATTTTACCACTAGTTACGTGGTGTAATGCCGAATGCGGGCCAGTATTTTTCGGGCAGTTTTTGCCGCTGCATTTCACGGCCGCAGAACACGTGCGTGGTCTCGCCTTCGGCCAGCAGACAGCCGTCTTCCCGGCGCATCTTATACCCGAAAGTGACCAGCCGCGGATTGGCCTTCGCGATCGCGGTTTCCACCACCACTTCATCGTCGTACCGCGCGGGCGCAAGGAAGCGGCACTCGGCCTTGGCCACCACCAGCAGCACACCATCCTGCGCTTCCATGTCGCGATACCGCAATCCGGCCGCCCGGCAGTATTCCACCCGGCCCAGTTCCATCCACACCAGGTAATGGGAGTGATACACGATTCCCATCTGATCCGTTTCCGCGTACCGGACCCGCAAGCGAGCCTCGACTGTCATCTGGTTTGATTATGACGCGTTGGTGGGATCACCTCTATATGGTCCTGCCGTACCTATATGGTAGGTTGTGATGTATGAAGAAGACGCTGCACATCGACGAGGCGAAATTGCGCGAGGCAAGAGAAGCCAGTGGCGCGTCGACGGACACCGAAACGGTGAGGCTCGGTCTGGAGGCCCTGATCCGCCACGCCGCCTATCAGAGACTGCGAAAGTTGAGGGGGACCGAGAAGCGAGCGCCCGGCGTTCCGAGGCGAAGGGAGAGCCGGGCAGGAGGAGAAGAGTAACCCGATGGTGCTGGTGGATACGTCTGTCTGGATCCGTTTTCTTGCGAATCGCACACCGTTCGCCGCGGAGTTGGATGGTTTGCTGGAGCGAGATGAGGTTGCCGGGCATGACCTTGTTTACGGTGAGTTACTAATCGGAGATTCCGGTGGACGACGACACTGGCTGGAGTCGTACATCCTGATCCACCGGCTTCCAACGGCCGGTCATGCGGAGGTCGCCACGTTCGTGCGAACGCGCAAGTTGCAAGGCAGAGGTATTGGTTGGATCGATGCGCACCTGCTCGCATCCACGGTGCTGGCTGACGCGCGGCTTTGGACAGCAGACGAGCGTTTAGATCGCCTGGCTGGTGAACTCGGGATCCGGTACCAGTCGGTACGGGCGAGCGAGTTGTAGCGGCGATCGCAACGCCGTTGAAACCGGGGTGCTTCCGAACCAGTCTGTTATTCTTTGGACGTGCAAGTGAAAGTATTGTTTTTTGGGCAGTTAAAGGACATCGCAGGTTGCTCGGAAGACACGCTCGAAGTGGCGGACGGCGAGACTGTGGGCAGCGTTTTCGATCGCTATGCGGCCCGCTTTCCGCGCTTGGCGGAACTGTCCGGAAGCATCGTGCTGGCGCGGAATCGCGAGTTCACGAACCGGACCGCGGTAGTCGCCGATGGGGACGAAATTGCCCTGCTGCCTCCCGTCAGCGGAGGTCTGGGAGCTTACACCCAGATTATCCGCGACGAGGACACCGGCAACTTCTTCGCGCTTACTCGCGATCCGATCGATACCCGCGAGATCGCTGCGACGCTGCTGCGAGGCGAGGACGGCGCGGTGGTGAACTTCGAGGGTGTGGTCCGCAACAACACGAAAGGCCGCAAGACGCGATATCTCGACTACGAATGCTACGAGTCGATGGCCGTCCGCGTGATGGCCGAATTGGGGCGCTCCATCGCGTCGAATCATGCCATCGGCCGGGTCGCGCTGGTGCACCGTTTGGGACGGATGGAGATCGGCGAGATCAGTGTCGCCGTGGTGGTGAGCGCACCCCACCGGCGGCCCGCATTCGAAGCGGCGCTCGAAGGAATCAACCGGCTGAAGCGGACGGTGCCCATTTGGAAAAAAGAGTATTTCGAGGACGGCGAAGTGTGGGTCGAGGGCGAGTGGGACGAGTCGCTGCAGCGATAATCGCGGCGTTTGCGCTGGCGTCGAGCGGGGCCGCGCAGGACAAGCCTACCGTTTTCCGGACGGAAGTAAGTCTGGTACGGCTGATCGTCGGTGTCAAGGACCGGCAGGGCACACCCGCGCTGGACCTTTCCAAATCGAATTTCAAAATTTTGGATAACGGTGTGGAGCAGTCGATCACGGTGTTTGAGCGGCACACCGAACAGCCGCTGTCGGTAGCGATATTGATGGATACCAGCGGCTCCACGAATATCGAATTGAAATACGAGATCGACTCGGTGATCCGGTTTACACGCTCGCTGTTTCGCGAGGGAAATCCGGACGATCGCGCCGCCCTGTATAGCTTCAATTGGGAAGTGGTGCAGCGAACTTCTTACACGCGCAGCCCCGGGCAGATCGACAAGAACGTGCGCGGATTACACGGGGAAGGCGGCACGTCGTTATACGACGCTCTGTGGTTCGCGTCGCGCGATATGGACGACCGGGAAGGCCGTCACGTAATCATCGTGGTGACTGATGGCGGCGATACTACCAGTACGCATAACTACCACGACGCGCTCGAAGCCGTGCAGCGCGCCGACGCGGTGATTTATCCGATTCTGGTGATTCCGATCCAGAACGAGGCGGG
Organism: Bryobacterales bacterium; assembly: GCA_038322675.1. GTDB lineage: Bacteria > Acidobacteriota > Terriglobia > Bryobacterales > Bryobacteraceae > TMP-7. The sequence continues at coordinate 20,997 of JBBQGE010000025.1, forward strand.
CCGTAACACCGGCGGCGAAAACGCGCTGACGGGTCTGGCGGAAGGGACGGGCGGACGAGTGTTCGCACCCACAGTGGGATCGCAACTCGACGAGACATTCGAACAGATTCTGCGCGAACTGAGAACGCAGTATCTCATCGGGTATTATCCGAAAAATGTGCCTCCATCCAAGGACCGTTTTCACCGCGTGAAAGTAGTGGTGGATCAGCCCGGTTTGCGGGTACAATCGCGTACTGGATACTATAGTGGTACCGAGTAATAGAAAGGCCGAGAATCGTGAAGCTCGCGACCAAAACGGCGGCTGAGCCGAAATCGAAATCCCGTCCCGCCGAACAGACCTTCGAAGAACCGAAGTATCTGAAGCGGCTCATCGATAAGCAGGTTCCCGTCTGCGTGAAGCTGAGTAACAATGAAGAAGTATGTGGAACTATTGAGTTCTACGACGCTCATTTTATTCGTCTCACACGCGACGGAGAGCCGAATTTATTCGTGTTTAAGCACGACATCAAGTATCTGTACGAACGTTCCGAATAGGCTAACTAGTTTGTCATCTTACGTAGACACCGCCGCCGGTATTGCGCGCGAAGCCGGCAGTTTGTTGAGCAGTTATTTCGACCGGCGCATCGGCTTCGAATTGAAAGGCGAGCACGATCTGGTAACCGAGGCCGATCGCGCCTCCGAACGCCTGGTGATCGAGCGGCTGAAGCAGCATTGTCCGAGTCACGACATCGTGGCCGAGGAAGGCGGCGGACACCTGACCGGCGCGGAATACCGCTGGTATGTCGATCCGCTGGACGGCACCACGAACTTCGCGCACGCGTTCCCGTTTTATAACGTGACGCTGGCTCTGGAGCGCGCCGGCGAGTTGATCGCCGGAGTGATCTACGATCCCATTCGCGGCGAAATGTTCGCGGCGGAGCGCGGCGGCGGAGCGCGGTTGAATGGCGTGCCCATTCGCGTGTCGAATGTCGCGCGCTTGCAGGACTCGCTGTCGGCGACGGGATTTCCGAGCCGGAAGCGGCATCAGAACGTGAACATTCACTTCTACTACCAGTTGGCCATGATGAGCCATGGAGTGCGAAGGGCCGGAGCGGCGGCGATCGATCTGGCGTATGTGGCATGCGGCCGGATGGATGCATTCTGGGAATTCAATCTGAATCCGTGGGACATGGCGGCCGGGATCCTGATGGTGGAGGAGGCGGGCGGACGCTGTTCCGATATGAAGGGCGGCCCGGCCGACGTGCATGGCCCGCACCTGTTGGCCGATAACGGCCACATTCACGACGAGATGGTTCAGGTTTTTGCGGACGTGTTCGCCGGCAGGTACGTGCACTCGTTGCCCGAGTTACCCGGCTAATTCGGCGGTGTGACACCTCCGCCGCCAAACTTGCGCGAGGCCTGGATTGCCCTGCGGCCGTGAATACGCTGGTGTTTGCGATCGTTTACGGTGTTCTGCTGCGGCCACCGCCGTATCGTGAGCCGGATCGCCTGGGGCGGGTCTTCGCGCAGAAATCGAATCGGACGCGTTGGATCATGTTTTGAAGATCTGGGGCGCCAAGCGCCGGATCGTCGGGATCGTGGAAGACATTCGAGACCGTCCAGCCGATGTCAATGCGATTCCGGCCTACTGGATGCCGCTGGCACAGCAACCGTCCGGCAGCATCGTGGCTGCGGTTCGCGTGCATGGCGACCCGCTCGCGATGGTGGCAGCGGTTCGCGCTGCTGCTGTGCGAAGTGTTTGCGACACTCGCAATCCTGCTGGCCGGCATCGGCGTGTACGCGATGCTGAGTTATAGCGTGGAGCAGCGCAGACGTGAGATCGGGATCCGGCTGGCGCTCGGCGCGACGCACTCGAGCGTTCTCGGAATGGTGTTTCGGAACGGGCTGCAACTCGCGGCCATCGGAACGGGTATCGGACTGCTGTTGGAAGCGGGGGCCGGTCGCGCCTTGTCGAGCCTGTCTCGCGCCGGGGTGGGTTGCGGTGCACAACGAACCAATGTCGTCGCTGCGCGACCAGTGAGTACGTGGACGAACGAGAACTTTTCGCTGATAATGGTCATATTCACTACGTGAAGGTTCGGCCTTTGCGGACGTGTTCGGCGGCAAGTACGTGCATTCATTGCCTCAAACAGCGGTTTGGAGGCTGCGGTTGAGTGTGCCCACTTCGTTTACTTTCAGATAGATAAGATGTTACGCTGAGTTCTTGATGCGTACTGTCGACCTAATACACCGCAAGCGGGATGGCGAGGAGTTATCTCCCGAGGAAATTTCGTCGCTAATCGAGAGCTACTGCCGCTCAGAGATTCCGGATTACCAGATGTCCGCTTTCCTGATGGCCGTGTACTATTCGGGGATGTCAGACCGCGAGGTTTCGGCGCTGACGGACGCGATGGTCAGGTCGGGCGAGACTCTTGATTTTTCGGGCATTCCGGGCCTGAAAGTCGATAAACACTCGACGGGCGGAGTCGGCGATAAGACGAGTCTGATTTGCGCTCCGATTGCGGCAGCGGCGGGTTGCGTGGTGCCGATGATTTCGGGCCGGGCGCTGGGTCACGCTGGCGGCACGCTGGACAAACTGGAAGCGATTCCCGGGTTCCGCACGAACCTGACGATCGATGAGTTCCGCGATCAACTGGTGCAGCACCGTCTGGCGTTCGTGGGCCAGACCGAAGAAATCGCGCCGGCCGACAAGAAGATGTACAGCCTTCGCGATGCGACGGCGACAGTGGAATCGACAGCGCTGATCGCTTCGTCGATCATGTCGAAGAAACTGGCCAGTGGCATCGACGCGCTGATTCTCGATGTGAAGGTCGGCTCGGGCGCGTACATGAAGAAGCAGGTGGACGCGCGGCGTTTGGCGCAGTTGATGGTGGGCATCGGCCGTCGTCTCGACAAGCGGGTGCAGGCTTTGATCACCGACATGAATCAGCCACTGGGCTATGCGGTAGGCAACGCACTCGAGATCATGGAAGTCTCGCAGACGCTGCAGAACGCGGGCCCGACGGACCTGACGCGGCTCTCACTGGAACTCGCGGCACGCATGATTTATCTCGGCAAGCTGACGGAGTCGCTCGAGGAAGCGCGCGAGGTCGCGCAGGCGCGGTTGCTGGACGGCTCGGGATACCGCAAGTTCAAAGAAGTGATCCAGGCACAGGGCGGGAACCCGCAGGTGCTGGACCGCTTCGAATTGCTGCCGAACGCGACGGGCGTGCGAGAGATTGCATCGCCGCGCGCCGGGTTCGTCAGCGCGATCGATGCCGAGTATATCGGCCAGGCCTCGTCGATGATCGGCGCCGGGCGCGACATGAAGGAAGACAGCATCGACCCGGCGGTCGGTGTGATTCTCGAGGTCAAGACCGGAAATAAGGTAGACTCGGGCGGCGTCCTGTGCCGCATCTACTACACGAACGAAGAGCACGTGGACGAAGCAGCGCAACTGGTGGAAGACGCATTTCGCATCTCCGGCAGCGCACCGGATGAGCGCGAGCTGATTCTCGAAGTTGTCGGCTAGAGTCGTTCTGTCCGCGGCTCGCGAATAATCATGGGTCGCTTTACCGGTCTTCTGGGCCTCGCGGCCATCCTCGGGGTGGCCATACTGTTTTCGACGAATCGGCGAGCTATTCAACGCCGCGTGATCATCTGGGGGTTGACGCTCCAGTTTGGTTTCGCGTTTCTGGTGTTGAAGACGCCGGCGGCATGGGCGTTCCAAGCGGTGAGTGACGCCGTGAACCACATGCTGTCGTATGCCGATGAGGGCAGCCAGTTCGTCTTCGGCAAACTGGGGTTGAACCAGCCTCCCATCGGATTGGTGTTCGCCTTCCAGGTGCTGCCGATCATCATCTTCATCGCATCGTTCTTTGCGGTTCTGTACTATCTCGGAGTGATGCAGTTTCTGGTGCGCGGCATGGCCGTGGTGATGCTGCGCGTCATGGGTACCAGCGGTGCCGAGTCGACGAACGTGGCCGCGAGCATCTTCATGGGCCAGACCGAGGCTCCGCTAACGATCCGGCCGTTTCTCGCGAACATGACCGAATCGGAGTTGTTCACGGTGATGGCCAGCGGCATGGCTCACGTGTCCGGCGCGGTGATGGCGGCGTATGTGCGCATTGCGGGAGTCTCGATGGTACACCTGTTGACCGCGGTGATCCTCACTGCGCCGGCCACTATCATGCTTGCGAAGGTCCTGGTTCCGGAAGAGGGGAAACCGGAGACATCGGGCAACGTCCACATCGAAGTGGAGAAGCCGGCCGTGAACATCATCGATGCGGCGGCGCGGGGTGCGGGGGATGGTCTGAACCTGGCGTTGAATGTCGGCGCGATGCTGATCGCGTTCATCGCACTGATCGCGATGGTGAACGGGATACTCGGTTGGGTGCATTCTCTGCCTTATCTGGGTTGGATTCCGCCTTCGATGCAGGCGATTCTGGGATTCGTGTTCGCGCCGATTTCGTGGCTGCTGGGCGTGTCGTGGAAGGATGCGGCGCAGATCGGGAATCTGCTGGGGACGCGGCTCATCCTGAATGAGTTTGTGGCGTTCATCGATCTGGGCGCGTTGAAGAATTCGCTCGATCCGCGGTCGTTCACGATTGCCACCTATGCGTTGTGCGGGTTCGCGAATCTGAGTTCGATTGCGATTCAGATTGGCGGAATCGGGGCGCTGGCGCCTTCGCGCAAGAGCGATCTGGCGAGACTAGGATTGAAGGCCGTCGCGGCGGGGACGATGGCGAACTTCATGTCAGCGTGCATTGCGGGGATGTTGTTGTAGGGCGATATGCACAGCGCAGTCGAGTTTATTCGAGCGCAGGCCGGCACGACGCCGCGAGTCGCGGTGGTGTTGGGCAGCGGCTTGGGCGCGTTTGCGGAGACGTTGTCCGATGCGACGGCGATTCCGTATGAGCAAATTCCGGGCTGGCCGCGATCGACGGCCGTCGGGCATGCCGGGCACTTGGTGCTCGGGGGATGTGGCGGGGCCGGCGTGGCTGTGATGTCGGGGCGGTCGCACTTCTATGAGGGCTACGGTCCGGCGGATGTGATCTTCGGAGTCCGCACCCTGGGCGCATTGGGTGTGAAGACCATCGTGTTCACGAACGCGGCCGGCGGGATCAATACGAGTTACAAGCCGGGCGCATTGGTCCTGATTTCGGATCACATCAACTTACAGGGATTCAATCCCTTGATCGGACCGAATGACGATGCACTGGGGCCGAGGTTTCCGGATATGTCGGATGCTTACTCGGCACGGCTGCGCGGCGTGGCGCGGCAGACGGCCCGGGAGTTAGGGATCGAGTTACAGGAAGGCGTGTACGCGGCGATGTCGGGGCCGAGTTATGAGACACCGGCCGAGATTCGGTTTCTGCGGGTTATTGGCGCGGACTTAGTCGGGATGTCGACGGTACCAGAGGTGATCGCGGCGAATCACATGGGGATACGGTGCCTGGCGATCTCGTGTGTGACGAACATGGCGGCGGGGATCCTGCCTCAGAAAATCAATCATGAGGAAGTGCTGGAGACGGGGCGGCAAGTGCGGGATACGCTGATCCGGCTGTTGAGCGCCGTGATTCCGAAGTTGGACGATGGACAAACTACTTGAGGCCGCGATCGAGAGCCGCCGGCATGCGCATGCGCCGTATTCGAAGTTCTTAGTCGGCGCGGCGGTGGAGGCGGAGGACGGGCGCATTTACACGGGCTGTAACATCGAGAACTCGACTTATGGCTTGACTATGTGCGCGGAACGGGTGGCGATTTACAAGGCCATATCGGAGGGGTCGCGGAGGTTCAAGCGGGTGGCCGTGGCGGCGGATACGGACATGCTAACACCGCCGTGCGGGTCATGCCGGCAGATCCTGTGGGAGTTCTGCGGCAACGCGGAAGTGATCTTAGTGAATCTTGCGGGTAAGACCGAGTCGTACCGGATGAGCGAGTTACTGCCGAGAGCTTTCGATGATTCGTATCTATAGTCTGCTACTGCTGCTGCTCGCGCCTGTCTTCGGCGAGAGTGTCGATGCGATCTGGACCGGACGGTATGTGATCACGATGGACGCGGCGCGGCGCGTGATTGAGAATGGTGCGGTCGCGGTACGCGGGAATAAGATCGTCGCGGTCGGTACCCGGGCGGATATTGATAAGAAGTATCAGGCTAAGCAACGAATCCAGCATCCCGAAGCGGTTCTGACGCCGGGGTTCATCGACACCCACACGCATGCGCCGATGTCGCTGCTGCGCGGGATCGCAGATGATAAGAAACTGCAGGACTGGCTGGAGAACTATATCTTTCCGGCCGAAGCGCGTAACGTCGATCGTGAGTTTGTGCGGTGGGGGACTCGTCTGGCCTGTTTGGAGATGGCGCGCTATGGCACCACGACTTACACCGATATGTACTACTTCGAGGACACGATCGCCCAGACCACGAAGGAAGCGGGCCTGCGCGGTGTGTTGGGGCAAACGATCATCGGCTTTCCCGCCCCCGACTACAAGACACCGGCGGCGGCCATCGAGGGCACGGAGCGGTATATACAGCGGTTCCGGAACGATCCGCTCATCGTGCCGGCGGTGGCGCCGCATTCGGTGTACACGGTTGCGGATGAGTGGCTGAAAGCGTCGCGGACACTGGCGTCGAAGTATGACGTTCCGCTGCTGATTCATGTATCGGAGACTAAGAAGGAAAACGAAGACTTACTCGTCAAGCGGAACATGACTCCGGTGCAGTTACTCGATTCGCTCGGAGTTCTGAATGGCCGCACCGTGGGCGCGCACGGCGTTTGGCTGAGCGACGAGGATATCGCAATACTGAAGCGGCATAACACCGGGCTGGCTCATTGTCCGACGAGTAACACGAAACTGGCGAGCGGCATCGCGCGAGTGGTGGATATCCTCAATGCCGGAATCAACATGGGTCTGGGGACGGACGGCTTTGCGGGCAGCAACGACAGCGCGGACCTGATGCAGGAGATGGCGCTGGCTTCGAAGTTGCAGAAGGTATCGACGATGAATCCGGAGGCGCTGCCGGCCGAGGAGTCGCTGGCCATGGCGACCATCATCGGGGCGAAGGCGCTCGGGATGGACAAGCGGATTGGATCGCTGGAGCCGGGCAAACTAGCGGACATGGTGGCAATTTCGATCGCGCATGCCGACGGGGTCCCGATCTACAACATCTATTCGGCGGTGGTTTATTCGTTGAAGGCACCCGACGTGGAGGACGTGATGGTGAACGGGCGGGTGATCGTGCGCAACGGGCGGGTACTGACGTTGAATGCCGGCCAGATCGTCGCGAAGGCCCGGCAGTACCGTATCCAGGTCTCGAAATCGCTCACCTCGGCCCCGAAGTAGTATTCCCCCCGGAGTACGGTCCCTGGATTTCCTTAAAGAGACTCCGAGGTCTTGTTTCCCACTACCTGATCGTATCAATCACATAAGTGCTGCGCGACTCGCATGCGATTCGGGTGGCGTGGCTCGTGTGATGAGCCAGAGGAGATCAGGGAGACATGAGTCCATTATTTCGTCGCGTTCTGTGTGCGTCGGTAGTCGGCATCGTCACAATGCTCACGCCGGCCTATTCGGGCAACGTCTATTATGACGACGCTGGCCAATCCACTTTTAACAGCCTGACGGGCGATATGTCCGTTATCGATTTTAACGGGCAGGTTGCACCCGGGAATTATAAGCAATCAACAACCAGCGACGGGTACCCGGTGAATCCGGAGACTGGGAACACTTCGCTGCAAGTCCGGTTTGTCGGGGTTATAGGAACGAGCAGTTACCTCACGAACATCAACAACTTTCCCGGCGGCATTAAGGACTGGAATACGGGCGCGGTACTGCAGGGGCCGGGTTCCGGCTACGGCAATTCGAGCTACCGCCTGCACATTGAGTTACCGACTGCGGTTACGGCGGTAGCATTGAACCTGATGACCTGGAATTACAGTTCGTGGGGCGATGGATCGGGCGATAATGTTGCGGTTTCGATCAATGGCAGTCCGGCAGCCACGGTATCGACTAAGGCGTGGACTTACAGCGCCGCGAATCCCACGCCAGGGTCGATGTATGCGACTCCGACGTGGTTCGGCATCACGTCGGATACCCCGATCAACTATCTCGATCTGTCCTCGGCGACCGGAACGCTGCTGATCGATAACTTCAACTTTGGGACGCTGCTGTCCGGCGGTACCGAACCCCCTCCGCCGCCGGATACTGGCGGAGATACACCTGAAGCGAGCACACTGATGATGATCGGCACCGGTTTGTTGTCGTTGCGGTATTGGAAGAAGCGGAGCGGCGCTTCGCCCGCTTAGATAGATGTGTCCACGGTGGCGCGAGGTTTGTCGCCTCGCGCCATCAGCAGCAACCAGCAGCCTAATCCGATCACCGGACATGCGGCCGCGATCGGAAACGCCAGATCATAGCGGCCGCGGTCGAATAGCGCGCCGAACAACGGCATCAACGCCGCAACCACTGCCGACCACGACCCCGCCCCGATTCCCGCTATGAGCCCCGCGTTTCGCGATGAGAATGTGTAAGTCGCCCAGGCCACCGAAGTAATCACAAATCCGCCGCTCGCAAACATCGACAGAAACATGAATAGCAAAGTCAACGGAAACGATTGGTTGAGGGTGGTGAATGCGAGCGGCAGTCCGACGGCAGTTAGGACGAGCATCAAGCGGCGGACTAACCGGACCGAGGTGCCGTGCGCGGCGAATCGATCGGTGATCCAACCCCAGAAGAAGTAACCAGCTTCCCAACCAAGCGGCGGAATCCATAAGACGTGTCCGATCTCGACTTGTGACTTACCGAGCACGTGCCCGAGATACAACGCCGACCCGTAGAGTACGAAGGCGAGCGGCAATCCGCCGAGCGCGTAGATAGTCATGAACGACCAGAGCCGGGAGTCGCGGAGGGAGAGGCCGCCACCGGATGGCGCGGACTCGAGCCTTTCGTGGTGGCGCAGTTCGGGGCGGCGGCTGACGATAGCCCACCAGAGCACCCACAACACTCCGATGGTACCGGTGAACCAGAACGCGCCGCGCCACCCGAACGCCGCGGCGATGGGAGTGACGATGATGGGCGTCGCGACGGCGCCGAGCGATCCGCCGGAATAGGCCACCGCGATGCCTCGCGAGCGCTGGCTGGGCGGGAGCGTCTGCATGGCAGTCCGGAGTCCGCCAGGGAACGTGGCACCTTCGCCGAATCCGAGCAGCGCGCGCAGGGCGGCAAAACTCCAGAAGCCGGATGCGAGGGCGTGGGCCGCGGAAGCGACGCTCCACAGCGACACGGATGCGAGCATCCCGCGGCGAACGCCGGCCCGATCGAGCACGCGGCCCCAGATGGGATTGCCCAGCATGTAGGCGACGGAGAACGCGGAGATGACCCAGCCGTAGCCTTCGGCGGAAAGTCCGGTGTCCCTGAGGATGGTGGGCGCCAGCAGCGCAAGCGTATTGCGATCGATGTAGCTGATCAGGGAGACCAGCATCATCGAACCGGTAGGTACCCACCGTGATCGAAACACGCTACTCGGCGGCGGGCTCTTGCGATTCGGCCGGCGTCTCGACTTCCGGCGGCGCCTCTTTGCGCGCGTGTTCGAACAGCAGGTTCAGCGTTTTCTCCGTCCGGATGTGGAGGGCGATTCGCCGGATGCTGTCATCCTTTTCGAGCTGCGCGCGGACCGTCGCGACAGGTTCGCGCCGCTGCTTGGCAACGCGGTGCACTTCGCGATCGACCTCATCGTTGAGCACTTCGACGGCTTCCCGTTCGGCGATTCTGTCGAGCAGCAGCGACGCCTTCACGTCGCGGACCGCGCGGCCGCGCTGCGATTCCTTCACTTTCTCCCAGTCGAGTTTCAACGAACGCGGATCGATGCCTTGTTGGGCAATGGCGCGAAGTTGCGTTTCGAGCTGCGCTTCAATCTGGCGATCGACGTACGTTTCGGGCACCGGAAAATCGTGGGTTTCCACGAGCGTGTCGACGAGTTTATCTTTTGCTTCCTGCTGGGCGCGAAGTTCGCGCTCGTGGAAGATGGTTTTGCGGATGGTTTCTTTCAGTTCGTCGAGCGTCTGGAAATCGCCGAGGTCGCGGGCGAATTCGTCGTTGGCCTCCGGCAGTTCCTTGCGGCGAACGGCTTTCACGACGGCATGGAAGTCGACGGTCTTGCCCGCGAGTTTCTCCTGTCCGTAGTCCTCCGGATAGGTGATGGAGAAATCACGTTCATCGCCCGGCGAGGTGCCGCGGAGATTGTCGGTGAACGCGGTCAGCGTGTCGGCGGCACCGATTTCCAGCGTCATTTCGTCCTGCTCCATGGGAGGCTCCACGCCTCCGGTGCTCTTCAGCGAAATGACGGCATGATCGCCATCCTCCAGTGGGCGCGGATCCACGCTGATGAATTCGGCCTTCTGCTCGCGAAGACGGTTCAGACGATCCTCGACGTCTTGCGGTGTTATCTCGGGTTCGCGATACGGCACTGTGATGCCGCGATACTCACCGAGTTCGATGTCGGGTGCCACTTCGTATTCGGCTTTGAAGCGGATGGGCTCGCCTTTGTGGAAATGGACGTCGCTGATGTTCGGCGATCCGACCACGTTGACATTGTCCTCCTCCATTTTCTGGCGGAAATGTTTGGGGACCAGGTGTTCGAGAACATCCTGCCGGATCTCATTGCCGAATTTGGAACGCACCAGCGAAGCCGGAGCTTTGCCGGGGCGGAATCCGGGGAGGCGAACCTTCTTCTGAATGTTGGAGACTACGCGTTCGGTCTCTTCATCCACATCCTGGACCGGGATGGTGATCTCGATCTCGTGCTTGCAACCTTCGACTATCGCCAACTCTGATTCTCCAGTGCCATTTCAGCAAAAAAGCGCGCCGAAACTGGCCAGCGCGCCGGGGTTCCCGATTGTCGAATGGCTTCCGCGCCCTCGGGCCAATTCGAGGATGCGGCGAGCCTGAGCTAGTTGTTAACGGCTGGCCGCCGCAGCCGGACGGGCCTCTTCGCGAAGCGCCTCGGCCTTGTCGGCCTTCTCCCACGAGAACGAGTCCTCGGTCCGGCCGAAGTGGCCGAACGCAGCCGTCGCGCGGTAAATGGGGCGGCGCAGTCGCAGGTGCTCGATGATGCCGCGGGGCGTCAATGGGAAGTTGGCGCGAACGAGTTCCGTGAGACGCGCGTCCTCCACCTTGCCCGTACCGAACGTGTTCACCATCACCGATACCGGATCCGCCACGCCGATGGCGTAAGCCAACTGCACTTCACAACGGCTGGCGAGTCCCGACGCCACGATGTTCTTGGCGACATAGCGAGCCATGTAGCATGCGGAGCGATCGACCTTCGTCGGATCCTTGCCCGAGAAGGCGCCGCCGCCGTGACGGCCCATGCCTCCATAGGTATCGACGATGATCTTGCGCCCGGTGAGTCCGGTGTCACCGTGAGGTCCGCCGATGACGAACCGGCCGGTGGGATTGATGTGGTATTTCGTCGCGGAGTCCACCATGTTGGAGGGGAGAACCGCGTCGATGATGTGCTTTTTCACCTGAGCGCGAAGTTCTTCGGTGGACACGTCGTCGTCGTGCTGGGTGGAGACCACCACCGCGTCGATCCGCACGGGTTGATTGTCCACATACTCGACGCTGACCTGGCTCTTGCCGTCGGGGCGGAGGAATTTGAGGGTGCCCGCGCGGCGGACTTCGCTCAACTGGCGGCACAACTTGTGGGCCATCATGATGGGCATCGGCATCAGTTCGGGCGTCTCATTGCAGGCGTAGCCGAACATCATGCCCTGGTCGCCGGCGCCGCCGGTATCGACGCCCATCGCGATGTCGGGCGACTGCGACTGGATGGTATTCAGAACCCCGCAGGTCTTCGAATCGAAGCCCATCAACGCATCGTTGTAACCGATGTCATAGATGACGCTGCGCGTCAACTTGGGGACGTCCACGTAGGTGGTGGTTGTGATCTCGCCGGATACCACGCAGATTCCGGTGGTGACGAGGACCTCGCAAGCTACGCGGCCAGTGGGATCGGCGGTGAGGACGGCGTCGAGCACCGCATCCGAAATCTGATCCGCCATCTTGTCGGGGTGACCTTCGGTCACCGATTCCGACGTGAAAATATGTCGCATGTCTGGCACTCGACAAAGCCTCCTGCTGAGTAAGTTGGACCGCCAGACACAATCGTGAGTTTATCGATTGATCAGTATCTGGAGGGGAACCGAATCTTTTATTTTACCGTTCCAGTGGGATGGGGTCAATGCTTGCAGTGTTGGCGAGGGTAATGGGGCAATTGCCGGCTTTTATTAATAACTTAACGCCTTGCGTTTAGTCGCTGTTGACGTTCCGGAAGGAGCGATGGTAGCCTTGCTATCAGCTGAACAAATAGCCGCATGGAAATCGAATTCCATCGGAAGGACCTCGCGCTGATTGAAACAGAACGGGCGGCGGAAACTCGACTGCCGACGGCGGTCATCAATTCGTGCCGGCAGAAGCTCGTCGTGCTGAGGGCGGCACCCGATGAACGTACATTACGGAACTGGAAGAGTTTACATTACGAGGAGCTCAGTGGAGACCGGGAAGGTCAGAGGTCGATTCGGCTCAATAAACAATGGCGACTCGTTTTTGTTCTGGACGCGGAGCGTAAACCGCCGCTTCTCAAGATTCTCGACATCGAAGACTACCACTGAGGTGCATCAACGATGACAAACACGACCGGGCATTGGATCATGCATCCTGGCGCTTACATTCGCGAGGAGATGGAGGCCCGCGGATGGCTACAGCGGGACCTCGCATTCGTCTTGGGAGTTCCGGAACAGTCGGTGAACGTTATTCTGGCCGGAAAGCGCGGAATCAGTCCAGAGATGGCGAAGGCGCTCGGCTTCGCCTTCGACGTCCCGGCTGAATTTTTTGCCAATCTGCAAAAAGCATTTGATCTTGCGCAAGCGCAGGAGCCGAATCCAGCAGTTGCGGTCCGCGCGGAGATGCAGAGCACCTACCCCGTCAGAGAGATGATCAAGCGAGGGTGGATTGAGAACGGCACTCCCGATCTTCTGAAGGCTCAACTGGTTCAGTTTTTTGAAGTCAAGAATCCAGAAGGGATACCGTATCTCGCGCACTCGGCCAAGAAGGGCAACTACGAAGAGCGGGAGGTCCCTCCCGCCGAGTTAGCCTGGCTCTTCAAAGTCCGGCAAATTGCGAAAGCAGGTAACGTCACCGCTTATTCAGAGAAGAAGTTGCGCCAGTCATTGACAAGATTCACTAACCTGCTCATGGATCCTGAGGATGCCCGAGAAGTGCCTGGCATCTTGAAGGAAAGTGGAGTCCGATTGGTACTCGTTGAGCGTCTGCCGCAGGCGAACATTGACGGAGTCTGTTTTTGGCTTAGCGACAAAGCCCCTGTGATTGGGATGTCATTGCGACATGACCGCATCGATAATTTCTATTTCGTTCTGCGGCATGAAATAGAGCATGTTCTCAACAAGGACGGTTACCACTCCGAGGTGATCGACGATCTTGAAGGAGACCGCGCCTCAAGCACGAGCGCTTCCATACCTGAAGAGGAGCGGCGCGCAAACGCTGCGGCGGCAGACTTCTGCGCCCCATCGCTGAAGGTGGATTCCTTCATCGCGAGGAAGCGCCCTTTCTTTTACGAGAAGGATGTCTTGGCGTTTTCGCGGGATTTGAATCGCCATCCAGGATTAGTTGTAGGCCAACTTCAGTACAAACTGAACAAGCACGATTATCTTAGAAAATACCAAGTCAAGATCCGTCAGTATGTCTTACCCGGCGCACTAGTGGAAGGATGGGGACACACAGTTTCTATCGACGGAGTTCGACATCGGTGAAATTCGAATAGCTGCACAGGTCGCGGAAGAGATCCGATTTTCAAGCTGACCACTACCCGGAGGTTGCGCGAGCGGGGCTGGTTCCACGATACTCGAAGCAAGGGGATCTGTATCCGAATCATACTAGCACTCGCAGTGTGCGCAGTCGTAGTGTCTGCCGCGCCGGGCGTTCCGGTGAACGCGCTGATGGAGGCCGGCCACTGGAAACGCGCGCGCCAGATTTCGTTGGAGCGGCTGAAAGCGTCGCCGAACGATGCGCAGGCGCATGCCTGGATGTCGAAGATCGCGTCGAGCTTCGGCGATCTGGACATGGCGGTACGGGAGGCGGAGCGGGCTGTCGCGCTGGAGCCGCGGAATCCCGCCTACCAGGGGCAGTATGCGGAGGCTTGCGCGCTGATGGCGGACCGGTCGTCGGCGGTGAAGGGACTAATCTACGTTCACCGGATGAAGAAGGCGATTGAGGCGTCGCTGGCCGTGGATCCTGGACACGTTGACACAATGCTGGTGCAGATGATGTTCAGTTGGAAGGCGCCGGGGATGGCGGGCGGCGACCGGCAGAAGGCGAGGCGGGTGGCCGACGACATCCAACGGGTATCGGCGGCGTGGGGATACCTGGCGCATGCGCAGCTTGCGGATTTTCAGGGAGATGTGGCCGGGGCCGAGTGGGCGCTGCGGAAGGCGGTCCTGGCGGATCCTGGGTTCTACCGGTCGAGAGTCCTGCTGGCGAAGTCGTTCTGCGAGTTGCCGGGGCCATGCCGGTCGCCGCGGGAGGCGGAGCGGTACGCGCTGGAGGCAATCGCGTTGGATCCCTCGGCGGAGGGCGGGTACAACGTGCTGGCGCAGTCGTATGTGGCGCAGAAGCGATGGTCGGAGCTGGACGCCATGCTGGCGCGGGCGGAGCGGATGGTGCCGGACGACTTAGGGCCGTACTTTGCGGCGGCGCAGAGGCTGGTGGAATCGGGACAGGATTTCGACCGGGCGGAGCGGTATTTGCAGCATTACTTATCGCAGCCTGCCGAGGGCCGTCAGCCGACACACGCGGAAGCGCGGCGATTGATGGGGGAGATGAGTCAGCGGGCGGGCCGGGTTCACGGGTCGCGATAGGCGCATATGAAGAGGGCATCGATTCGTGACCTGCATATCAAGACATCTGAACTTGTGCGCGCGGCGCTGCGGCTCCTTTCGAAGAAGACCAGAACACCGCGTTTGCCCGATCTGAGCGAGAAGATCGTTGACTGTGTCTGAGTGGTCAGCGGGCGGTGGATGAAGTGGTCGCAATTGACCACTGACCAATATGTGGAGTCCCGCGTACCGCTTGCTGACGCGCGCGCCTCTGAAGAATGCGCGAACTGAGACGCGAGCAGCGCTTAACTCCAGAAATAGGCTAGCAGTGTCGGGCAGATGAGCGATAATCCGACGGTTGCGAACCAGCGGGGTTGTCCGAACTCGATGCGCGATCCGGAGGAGTCGGCGAAGTTGGAGATCGCTTGGGCGAAGTCCTGCAGCAGCCCGGGCACGAGTCCCGCGACCATCAGGATGATTCCCGCTATTACTCCGATGACAACTTCGCTCGGGTGAATCACAGTGCTCAATATACTTACGTTCGCATGAAACTTCCGTGGTTCCGGAACCGGTTCCTCCTGCGCAGGCGACTCGACCGCGTGTTTCTCGATGGGCCCGATGCGTTGATCCGGCTGATGCAGCAGTCGCACTGGCCGCCGTACTCGCTGCGGGCGTTTGTCGGGGGCGCTCACGGTTTCGATGAAGTTGGCGAGTGGTTCTGCGGCGAGTTGCTGCGGCTGGGGTTGTTGAATCGCGGGAGCCGGGTTCTCGACATTGGGTGCGGGTGCGGACGAGTCGCTTACAGGCTGGCCACCGACGCGCGGTTGCGCGATCTGGAAATCCGGTATACGGGGATGGATATCGATCGCGCGTGTGTCGAATGGTGCCGGCAGCACGTGACGGCGATCAATCCCCGCTTTTGCTTTTATCACGCCGACTGCGCGAATCCGTCGTATAACCCGGGCGGATTGGAGACCGCGGAGCGGTACGTGTTTCCGCATGCAGAGAGCTCGTTCGACCTCATCCTGCTGACTTCGGTTTTCACGCATCTGCTGGAGGACGCGGCTGTGCATTATCTGTCGGAAGTGAGCCGGCTGCTTGCACCGGGTGGTTGTGCATACGCGTCGTTCTTCCTGTTGAATGGGGGCGACCGGCACGGCATCCAGTTTCCTTTCGCGCGGGGTCGCAGTGCCGTGAACCGGGAGGATTACCCGGCCAACGCCGTCGCTTACGATGAGGGTTTTATTCGCGAGTCGGCGAGGGCCGCGGGACTCAGTGTGGCGGAGCCGGTCTATTACGGGAAGCAGGATATCGTGGTCTTCCGATCAACTCCGTAACGCGTCGATCCGTGGGCGGCGGCTTTTCGGACTATCGAGACTGAACGACCGGGCGTCGCCTAACTGGTCGCGTACGAATGCCTCCATGCGCGCGACGGCGGCCTTGAGCGCGGCTGACGCAGGTATGAACGACTGCCAGGCGATGGTGGACGTCTCCGGATCGAACTCCCATAGTCCCATGATGCGGCCGCGGTCGAGGATGGGATGGCTGGGCAGATCGTGCACGGATCCCTTCAGCAGTGGCCGCTTGAGGTCGGCGGGATCCAGCAACTGCGAGAGGTCGCGGCGGAGCAGGACGTGGCCATCGATGCTGCTGGTTAAAACATAATCGGGCGTTTTGGGGATGTGGAAGTTTTCAAACGCGTCGCGGTCCTCGGGCAGGATCCAGCGGTCGCCGGCAGGTGCGAGTCGCAGCGGCTCGACGGAGGCTTTGGCGGCCTTCACGCCGAGTCCGGAGAACTGCTGAAACTCGGCGATGGTCGCGGGTCCGATCCATTCGAAATACCGGTGGGCCAGTTGCGTGTTCGCCTCTTCCGCACTGATGCGGGATTGCGCCAGAGGGTTCGGCTTCCATAGCACATAACGGTAACGCTGCTGATCGAGGCGGCCATTGACGGGCACGCGACGGATGTCGCCCGACGCCTGCAGTGCCTCGAGCGCCACCGGGAGAGTAGAACTCAGCCCCTTCTTCGTGCCCTCCTCGCCGAGGCTGCGGACCGCGCTACCGATGGACTGACGGATCTGTTCGGGATCGAGCGGTTCCTTCGAGACCGCGGCGACGACGGCTTCGCACAGTTTTTCGATTTCCGATTCGGTGACGCCGAGTTTCAGCGCGACCTTCCGCTCGCTATTCGAAAATGGCCCAGCCAATTTCAGACCCAGCGTGAAGTCCGCGGCGGGTAGGACGTAGGTGCATCCGCGAGCGCTCGGCAACTCATGAATCTCGATGCGCGACACGGCGGAGTCCACTTGCTCGCGGCTGAGTCCGGCACGCGCGAAGAGTCCGAGATAGGGGCCGGAGCCACCGACCGATCGGGCCCACCCCGTCGCCCGCAGCACCTCGGCCGCACTCTTGCCCTGCATGGAGCCGTCGAGGCCCTGCCGGTGTGCCCACCACGTCTGTAGCTTCGTATCGTTCACAATCCCATGATCTGAAATCCGGCGTCGACGAAGATCACGTTGCCCGTGACTCCGCGGCCCAGATCGCTGGCGAGAAACACGGCGGTATCGGCGACTTCGGCCGGATCGCAATTGCGGCGCAGGGGCGCGTGTTCGGCCACCGCGTCGAGCACCTTCGAAAAATCCTTCACGCCGCGCGCGGAGGTGGTCTTGATGGGACCAGCGGAGATGGCATTGACGCGAATGTTTTTGGCGCCGAGTTCGCTGGCGAGATACCGTGTGGATGCCTCGAGCGCAGCCTTGGCGACTCCCATTACGTTGTAATTCGTAACCACTCGCGTTGCGCCGAGATAGGTGAGAGTCATGATGGATCCGCCGTTGGTCATCAATGGCTCGATGGCATGGGCGGCGGCAACAAGCGAATAACTGCTGACTTCCTGCGCCAGGAGATAGCCGGCGCGCGACGTTTCGATGAAGGGGCGGGACAGGTCCTCGCGATTGGCGAAAGCGATGCTGTGGACCATGGAGTCGATGGGCGGTTCCTGCTGCAGTTCGCGGGTGAGCCTTGCGAGGTCGTCCTCATTGGTGACATCGCAATTCAACAGACGCGCGGCGCCGACCGCGGCACCGAGTTCTTCGACGGTGAGCCGCTGGCGATCGCCCTGATAGGTGAGAATCAGCCTGGCGCCCTCGCGGCGGAACGCTTCGGCGATGGCATATGCAATGCTCCAGCGATTGGCGACACCCAGGATGACGGCAGTTTTGCCTTCGAGCAATTGGGACATGAATTATCTAGGATAGCGGAGTCGCGAGCGCCTACTTGTGCGGGATGAACGGATTCATGACGAACATGGTCAACCAGCCGACGATGGCAGCCGCGGGGATGGTGAGGATCCAGGCCCAGAGGATGTTGCTGGCGACGCCCCAGCGGACGGCTTTGACGCGCTGGATGGATCCGACGCCCGCAATCGCGCCGGCGGTGACGTGAGTGGTGGATACGGGCAGGTGCAGTCCTTCGGTGGCGAACATGATGGAGATGGCCGCGGCGGTTTCCGCGCAGAATCCGGTGCGCGGTTTGAGGCGCGTGAGCCGGCCGCCCATGGTGTGCACGATGCGCCAACCGCCGCTCAATGTGCCGAGCGCGATAGCGGCGTTGGCCAGCAGGACCACCCACCAGGGCACGTCGAACTTGCTCAGCATGCCCGATGTAAACAGGACCCCAGTGATGATTCCGGCGGTCTTCTGGGCGTCGTTGGCACCGTGCGAGAGGCTGAGTGCCGCGGACGAGAGCAATTGCAGAATGCGAAACCACTTGTCCATCTTTCGCGGAGTAGCGCCGCGGAAACTCCAGTACACGATGAACATCAGGATGTAGGCGAGCACGACTCCCATCAGCGGTGCGGCGACGATGAAGATGAGCGTCAGCACCCAACCATGCGGCACCAGAGCATCGAGGCTGTACTGGATTCCCCGGAGATAGGTGACGTGCGCCATCGCCGCACCCGCGTATCCGCCCATCAGCGCGTGGCTGGAGCTGGTGGGCAGTCCGAACCACCATGTGAGTAAGTCCCACGAGATGGCGCCGACGAGTCCGGCGAGGATCACATAGGGGGTGACGTATTCCAGGTTGACCATGCCGCTGCCTACCGTTTTGGCAACGCCGGTGCCGACGGTGAAGGCCGCTACGAAGTTGAAGAAAGCGGCCCAAATCACCGCCTGCCCAGGAGTGAGCACACGGGTAGACACGACGGTTGCGATGGAGTTCGCGGCGTCGTGGAAGCCATTGATGAAATCAAAAATCAGCGCGATGAAGACGATGAAGATGATGAGGAGTAGCGAATCCATGGGATTAGCTGTTCTTCACTACAACGTTCTGGAGAGCGTCGGCGACATCCTCGCAGGCGTCGGTCGTGGTTTCCAGAAACTCGTAAATCTCCTTGAGCTTCATCAGTTGAATGGGATCTTTTTCGTTTTGGAAGAGGTCGCTGACAGCCGAGCGGACGAGTTGGTCCGCCACTTCCTCGAGCCGGTTGATCTCGATGCAGTGTTCGGTCAGCGGTTTGTCTTTGCTAAGGGCGACGAAGGCCAGTCGCAGGGTCTCGCCGCACGACCGCACGATGCGGCTCAGTTCGACAACGGTGGGGGGAATCTCCGGCAAGCGGTAGGCGACCAGGCGGTGCGCCGAATCCTCGATACCATCGAGCACGTCATCGAGGTGGGATGAAAGCGAATGGAGGTCTTCCGGATCGAGAGGCGTGATGAAGGTCTGGTTGAGCATCACGTAGATCTCGTGGATGACCTCGTCGCCCTTTTGTTCCAGATCGCGGATTTGGATGGCGGCGCTCGCCATACTCGCATTACCGGCTTCCGCGCCTTCGACTAATAATTGGGCGGCTCCGCAGATGATGTCCACCTGCTGTAGGAAGAAGTGATAGAACTTCTCTTCGCGGGGAAGGAGTCTCATGGCTGAGTTAGTTGGCTGCTAAACAATGATCTTCGCACTCACTATATGCCAAATGAACTACAAAAGAATTACTAATTCGTGAATATCGGAAACAACAATTCGGGCTCAGTCCGGTCCGTACCGGCCTCCAGATCGAGAAAGCGCGTGTCGAGAAGGCGGCCGGTTTCAATATTCCCCATGGCGGCCAGCAAGCTATCCTTCATGTGCGGATGTTCCTGCTCGAGCGAGGCGAACATGGAGCGGATGGACTTCCGGACGGTTCCGGTCCGCTGCGAACAGCCGCAGGGGATGACGGGGGCGCCGAGCGATTCCGCAAATTGCGCGGTGAGATCCTCGGCCACGTATACAAGAGGACGGATGAGGCGGAACTCGCGCTCGCGCGACCAGGTGACCGGCGGCAGCGAACTGATACGGCCGGTGAACAAGGCGTTCCGCAAAAACGATTCACAGAAATCGTCGGCGGTGTGACCGAAGGCAATGACATTCGCACCCAGGCTTCGCACCACTTCGTACACGGCCCGCCGGCGATAGCGGCTGCAGAGGTCGCAACCATGATCGGGTTGTTCCTTGAGCAGGCGGTGGGATGGTTTGTCGTGGAAGTAGGTCCAATCGATGCCGCGATTTTTCAGATAATCGGCCATCGCCTCGAACGGCCGCAGAAACTTGCCCTGTTCGATGGTGAACGCGCAGACGGAGAACTGGATGGGGGCGCGCTTCTGGAGCAGCAGAAGAGCCTCCAACAGCGTGAGCGAATCCTTGCCGCCGGACAGGGCCACCGCAACACGATCGCCGTCGCGAATCATCTTGAAGCGCGTTACCGCGTCGCCGACCTTCCGGAGTAATTGCCTTTCGAGATCCAAGCCTCTATTGTACCGATGGGCCGCACCCTGGGCGGCGGGCTAGCGGAATAGCGAACGGAATCTTTGGGCCAGCCGCCGATACCACGGTGTCGCGGTTCGCTGTTGAGGATGCTGCACCGCTTGGCTTTGACTGGCCTCCGGCATCGTGTTGTCGCCGGTGTAGGGCTCGCTGCGGGAGAGCGTGACGTGGTTGTCCTTGAACGAATAGACCTTGCGGACCAACTGTCCCTGCTGGTCGATGACGATGGAGAACACCGCGCCGCCGGGAACGCGGGTCGCCTCGACGGGATAGAAGCCCTTCACGTCGCGGCCACGAAATACGGTCTCGTAGCGGTGCCGGCGGGTGTTCCAGATGAACACTCGGTAGCCGTCGAATTCAAAGGGCTCGCCGGAGTGCGAGTTGGTGGTCCACAGCCAGGCGTGTTTGGTTTGCCCCTGATCCTGCACGTCGTCGAGAGCGAAGAACGACGTGATGCGATGGCCTTCGGCGTACTGGGCCACTTCATCGGGGATGGCCATCACGAGCATTCGCGAGAGCACCCAGCCGGCGCGATTGTCCTTCGTGCGGACGAGGCTCCAGTCGTCCATTGGCACCGGCGGCTTCTCGGGCTCGGAGGGTTCTTCGGCAGGAGGCTCCTCGCTGAGAAGCGGCGAGCGGGACAACTCCTCCCAATTGGGCGGAACTCCGGGCGGCGCGGGCATCGGCGGTGGAGGCACGCGCCACGACGGCTTCGCTTCACGCGGCTTCTTCCCTGCTTTAGCGGACTTTCGTAGCGGGATGATCGGGCGATCGGGCACCGTGGCGCGGCGAGGCATTACCTTGTGGCCGATCACCTGGACGGCAGTGCGCTCCGGGATTTGCGTGAAGGTGGTGGAGGTGCGGACCGGCTCCGTGTGGACGTTGAGTTTCTCGTAGACGGTGGCCATTCCCTGGGATGGCAGGCCGCGGGTGCTCTCGGAGAGACGGCGCAGATCGCCCATCTGGCCAGAGGTTAGCAATTGGCGGCTGTCGGTCCAGCCGATGGCGCCCTGCGGACTGCGCACCTGGACGAACCGGCGGCGGGTCTGGACGATATCGACTTTGTCGCCGTGATGGACCGTGGCGACAGTGCGGGAACGGAGGCTGATTTCCTCGCGCAGATTGAGGTTGGGCGGGCCGACGAATGCTTCGCCAATGACAGATGGTCCGGTGCTGGACGAGCACGCGGAGAGGATCACCAGCAGGGAAAATACGGCAAATAAGAAACGGCGGGACATTCTCGGGCGCTACTTGTAGTCTATCAGGAGGGGTGAAGATGACCGAAGAATCCACGAAGTTTTATTGCCCGCGCTGCAACAGGCCGGTGGAGAATCCGCTGGTGTGCGGGGATTGCACGGCGATTATCTGCCGGGATTGCGGGACGCCGCTGGAGCGGGTGGACGATTTGGGGATCGGGTAGTTGCTGTTAAGGCACCCAGGTGCGGAGTAGGCGAAGGTTCCCCTCGACTTCGAGCGGTACGGCGCCGGCGGGGATGTGCCAAGCGTCTCCTGCGCGGATGGGCTGGGCGTCGAGCCGGCCTTCGCCGTCAATCGCGATCAGCAATTCGAAGCGATCGGGCTTGGGCTGCAGCGTATGTGATGCATTGATGGTCATCGTCTCGACCGCGAAGTAAGCGCAGTTTGCGACGGGGGGCGGTTCATAGGGGCCTGGAATCGACACGTCGATCGAGCGGTCGAGGTGTAACTCGCGCGGACGGCCGTAGTCGTATAGCCGGTATGTGACGTCGGAATGCTGCTGGATTTCGCACAGCACCAAGCCCGGTCCGATGGCGTGAATCGTGCCGGCCGGAATGAAAATGGTGTCGCCCGGCCGGACTTCGATCCAGTTGAGAAACTGCTCGATTTCGCCGGAAATCGCGAGTTCTCGCAGACGGTCGCGAGAGATGGTCTCACGCAATCCGGCGGCGACCGAGGCTCCCGGATCGGCTCGCAGCACGTGCCACATCTCGGTTTTGCCGCGCGAGTTCTCGTGGCGGGCAGCGTACTCGTCGTCGGGATGCACCTGCACCGAGAGCCTCTCCGATGTGAACAGAAACTTCACCAAAAGCGGCAACTCGACATCCGTTTCGAACCAGACCTCGCCGATCTTCGTGTCCGAATCGGGATACCACGGCGACAGGTGCGTGCTGCCCCACACTTTCTCGCGGAACGATTTCCGCATCGGCGAGGGCTGCGGCAGCATGCTACCGGTGGGCTCCAATGAATTTGTCCAGGCGGTCGAGGCCACGCTCGAGTTCCTTCATCGACGTCGCATACGAGACGCGGATGTGATCGTTGGTGCCGAACGCTTCGCCCGGTACCACGGCGACGAATTCGTCGGCCAGCAGTTTCTCCGCGAATTGCAGCGACGAGCCGATGCCATGGTGATACGCGACCGAGACGTTTGGGTAGGCGTAGAACGCGCCCTTGGGCATGCTGATGGTGACTCCCGGAATCGCGCGCAACCGCTGCACGACGAAGTCGCGACGCTTGCGATACTCGGCGAGCATCGCGTCCACCGACTCCTGCGGACCTCGCAGGGCTTCGACGGCCGCCCGCTGCGCGATCGACGTCGGGTTCGAAGTGGAGTGGCTCTGCAGTTTCAGCATGGCGCCGATGATGGGACTCGGCCCGAGCGCGAATCCGATTCGCCAACCCGTCATTGAGTACGTCTTCGAGAGCGAACCCGCAACCAGCACGGTATCCTTGGCGCCCTTGACCGACGCGATGGAGAACGGATCACCCTCGTACAGGAAGCGGCAGTAGCACTCGTCGGTCATGAGCCACACGCCGTGTTTCGACGCGATGCTCAGGATTTTTTCGAACTCCTCACGAGGCAGCACGCCGCCGCTGGGATTCGACGGCGAGTTGATGATCATCAACTTGGTCTTCGGCGTGATGTGACGCTCCACCATCTCGGCCTTCAGTTCGAAGCCGGACTTCTCATCGGTCTCGACGAAAACGCACTTGCCGCCCGCGTAGTTGATAACGTCCTTGTACGTGACCCAATACGGGACCGGGACGATGACCTCATCGCCTGGATCGATCAGCACCTGCACGAGATTGAAGATTGCGTGTTTACCGCCCACCGACACAATGCATTCCGAAGGCGTGTACGCGGTGCCGTAATCGGTGGTGTGACGGTCGCAGATGGCCTGGCGCAGATCCAGGATTCCACCCGTGGCCGTGTACTTCGTAAAGTTGGCCTCGATGGCTGCCTGACCGGCAAGCTTGATGTTCTGGGGCGTGGGGAAATCGGGCTCACCCGCGCCGAAATCCACCACATCGGCACCCTCACGGCGCAGGCGGTCGGCATCCGCCGCCACCTTCATGGTGGACGATACGCTGATCTTCGATACTCGTTCCGCTAGTGCAATTGTCGACTGCATCATTAACTTCTCTGTTCTCCGAAGCGTTGTTTAAGCCGGCGTTCCACCGCCGGGGGGACCAGACCGGAAATGTTCCCGCCCAATCGAATTACTTCTTTCACCAACCGCGAACTGATGAACGAATACGCCTCACCGGACATCAGAAAAACAGTCTCGATGTCGGAGCGCAGGCGGCGGTTCATCAGGGCCATCTGCAACTCGTATTCATAGTCGGAGATGGCGCGAATCCCACGCAGGATCACGCTGGCGCCGCGTTCCGCCGCGTAGTCCACCAGCAGACCATCGAACGAATCCACCTCGACGTGATCGTAACCGCCGAGCACTTCCTCCAACATTTCCATCCGGTCCGAAACCGAAAACAGCGGCTGCTTGTTTTCGTTTCGCAAGATGGCAACCACCAGGCGATCCGCCAGGCGAGCGCCCCGCGCAATCAGGTCCAGATGCCCATTGGTGATGGGATCGAAAGAGCCCGGGTAGATTGCGACTAAGCTGGTTGGCCTCGGGGACAATCTCATTATTGTATCAAGCGGGTTAGAACACGCCGCGGCGGCCCTTTTTCCAATCGTCCCACTGGCCGAACACGCGCATCTGCTGGTCCATTTTGGTTTGGATGAGGAGTTTCTCTACCTGCTCGCGCGTCTGGCGCCGCACGGGCGTTCCGGGCATCTCGGCGAGTCCGTATATCAGCGCCGAGGCGACGGCCGCGCTCTTGTGCTGCTCCTCCAGATTCGATCGCTCGAAGACATCGGATTCGGCGTGATAATCGGGCAGATAGGGCGCGGGATCCTGAATCGCAACCAGGTTCGGAACGCCCGAGAGCATGAAGTCGAAGTTGTCGGTTCCGTCGAGGGCTTCCAGCGAGTGCTGGGTGGCGTCCAGATCCGGAACGGCGTCGAGAGCCGTGTTGACGGGTTTGCGGAGTTCCTCGCGGCCGTTCAGATAAAACCCGCTGAGGTGGTCCGAGCCGGTATCGAAGATCGCCACGGCGCGATGTTCGCCAAGATCCTCCTTGTGCGCAGCCACGTATCCGGCCGAGCCCCACATACCCTGCTCTTCGCCGGTGAACAGCACGAAACGGATAGTGCGGCGCGGGCGCATGCCGAGTTGATGAAATCCGCGCGCGACGTTGAGCACCAGCGCCGCGTTCACGCCGTTGTCTTCGGCGCCCGTGCCAAGATCCCACGAATCGAGATGCGCTCCGAGCAGTATGATTTCGTCGGGCCGCTCGCGCCCTTCAATATCGGCGACGACGTTACTGGACTGATACGGGCCGCCGATTCGATTGGTGAGTTTTAGCCGCATCCGCACGGGGCCAGTGGCGGCGAGTCGTGCGATGCGCTCCGCGTGCTCGCGCGATACGATTGCCGCGGGGATGGGCGCAATGGACGAATCGAACGTCAGAGGATGGCGGTAGAGAACGCCTCGGAGTCGCGTTGATTCCAGCAGGAGGGCCGCGGCTCCGGTCTTTTGCGCGCCTTCGAGCAGCACGGGATTCCGCATGTATTCGGCGAACAGATCGTCGAAGGTCTGCATGGGCTTGCTGCGAATCAGCAGTATCGCCCCTCGCGCTCTGTCGCCGAGTTTGTCGAAATCGGCTGGGGTGCCTTCCCCCGCGTCGAGAACGGTGGCGTCGAGCGCGCCTTTGGTGGAGGCAGTGAACGGCGCGGCCGCGAGTCGGACCGGGAAGGCGGCGGGCGCGATCACCGAGGCTTCGCTGGATTCGGGCAGCCACAGGTTAGGGACGGTGAACGGCTCCAGACGGGTCTTCTGAAGGCCGGCTTCGCGGAACTTGCGGGCGGCCCACTGTACGGCGCGGTCGCAGGCTGCCGACCCGGTGGGACGTCCACCGATCTGGTCGCACAACTCGCACAGATCCGACCCGAGCGGCGTCTCGCCGAGTGCACGGGTGGTGAGTTTCTGCACGTCGCTTTGCGCCAAGGCAATGGCAGTGAATGCCAGGACGCCGGCAACCCCCGCGATTTTGCGCATAGTTAGCCGAGTGTATCGCGACCATCGGCGTCGCGTAAAATCAGAACTTGGCTTCACCGTCGCAGAGCCGCCCGGCCTCCTCTACGCTCCCCAACTGGCAGACCACCGCCGGAGTGTGCGCGCTGATGGCGGTGTTCATCGCGTGCTGCTGGCCGTTCATGAAACAGCTCGGCATCGAGGTGGACGAAGCCATGATCGGCAACGGCATCTATGAGCGGCTGGCGCCGTGGTACTCGTGGCATTTCGGCGATAACGAGATCCCGGTGATGCTGCTGACTTATCTGGGTGCATTGAAGACGTGGCTGTACTCGGTGCTGTTTCTGATCTGGACGCCGGGTCCGGTGTCGTTACGGTTGCCGATGGTGCTGGTGGGCGCCGCTACCGTGGCACTGACATTTCGATTCGTCGACGTTTGCGTGGGGCGTCGCGCCGCCTGGATCGCCGCCGCGTTACTGGCGACCGATCCGAGCTTCGTGCTGACTGGATCGTTCGACTTCGGATTTATCGCGTTTCAGTTCGTGTTCAAGCTGGGTGCTCTGTTACTGCTGGTGCGGTTCCATCAACGGCCCGCGGCGTGGAAGCTTGCGGGCGCGTTCTTCCTGCTGGGACTCGCGTTGTGGGACAAGGCTGTATTCTTGTGGATTCTGGCGGCGTTGGGCGTGGCGGCCATCGTGGTCTTCCGTCGTGAGGTCTGGTCGCATGTAACTCGGCGGAACTGTGCGATCGCATGCACTGCTTTCGTTGCAGGAGCCCTTCCGTTCATCGTCTATAACATCGCGCGGCCGCTGGAAACGTTTACGAGCAATGTGAAACTGGAGCCCGACAATCCGCTGATCAAGGTGGTGTTGCTGAAGCGCAGCATCGACGGCAGCGGACTGTTCGGCTGGGTGACAGCGCCGGATGCGGGTCCGAGTCCGGTAGCGCCGCACAGTCTGGCGCAGCGTACCGCGTTCCTGGTAAGCCGCACCTTCCACGCGCCGGTGAGCAACTGGATGATCCCGGCGTTTATCCTGTCTCTGTTCTTGATACCGTGGGCGCTTCGAACGCCGGTGCGGCGCGTCGTGCTGTTCTCGCTGCTGGTTTTCGCGATTACCTGGCTGCTAATGTTCGTCACCACCGGGGCGGGCGGCGCGGTGCATCACGTGATCTTGCTGTGGCCCTTCCACCTGATCGCGATTGCCGCCGTATTCTCACAGGTGCTGAAGAAGTGGAGCATCCCGATCGTCGCGGTGCTGTGCTTCGTGAATCTGCTGGTGGTGAATCAGTATTACGTCGCGATGGTCCACAACGGTCCGGCAGTCCGCTGGACGGATGCGTTCACACCGCTGACCACGTGGCTGTGCAGCACGAAAGCGCCGGCGATTCTGGTAGCGGATTGGGGAATTATCGAAACACTGAATCTGGTGTCCGAAGGCGAGTTACCCGTCGAGGACGCCGCCACTGCCATCCGCGCGAACAATCGGGCCGCGATGCGGAATTGGATGGCTGCCGATCGCGATATCTGGGTGACGCACAGCCGCGAGTATGAGCAGTGGCCCGGCCAATATGACACGCTGAGGAAGACTGCAGAATCGCTCGGTTACTCGCAGGAAATGCTGCAGATCATTCACGACCGCAATGGGAGACCTATTTTTGAAATCTTCCGATTCCGCCATGCCGGTTGACGAAGTCGCATTCGTCTGCAATATCTGCGGCATCGAGAACACGGCGCCGCCGTCGGTATTCGATCGCGAATCGGCGAGTTGTCCCCACTGCAACTCCACGGTTCGAACTCGGGCCATCGTGCAGATGATCTCGCGCGAACTGCTGGGCGCCGACCTGCCTTTGCCGCAGTTCCCGAAGCTGAAGAGCATTCGTGGTATCGGCATCAGCGACTCGCCGGATTACGCGAACCGTCTGGGCGAGAAGTTCGACTATCGGAACACGTTCTACCACAAGGCTCCGCAGTTCGACATCGTGCATCCTCCCGAGGAGGAGTTTGGCAGCTACGATTTTCTGATCGCGAGCGAAGTTTTCGAACACGTCGCGCCGCCTGTGGATATTGCGTTCGAGAATGCTTTCCGGTTATTGAAGCCGAACGGCGTGTTCTTTTTTACCGTGCCCTATACGCTGGACGAACACACGGCGGAGCATTTCCCCGCCCTGCACGATTACGGCATTGCGCAATTGAGTGATCGCATGGTGATGGTGAATCGCACCCGCGAAGGGCAATTGCAGATGTTCGACGACCTAGTGTTTCACGGCGGAGGGGGATCGACGCTCGAGATCCGGCGATTCTCGGAGAACGATCTGCGCGCGCAGTTCGAGCGGGCCGGTTTCGTGTCGCTGAAGATCTACGGAGAGAATTACGCGCCGTTCGGCGTGCTGCGACCGGAGAACTGGTCACTGCCGATGACGGCCAGGAAACAGCCGTTTCAGATCGGCCTGGATGGCATCTCGGCACTGATGGACCACTGGATCGAAATGAGCAAGCGGGTTCGGCTGCTGGAGTCGCGGGTCACGGAGTATCAGGAATTGCTCGACTCGATGAACCGGCGAACCACCGAAGAACTCGAAGCCCGCACGAAATGGGCGCTCGATCTGGAGCGTCAGTTGAGCGAGCGGACGGAGTGGACCACGATTCTGCAGAAGGACGTCGCGCATCACACGGAGTTGGCGGAGCAGTTTCAGGCCGAATCGGCGAAGACAGCCGAAGAAGCGCGGCATCTCGAAACGCGGTTGGAGGATCTGCGCCGGCAACTCGAAGTGCTGAATCGGAAGCCATGGACGCGTGCCGGTCGTGCCATCGGGTTGGTATAGCTAGTACGATAAATCCACGATGATTCGCATCGCTAATGGACAAGGCTTCTGGGGCGATTCGTTGAGCGCGCCGCTGGATCTGATTCGCGGCGGCCCCATCGATTACCTGACCCTCGACTATCTCGCCGAGGTGACGATGTCGATTCTGCAGAAGCAGCGGTCGCGCGATCCGCGTGTCGGGTATGCGCGCGATTTCCCGGATTTCATCGAGGCCGCGGCGCATGATCTGGCGGCGCGCGGGATCAAGGTGATCGCGAATGCAGGCGGCGTGAATCCCGACGGCTGCCGCGATGCGATTAGAAGCCGAATTGGCGCGGGTCCGCGGATCGGCGTCGTGAAAGGCGATGACATCCTGCCCAGGCTCGACGAGTTGATCGGCAGCGGCGTGGAGATGAAGAACATGGACACGGGCGAGCCGTTGTCCACTGTTCGCGATCGTATGCAGAGCGCGAACGCTTATCTCGGAGCGGGGCCGATGGTGGAGGCTTTGCGGCAGGGCGCGCAGATTGTGATTACGGGCCGTTGTTCGGATCCGGCGATGTCGATGGCGGCGGAGATTCACGAATTCGGTTGGGCCATGGACGATTGGGACCGGCTGGCGGCGGGTGCGGTGGCCGGCCACACCATCGAATGCGGCGCGCAATGCACGGGCGGCAACTGCCAGGTGGACTGGCAGAGCATTCCGGAT
This sequence comes from Bryobacterales bacterium, assembly GCA_038322675.1. Lineage (GTDB taxonomy): Bacteria > Acidobacteriota > Terriglobia > Bryobacterales > Bryobacteraceae > TMP-7. The sequence continues at coordinate 50,534 of JBBQGE010000025.1, forward strand.
TTGGCCGATATCGGCTATCCGATTCTCGAGGCTGAACCCGACGGCACGTTCATCGTCACGAAGCACGAAGGGACCGGCGGCCGCGTTTCGGTGGCCGGAGTCACGGAACAACTGCTGTACGAGATCGGCGACCCAAAAACATTTTTGACCGCCGATGTGACGGCCGATTTCACCACCATCCGCCTAGAGCAGACCGGGCCCGATCGCGTGCGGTTCAGCGGCATTCGAGGCGGTCCGCCCACCGGATTCTACAAGGTGTCCATCAGTTATTCGGCGGGTTTCAAAGCGATCGGCGAAATGCTGTACGGGTGGCCCGATGCGTATGCGAAGGCTCGCGCGGCCGATCGAATTCTGCGCGCGCGGCTGGAGCGATTGGGCCTGCGCTTCGACGCGATTCACTCGGAGTTCGTCGGGGCCAACGCTGCACACGGCCCGGTGCTGTCGGGCGATCCGTCGCCCGATCTGGCAGAGGTATTGTTGCGGGTCGGCGTGCGGTCGCAGAATCGCGCGGCCGTCGAACGATTCACGAAAGAGATTGCGCCGCTGGCCTTGAATGGGCCGCCAGTGGTAACGTACGTCGGCGGCCGTCCGAAAGTGGAAGAGGTGGTCGCGTTCTGGCCGGCGCTGATTCCCATCGGCGCAGTGGAGCCTGAAGTATCGGTGACGGAGGCCTGATGGCGAAAGTGCAACTACGCGAGATCGCCCACGCGCGTTCGGGCGACAAGGGCAACACGACAAACATCGGGCTGGTGGCGAACGATCCGAAATATTATCCGTTGCTGGTGGAACAGGTGACGGCCGATCGCGTGAAGCGGCATTTCGAGGAACTGTGCGACGGTCCGGTGGAGCGTTTCGAGTTACCGAATCTGCATGCGTTGAACTTCCTGCTGCACCAGAGTCTGGATGGCGGCGGCACTATTTCTCTGCGGATCGACGCGCAGGGAAAGACGTATAGTGCGGCTCTGCTGCGAATGGAGATCGATGTTCGATAACCTGCTCTACGAAACCGGCGGCGGCATCGCGCGACTCACGCTGAACCGGCCTGAGAAGCGCAACGCTCTGGACCCCGATCTCATCGCCGCACTGCGTGGAGCACTCGCCGAAGCGGACTCGGACTCGGACGTTCGGGCGATTCTGCTGGCCGGCATGGGCAAGGATTTTTGCTCCGGTGCCGATCTCGCGTCTGTCGCCGCAGTCGCGCAAAGGGATGTGCTGGAGAACATCGAAGACGCGCGGAATCTGGCGGAAATTTTTCTGGCCATTCGGCGGTCGCCGAAGCCGGTGGTGGCCGCCGTTCATGGACGTGCATTAGCGGGAGGCTGCGGACTCGCCAGCGCATGCGATATCGTGCTGGCGCAGGAGTCCGCGCAATTCGGTTATCCCGAAGTGAACGTCGGATTCGTACCGGCCATGGTGATGGCGCTGCTGCGGCGGTGCGTGTCGGAGAAAGCGGCGTTCGCTTTGGTGGTGACCGGGGAAGTTGTGAATGCACGGCGCGCGTTCGAACTCGGTCTGGTGCACGCGATCTACGACGACGACAGTTACCCCGAGGAGTTCGTAAAGGGACTCGCGCAGAAACCGCCCATCGCTATGGCACTCACGAAACAACTGCTATATCGCACCGACTCGCTGTCGTTTGAATCCGCGCTGGAGGCGGGCGTGGAGCTGAATGCTATCGCGCGAATGACCAGCGATTTTCGGCAAGGCGTTGCGAGATTTCTGAACAAGGGATAACTCATGGGCGCACTCGACGGACTCCGCGTACTCGATCTGACCCGGCTGCTCCCCGGCGCGCTCGCCACGCAGTATCTTGCCGATGCCGGCGCCGACGTGATCAAAATCGAACAGCCGGGCACGGGCGACTACGCGCGCACGCTGTTCACCGCAGAGGGGACGAATCCGGTCTTCCTGGCGACCAATCGCGGCAAGCGCAGCCTGGTACTCGATCTGAAGCATCCGCGCGGGAAGGAACTGCTGATCGCGCTCGCGCGCAAATCGGACGTGCTGGTGGAGAGCTTTCGTCCGGGCGTAATGGACCGGCTGGAACTAGGCTGGAGCGTCCTGCATGAAACCAATCCGCGACTGATCTACGCAGCGCTCACCGGCTACGGACAGCACGGTCCGATGCGCGATGCGGCTGGTCACGACATCAACTACATGGCGGTGTCGGGCGCGCTTGGGCTGATTGGCGTGCGCGGCGGCGAGCCCATGGTTCCGAATATTCAAATCGCCGACGTGGCGGGCGGTGGGATGCAGACCGCAATGGGCGTACTGCTGGCGCTGGTGGCTCGCGAGCGGTCGGGCGAAGGGCAGTATCTCGACATCAGCATGACGCACGGTGCGGCGAATCTGCTGGCGATCCCGCTGGCGCATTATGCTACCGCCGGACACGAGATTGGACGCGGGGAAGGAATCCTCAGCGGCGAGTATGCGTGCTACTGCGTGTACCGCTGTCACGACGGGCGTTGGATCGCGGTGGGCGCGCTGGAGCCGAAGTTTTGGGAAGGGCTGTGCCGCGGCATCGGGTGCACGGACCTGATGGCCGATCAGTATGCGGACGCTATGCGGCAGCGCGAGATGCGCGGCGAACTCGCGGGCATTTTCGCTCAGAAGGACGCGGCGGATTGGCTGGCCCAGTTAGAGCCGTACGACTGCTGCGTAACGCTGGTGCGCACAGTGGGTGAAGCGGCGGCGGACTCGTGGCTCGGCTTGCAGATGGCGCCCGGGCGCGCACCTGCACTTGGCGAGCATACTCGCGAAGTGCTGCGAGAGTCGGGGATTGCGGAGGGGGATATTGAGCGCGCGTTTGCCGAAGGAGTGGTCGCGTGAATCTGTTCGTTGTGATGTGGTCAGGGAACGCCGGTTGACGACGCCGCGATTCAACTGTATCACGGCAACGGGCTGCAGGCAGATACGCCGACTAACACCACCGTCCGGCCCCGTGACGGCGGCGGATCGAACTCCACGGGTTCGTGAAGCGCGACTGGCCACGCCACCTGCCCATAACTGATTCCGCGCGATCGCTGCATCAATTCGGATTACGCCGCAGCCTTGCTCGACAGCAGGTCCGCTACGAACTCGCGGCTCGACGCCACCAGGTCCCAGGCATCCGCCCAGAAGCAGAGATCGATGCACCACCACTCGACATCCGCCTCGTCGAGCAACTGCGGCGCGAGCCCGCGGAAATCGAGGTAGCCTTCGCCGAAAGGCCGGTGGGTGCTGGTTTCTTCGTGATGTAGCGTGCCGTCGGAATCGATCAGGTGAATCGCACCGATGCGGCCTCGCAGTTTGTGCAGAAAGTCGGGGACTCCGCCGGGCAGCGTCTCTTTTGCTCCGTGCTGGCGCGCGCCTACCACACCGCACATGTACGCGTGCGACGTATCGAACATGATCTGGAAATTCGGATGGCCGACCATCTCGTGCATCGCGAGCACTTCCGACGGCTTGTTGAACAGAAAGCCCGGCTCGAATTCCCACACCAACCGAATATCGCTGCGCGCCGCGATCTCCGCTGCGTCCAGCCAGGTACCGGCAACACGGTCGAACGCGGCCGCATACTCGTTGTCCGGCACCGACCCTGGAGCGGCAATCGTGTCGACTCGAATGGAGGGCGACCCGATATCGACACACATCTCTACCGATCGCTGGAACAAATCCAGGTAGTTCTGTTTGTTGCCAGGCACGGCCGGATTCGTCGTGCTGAGGTCGGCCGCATAGCCCGATACGCCGAGCCCGTAATCCGACAACATATGCGACAACTCCGCTCGCGACTCGGTAGTTGGATACCGTTGCAGCGAGGCATGCGGTTCGAATCCGCCCAGTTCAATGCCGTCGTACCCGGCCTCCGACAGCCTCTTGATGGTTTTGTCGAGCGGCGTCGGATTATCCGAGTACGGTCCGAAAACAAAGGCCCAGCTTCCCAAAGAGATCTTCTTCACTGTTGTCCTCCTGCTGCACTCAGTCCACCGCGTTCGACATCTACCCAGCGATCGCTATCGTATGCCTGGTGCAACGCGTCGAGTACCAACTGACAGCGTAGCCCATCGTCGAAGTCGGGTTTCATGGGCCGGCCCTCGGCAATCGCGTTCAACAGGTCGGCCGCCTGGTTCGCGAAGGTATGCTCATAGCCGATGGCGCATCCGGGCACCCACCAATTCTTCATATAGGGGTGGCACTCTTCCCACACGCTGATCTTGCGCCATCCCTGCACGTGCTTCGGATCACGCGAATCGAAATACCAGAGGCGGCTCATATCCTCCAGATCGAAATACAGACTCCCTAACTCACCGTTCACTTCGAACGTGTTCGCGTTCTTGCGGCCGTTCGCGAATCGCGTTGCTTCGAAATGGCCGATGGCGCCGTTGGCGTACTTGCACACGAACACCGCCGCATCCTCGAGTTCCACCTTTGCACGTCCGCCTTCAAGACGCTCGCGCTCGGCGACGAACGTGCTCGCCGTGCCCGCTACCGACACGATGTCGCCCACCAGGTAATTCGAAGTATCCACGATGTGGCTGAGCAGATCGCCCGTGACACCCGATCCCGCGATGTCCTTGTCCATGCGCCACAGTAGCGGCACGGACGGATCCATGGTCCAATCCTGCAAGTACAGCCCTCGAAAATGATAGACGCGGCCGATGCGTCCCTCGTCGATCAACTGCCGCGCGAATGCGATGGCGGGCACACGCCGGTAGTTGAACCAGACGGTGTTGACGCGCTTCGACGCTCGCGCGGCCGCCGCCATCTCTGAAGCCTCGGCGCCGTTCATCGCCAGCGGTTTCTCGCATGCCACGATTTTGCCGGCCTCGATCGCCGCGAGTGCAATCTCGTGATGCGTGTTGTTCGGCGAGCAGATATCGACAATGCGGATTTCGGGATCGTCGAGCACCTGGCGCCAGTCGGTGACGGCGTTCTCCCAGCCCCAGCGGTTCGCCATTTGCTCCACTTTGTCAAGATCGCGACCGCAGATCGTCTTCAGCCGCGGCCGCAGCGGGAGGTCGAAAAATTGGCTCACCTGGCGATACGCATTCGAGTGCGCCTTGCCCATGAACTTGTAGCCGATGACGGCCACTCCGATTGCAGGTTTCATGAATCGCGCTCCACTACGCGAATGGTCAGGAATATCGCAGCGCGGGAGGAAAAGCAAGTGGGCGTCGAGTACAATGACAAAATGCTGCTGGAATCCTACGATCCCGTCGCATTCGTTCTAACCACTGACGCGGCTCGCGCCAAGACGTTCTACGGCGAGACGCTCGGATTGAAATTTGCATCCCAGGATGACCATGCCGTGGTGTTTGACGTGAAAGGCGTCACCCTGCGGATCACGATCATGCCCGGCCATACTCCGGCCCAGCATACGGTATTCGGCTGGAATGTGCCAGATATCTCGACGGTGGCCCCCGAACTCGTTCGAGCAGGTCTGACCTTCGAACGGTATTCGTTCCTGGAACAGGATGAATCGGGGATCTGGACATCGCCGGACAGCAAGGCGAAGGTGGCGTGGTTCAAGGATCCCGACGGGAACATCCTCAGCATTTCGCAGATGCTCTAACTACTTTTTCCTGGCCGGATGCAGTTCGGCCTCGATAATCGGCTTCAGAATTTCCGGTTCAGTGGCTCCGTTATATCGCTTGCCGTTGATGAAGATGGTGGGCGTACCCATGACACCGGCCTGAAGACCTTGCTCCACTTCACGATCCACGACGGTATCGAACTTATTCGAAGCCAGATCGGCCTTGAATTTCGCCATGTCGAGCCCCGACTCCCCGGCGAACTTCAGGATGTTCTCGTCTGTGAGATGGCGGAAATTCGCGAACAGCCGGTCGTGCATCGGCCAGAACTTCCCTTGTGCGTGCGCAGCCAGCGAAGCGCGCGCGGCGGACCGCGCACGGGAATGCATGTCGAGCGGAAATTGCTTGAACACCAGCCGGACATTGTTGGGATACGCGTTGGCGAGTGCGACCATCTTCGGCGCTGCGAGCGAACAGTAGGGACACTGGAAATCGGAGAACTCGACGATGGTCACCTTGGCGTTTGCAGGACCACGTGACGGGTCGCCGGCTGTCGGAATCGGGACCGGATCCTCCAATACTTTGCGCGCGGCCGGGGCCTGTTTCGCGCGCTCCACCAGCATTTCGCGAATGGAGTCGATGCTCTTCCCCGCCTTCAGATCTTTCACCACCGCGGCCGCGAGCGCCCGGCTGTATCCGCATTGCGGATCCTTGAACCGGCACTCGCCGATCTTCATCATGCATCCGCAGTTGCAGCTCTCTTCACGAAGAATCTTCAGTGCCGCCGACCTCTGATCGGGATTCAACCCGATCAGGTCCACCCCCGGCACGTCCTTCGCCGACTGCCACGACTGCGCACTCAGCGCCGAGGCGAGCATCAAAGCCAACACAACCAGCCGCATCCCTTTATTATCGGTGAACACGAATGTGCTATCTTCTATCGGAGCAGTTCGACGGCCGTGGAACACTTCGACGTACTCATCATGGGTGCCGGACTCTCCGGCATCGACGCCGCGCACCACCTGCAGAAACACTGCCCTAACAAAACCTACGTCATCCTGGAGCAACGCGAACGGATCGGCGGCACCTGGGACTTATTCCGCTACCCGGGCATCCGCTCCGACTCGGACATGCTGACCATGGGCTACTCGTTTCGCCCCTGGACCAACCCGACCACAATCTCTCCCGGCGGCGAAATTCGCGAATACATCACCGCCACGGCGCGCGACGGGGGCATCGACCGGCACATTCGATTTCGGCATCGGATCCAGCGCGCCACGTGGTCTTCGCAGGATGCAGCCTGGACGGTTGAAGCGTTGCGCACCGCTCCGGATGGGCACGACGAAACAGTCGCGCTCACTTGCAACTTCCTGTTTTCCTGCGCCGGTTATTACCGGTACTCTGCTGGCTACACGCCGGAGTTTCCGGGCTCTGCGCGATTTCAGGGCCGCATCATTCACCCGCAAGCCTGGCCCGAAGATCTCGACTACTCGGGCAAGCGCGTCGTCATTATCGGCAGCGGCGCGACCGCCATCACCATGCTGCCTTCAATGGCGAAGACCGCGGCTCACGTCACGATGCTGCAGCGCTCGCCCACTTACATCGTTTCGCTTCCCGGGAAAGATCAGATCGCCAACCGTCTGCGCCGCGTGCTGCCGTCCATGTGGGCGTACCGGTTGAGCCGCTGGAAGAATGTCGGGTTCATGATCTACCTGTACCAACTGGCGCAACGCTATCCTAACTTCGTAAAAACCGGACTCCTGAAAAAAGTTCGTGAGGAGTTAGGACAGGACTATGACATCGGCACGCATTTTACGCCGAGTTATAACCCCTGGGAACAGCGGCTGTGCCTGGTACCGGATTCGGATCTGTTCCAAGCTATTAACTCGGGCCGCGCCAGCGTGGTAACAGATCATATTGAGACATTCACGGAATCCGGCATTCGTCTCAAATCCGGAAAGGAACTCGAAGCCGACATTATCGTCACCGCCACCGGACTCGCCATGCAGGCATTCGGCGGAGCGGAGTTATGGGTGGACGGCCGTCGAGTCGATCCCGGCCAGACTTTGGCGTACAAAGGCGTGATGATGTCGGGGGTTCCGAACCTCGCTTCCGTTTTCGGATACATCAATGCGTCATGGACGCTCAAGGCCGACCTGATCTGCACCTACGTGTGCCGGTGGTTGAACTATATGGATCGCAAAGGAGCGCGGCAGGTTATGCCGGCGGCGGGCGCGGAGACCGTGGCCGCGCTATTTGTCGAGCACTTCACGCCGGCATACATACAGCGCGATCTGGCGAATTGGCCCAAACAAGGGGCGAAGGCGCCGTGGCGTGTATACCAGAATTACGTGCGGGACTTCATCAGCCTGAAGTGGAGTCCGGTTGCCGACGCTGCGTTGGAGTTCTCGAGCCCCGCCAAGGCAACGGCGGTTAGTCCTGGATCGCCCGCAGATACCGCGCCGCCGACCGCGCTATCGTCCGCTTCCCATTCTCACTAACGGTCATCTGAGGGAATGCGCCGTAGATCCGATCGAACTCGAACGGCTCAAGTGCAGCCTCGATGCGGTGAATCGCACGCGGCCCAAGCGGGATCAAATTCGGGTAGCTGTACATGAAACTCACCCAGCGGCGATCCGGCACCACCTGAACAATGTCGCCGCTGAATAACAGACCGCTCCGGTGCAAAACCATCCCGCCTTCGAAGTGTCCGCCGCATCGGATCAACGTCAGGCCATCGAGCACCGGCATCGTCTCGCCGTCCCAGAAATGAATCGAAGGGTCGGGACGCGTGACCCACTCCCGATCGGCCGCGTGCAAGTAGATAGGAACATCGCCGAACGTGCGGCTCCACTCAACGCAAGTCGCGTAGTAGTGAGGATGCGAGATAGCGATGGCCGCAACACCGCCGAGATCCGAAATCGCCTCGATGGCCTGATCGTCCAGCACGGGAAAGCAGTCCCACAGCATATTTCCCGCCGGCGTTTCCACGACGAACGCGCGCTGCCCGATGGCGAACTTCGGTTCCGTGGTGAAGCTGTGCACGCCCGGTTCCTCGACGCTGAATCGATTCCGATGCCCCAGCCGAAGTTCGTCGAGCGTGGTCCATTGCTGGCCGTCGAGTCCGACGTATTGCCGCTCGTCCATACAGATGCGGCACTGCTCCGGCGGTGCATCGCTCGCGCTGTACTGGATTCCGCAAGTCGCGCAAATGAAAGAGGGCATGCGTTCGTTGCTACAATTCTAGCTTCATGCCGGTTCGTGTATCGATGTTCGTGACGTGCGTCGTGGACCAGTTATTCCCGAACGTGGGCATCGCCATGGCCGACGTTCTGGAGCACGCAGGCTGCGTGGTCGACTTCCCCGAAGCACAAACCTGCTGCGGCCAGCCCGCCTACAACAGCGGCTATCGCGACGAAGCACGCACCGTCGCGACCCAGTTCCTGGATGCCTTTCGCGACTGCGAATATATCGTGTCGCCCTCAGGTTCCTGCACGTCGATGGTCAGCCATCACTACGCTGAACTCTTCCGCGACGACCCTGCGCTGGCCGAGCGCGCCCGCCAGATCGCCGCACGCACGTACGAGTTCTCGTCCTTTCTTACCGGCGTACTGGGCGTGGAAGATGTTGGCGCCCGCTACGCGCATACCGTCACGTATCACGATAGCTGCCATGCGTTGCGCGAGTTGAAGATCAAGGATGGCCCGCGACGCTTGCTCGGAAACGTGCGGGATCTGAAACTCGAAGAGATGGACGCAGCCGAAGAGTGCTGCGGATTCGGCGGGACATTCTCCGTCAAGTTCGCTTCGGTATCGGGCGCAATGGCGCGCACCAAGATCGACAGCATCCTTCGGACCGGAGCCGATACCGTCGTCTCGCTCGATTCGAGTTGTCTCATGCAACTGCAGGGTGCGCTGTCGCGGTCCGGCAACAAGATCCGCACCATGCACTTGGCCGAAGTCCTCGCCAGCCGGTAATTCAATATGGCCGTCACTCATCCCGGGAAGATCGAACAGACCCTTGACGACGCGAAACTGCAGTTGGCCATCTACGCCGCCACCGGCCGGTTGATCGCGAAACGCCAGAATGCCATCTCCGGGAATCAGCTTCCCGACTACCAGGAACTGCGCACGCACGCGAATTTGCTCAAGAAACACACCATCGAGAATCTCGATTATTACCTCGAGCAAGTGGAAACCAATGTCGTGGCAAACGGCGGCAAGGTGGTGTTCTGCCGCGATGGCGATGAGGTGGCCGACTTCATTCTGCAACTCGCCAAAGAACGTGGCTCGAAGCTGATCGTGAAATCGAAGTCGATGACCAGTGAGGAAGTCGACCTCAACGAACGGCTGGAGCATCACGGTCTCGAGGCGGTGGAGACAGACCTCGGCGAATACATCATCCAACTCGCGCACCAGCGGCCGTATCACATCGTCGCGCCCGCGCTGCACATGACGCGGTACGAAGTGGCCGACCTGTTCACGAAGAAACTCGGCGTGGAGCGAGAGACGGTTGTCGAGAAACAGACGATGATCGCGCGGGCAACGCTGCGCGAGAAGTTCCTGGCAGCCGACATCGGCATCACCGGCGCGAACTTCGTCATCGCCGATTCGGGCGCTGTAGTGGTGGTGGAGAATGAGGGCAACGCGCGGCTTACGTCATCGGCTCCGAAAATTCACATCGCCATTGCGGGAATCGAGAAGCTGATTCCGCGCGCGCAGGATCTCGGCGTGTTTTTGAAACTGCTTGGCCGCAGCGCGACAGGCCAGCCGCTGACCGTCTATACGTCGTTCCTGTCCGGACCGCGACGCGAAGGCGAAGCCGACGGCCCTGACGAGTTCTATTTGATCCTGCTCGACAATGGCCGGACAAAGCTGCTCGCCGATCGCGAGAAGCGCGAGTCGCTGTACTGCATCCGTTGTGGCGCATGTCTCAATCACTGCCCCGTGTACCGCAAGATCGGCGGCCACAATTATCCGTGGGTCTACTCCGGACCCATCGGCGCCATCATCACGCCGCAGTTCGCGGGCATCCAACAGGATCCATGGCTGCCGTTCGCCTCGAGTTTGTGTGGAGCGTGCGCGGAAGTCTGTCCGGTGAAGATCGACATCCCGCGGATTCTGCTGGAACTGCGTTCAGAGGTGGTGCAGGCCAAGACGCAGGAGGCGTCGAACCGGTGGGAGCGGATCGCGTTTCGGATGTGGGCGTGGGTGATGCGGCATCCGAAGGTGTATGAGGCGATGTCGCTGGTGGCCGGTGGAGCGCCGATGATCAATGCCGGTCCGCTGAAGGCGTGGACCAGCGTTCGCGATCTGCCGCCGATGCCCGAGCGCAGCTTCCGCACGATGTGGCGCGAACGGACGGGAACGGTGAGGCAGTAATGGCGCGAGATCACCTGCTGCACAAGGTTCGGACCGCGCTCGGCCGGTCCGCGGGTCAAGCGCCGGACGAACCACCGCCGGTCTATCTTCACGTGCCCGAAGTCGCGATGGAAGAGCGCGTACGAATGTTTCGCGACAAGCTCGAATTGCTGGCCGGCCAGACCTCCTTCGTCCCGGTCCCAGAGGACGCGGCCGCCGAAGTGGCGCGAATTCTTGCGGGACGGGAGGCCGTGATTTCGAACTCGCCGTTTCTCGCCGAGTGCGGCGTCGCAGCGCTGCCCGGTGTTCGCCCGGCATCGCGAGAAGCGTGTGAAACCGCGCCCGTTGGAATCACGAGTTGCGATTACGCGTTGGCCGACACCGGCACACTCGTGATGCTGTCGGAAGCGAGACTGGTGTCGCTGCTGCCGCCGATGCACATCGCGGTAGTTCCCGCCAATCGAATCCTGACGGGACTCGACGAGTTACTGAGCATCCTCCCGAATCCGGCCGCCGCGACCAGTTCGATGGTGCTGATTACGGGCCCGAGCCGCACCGCCGACATCGAACAGATCCTGGTGCGCGGAGTCCACGGGCCGGGCGAGATTTACGCCGTCATCACTGGCCCGAGTGATTGATCACGGCCCGCGGCTCCCGCAACGACTTCAGAGCCACTACCGCGTCGCGGCCCGGGAGGTTACCGCGGAAGCAGCCTGCCAGATGACGTGCGCCACTTCCGGATGCGCAATGTCACTGTGTGCGTCGAACTGCCCGTGGTTGCCGCTGATCACGTCGTCGGCATTCAGGTTGTAAATCCGCCCGCCCTGGAACCCGTAATTCTCGCCGACCCCGCCGATCATCCGCGCAGTCGTAATCGCATCGATCCCCTGGATGCCGAAACTGCCGACACCACCGAACCGGGGCAAGTCGTTCGGATTTGCAAACGAGTCCTGCTGCGCGACCCCTGCCGCGAGCGGATAAGCTTTGCCGACCGCGCGATCGAACTGCGATTGCGTGGTCGCGATCGGCCCTTCGCACCGCGCCAGTTTGATGAGCTGGTTGAAGTACCCGGGATTGCCCGGCGAGTGCAGCATCGACTCGCAATACGCCCACAGCGACAGAGCCCCCTGCACCAGCACCATCGACTGCACCGGACGCCGTGCTGAAGCATCCGCCTTCGGTCCAGCCGCTGCCGCAGTCATCACGATGCAGCCGAAGCTGTGCCCCATCAAATGAAAGTTCACGTCCTTGCCCGCGGCCGCCTGCTGCATCGCGAGCAGCAAGCTATGCGCTCCGCTCTCGCCGATATCGCGCGCGCGATTCTTCATCGTCCAGAACGACATCGTGCGCAGCGGCGCCAGCAGGCTCCCCCAACTCAGCGATCCGAACGATGCACCGGTGAGCAGATCCATCTCCTCATCCTGCCTGGCAGCCTGGAAGATCGCCTGCGGATCGAAGCCGGGATCTTCCTCGCTCGCCGAACCCGTGGTGCCGGCACGCAGCAACGAATTCAGGTGCTGGTAGGCTTGTTCCACTTCTGGCGGCAGGGTTTCGGGACTATCGACCGTCGCGTAGGCCCGATAGATCTTGCGCAGTTCGACCTCGACTTCGGGACTACCCGAGAGCCGCTCCGTCTGGTCGGCCGCGGCCTTCTCCACCGTGTCCTCGAGCGTACCTTCCTCGGCCCCCATGGCGAACGATCCCGACAAACTCTCGTCGCCCCACGGCAGGCTGGGCCAGTGAAGTCCGACCAGTAACGGACGGAAGCCCAGGCGCCGGGCCTGCATCGCCTGCATGTCGGCGGCGTTACCCAGCAGGTTCTTGGTCCACGCGTCGTACTGGCGCAAGGCGCCGGGAACATCGCCCTGCCAACCGTGACTCATCGCGATTACGTCGGTAATGGGCTCCGTCCGGAGCACGTTTAGCACACGTTCGCTCAACAGTGAATTGTCGGACTCACGGCGTTCGCGGCCCTGTTCATCGAAGGCAATCAGGTAATACTGAATGGGAGGATTGGTGTCCGGTACGGTCCTGAGAGGCATCGGTTAGCTCCTAATCGAAAGTCAGTGTATTGAAATCCCGCGTGCGCCAGAAAATCTCTTCGCGAGTGCTGTGGAAGATCCGTTCCAGATCCTGATCGCCGCTCCACGAACGTCGTCCGGCACGAAGCCGCTTGATTGTATCGCGAGTGCCGACCTCAGCCAAAGCCTCCAGCGCTTTTCGGCGAAGATAACTGGATTCGTCCTGATCGCGGCCGGCGCCGCCAGCAATCGAAGATAGATCGCCGAGCACGATGTTCTCGAAACGCTCCCGCCAGGCCGGCATGCGGAGCGCACCCAGAGCCGCGATGGCCCTGCCCTGAGTCTGGTACGATGCCGCAGCATTCTCGAGAAACCCCTCGACGAAGCCGCAGGCATTCGGATTGGACGTCCGCGTCTGGCCGATCAAGTAGACCAGCGGGTCGAACCAATCCGAATGGTCCTGAGTGAGCAGCGGCATGATGCCCTTCAGCACGACTTCGGAATCCACCAAAGTCAGTGCGTCGGTGATGACCCAACGGGTATCGAGGTCGATGCTCGGATCGCAGAAAGATCGCAGTAGCGCTTGCGCCGCCGAATCGTCCGGCGATGGCACGTCCGAGAGCGCGAATCCGGCCATGGCGCGCAATGCTGGATCCAACTGCTCAGTTGCGAGTTGGTCGTCGGACAGCGCGAGAATCCGCGCGAGCTCCGGAATATTCTCGTCGTTCCAGAACTGCAGAATGGTGGTCAGGTTCAGGTGTGCGGCCTCGATGTCGGACGCCGAGGTTTTCAGCATGCGGCGCAGGGCACGGCCGGCCGATTGGCGGATCTGACCGTACTCGTAATCCCGGTCGCCGTGCCAGGTGCGTCGAACCTTCTCTACCGCGATCCGAACCAGGTAGGGGACGATGAGGGGATTTTGCAGTTGTCCGAGAAGGCGTACCGCCAGCAGACGGTGAAAAGCGTTCTTCTCATTCTCACTGTCCGCTCGCCACAAGAGCGCATCGAAGACTTCGCCCGGCAGATCCGCCTGCTCGGGCGATAGGCCTGCTTCCTGGATGCACCTGGCAGCCACCATCACGCGATCGCCCTCGCGCAGGCTGCCGCCGTGAATGATGCTCTCGAGCAGCGGCGCCGGCCGGGCCAGCATGCCACTCAACAGGACCAGCGTATCTTCCCACCAGCGCAGATGGGCCACGTCGCCGAGCGTCGCCACGATCTGATCGCGCGCTTCCTTCTGATCGGAGGCGCACAACTCGCACGCACAGCAATAGGCCTGATACGACGGGTAGCCGAAGCGGATCGCCTCCTGATAGTCGCGCTTCAGCAGACCGGTATCCACCAGGCAATCCAGCAGTTCCTCCAGGTTATATTCGCGATTGCCGCGAACGCGCGCGAGGATCTCGAAAGCATCGGGGATAGCCAGCGAGACTACCTGGTCCGACTGCATGCGAAAGGCGAGCGCATACAGTGACTGCGGCGCGCGCGATTGCTGGCCGCGCTCGGGCGGAATTTTCCGAATCTCATTCTCGACGACATCCTGCAGAACGCGAACCCGGCTCGCAGGATAGATTCCGCGCTGCGCCTGCCCCATCATTCGCATCAGCAGCCATGGCATCGAAGCGATGTCGAACAGACGGGCGGTGACCAAAGCGTCGGCAAGGTCCGTGGCCCATTTCAGCCGCGTGCATCGCAGGTACCGCTCCACTCTCGATTGCGACAGCGGACGCACGGCCATCAGTACGGAGGCGCCCAGGTGTCTCATATCCCAGCAGCCAGGCTCGATGGAGAGCACGTACTGGTGCTTGGGACGCCGGTCGATTAGCGACCGGACCTGCTGCACCAGGTCGGCGCGAATTACCTGCGGGAGATCGTCGCCATTATCCAACACGATGCGGAACGTCATGGTTTCCAGCATCGAGAGGAACTGCGCTTCCGACAGTTCCACCGGCCAGAACGCTTGCAGGCTCTCCAGAATCAGGGCCTCCAGCGCGCTCAGCGCGAATGATCTCGACCGCGTTTTCCCAAACCGCTGCAGGTCGGCATAGATCGGGATGATGCGGTCAGGATCGCCGTCGGAAAGGGAATCCTGGGCAGTCTGACCCACGAGGCGCACCAACGTGCCGGATTTACTGTAGCCGCGCTCGGCGCCGAGTATCAGAAAGTAGCGGACCGGTTTTCCGATGGCAGCATCCAGGCGGCACGTCAGTTCCTGCCAGAGGTCGACACGGCCTTGCGAGCGCATGGCGACGTGATCCCAGGTGTCGTCGATCGAGCCGGCGTCCAGCACGGTACCTTCGAGTGGAAGCGGTTCGGGCAGTTGCACGGGCGGAGCGGGGAAGGCCTCCGCGGCCGCCATATTCCGAAGCGCCAGGCGCACCGGATCCGCCGCGAAGGCCCGGCCTGTTCGAAGGCGCGTGAACAGCACGGGGATGGCCCAATCGGCGTGCTTGCGGCTCAGCAGGAAGGCGCGCGATTCGTTGAGAGCGACATCCACTTCGCCGTTCATCAGCACGCTGCGATAGAAATTCGCGGTTAGCTTGGTGGCCATCTCCACCGGCACCTTGGCCTGCATCGCAACCACGGCGGGAAAGCCGGCCTGCACGAGTTTCGGCCCCAGCCCGATGAAGGGATGCGGATCGTCGTCCGATCGGGTTGCGCTCTCGCAGGCGGCGAGGAACACGAGTTGGGGAAGCGGCGTTAAGTTGGAAAGCAATTCGACGAATTCGAAATCGGGAATGACATCCGCGGAGCCGCTAGCGTCTTCGATGAACAACGATGCGATATTCTTCACGCGATTGAAGAAGCCATGTCCGAGAAAGTGGACCATGTGCATCTGCTGCCGCGCGAGTTGTTCGCCGAGTTTGCCGCGCGTGCAAGCGCCGGTAAGCACGCGGTAATTCTTCTGGAGCAATTCGGCCTGGAACGCCGCCGGCAGGCTCGTACGGCCGGGCATGATGGTGACGCGGAGGTCGTCAGCGAATCCGGACAGCGACTCGGTGAGGCTGCGAATCTCGCTCTCGACATCGATGGCGACCAGGCCCGCGGGCAGGTTCAGCGGATTCGCTACGGCCACCAGCAGTCGCAGCGGGCGCTCGGTGACGGCGGCGGGTTCCCGCGTCGGAAGACTGGTGTAGCGCGAGAACGGGAGTTCCGGCGCGCAACTGATGGCCGTAACGCGGCCTTCGATTTCGATGTGCAGCCGCTCCCAATAGATGACCAGCAGTTCAGGACAACGCTGGTCTATGACCAGTCGGACGTGCAATTTGGCGCCACGCTCGTTCGCCCGGCCGGCAGCACTCTGGTAGGCTGCCTTGACCGTGCTGGGAAAGATCATGTTGCCGAGCCTGGTCCCGTAACCTACGATATCGGCTTCGGAGGCGAGCAACTCCGCCCGTTCGTCGTCACCGAACCGGAACTCGGCATCGATCTCGCACCCGTCGTCGGTGCGTGCGAACAGATCATAGGTGCCGCCATCTCGTTGTGGACCATCCAGGCGCAGTTCGAACTGGCAATCGTGGCTTGGCGATAGGACGGTAGCGGCCATTTATTGCAGGTCGGAAACACGCACGCGCACGCCGGGGTCGCCCACCACAGTGTACGCTTCGGCGTCGTTGCGCTCAGTCCAGCGCGTGGCGAGGTCGGCGTCCGTGACAGGCATACCGAAGTCGCGGTTCTCGAGCAGCGTGGCGAGCGCCGAGGATAGCGACGCGTAGCGCTCGTTGAAATCCTTCAGAGCGTAGCCGATCGGCAGGCCGAGCAGGATGAATCCCATGACGTTCTCGAAGGGCGTGAGTTGAATGCCGGCACCGGCGGTTCCGATGGACGACATCCAAGCACGCTCAACATGTCCGATAGCCGCGAGCGCACCGCCGTTCGGGTGCGAGAGCAGAGCCTTCGGAAGCGGCGAGATGAACGCTTCCGGGGCGATGTCGGGCGGCGCCTCTCCGGGCTTGTGGACGAACCGGTCGTTCTTCGGAGTCCCCATGCCGAAACAGGCGAAGTGGAACGAGACCATGCCATGGACGCGGGCGTCGGTGGGAACGTCGGCGGCGGCGACATATTGGTTCGGCTGGATGGCGCCGAAACCGCGGCCGAGGTAGTCCTGGCACAGCAGGGCTCCGGTGGCGGTGTTCTGCAAAGGATGGTTCAGCGGCCAGCCGAGTCCGTGACTGGCCGTGAACAGAAAGGCCGGGGCTGCGCCGCCGTCGTCGGGGCGGAGGACCGAGAGCAGATTCGCTTTCGTGGAATCTGGAGCCGCGAAGTACTGGCTGGCGAACGGCTTGCCGGTGCGGTCCGAGATCCGCTGCAGCAGGTCGCCGCCGGCGAGGGGCTTCACCAGGAAGTCGGAACTGAGACGGGTGGGTGCGTCGTTCACATGGCGCGGCGCCCAAAACGCGACTCCGCGCCGATTCGGAACCGTCGCTCCGTTTTCGTAGTCGATCACGCTGGCGGCATAGCGTCCATACTCCTCCGGCGTGGTGAAGTGGAGGCGCCCGACGCAGTATTCGACATCCAGCAAGTGTCCGAACGCAAACGGGATACGCTCGGGACTGCCCACCAGGAGGACGTACAGCGGCACCTTGACGGCGTCGACGGATCCCGGGGCAACCTTGTAGCGCGCCAGCCACTGGACTACGCTCTCGCCATCGCGGTATTCCAGCACCTTGACGATCTTGTCGTCGCCGATCTCCTGCTGCCGGTGGTCGATAAGAGGCTGCAGTGACTGCTTGACCGCGTCTTCCTCCTGTTGGTGGAACACGATGGCCCAGCCGGCCTCCTTCAGATTCTTGGGATCGCGATCGAAGGCGAGTCCCAGATGAGCCTGGCCCGCCTGCTGGGCGAGAGTGCGGAGTACGTTTGCAGTACCGGGATCTTGTCCCGTGACCAGCGCGGCCGCTTCGGCCTGATCCATCGGAGGGGTGTAGTAGTCGCCGGTGGAGCCGTCCATCCCGTTAAGGGTGATCTGGTTATCGGCTAGGGTAATCTGTGGGTCCGCCATGTACTCTCCTGATCCAGCGCGGTGGTAGTCCGAGCAATGATACGGCCTATACGCCATATCTACAAGAGATTAAGCGAGATTTTTAGGGAAAAAGGATCAGGAAGGTAGGCCCTCGCCGAGTGGACCGGCGAAGGCCCCTAGAACTATTCGGTCTGCGCAGCTTCCGGCTCAACTTCCACGTTTTCCAAGTCGGGGGATTCGGACTCGGCTTCACCTTGGCCCGGGTTCAATTTCCGTTGTAGCCGGCGCGCCAGCTTTTCGGCGCGCTTCTCTTTGCGCTGCTGCTCCTTCTGACGTTTTTGAAACGTTGTTGCTCCTCGACCGGCCATACGCACCTCACATAGAATGATTTGAATAACTTGGGCGACCTGTACGCCCAGTTAAAACTCCGCCTGCTGCCACCGCTACGTTTCTCGGAATCATCGAGTCATTCGCCTCCGAAAGTAAACCGTTCGTTGTCGGACAACGCGAGGTCCGGACCCCGCAGAATGGGGACGGGGTGGCCAGTTTGCCGGCAACCGAACGCCAGGCATCGGCAGCGACACTCCCAGTGTACCAGCGATTGGCGGGTTCGCCGTCTAAGAATTCGTAAGTTGTTGGATTTGCGGAGTTCATCGTGAAATCAGCCATACCAGACGAAAAACGCTTCCCGGTTGACCGCGAGAATCGGGACACGTGCTGCAAGCATCTAAACTAAAGGTATCAGTGACTTTTTACAACGAAATCACGACCGCTTCCGGACTGGCGCTGGATTCCATCCGGGCGCACAAACTGCGGAGCTTCTTGACCTTGCTGGGCGTAATCATCGGAGTCGCGAGCGTGGTGCTGGTGGGCGCGGCGGTGGATGGACTCGGCGTCTATGCCGAGGGCATCACTGCGAGGGCGTTCGGCACCGACAGTTACCTGGTGGCGCAGATCGCCGCCGTGGGACGCCTTTCGCAAAAGGAATTCGTCGAGAAGCAGCGGCGGAACAAGCGAATCCGCCCTGAGGACGTCACGTACCTGCGCGAGGAAACCGGGTCGGACATCATCTACAGCCCGTATGCGCAACGAACTGAGGACGTTAAGGGCGACAATCAGGTCTACGAAGGGGCCAGCATAATCGGAACATCGTATACGCTGCCGGAGATCCGCGACGTTCCGGTAATCGAGGGCCGGTTCTTCACCGAAACCGAGGACCGCATGCGGAAACACGTGGCGGTGATCGGTCAGGACATCCGGGACGACGTACTCGGGGGCGTATCGCCCATCGGGAAGACCATCCGGGTGGCGGGCGAAGAGTTCACCGTCATCGGACTGCTGGAGAAGCAGGGATCGTCGTTCGGGCGCAGTCTGGACAATCCGGTGTACATTCCCATCTCCGTGTTCGAAACGATGTACGGATCGCGGCGCGGCACCGCTGTGTTCGGCCGGGCGCGCCCGTCGACGAATCTGTCGATGGACGACGCGCTCGACATTACGCGGTCGGCGCTACGGGCGCGGTACCACACACCGCCCGGACAACCGGATAACTTCGATACGCTGACGCCGGATTCCGTGCGGGCGTTTGTGGATCAGATACTCGGCGTCATTGCGGCGATTGTGGTGCCGGTTACCAGCATCTCGCTGGTGGTGGGTGGAATCGTGATCATGAACATCATGCTGGTGAGCGTGACCGAACGGACCCGGGAGATCGGCATCCGCAAGAGTCTGGGGGCGCGGCAAAACGATATCATGCTGCAGTTCCTGACCGAATCGGTGATTCTATCTCTGGCGGGTGGCCTGATCGGGCTCGCTGGAGGAGCCTTGGTGGCGCTGGCCTTATCGGCATTATTCGGGGCAACCCTGAAGATAACGCTTCCCTACGTTTTTCTGTCGATCTTCGTATCCAGCACAGTGGGAATCATATCCGGATGGTATCCGGCAAGGAGGGCGGCGCGACTCGATCCCGTGGTTGCGCTGCGAGCAGAATGACATCGCCCGTGCGGATTGGATTGCGGGAGACCATTAGAATGGCTCTCGGAGCGGTATGGTCGCACAAGTTCCGGTCCGGCCTGACGATTCTGGGAATCGTGATCGGCATCACCACCGTGGTAACTGTGGGTTCGCTGCTGACCGGCCTGCGAAAAGGCATCGTGGATTTCTTCCAGGAGTTTGGGCCCGACAACATCTTCATCGCCCGCGTGAGCGGCGATCCGAGTGGGGCGAACGCGCGGCCGAAGGAACTGAAACACCGGCCGCTGAAGCCGGAGTATGCGGATTACCTGAAGTCGGTGGTGCTTTCGATTGACGACGTCAGCATCGCGCTGTTCATCAATCCGCCGCCGGGCTCGTTTCTGTCAGCGAAGGTTCCGGGGTATGAGTCGGACAACATGTCGATGGTGGGCGAGTCGGCGAATGGTTACGATTTATCTCCACGGGAACTAAGGAACGGCCGGATGTTCACGCCGGACGAAGCGAACCGCGCGCAGAAGGTGGCGGTGATCGGCTCGAGTCTGGCCGACGCGTTGTATCTGTCCGGCGGCGCGGTGGGGAAGACGGTGACCATCGATGGTGCGGAGTATCGAGTGATTGGTGTCTATGCCCCGGCGAAAGGCAGTTTCTTCGGCGAAAACGGGCTGGACCGGCAAGTGGTGATTCCGCTACAGACGGCCGAAGTTCGCTACCCGCAGTCGCAGAACTTTTTCCTGACGGCGAAGGCTCGTCATGGTTTTCGGGCGGATGCCATCGAGGAGATCCGCGCGGCGCTCCGCCGGCTCCGGCACGTTCCGAAAGGCGAAGAAGACGATTTCGCGGTTTCGACGGCCGATTCGATCATCGAGAACTTCGACAAGATCACGAGCATGATCGTGCTGGTGTCGATGGCCATCTCGGCGCTGGGACTGCTGGTGGGCGGCATCGGCGTGATGAACATCATGCTGGTGAGCGTGACGGAGCGGACCCGGGAGATCGGCATCCGGAAGGCATTGGGAGCGCGTCGAAGCGACATCATCACGCAGTTCCTGAGCGAGGCAGTAGCGCTGACGGGCGCGGGCGGGCTGATCGGGATCGTGTTCTCGGTGGCGGTGACGCTGCTGATCGGCGTGCTGGTTCCGAGTCTGCCATCGCAAGTGCCGGTGTGGGCGGTGCTGACCGGATTTACGGTGTCGGTCGCGATCGGCATCTTCTTCGGCGTATGGCCGGCGGTGAAAGCCTCGCGACTCGACCCCGTGGAAGCTTTGCGCTACGAGTAGCTAACTTCTGATTATCCGGTTGCTTCAGCAAGCCCCAACAGGTTGGGGTTGAGATCCTTGCCTCCCCGAATCTGCTCGTACTTCGTTGACTTGCGGCCGGTTCCGAGGCCAAGGAGTGTCTGAAATGCGGCCGCAGGGGTCCTGCGGCGATTATGCCGAAAGATGAATTCGTCGAGGTAAACCTGGAGTTGGGCCTTGCTCACTCCGTGGTAGGTGCCGATCTGCCATTGCTGGAGGTTGCCAATGGCCCGATCGGCAAGTGGGACCGCTGACTTCGCGCCTTTGCGCAACTCTGATCGGAGCGGTTGGGTGCGAGCGATGTGTTTGAAGCCGGCCTCCGAGAGACCGCCGAAGCTTTTGAGACCGTCCGTATAGATGGTTGAGCCGGGAGCGACGTTCTTGGTGAGGACCGGGATTATCGTGGCGGCTTTGAAATCAGGAATCACGCTCATGTCATGCGGGCTCGACCGGAAGCTCTCCCACGCTTTTCGACAGCCACCAGGACAAGAGCGGCTCGTCGATTCTTGAGCTGGCGGCTCCCTTGGAGACCGGCTTGTTCCCCGCCAATCCACGTGTCATCAACCTCTACCTCGCCGTGCAACGGCTCCCGAGTCGCACTCACCATCGCACGGCGCAGTCTGTGAAGCATCATCCAGGCGGTCTCATAACGGGAAAGCCCGAACTGACGCTGCAACAGCAGTGCGGACACTCCGCGCTTGTCCGTAGTCATCAGGTACGCCGCCCAGAACCAGTAGGTCAGCGGAGTCTTCGTCCGATGAAGAACGGTACCGGACGTCAGCGAAACCTGGTGCCGGCACTCGACGCACTGACGGCGTCGTTGGTTCACCAATTCGTAAGCCCGCCCATGCCCGCATCGAGGACAGATGATACCATCCGGCCACCGACAGGCTGCCAAGTACCGTTGGCAGGCCTCGTCTGTAGCGAAGTCGGCTTGAAACTGGCGGAGCGTCTTGCGGCACACCTCTACACTACCTGTCGGGTTTGCTGAAGCAACCGGATAATCAGAAGCTAACTAACTTAACTAGCCGAGCGAGGAATAGCCGGCCGGAACTCATCGCGGACGATGGGTAGTAGGGCGCGCTCCTTCCATCGCGTCCCTGGACTGGGCCCCGGCTGCCGACCAACGGGAGGCGGCACGCCGGCCTCAGGTCGAGTGGTTCCGTTTGCCCATCGGACCAATAGATTCCGCCATGCCTCAAAAACGCAGGCTGAGCGCTCAGCCTGGCTGTAAGCCAACTG
>JBBQGE010000026.1:0-70984 GCA_038322675.1 Bryobacterales bacterium
CCACCGGAGGCTTGCTGCCACTATTCCTGCGGGGAGACCTCGGACCCAATGAACGTCTGGTAGCTTCCTTTGGCAACTCGAAAACTCTGTATGCAGCCTGCGCAGTGTGCAAGCCAGCGATTACCCCCCACCATCACCCTGACCCGTGAGTAAGTGGATCGCCAAAGCGGGAAGACCGCCGACCGACCTGCATTCCGCCGCATCTTGCGGGACCGGAGTACAATGGCAACGAACGATTAATGGCCGGTTCTGGACTCGCAGGTCGTAGTGAATTATGCGCATCGCGAGGTGTTTTTATGGCTAATACCGCTTCGAAGACCACTCAGGGCAATACGACCCAATGGCCCGCGTATTTATCCGGTGTAGTCGCTTTCCTGGCTCTCATTGCAACCCTGTACTTCCACCATCTTGACCGCAACGCGGCCATCGAAGATAGGCTATTGGAACATCGACGCGAAGCCCTGTTCAACGCACTGAGGGTGATCGATCACGTCTATTCAAACGAGCCGCTCGGCCGCGACGGTCACCCTCCGAGTCCTCACCATTGGGACATTCAACTGGCTCGCGATGCTGATCATCAAATGAGAGTCTATTGCCAGTTCCCCGAGACTCTCACGAGTTTCCGAACCGCACTTGGCCTTCATAATCCAACTGTTCAAAAAGCACCTGGCATAAACGTGGAGGCACTTGACAGCTTTCGGAAGCAGGTCGCTCGGGAACTCAATCTTCCCCCTCCGATTGGGCTGGACCGGAATATGGTCTGGATCGATAGTCTGGCCGGAGCAACATCGAAGGATACCCCTTAGCAAAACGACCCCTCGCTTTGCCCGCCTCTTCCCGTTCACAGCGAACGCACACGGTGCACTCGGCTATGGAATCTTCAGGGCTGGTACGGTTTACGCTTTATCGACCGGTCGCGGGTTCAGCGTCTCGTATTGAGCGAGTTTCCTCGCATGAGGATTGACCAATTCGTAGCGTTCATTTCCCGTATTTCCCGTGGAGTCGTGCGCAAACGCGGAATACAGAGTCTCGGTGTGTTTCCGTATCAGCTTGATATCTTCTTCCGTTATCTCACCCGCTTTGTGGGAAGGGTCAACGCGATGTGTCGTGAGGTGTGCCAACATTACGTTCAGCCACCTACGGATTTCTGCCAGCCGGACTGGTTGATCAATGGCGGCCCAATTCGGGACATAGTCGCGGACCACCACGTCGGTATCATATTGCTTGGCGCCATAAAAGAAATCCCAAACCACACGGAAATGGAGAAGGCACGCTTCCAACAGAAGGCCGTCCAGCGGCGGCTCTCGGAATCGGCGTGAAAGGATCATTTCGGTGCTGACGTACAAAGAATCAATCTCATACATCAACTCGTCGAGAATTGGTATCCGTGTCATCGTGGCCTATTCCAGATCGGCGATCTTGGATTCCGGTTGTTCGGGGTGTGCCGACCCGCCGCGAAGTTGCCATCGACCGCCGCCAGCGTCGAACATCTTGTTGATCATAGCGACATGATGTTTGTTCACCCATGCTTCAGGGTAGGGGTACGCCTTGCTCGGATAGTTCAGCGTCCAGTCCCGGTATGCTTTGAGCTTGGTGTCATCGTCAAAAACATTGATACTGTCTGAGGGATAAAGGCGGTGAAGCTGCCGGGCGAGTGTGATCAGTTCGGGGTCACTGGGCCTATGCTTCACCACGACCATTCGCCAAGTCCTCCCGTCCTTAACGTACTCGGAAACCACGGCATATGGAACCTCTGAAACTGCACGTGATACAACTTTCGGATTCTGGTCGCTCTTTTGCCTCGCTTCACCTGAACATCCGGCGTGGAGGATCGCAAGCATACAGCCGCAAAATGCTGTGACTACACGTGACATACGCACATCATATGCCAGGCGTCACTGGAGGGTTCTCTTCAACGCTGGGATATACATCTACGGCAAACACCGGATTTCGTCCTTTCGCGGGCGACCCGCTATGCGGTGCGTTTTGCGGAGAATCCGGGCAACTCCAACACTTCCCGTAGCGAGGCGAGACGGCGAAGAGCCTCGATCAACTCTCCGTATTAGGGACACAACTGCTCTCGACCTCGGGCCGCTGGACAAAGCGCTGCAAGCGCATCTCGCGTCCCGCGCGTAGCCGCTGCGCCCACCTCGGCCTGACACCCCCTCACCTCAACTCGACATCAAACTCGTAAAATCCCTCGTTCGCCTCGAACCCGCCCTCGGCGCGGCCGTTTACCGAGAACCACGTGCGCCCCTCGGCGTTCTTCCGGATCAGCGCACCGGCCGGAGCGTCCGGCGAAAGGAATCCCGGTCCCGCCGCGGTATCGCGCCCCACCGGTCCCGTGCAGCCGCTCGAGCGCTGTGCCTTGAAATCCCAACACACGATTCCCTGTGCGTTCCGAATCTCCATTTCCCTCCCCAGCGGATTCGGAATGCTGGCGCTCCATGCCACATTTCCTGGCAGAACGACATGCTGGCCGGCCTCGGTGTCGCGAACGGCGGCACGCTCCGGCGTGCAGAGATTCCGGTCCGGCAGGCAAGCCGAGGGAAGGAACGTCAGATGGGACGAGACCATCGTCGACGAAATATCCGCTCGCGAGAACGACCAGTTCCGAATGTCGTGATTCTCGTAGCCGCCTCCCGTCGACGCCGTGAACCCAACCCAGGCCTCCCTCGAGTCATCCACCACCACCGACAGATCCACCGTCGATTCCAGAACCTCCGCCCCATCCAGATAGACCGTCAGCACCGGCGGCTGAAAGAGGATGCGAGCCGTATGGACCCGTCGGTCCTTCAATTTCACGGGCAGGTCTCGCGTGAAACCCAACCGCGGCGCCGGCCACTGCGATTCCGCCGGCTTTCCGTACGTGCACACCGCAATGTAGTTAGCCGACGGGTCGCCCGCATACTCGTTCCGGAACGTGTCGAAGAACACGGCGACGCTCCAGGGAATCGCATCTTCCCGGTCCTGATAATTCGGGTCGGTGACCGCGAAGCCACCCGCGGAGCCGCGCCCGCCCAACGCCTCGGGACCCGCATTCTGGATGACAAACGCGAACCCATCCGCGCCGTGGCCAAGTCCGCCCGGCTTGGTCAACTGAAACTCGAAGCTCGTGTCAAACCCCGAGCCCACCGGCTGTTTCTCGCGAAGCCACGCCGCGCCGGACCGGTCGTGCTTCGCGGGAGTGAGTCGTATTACCTCGCCCTGCAACGCCGCATCGCCCACCAAGTTCAGGTTGACTGGGGCCGCAGCCCAGGCCAACGGAAGTAGGAACAGAAAACAGCCCGCGCCCCGCATACTGACTACTACGCACCGCGACGCCGATCGGTATGCAGCGGGTTGAGTCACAGACTTCGAAAATAATCCCACGGACAGCTAACTCACCGCGCCACAACCGCGTAGCGCACAAACTGCGGTTTTCGACCCCACTGTGCCGCACACCCCCGCCGCTACCCTGAAGGCGAAATGAGCAACTCCTATCAATCCGCCTTCGACCGTCTGCTCGAAAGCTACAACTCCGAATTCGAACCCGCGACGACCCACGAGCAATTCCTCGTCGAGCAACTCGCCGCCTCCCACTGGCGCCTCGATCACAACCGCGCCCTCGAAGCCTTCGCCCTCCACCAGATCGTCACCGGCGAATCGGACGAAACGAACCCAAACGCCCGGATCCTGGCCCACCTCGGCCCGAACGCCCTCACGATCCTCAACCGCTGGGCCGCCGCAGCCGAAAAGTCCTACTACCGAGCCCATCGCGAACTCACCCAGGCCCGCTCCCGAGAAAAACGAAACGAAGCCAGCGACGCACAAGTCTGGCTAAAACAACACTTTGTCGCCGTCCCCAAATTCCCGGAACAAAAAACGAACCCAATCCAACCTCGACACCCGCCGCGACTCAGCACACCCAGCACCTAACCCGCCGCGAACGCCGCCGCCAGAAGGCAATGTCCATGGCCTAGAACAGATTGGACCCCGGGCGTTCGCCGTCCCACCCAAACCGGCCAGCACGAAGAGCGCAAGCCCCCGGCACCCCAAACGCTCGGTGTCAGTAACCGAGTCCCAACTTGACACTTAGCCCCAGCCAATTCGCCAATCAACGCCCCGCCAGAACCCGGGCAACTGGCCTAGCAGGATGCTGAAAAACCGATTCCAAGCCTTACCTGCCACTTGCCGCTAAGCAGCCGGAAACCGCGTCGACTCCGTCCGCACTTCCGTAAACAAGCGCTGCGCCTCCTTCACTGCCTCGGGATGAGCTGCCGCCACATCCCGTTGCTCCCCGACGTCCGATTTCAAATCGTACAGCTCCACCTTGCCGGCCTTGCCTTCTCGCACAGCTTTCCAATCGCCCCACCGGACCGCCTGCAAAAAGTGCTTCTCGTGGAACTCCCAATACAGCGGCAGGTGCGGAATCACTTTCTCGCCCAGCAGACCCGGCAGCAGAGGCGCGCCGTCCAACCGCGGCGGAATAGCGATCCCCGCCGCCTCGCAGAATGTCGGCAGCATGTCCCAAAACGCGACTACCTGATCGGAAACCTGGCCCGGCTTCGTCCGCCCCGTCCAGCGCACCATCATCGGTACCCGAATCCCGCCCTCGTACAGATCGCGCTTGATCCCGCGCAGGCCGCCGCGGCTGTGGAAGAAATCCGGGCTGTGATTCCCTTCCCCGTGCGGGCCGTTGTCGCTCGTGAAGATCACCAGCGTGTTCCGGTCCAGACCCGCCGACGAGATCGCTTTCAGCACCGTGCCCGTATCCCGGTCCAGGCGGGTCACCAACGCGGCAAAGCTCTTCTCCGGCTCCGGCCAGTCACGATTCTCATACGGAGCCATCGACGGCACATCGATACCATTCCCAAACGCAGTCCCATGCTCGTTATCGGCGTGTGGACTCGTGAACGGCAGATATAAGAAGAACGGCCGGTTCCGGTTCTTCCCGATGAAGTCCAAAGCCTTCTCGGTGAACTGATCTTCCACAAAGATCTTCCGCCGTCCGAACCAGTTCTCCGTCAGGAAGTGCTCGTTCTGGTTGTCCCACAAGTGCTCCGGGAACGAATTGTGAGCATGCACCTGATTCAGAAACCCATAGAACTCGTCGAAGCCCTTGAGGTTCGGCACGCTGCCGGTGCCCGGGCCTCCCAGACCCCATTTCCCAAACAAAGCCGTTCGATACCCGGCGGACCGCAACAGAGCCGGTAGAACAGCTTCATCCGGCGCGAGACCGAGTTCCGGACTCACATTTCCACGCACCGTGGCGTGGCCGCCATGCTTGCCCGTCATCAGGCAGCAGCGCGATGGAGCGCACACTGTGGCCCCCGCGTAGGCCTGCGTGAACCGCACACCTTCCGCCGCAAACCGGTCCAGATTGGGCGTCTGGATCTGCCGTTGCCCATAGCAGCCAAGATCGCCATACCCGAGGTCATCCGCCATGATGAACACGATGTTCGGCTTTTCCGCCGCCTGCAAAACGCCCGGCAGCCACGCTGCCCCTGCACCCAAACCAGCAATCAGATCGCGTCGTCGCATCGTTATCCTTTATACACCCGGACGAAGTTGTTTTTCTTCTGGAAATCGAAGCGGCACTGTGGTAAACATGAATCTCTCATGCACTGGGGTTTGGTGCCTGGTTTCGCCGCGGCACTGGCAGTCTGCTGTGCTCAGCCCGCAAAGATCTCGCCGGAACTCGCGAATCTTGTGCGGATCAAGACTACCATGTCGCGCACGCTCGCGCGGCAGCCGAATTACACCTGTGTGCAGGAGATTGAGAGGTCGCGCCGCCGGCTCCCCAAACGCCGCTTCGAACTGCACGACCTGCTGCGGCTCGAAGTAGCCCTGGTCGACGGCCACGAAATGTACGCCTGGCCGGGTGCCCGCAAGTTCGAACAGACCGACCTGACCGCGATGGTCTCCGGCGGAGCGATCGGCACTGGCGACTTTGCTCTTCATGCCCGCAGCGTTTTCGAGACAAGCTCGCCGCAGTTCAAATTCGCCGGCGAAGCCACCATCCGCGGACGCGACACCCTCCGCTACGATTACGTGGTGCCTGTTCTCAGCAGCGGGTATAAGATCCGTTCCAGCACAGGCGAAGCAATCGTGGGTTATCACGGCAGTTTCTGGGCCGACCCGGTGACTTTCGAACCTCTGCGTCTGGAAGTCAACGCCGATGACATACCCGAATCGCTCGGGATCGCCGTCGCGAAGGACGTGATGGACTACGACCGGGTACATATCGGCGCGTCGGACTTTCTGCTCCCCATCGGCTCCGAACTGACCATGACCGATCTGGCCGGCAACGAGAGCCGCAATCAAACTCGCTTCCAGTCCTGCCGCCAGTACAGCGGCGAGTCGGTACTGCGATTCGACGACGCGCCCGATGACAACGGGGTATCCGCAGCGCCAGCCGAAAAACAGGTCGTGCAAATTCCCGACGGCGCCGGTTTCGATGTTGTCCTGGAGACCGCCATCGATTCCGCCAACTCGGCCGTCGGCGACCAGGTCAAGGCCACGCTGAAGAGCGATCTCAAGTCCCACGGCCGTCTTTTGTTTCCTAAGGGCGCGGTCCTGCTGGGACGGATCACCCGCCTCGAACGGCATCCCGACGAGACGGTACTCGAGTTGCAATTCCGGCAGATGGAATCGGACGACAGCCGCGCGACTCTCGCCGCACAACTGTACGAGTTGGGCATCGCTGGACTCGAGCCCACCGGTTTTTCGCCTCTGAACCGCAGTTTCACCGGCTCCGCCCGAGTGCGCACCAACGCCATCCAGGTTCGAGGCAACCGCCTCCACCTTCGACCCGGAACTCGCCTACACCTCCGGAACGGAAACGAATAGCCCGAAGACCAGCGAAGATCCACTAACACCCACCCGAACCGCGCCGATAAGCCTATCATGCGACCGGACGAGGGCGCCGCGTCGAGAGCTGGCACGTTCTGCCTGTTTCTCGCGCTCGTGGCGCTCTGTGGGGCAGCGACGCCCCCTACCGACATTGGACAGATCAAAGCCCTGCCACGAGCGGCGGCGGCACGGCGTCCCGCGGTCACCATCCGCGGAATTGTCACTCATTTCCATCCCGACGAGTTCCGCTTCTTCGTTGAAGACAAAACGGGCGGCATTTATGTGAGCACCACGCCGGTGGAGAAGATGGATCTCGCGATCGGCCAATTGGTCGAAATATCCGGAACGGTTGGCAAAGGCAGATATGCTCCGATCGTCGATCCGATAACCCTTCAGGTTCTGGGCACTGGCACTCCGTCGCCGATGGAGCTGACGAATCTGAATCTCATTCGGAGCGGAGAAGCTGAAGCGAGGCTGGTCCGGTTTCGCGGCACAGTGCTCGATGCCTCGGTCCGGGATCGCGGCCTGCGCGACTTCTTCTACGGCGAAGCGGACCTGCTGGTCGCAGTGGGCGACTCGACGGTGCGGGTCGTCATGGATGCGAAGCCGGCCGGAGACACGGCCAAGTATATTGACCGGACGGTTGAAGTAACGGGTGTCGCCGGCGTCCTCAGCAACACACGATCGCAATTGACCGGGTATATCGTGTACGTCGCCACATCGTCTAACCTCAGGCTCATAACGCAGACGGTTTCTGAATCTCCACACGTTCAGGATTCCCGGATCGCCGACTTGTTGACGTACACTCCCGGTCACCGGCGCGCCACGCGTATTCGCATCGCCGGTGTGGTCACCTGGGCGGCCCCGGGAAGCCGGTTCGTCGTCCAGGACCCGAGTGGGGGTGTTCTGGTTCGAACCGCCCAGGATACGGACGTTGCTGCCGGAGACCGCGTCGTCGTGGAAGGTCGGGCGGACTTCACGAATGCTATCCCCTGCTTGGTTCATGCCAGGTTCCGTCGCGAACCGCGACGGCCTCAACCCGCGCCGGTCGCTGCCTTAGTCAGCGAACTCGTGCGCGGCCTGCGTAACTACGAATTGGCCACGGTCACAGCCGATCTCGTCGGAAGTACCGCTGCCGAGGGGCGAACCACCCTGACGCTCCGTTCCGAGCAAAGGTTCTTTACGGCCGACTTACCCGATGAGGAGACATTTGAGCCTGGCAGCAAGCTCGAAATCACAGGCATCGTGGTACCGGAGTTCGACGCCGAGTCGCAGGTCTTCAAGCGCTTGCAGTTGCTGGCCCGGAGCCGGTCCGATATCCGGGTTCTGAAGGGTCCGCCGTGGTGGTCGATTGGCCGCGCCACGATTCTCCTCTTCATTGCGCTGGCGCTGCACGCTTTCGGAGCTTTTCTGGTTGCGATGCTGCGAAGACGGGCTACTCAGCAAGCCGTCGCTTTGCGCAACAGCATCGAAGCCGAACAGAGACTCGCCCTTCAGTATCTCGAACTGGTCGAGAACGCGAGCGACCTGATCTACACCCGCGAAATCGATGGAACACTGGTATCGGTAAACGCAGCCATGACGGCCCTGGTAGGGCTGCCGCGTGAGAGCATCATCGGACGCCACATTGGTGAGGTGCTGCACGCCGACAAAGAGGCGGGGAGCGCGTTCACCAGGATGGTGATCGAGACCGGGTACGGCGAGGGCGAGTTCAAGTGCGCGGTGCCGGACGGCGAGCGCATCTTGCATGCCAAGGCACGGCGTCTGCAGGACGGAGATCGGATCCGGATCCAGGGCGTGGCGCGCGACATCACCGGACGCCGAGCGGCGGAGGACGAAACCCGTCGATTGAACGCGGAACTCGAGCAACGCGTGAACGAGCGGACTGCCGCGCTGCTGGCCGCGAAAGAGGAGGCTGACCGCGCGAACGCGGCCAAGGGCCTGTTCCTGGCGAACATGAGCCACGAGATCCGGACTCCGATGAGCGGCATCATCGGCATGCTGCACCTGTTAACGGCGACTCAACTGAGTTCGGAACAATTCGAATACGCGACCCTGGCCCGCAGTTCAGCCGAAAGCCTGTTGCGGATCCTGAACGACATCCTCGATTTCTCCAAGATCGAGGCCGGTCAACTGGTACTCGAATACACTCAAGTTTCGATTCGCGACGAGGTGGCTGTTGTCGCACGGCTGCTGACGGAAAACGCTCGGGCGGCGGGCATCGTCCTGACGTTCGAGGTGTCACCCGATGTGCCTCGAACCGTCGAAGGCGATTCCATCCGGCTTCGCCAGGTGCTCCTGAACCTGACGAATAACGCCGTCAAGTTCACCAAGCAAGGCGGCGTGCACATCTCCGTCGCGCTTATCGACGCGGTCGCGGGAGAAGCAACGGTCGATTTCGCCGTCAGTGACACCGGAGTCGGCATTCAGCCTTCTGTGTTGCCTTCCCTATTCGAACCGTTCAAGCAGGCCGATCCGACGACGACACGCCGCTATGGCGGAACGGGTCTGGGACTCGCCATCTCGCGCGAGTTGGTCTTGTGCATGGGAGGCGAGATCGGCGCCTCCAGCGTGCCCGGAGAAGGCAGCCGGTTCTGGTTCCGGCTGAAGATGAGGATCGCCAGCTCCGGTAGTGATGCACAGAAGGGCACACCGTTGCGCTCGATTCAATCGATCGGCGCCCGGCTACTCGTGGCCGAAGATAACCCCGTCGGGCAGTTGGTTGCCCGAAAGGTGCTCGAACGTATGGGCTGCCAGGTGGACGTCGCCGGCGATGGTCAAGCGGTGTTGGAGTTATGGCGCGCCAACCAATACGATGCCATCCTGATGGATTGCCAGATGCCGGTGATGGACGGCTACGAGACCTCCCGGCGGATTCGCGCCGCAGAAGCCGGAGGCTGCCGGATCCCGATCGTTGCGCTCACGGCCAGCGCCATGGCAGGCGACGAACAGAACTGTCTGGCGGCGGGCATGGATTACCACGTCGCCAAACCGATCAACCCGGAGATCCTGCTCAAAGTGCTGCTCGCCTGTATCGAGGAAAGAGACCGGACGCCCGCCTCCGTCTAAGACTTCGGGAGTTCGCTGCGCGGCAGCATCTGCTCCCGGTTCGCCGCCTCGTACACCACCGCGGCAATCACCGCCGACGCCTGCATCAGGTCCGGCTCCACGGCATGATCGTAGGTGTCCATGCTCGTGTGATGAGTGATGGTCCCGTAGTCCAGCGGATCCTGTATGAACTGGAAACCCGGCAGGCCGACGGCATCGAACGAAAGGTGGTCCGTTCCGCCGGTGTTCCGGATCGTAATGGTGGACACTCCCTGATCGGCAAACGGCGCGAACCACTCCTGAAACAACGGACGCATCGCATCGTTCCCTTGCAGGAAGACGCCTCGGATCTTGCCGCTTCCGTTATCGAGATTGAAGTATCCGTCGAACTTCGCATGGTCCGCGGTTAGCTTCATGGTGTTCGGATCGCCGAGGTGCTGCTTCACGTAGGCCTGCGATCCGAACAGCCCTTGCTCCTCGCCGCTCCACAAGCCGATCCGAACCGTCCGGTCGAGTTTCAGATTCAACGCTTTCAGAATGCGCATTACCTCGATCATTACCGCGCTGCCGGCGCCGTTGTCGGTGGCACCGGTTCCCGAATGCCACGAGTCGAAGTGCGCCCCCACCATCACGATCTCGTCCTTGTGGGCGCCGCCGGGAATCTCGCCGATGATGTTCAGGCCGTCCACATCGCGATCGGAAACGGCGGCCTCGAGATTTAGCCTGACTTGTACCGCGCCCTTCTTCTGAACGGTCCGGGCGATGCGGTCGTACTGCTCGGCCGTGATGACGAACGTCGCGGGTGTTAACGGATCCTTGCTCTTGAACGATCCGGCCGCTTCCGCCGCTACCCTTCCCTCGTGTGCGCGAGTATCGCCCGCGATCACCGCCGTAGCGCCTTCGCGCGCAAAGAATGCGCCGCGCTCGGCCACTTGCTCGAGATATCGCTCGTACAACTGGTCGAAGAGTACCGGCGTCAAACTCGTGAAGAACTTCTGCAGGTCTTCCGGATTCTCGGGCCACGGAAGATCGTCCAGCGTCTTGATGGTCACCTTCGCCGATGGTTCCGGCGCCTGCGCGAGCTTGGACAGTTCCTCAGCCGAGAAGCGCGTGAACTCCGCCTTTTCAACCGGCTTCGGTTCCCGCACGTCGGTCAGCATCACGATTTTTCCGCGAAGCTTTCCGGTCCACTTGGCTTCGTACTCCTTGAGGACCTCTCCGGTCTTCTTCGGGCCCTCACGGAACGACATTCGCAGCGGCGCGATGATCAGCGCTCCCGTCACCGGACCGTTTGTCGGCGCCGACCACGCCAGCGGCGCCGAATCGAGCAAAGCGTATCTTGGTTCGGTCAACTCCACCGACCATTTCTTCGCCGACCAGCTTCGTCCGAACGGACCCCACTTCTCCGTGTGGACGTTCTGCACGCCGTAGCCCTCCAGCCGCTTCATCGCCCAATTCGCGGCATCGACAAACTCCGGCGATCCCGTGAGCCGCGGCCCATGGACATCGGTCAGGTAGTAGAGCGTGTCCATCACCTTGGAATGGTCGAAAGCTTCCGTCTTGATGCGCCCGACAACTTCGAGATAGCTGGCTTTGTCCTGGGCCGCGACCGGCAGCAGGATGAGCAGAGCAACTGTGAGTAGTCTCATTCTCAGAAGTATAACCGGACGACTGCTATCATCGGCTGAGATGATCGCGGCGTTGATGTTCCTCATCGCGGCTGGTCCATTCGAAAAGTCCGCCGTCGAGGCGCACGGACACGTGGGCGCCGTTGCCGTCGTGCTCGAAACGCGCGAGCGGAAATCGATGAACGCAGCCGCCCGCTTCCCCATGCAGAGCGTCTACAAACTGCCCATAGCGATGGCGGTGCTCGACCGGATTGATCGTCATCGGGCAAGTCTGGACGACCGGATCCGTTTCACTCGGGAAGACCTGGTGCCGGCTGGCATGCACAGTCCCGTGCGGGATCGGCATCCCTCGGGCGGCGAGATGACCGTCCGGGAACTGCTGCGCTTCATGGTGAGCGAGAGCGATGGCACGGCCTGCGACGTTCTGTTGCGCTCGCAGGTGAGTCCGGCGCAGGCGACGGGAATGGCGGCGTCAGAGAAGGAGATGAGCCGGGGGCCGATGGTGCAGTACCGCAATTGGCCGACGCCAGAAGCCGCCGTTCGGCTGCTGGGAGCGCTTCACGAGGGCCGCGCGTTAACTGCCGCCGGCTGCAAACTGCTGCTCCAGTGGATCAAGGAATCACCGGCCGGCGTGAATCGCATCAAGGGTCTGCTTCCCGCGGGCACGAAGGTCGCGCACAAGACTGGCACATCGGGCACGTCCGTCGGACTCACGCGGGCCACCAACGACATCGGCATCGTCCAACTGCCGAACGGCCATCACCTCGCAATCACCGTGTTCGTTTCCGACTCTCCCGCCGATGCCGCCGTGCGTGAACGGGCGATCGCCAGGATTGCGCGGGCCGCGTGGGATCGCTGGGCGCGATAGTGGCAGCCAAGCTCCCGCGTCAACTCGGCTTGTTCGACGCCACGATGATCGTGATGGGCGGCATCGTCGGCTCGGGCATCTTCATCAACCCGTACGTCGTTGCGCAGCATGTGAAGACGCCGTTTCTGATCCTCGGCGTTTGGACCGCGGGCGGAGCGCTCGCCATGATGGGCGCATTCATCTGGGCCGAACTCGCAACGCGGCTGCCGGGTGCGGGCGGTCAGTACTTGTACCTGCGCGAGGCCTATCATCCGTCGGTGGCGTTCGTTTATGGATGGGTTCTGCTGCTGGTGACGCAGACGGGTGGAATGGCCGCCGTTGCCGTAACGTTCGCCCGCTACTTCCGCGAGGTGACGGGGTTCCGCGCCACCGACAGCGTGATCGCGGCGGCGACTCTGATGCTGCTCACCGCGATCAACTGCTTGGGTGCGCGAACCGGCTCGAACGTGCAGAGCGCGCTGATGCTGTTGAAGTCGGGAGCTATTGCCGTGCTGGTTGTTGCAGGTCTCTGGCTCGGCGGCGGCACGGTGCAGACTCTGCCACTGGTGAAGCAGCCACTCTCGGGATCGCTGCTCGCCGCGATCGGCGCCGCGATGATCCCGGTTGCTTTTGCGTACGGCGGATGGCAGACGGCGAGCTTTGTCGCGGGTGAAATGCGCAATCCGCGGCGCGACCTTGCCCGCGGACTCATCATGGGTGTCAGCGGCGTCATTATCCTGTATCTGGCGGTCAACTTCGTCTGCGTGCGAGTTCTGGGACCCGACGGCCTCGCGGCAACGACGACGCCCGCTTCGGCGGTGATGCGCGCGGCGCTTGGAGAACGCGGGGCGCAGTGGATCGCAGTGGGGATCGCGATCTCGACGCTCGGATTCCTGAGCCAGGGCATCCTCACCGCGCCGCGAGTTTACTACGCGATGGCGCGCGACGGCTTGTTCTTCGATAGCGTCGGATGGGTGTCGCCGCGTACCGGTGCTCCGGTGGTTGCGATCCTGGTGCAAGGGGTTGCGGCGAGTATTATTGCGGTATCAGGCCGGTATGAGCAGATCCTGAACTATGTGGTTTCCGTCGATTTCATCTCGTTTGGCTTGACGGCTGCCTCGCTGTTTGTCTTCCGCAGCCGCGCGCTGAGTGACGGCCCCGAGATTTACAGGACACCCGGCCATCCGTATACGACGGCGGTGTTCGTGCTGGCATGCGGCGCCATCGTCGGGACCACGATTGCGACCTATCCGGCGAATAGCGCGATCGGACTCGCGATACTGCTGGCTGGTGTTCCCGTATATTCGTACTGGAGCCGCCAAAAACGGAAATGAAGCATCGATACTCCGATTACATGCACTGGGCGAAGACGCAAAGCCGCGCTCGATTCAACTTGGCGACGAGCGGCGTTGGAGCGTTTCCTCTCGCCGAGTTGCCCGTGCGCATCGAGGATCTCGAAATCAACGGCGACAGCACTTATGGCTATGTACCGCTGCAGGAAGCGATCGCCTCGCACTGCGGCGTGGATCCCGATTGCGTCGTCGCGGCGGCCGGGACTTCGATGGCGAATCACCTCGCGATGGCTACGCTCATAGAGCCGGGTGACGAAGTTCTGATTGAGCAACCTGCCTACGAGTTACTCGTCTCCACGGCGCTCTTTCTAGGTGCGGCGGTAACTCGATTTGCACGCCTGGAAGAAAATGGCTGGGCGATTGATCCGGCTGCGGTTCGAGGTGCGATGACACCGCGTACCAAGCTAATTGTCCTGACCAATCTGCATAACCCGACCAGCGTGCTTACGCCGGACGCTGTTCTACGAGAGATCGGAGATATTGCGCGATCGAACGGTGCGCGAGTGCTGGTGGACGAGGTGTATCTCGATGCAGTGTACGAGAACACGCCTCGCAGTTCGTATCATCTGGGTCCTGAGTTTGTGGTGACGAACAGCCTCACCAAGGTCTACGGACTTAGCGGGCTTCGATGCGGCTGGATCCTGGCCGAACCGGAGCTTGCGCGGGCAATGTGGCGGCTCAACGATCTGTTCGCGTCCATTCCCGCGCATCCGGCGGAACTGTTGAGCGTCGTCGCGTTCGAGCATCTTGAACGGATCCGGGAGCGTGCGCGCAAGATCGTGGACACCGATCGCTCAGCGCTATCCGCGTTCCTGGGGCGCGAGGTTGGCCTCGGCACCACGGCTTTCCTGCGATTGCCTGCGGGAAGCGTCGAGGAGTTTCTGGCTCGCCTTCGGCGCGATTACGAAACCAGCGTGGTACCCGGCCGGTTCTTCGAATGCCCGCAACATTTTCGAATCGGAATGGGCGTCAATTCCGCGATGTTTGAGGAGGGACTGCGCCGCATCGCGCTTGCGCAATCATGAGCCTATATTGCGACGTCAGTTTGCCGGTACCGCTCGATCAGCCGTTCACTTACTCGCTGCCCGAGACACTGCAGCATCGTGTGCAGCGCGGCTGCCGCATCACGGTCCCGTTCGGATCGCGAAGGCTGACAGGTGTCGTGTTGCGCGTACACGACGAACAGCCAGCGGTTGCAACCAGGCACGCGCTGCAACTGCTGGACGAAGAACCGGCGCTCGATGAGCCGATGATGGCACTGGCGTGCTGGATCGCATCCTATTACTGCGCGCCGCTCGGTGAAGTGCTCCGGGGCATGATGCCGCTATCCGGGGAAATCCGCCGCGGCAAGTTATATGGACTTACCGATTCCGGACGCGATGCCGCGAAGCAGTTACTGCTCGGCGCGAGCGACACAAGTCCGACGGTGGCGATCATGCGGCTCATCGAATCGCGCCCGCTGACTGCATCGTACCTGAAGCAGAAGGTACCGAACGCGACGGACGTACTGCGGAGTTTGATCAAGAAGGGCTTTGTCGAGGTGGAGGACGTCGAAGCCGAACGCGACCCGTTGCGAGCCTCGGCCGCGCGGCTTCGCGTCGAGATGGAACACTACCCCGAAGCCGGTAAGTTCACCAAGACCGAGCGTGAGTTACTGGCCTATCTCGAATTGCATCCCGGCAGTCATAATCTGGCGGAATTGGAATTACAAGTGGCCAAGGCGAGCGAGGCCGCACGCGCTCTGGCGAGGAAACATGTGGTCACGCTCAAGACCGAATCGATCGTGCACTCGACGTCGGGATTCCGGGTGCAGCACACGTTGAATCCACACCAACTCGCGGCGTTCGAATCCATTCGTGAGTCGATGGAATCGGGACAATTCAAGCCAATTCTGTTGCAGGGCGTCACCGGGTCGGGCAAGACCGAGGTCTACCTGCGGGCCATCGAAGCCTCGCTCGCGTTGCAGCGGAGCGCGCTGCTGCTGGTACCGGAAATCGCGTTGACACCGGCGATGGCCGGCCAGTTTTTCGATCGATTCGGCGATCACGTGGCCATTCTGCACTCGAAGTTCAGCGACACCGAGCGGGCCGAGCAGTGGCGCCGCATCCGGTCGGGCGCGGCGAGTGTTGTGGTGGGCACACGATCGGGCGTCTTCGCACCCGTGCGAAACCTCGGGCTGATTATCGTCGATGAAGAGCACGACGCGAGTTACAAGCAGCAGGAGACGCCGCGGTATAACGGCCGCGATGTCGCGATCGTCCGCGCACAACAGGCCGGAGCGTGTGTCGTATTGGGGTCGGCGACGCCGAGTCTAGAATCGCGGTTCAACGTCGAACGGGGCAAGTATGCGTTGCTCGAGTTACCGGAACGAATCGAGAAGCGGCCTCTGCCGCAAGTCGAGTTGATCGATATGCGGCAGGAGTTCCTGGAGACGCGCAAGCATGCCACATTTTCGCGCCGTCTGCTCGAGGAGATCGAGCACCGTCTAGGGAATGGCGAACAGACGATGCTGCTGCTGAACCGCCGCGGATTTTCCAGTTTCGCCGCCTGCCGGTCGTGCGGCGAGCGCATGCAATGCATCAACTGCGCGGTGACCCTGACTTATCACCGCCGCGACCGGCGGATGCTGTGCCATTACTGCAATTACGCCGATCGCATTCCGAATGTGTGCCCGAAATGCGGCAGCGAGTACATGCAATTTCTGGGAACCGGCAGCGAGCGCGTGGAGGACGAGTTACACGGAGCGTTTCCGAAGGCACGAATCACGCGAATGGATCGCGATACGGTTGTGGGGAAGCGCCAGTTTGAGACCATTCTGCAGGGTTTCCGCGAAGGTAATTTCGACATCCTGGTTGGCACGCAGATGATTGCGAAGGGACACGACATCCCGAACGTGACGCTGGTTGGAATCGTGTCGGCCGATACAGGATTGGGTCTGCCTGACTTTCGCGCCGCGGAGCGAACCTTCCAGTTGTTGACCCAAGCCGCGGGGCGTGCGGGAAGGGGCAATTTACCTGGGATTGTCTTGGTGCAGACTATTAATCCGGATCATTACGCGGTCCGGTATGCATCCGAACAAAATTACGCGGGCTTTTATGAGAAGGAGTTACAATTTCGCCGGCTCATGCGGTATCCGCCGTTTTCGGCTCTGGCCAACATTCTGGTCCGGAGCGCGCGGCAGGAGGATGCGCACCGCATGAGCACCGAACTCGGGCATCTGCTGATTCCGTCCCCGGAAAACATCAAGGTTCTGGGGCCAGCGGAGGCGCCGGTGCCGCGACTAAAAGACGAGTACCGGTACCAGTTGTTGATCAAATCGGCGCATCGCAAGCGACTGAACGAGTTACTCAACGAGATACGGAGGTTTGCAGCCGGGCAGAAGTGGAATCCTACGTCGCTGGTGATTGACGTGGACCCACTTACTCTGCTGTAATCGCGCCGTGGCCGAGCAGGCAGTCTCCATCATCGAAAGCAACCTGCGGGCCATGATGAAGTTCTTCGGCCGGGCGAGCGGGAAGGGCGACATCACGGAGCGCGATGGCCTCTTGCTGATCGATTCCGGCGTGAACTACTCGGTGTTCAACATTGCGATGCTCACCTCAGAGGTGCGCAGGCGCGATGAACTGGTGAGGCGCCTTGCGACGGCCGCGAAGTATTTCGAGCAGAGGCAGACGCGCTGGTCGTTGTGGATATGCGAAGAGATGCTGGACGAGGGAGTCCGGAAGAAGGCGCCGGCATTGTTCGCCGATGAGCGTCTGCGCAAATTGACCGAAGCGCCGGGAATGATCGCGGAACGCTTGCGGCCCCCGTCGCGGCCATTGCCGGAGGTTGAGTACCAGCGCGTTTCCGATGCCAAGACGCGATCCGATTTCGCGCACATCACCTCGATGAACTTCGACATTCCGTTCGTCACGTGCCAATCGGTGTATGGCGAGGAGAAGGCCTGGGCGCACGACTATCACGGATACATCGGTTATGTGAAGGGAACCCCGGTGGCGACTACGGCTGTCGTGGTGGCGTCGAATGCAATCGGGATCTACTCGGTCAGCACGCTGCCGCAGCACCGGCGCAAGGGGTATGCCGAGAGACTGATGCGGGACGTAATTGCGAGTTATCGGAAATCTCACGGGTTAGAAACGACAGTGCTACAGGCGACGCGCGCTGGTATGCCGATGTACACGAAGATGGGTTACCGGGCGGCGTCGCATATCTCCGTGTACATGACTTAGCGGAGCGATTGCGTTTCCTGGATGCTACTCGCTGAGTTCGCCACGTGCGATGAGGTCCGCCACGGCAGCGATGTCGGGAGCAAGAGGACGGTCGTGCAGCCACTCGGGGGAGACGGCGCGCAGGCAGTCGCGTGATTTCTCGATGACGGGACTCGACCGTAGCGGGCGGAGGCAATCGAGCGCACGGGCGGCAGTCAGGGCTTCGATGGCGAGGACGAATCGAGTGTTCTCGACGACCTGTTGCAGTTTGATCGCGGCGGTCATGCCCATGCTGACGAAGTCTTCTTTGTTGCCGCTGGTGGTGATGGACCCAGGCGACGCGGGGGTTGCGAGTACGCGGTTCTCGGCCACGAGCGCGGCGGCGGTTACTTGCAGCATCATGAATCCGGACTCAAGTCCCGCGTGGTTGGTGAGGAAGGGCGGCAGATCTTCGTTGAGCGCGGGGTTGACGAGGCGATCGATGCGGCGCTCCGAGAATCCCGAGAGCACGGTGAGCGCGATGGCGAGGTAATCGAGATTGAGCGCGAGCGGTTCACCGTGGAAGTTACCGCCTGAGATGATATCGTCGCCGAAAACGAGCGGGTTGTCGGTGACAGAGTTAAGTTCGATTTCGAAAGTACGCCGCGCGGCGGCAATGGTGTCGCGGACGGCCCCGTGAACTTGCGGGGCGCAACGGAGAGAGTAAGCATCCTGGACGCGGCGGCAAGTGATATGGCTTTGGCGGATTTCGCTGCCCTCGAGAATGCGGACGAGGTTTGCGGCGCTCGCGATTTGGCCGGGATGGGGGCGGACCTGTTGAATGCGCGGATCGAAGGCGCGGGGCGTGCCTTTCAGAGCGTCGAGGGACATCGCGCAGACGAGATCGGCGGTGTTCGCGAGGACTTCGGCATCGAGCAGCGCGAGGCATCCAACGGCCAGCATCGCCTGGGTGCCGTTGACGAGCGAGATGCCTTCCTTGGCTTCGAGCGTGAGCGGGTCGAGACCGGCGCGCCGGAGAGCCTCGGCCCCGGGGAGGTGGTCGCCATTGAGGTCGGCTTCCCCTTCACCGATCAGCACGAGCGCCATGTGGGCGAGGGGCGCGAGATCTCCGCTGGCGCCCGCGCTGCCCCGCGAGGGCACGATGGGAGTGATGCCGTGATTGAGCAGATCGCAGAGACGGTCGGCAACGATGGCGCGGATGCCGGAACATCCGATGGCAAGAACGTTTGCGCGAATCAGCATCATGGCGCGGACAACGGAGCGGTGTAATAGAGGGCCGACACCGACGGCGTGCGATCGCACGATGTTGCGTTGAAGCTGTTCGAGTTCGTTGGTGGAGATGCGGACATCGGCGAGCAATCCGACTCCGGTGTTCACTCCGTAAACGGCCTGGTCGCCGGATGCGAGGCGGTCGACGATGGCTCGCGATTCGCGCATTCGCTGGTGGGCAGCTTCGGCGATGTTGACGTGTTCGCCGCGAACGGCAACTGCGTGGACCTGCTCGACGGTGAGCGCCGCACCCGTCAGTGTGACCATAGGGACCATCGTAGAATACGGCGGAGGCAGAGGCGGAGTTGCCCTCGTGGCTTAGCCCGTCCCTCCGAAGCACGCCGCCAGCCAATCCCGAAAACCCGCAGTTCTCACATTGTGGCGGACGCGCCCATGAGAATTGACAGAGTGGCAGGTCGTGATGGATCGGAGCGGATGACGCTCCTGCCGGCGTGGGCAACGGGACTGTGGGCCGATGAAAGTTCGTGGCTGCTGAGGTTGGCGAAGCAGCAGGTCGCGACGGGTCGGGCGCGGATGGTGCTGCTGCCGGAGTGCGCGACAGGCTTGGTTCGATGACATGGGCGCATCGCACGATGGCGTGTGGTGATCGATCGGGTAACTGCGTCTTACGAGCCGAGTTCGTGGCGGCTTGGCGCACATCGTAGAATGGGCACGTCGCGATGGACCGGCTCCCTTATCTGGCAACTTCTGCTTCGGCGCCTTACGAGGCGATGGGACGGTTGCCGGTGTGTGTCGTGCTGGATAATGTGCGGAGTTTGTATAACGTCGGATCGTTTTTTCGCACGGCCGATGCTGCGGGTATTGAGCAGTTATGGCTGTGCGGGATTACCGGGCATCCGCCGCACCGCTCATTGAAGAAGACGGCGCTCGGGGCGGAAGAACGGGTGCCGTGGACGCATTCGTGGCATGCGGCGGAGGTGCTGGGGACGCTGCATTCGCGGGGTTATGAGATCGCAGCGATTGAGACCAGCGTGCATTCGGTGAATCTGTTCGACTGGCAGCCTCGCTTTCCGGTGTGCGTGTTGTTTGGACACGAAGTGGATGGTGTGCAGCCCGCGCTGCTGGAGAATTGCGATACGCACGTGCGGATTCCGATGCTCGGGTTGAAGCATTCGCTGAACGTGGCCACGGCGGGTGGCGTGGTGATTTACGAGCTTCTGCGGAAGTACCGGAGGCTGGTGGAGAATGGAAGAACCCTATGAGATATCTCATCGCGTTGATGGCGTTGTCTACGCTTCCGCTGGCGGCCGATCCGCCGACGATGTTCCCCGCGGTTCGCGGGACGCACTACCTGGTGGGCGCGGCGAATAATCAGGAAGTCGCGGCGGGTTTCCAGATGCTGGAGAAGGGCGGCAATGCCGTGGATGCGGGGGTCGCGACGGTGCTGGCGGCTGCGGTCGTCGAGCAGAATCGGTTTGGGCTCGGCGGGGAGATGCCGCTGTTGATCAAGATGGCGGGGAAGCCAGTGATCGCGATCAGCGGCGTCGGGGTGGCTCCGCGGCGCGCGACGGTGGACTTCTACTCGCACCGGCAACCGGAGCCATGGGAGGATCCGAACCGGATGGCGCCAATTCCCGGCGAGGGTATTCTGGCCGCGACGGTTCCGGGTGTTTTCGACGGCCTGATGCTGGCGCTGGCCGAACACGGCACGATGAGTTTCGCGCAGGTGGTGGAGCCGGCCATCGAGTACGCCGATGGCTTTCCAATTGGGGAAGAGTTTGCGAATTTTCTGCGAAGTTACAAGCGGATCATCGATTTGTGGCCGGCGTCGCACGACTTCTTCTATCCAAATGACGCTGTGCCCTTGCGCGGGGACCTGGTGCGGATGCCGAGTCTTGCGAAGACGCTACGGGAGTTAGTGGCAGCGGAGAAGAAGGCTCGCGGCAACCGGGCGAAGAAGATACAAGCGGTGCGGAACGCGTTCTATCGCGGGTCGATTGCGAAGCGGATTGGCGCGTTCTCGGAGGCCAACGGCGGACTGATCAGTTATCAGGATATGGCGGATTTTAAGGCGGATGAGGATACGCCGAAGTCAACGAGTTATCGCGGGTACGAAGTTTATAAG
Organism: Bryobacterales bacterium; assembly: GCA_038322675.1. Classification (GTDB taxonomy): domain Bacteria; phylum Acidobacteriota; class Terriglobia; order Bryobacterales; family Bryobacteraceae; genus TMP-7. The sequence goes on from JBBQGE010000026.1 coordinate 21,273, forward strand.
CCGGGCTTTTGGACGCAGGGTCCGGTGATGCTGGAGGCTTTGAATATTCTGGAAGGCTTCGACTTAAAGTCGATGGGGCATAACTCGCCACGGTATCTGCATACGGTAATTGAGGCGGTGAAACTGGCATTTGCCGATCGGGACCGCTATTACGGCGATCCTAAGTTCTCGAAAATCCCGGAAGAGATTCTGCTGTCGAAGGAGTATGCAGCCGAGAGGCGGAAGCTGATTGATCCGCGTAGGGCTTCGATGGACAGCCGTCCGGGGGACCTGGGTAGTTCCGCGCCGATGAATTCGACGCCCGGCGCGTCGGATGCGCATGACACTACGTGTGTGAACGTCGTGGACAGCAAGGGGAACGCATTTTCGGCTACTCCGAGCGGGGCGTGGCTGCCGTCGGTGATTGCGGGCGATACGGGCATTCCGTTCACGACGCGCCTGCAGTCGTTCGTGATGACGCCGGGGCATGCGAATCAGCTTGCGCCGGGCAAGAGGCCTCGAGTAACGCTGAGCCCGACGTTAGTGACGAAGGATGGCGATTTCTATCTCGAGATGTCGACGCCTGGAGGTGACAATCAGGATCAGGCGTTGCTGCAGGTGTTTTTGAATATTGTCGAGTTCGGGATGTCGCCGCAGGAGGCCGCGGAGGCGCCCCGATTCCAGACCGAGCATTTCTATAGTTCGTTTGCGGGCCACGAGTTCACGCCGGGCCAAGTGAACCTGGAGGGACGGATCAGCAAGGAGGCGGCGGACGAGTTGACAGCGATGGGCCATAAGATTCGGATCACGTCGGATTGGAGCAACGGGTCGTCGCCGACGTTGATTCTGAAGCGCGATGGGGTGCTGCACGGAGCGGCGGATCCGCGGCGGTCGCGGTTTATTTTTGGCAGATAGTGGAGGGAGTGCCTGGTGGCTAGCGGCTGGTGGCCAGTTTTGGCGGGGAGACCAGGCTTGAGAGAGTGAAGGCACGAGTTAGTCCACAAGCGCGAAGGGCTGTTGAGGCGGGCGAGGGGTCTGCGGACGCGGCTTACGAGGAGGGGTCGCGGGTGCCAGTTGAGTCGGGCATGCGGCTCAAGGGTAGTCCGGAAGCGCGAAGGGCTGCTGAGGCGGCGGCGGATCCGTGGCCCGTGGTTTATTTTCCGCGGATCGCTCTGCGAAACTGGGAGTATGGTACGCAGTTTGCTGCTGGCCTGTGCTTTGGTTCCGGCGCTGCTCGCCGCGACGGCACCCAGCCAGAAAGTTTTTCCCTATTCCTACGATCAGCACGATTTCCCGAATGGACTTCGGCTCATCACCATTCCCACCGATTTCCCGAACGTCGTCTCCGTTTTCATCGTGGTCCAGACCGGATCGCGCAATGAGGTGGAGCCCGGCAAGAGTGGTTTCGCGCACCTGTTCGAACACATGATGTTCCGGGGCACGAAGGACAATCCGCCGGAGAAGTATCAGGGCATCTTGAAAGAGGCGGGAGCGGCGTCGAACGCATTCACCTCCGACGATCTCACAGCCTATCACACCACGTTCTCCAAAGAAGATCTGGACACGATTCTGCGGCTGGAAGCGGACCGGTTTGAGCACCTGGAGTACTCGCCCGCGATTCTGAAGACGGAGTCGCTTGCCGTGTTGGGCGAGTACAACAAGAACAGCGCGTCGCCGGTGCAGAAACTGTACGAAGTGCTGCGCGACACGGCGTTCGATAAGTCGACTTACAAGCACACGACGATGGGCTACCTCAAAGATGTGCAGGATATGCCGCAGCAGTACGAGTACAGCAAGAAGTTTTTCGACCGCTATTACCGGCCCGAGTACACGACGATTATCGTGGCGGGGGATGTGAAGCCGGCGAATGTGCAGTCGCAGGTGGCGAAGTATTGGGGCGACTGGAAGCGGGGTAGTTACAAGGCCGAGATTCCGGTGGAACCGGCGCAGAAGGGTCCGCGCAGCAATCACGTCAACTGGCCGTCAGCGACTTTGCCCTGGATGGTGATCGCGTACAAGGTGCCGGCTTACTCCGACACCGTAAAGGACATGGCGGCGCTGGATCTGATCGGGTTTCTCGGCTTTTCCGAAAACTCCAACTTGTACCAGCGGCTGGTGATTCAGGACCAGCTTGTAGATTATCTGGAAGGCGGATACGAGAACCACGTGGATCCCTACTTGTTCACGGCGATGGCCAGGGTGAAGAAACCGAAAGACATGAAGACAGTGGAGGAGTCGATTCTGGAGACTTTCCACGGATTTAAGGACACACTGGTGAGTCAGGACCGGCTGGAGGAAGTGAAGAAACACCTACGGTACAGCTTCGCGATGGAGATGGATAACAGCGAGGCAATTGCGGGGACCGTGGCGCGATTCGTTGCATTGCGGCGGTCGCCGGACACGATCAACAAGATGTACGAGATGTACGACAAAGTAACTCCAGAAGATATTCAGGCGGTTGCGAAGAAGTATTTCGCGGAAAATGGCCGGACCATCGTGACGTTGACGGGGGCGGAGAAATGAGAGCCCTTGCGGTATTACTACTAAGCGTTGCGGGTCTGGCGTTCGCCGCGGATGAACCCGCGGTGGTAACGCTGCCGAACAGCAACCCAATTGTGACCTTCCGGTTTGTGTTTCGAACGGGCGCGGCGGCCGATCCAAAGAGCAAAGAGGGGGCTGCCGCGCTGACAGCCGCGATGCTGTCCGAGGGTGGCACCAAGGAGCTGACTTATAAGCAGGTAATCGAAAAGATGTTTCCGATGGCGGCTAGCGTCAACAGCCAGGTGGATAAGGAAATGACCACCTTCAGCGGGTCGACTCATCGGGACAATCTGGAGGCCTACTACAAAGTATTCCGCTCGATGGTGTTGGATCCGGGATGGCGGCCCGAGGATTTTGAGCGAGTCCGGCAGGATGCGATCAATTACCTGAAGGTGAGTTTGCGGGGATCGAACGACGAAGAACTAGGCAAGGAGGTTTTGTACGACCAGATCTACCAAGGGACTCGGTACGGGCATGAAAACGTGGGGACGATTTCCGCGCTCGAGAAGATGACGATAGCCGATCTGCAGGCTTTCTACAAGACCCATTACACGCAGCGGAATCTGATCATCGGGCTCGCCGGCGGATTTCCGGTGGGGTTTGCGGACCGGGTGAAGAAGGACTTCGAGGGGAAGATGGCGGTCGGGGTGAAAGAGGATCTGGAACCGCTGGATGTGAAGAAGATCGAGGGCCGGCAGGTGACGATGGTGGAGAAACAGACGCGCTCAGTCGCGTACTCGATCGGGTTTCCCATTGATGTGCGGCGCGGCGACCCGGATTTCCTTGCACTGCTGGTGACGGAGGCGTATCTGGGACAGCATCGCAATAGCACAGGACTTCTGTATCAGCGCATGCGCGAATTGCGCGGGCTGAATTATGGGGATTACGTGTATATCGAGTATTTCCCGCAAGGCATGTACCGGTTCGAGCCGGCGCCGAACCTGGGGCGCATCAGCCAGATCTTCCAGATCTGGATCCGGCCGGTGGAGCCGCCGACGGCGGAGTTTGCGCTGCGGCTGGCGATGTTCGAACTGGACAAGTTGGTGAACAAGGGCCTGGATGAAGAGTCGTTCGAGCGGACGCGGAGTTTTCTGCAGAAGTACACGAATCTGCTAATGAAGACGAACGATGCGGAACTCGGTTATCTGATCGACAGCAAATACTACGGAATTCCCGACTACCGGAGCTATGTCCAGAACGGGTTAGCGAAACTGACGCTGGCGGATGTCAACCGGGCTATCAAGAAGCATCTACAGACCGAGAATCTGGATATTGTCGTGGTAGCGCAGGGCTGCGAAGCGCTGAAGAAGAAGTTAGTGAACGGAGAGCCATCGCCCATGACTTATAACTCGCCGAAGCCGGAAGAAGTGATGGCGGAGGATAAGACTGTCGCGAGTTATCCGCTGAAGATCAAGGAGGACAATGTGAAGATTGTCCCGGTGGACGAGGTGTTTCAGTAGCGGGTTATAACTGCTGCGTGAAGGCGGCGAGCCGTTCGACCTTGGCGGCCGCCGCTCCGGAATCGATAGAGGTTTCGGCAAGGGTCACGGCGGCGCGGAGGTCCTTGGCGCGGCTGGCGGCGAGTAGAGCGACGGCGGCGTTCACGACGACGATGTCGCGGGGTGCGCCTTTCTCACCGGCCAGGATGCGGCGGGCGATTCCGCAATTTTCATCGCGATCGCCGCCGGCGAGATCGGCGAGCGTGGCGCGAGGAATTCCGAAATCGGCGGGAGTCCACAGGTGCTTGTCGAAGCGGGTGCGGGTGACTTCGTAGATCAGGGTCGGACCGGTGGTGCTGACTTCGTCGAGACCGTCGAATCCATGGACGATGAACGCGCGATCGGTGCCGAGTCCGGAGATGGCCTGGGCCATTAGCTCGGCGGCTTCGGGCGATGGGGCTCCGATGAGTTGGGTGTGCGCTCCAGCGGGATTCGTGAGCGGACCGAGGAGATTGAAGACGGTCCGCATCTTCAATTCGGCGCGCGCGGGCTGGGCGTATTTGACGGCGGGATGATGCGACGGTGCGAAGAGGAATCCGATGCCGACTTCACGGATGGAACGGCCCACCTGTTCGGGAGTCAACTGAATGCGAACGCCGAGGGCCTCCAGGATATCGGCGCTGCCGCAGCGGCTGGAGAGGGAACGATTGCCGTGTTTGGCGACGTGGACTCCGGCACCTGCGGCGACGAACGCCGCGATGGTGGAGATGTTGAAGGTACCGAGGGAATCGCCGCCGGTGCCGCAGGTATCGAGGAGGGTCTCGCCGGGGACTTGGGCGTCGACCACTTCGGCGCGTTCGCGCATGGCGGTAGCGAATCCGAGCACTTCGTCGGAAGTCTCGCCCTTCATCTTGAGTGCGACGAGGAATGCGGCGATTTGCGGAGTTGTCGCGTCGCCTTCGAGTATCAGTGACATGGCTTCGCGGGCGTCGGCTCGCGAAAGGTCCTCATTCGCGGCAACGCGGTGAAGGAACGGCAGGAAGGGCATGCTATAGTGGGGTTTCTGGCTTTTCTTGAGATTAGCATATAGTCAAGAAATCCAGGCCTAATCCAATGAAAATCCACGAGTATCAAGCGAAGGCGATTCTCGCCCGCTACGCCGTTCCCGTGCCACGGGGCCGAGTAGCGTACAGCGCGGACGAAGCGGAAGAGGCAGCGCGCGAATTAACCGGCAGCGTGGTAGTTAAAGCCCAAATTCACGCGGGCGGCCGCGGCAAGGGCGGCGGTGTGAAGATCGCAAAGGATGCGACGGAGGCGCGCGAACTCGCGTCGAAGATGCTGGGCATGACGCTGGTGACGCACCAGACGGGTCCGGAAGGGCGCGTGGTGCAGAGGCTACTGATTGAAGAGACACTGCCCATCGAACGCGAGTTGTATCTCGGCATCGTGCTCGATCGCGCGCAGGGTAAGCCGGTGATGATGGCATCGGCGGCTGGCGGCATGGACATCGAAGAGGTGGCTGCCAAGACGCCGGAGAAGATCCTGAAGGAAGTGATTGATCCGGGCACTGGCTTGCTGCCGTTTCAGGCACGCAATCTCGCGTTCGGGATCGGCATGCCGGCGAGCACTGTGAACGCCGCAGTGCAGGCGATGACCGCGCTGGCGAAAGCCTACGTCGAGATGGATGCATCGCTGGCGGAGATCAATCCGTTCATCATCACGAAGGACGGCAAGGTGTACGCGCTGGACGCCAAGATCAACTTCGACGACAACGCGCTGTACCGGCACAAGGACCTGAAGGAACTGCGCGACTTGAACGAAGAGGATCCGCTGGAAGTGGAAGCGTCGAAGTTCGGATTGAATTACATCAAGCTCGACGGCACGGTGGGCTGCATGGTGAACGGCGCGGGGCTGGCGATGTCGACCATGGACATCATCAAGTACGCAGGCGGGAGTCCGGCAAACTTTTTGGATGTCGGCGGCGGCGCGACTGCGGAGCAGATCAAGAACGCGTTCCGCATTTTGATTTCCGATAAGAGCGTACACGCGGTGTTGATCAATATTTTCGGCGGCATTCTGCGATGCGACACGCTGGCGACCGGGGTGGTGGCCGCGGCTCGCGAGTTGAATATGCAGGTGCCGATTGTGGTTCGCATGGAAGGCACGAACGTGGATCTTGGGCGGGAGATTCTGAAGGAATCGGGCTTGAACTTCACGGTGGCCGACGGCATGAAAGACGCCGCGGAGAAAGTAGTGGCACTCGCGAAATGAGCGTTCTGGTAAATGAAGAGACGCGCCTGATTGTTCAGGGATTCACTGGGCGGGAAGGCAGTTTTCACGCGGAGCAGGCGATCGCGTACGGCACGAATGTCGTGGGCGGAGTGACGCCGGGCAAGGGCGGCAGCACGCATCTGGACCGTCCGGTGTTCAACACCGTGAAGGAAGCCGTGGAGGCCACGGGCGCGAACGCGTCGGTGATTTTCGTACCACCGCCGTATGCGGCCGACGCGATCATGGAAGCCGCGGATGCGGAGTTACCGCTGGTGGTGTGCATCACCGAAGGCATTCCGACGGTGGATATGGTGCGCGTCTGGGATTATCTCAATGAGCGTCCCACGACGCGTCTGATTGGGCCTAACTGCCCTGGGATTATTTCGCCGGGTAAGTGCAAGATCGGCATCATGCCGGGTCACATTCATCGTCAGGGGAACGTGGGTGTCGTGTCGCGCTCGGGCACGCTGACGTATGAGGCGGTGGGGCAGTTGACGGGGCTCGGGATCGGGCAGTCGACGTGTATCGGTATCGGTGGCGATCCGATTATCGGAACGAATTTCGTGGATGCGCTGCGGCTGTTCAACGAGGATCCCGATACGCACGCGATCGTGATGATCGGCGAGATCGGCGGCAATGCGGAAGAGACCGCGGCGGAGTACATCGCGGCGAACGTGAAGAAGCCGGTAATCGGATTCATCGCGGGACAGACCGCTCCTCCCGGACGGCGGATGGGCCATGCAGGCGCCATCATCTCGGGCGGATCGGGCAAAGCGGAAGACAAGATCAAGGCCATGCGCGACGCGGGAGTGACGGTGTGTGCGACGCCCGCCGATATGGGCGAGACCGTGCGCATGCGGCTCAAATAACCAAGGACTCAGATGCAGCGAACATTTGCGATTATTAAGCCCGATGCTGTCGCGGACGGCAAGCAGGGCGAGATCATCTCGATCATTCTCGAAGAAGGATTCAAGATCATCGGCATGAAGCAGAAGCGGTTGACCCGGGCGGAGGCGGAGGGCTTCTACGCGGTTCATCGCGAGCGGGGCTTTTACAACGACCTGGTGCGGTTCATGACGGAGGGTCCCGTGGTGGTGCTTGCGCTGGAGCGTGAAGACGCTATCGCGAAGTGGCGTGATGTGATGGGCGCTACGAATCCGGCGAACGCGGCCGAGGGCACCATTCGCAAACGCTTCGCGGCGAGCATCGAGCGCAACTGCGTGCATGGATCGGATGCGCCGGAAACGGCCGCGGTCGAGATTCCGTTCTTCTTCAGTACTTCCGAATTAATGTAGCCCGGTTGTGCGACTCGCGCTCATCGGATGCGGGAACGTCGGCCGCGCTTTTGCACGGCTCATCGAGGCGAAGCGGTCTGCGTATCCGTTCAAGATTGTCGCGATTCATACGGCGCGTCACGGCACCTCTTACAATCCTCCGGAGTTTGGTGCGGCGGCGGCTTCGGTGGACGAGTTTCTCGAGCGGGCCGCGGCCGAGGTCGCAGTGGAGTTGACGACGCTGAATCCGGCTACGGGTGAACCGGCCATCAGCCATATTCGATCGGCATTCGCGCGCGGATTGCACGTGGTGACGGCGAACAAGGGTCCAGTGGCGCATGCGTATCGCGAGTTGTGCGACGAGTCGAATCGCGCGGGTGTGCAGTTCCGATTCGAATCGACGGTGATGGATGGTGCGCCGGTTTTCAACATGGCTCGGAACAATTTGCCCGGCGTCGAGGTGCTGGGATTTGCGGGGGCGTTGAACTCGACGAGCAAATTGGTGATCGCGGCGATGAAGGACGGGCTGACCTTCGAGGACGGGATCCGGTATGCGCAGGAGTTGGGTATAGCTGAAGCGGATGCGAGTTATGACACCGATGGGTGGGACTCGGCGGCGAAGGGCGCGGCATTGGCCAATGTGCTGATGGATGCGCGGATGACTCCGCTGGATGTGGACCGGCGGGGGATCGGGCGTTTGACGACGGCTCGGGTGCGGGAACTCGCGGCGAAGCGCAAGACCGTCGTGCTGGTGACTCGCGGGAAGCGGACTGCGGAGGGTGTGCGAGTCCGCGTGCGGGCGGAAGTGCTGGACGACAATGATGTGCTTGCCACGGTGCAGGGCACATCGAATATCATCTTGTTTCATACCGATCTGATGGGCACTGTCGGGACTGTTTCCATCTCGCCGCAGGTGGAGCAGACCGCGTACGGAGTGTTCAGCGATCTGGTGGATCTCGCACGAACACTATGAAACTCATTCGATTCGAATTCGAAGGCAGGAAGAACAGCGGAGTTGTCGTGGATGGCGCGATCGCGCCGGTGGCGGAGATCAACGCACGTCGCGGTACGTTTGTGCCGGACGATGTGCTGGCGATTATTCAGTCGGGCGATGTGGAGCCGCTGCGGGATCTGCGGGGAGTTGAGACGATTCCGGTAACGGAGGTGCGGCCGGTGCTGCCGTACGATGTGCCGCCGAAGATCTGGTGCATCGGGCTGAACTATAAGTCGCACGCTGAAGATATTCAGGCGACGCAACCCGAAGAGCCGGGGAGTTTCATGAAGCCGGCGTCGTGCATGTTCGATCCGGGTGGACGAATCGTGCTGCCGCCGCCGGAGGTTTCGAACGAAGTGGATGCCGAGGGCGAACTTGGCGTGGTGATCGGGAAAACGTGCCGTTTCGTACCGGCGGGCGATGTGCCGTCCGTGATCTTCGGATACACGACGACTCTGGATCTGACTGCGCTGGATGTACTGCGGCGGAATCCGCGCTATCTGACCCGGGCGAAAAGCATCGATACGTTCTTCAGTTTCGGGCCGGTGATTGTGACGGCGGATGAGGTGAATGACGTGGATGGGCTGGAGGTGGTGACCGAGCACAACGACGGCGTTTGCTCGCGCGATTTCGTGCGGAACATGCGGCACCGGCCGAATGGGCTGGTGCGATTCCACAGCGATTATTTCACGCTTTATCCGGGCGATCTGATTTCGACGGGGTGTCCGAAAGGCGCGCGGATTCACGCGGGCGATACGGTTCGCGCGCGCATCGACGGTGTAGGTCTGTTGAGTGCGACGGTGCATGGGCCGGAGCGGGGACGTTGAACATCGCCATATTCGGCGGCACCTTCGATCCGGTGCATTGCGCCCACATCATGGTTGCGACTGAGGCCGCTCAGCAGTTCGACATAGACCGCGTGCTGCTGGTGGTGGCCGCGAATCCGCCGCACAAGCCTGGCGCGACTCATGCGAGTTTCGAGGATCGATATCGCATGGTGGAACTCGCGTGCTTGAAGCATCCGAGGCTTGAGCCGTCGCGGCTGGAGGAGGGCTCGGAGCGGAGTTATTCCATCGTGACGATTGAGCGGCTGCGGTCGACGCTGGCGGAGGGCGACCGGCTGTTCTTCATCATTGGGGCGGATGCATTCGCGGAGATTCAGTCGTGGTACCGGTGGCGGGATGTGTTGCGGGCGGTGGAGTTTATCGTGGTGACTCGGCCGGGTCATCAGTATCACGCGCCGGAAGCGGCAACTGTGCACCGCTTGGATACACTGGCGCTGCCGGTGTCGTCGACGGATCTGCGGCGGAGGCTGGCGGAGGGCGAGTCGCCGTCGGAGTTGCCGTCGAAAGTGCTGGCGTATATTCGCGAGCACGGGCTCTATCGGAGTTAGTGGTGACGAATCCATTTGGGAGTTTGGCGGCGGGTTACGCGACGGCGCGACCGGCGGTGCATCCGCTGGTGATCGATCGAGTGCGGCGCCGAGTTGTGGCTGTGGATCGCGCGTTGGACGTCGGGTGCGGAGCGGGATTGTCGACGCGGCCGCTGGTGGGGATGGCCCGGCATGTGATCGGGATGGAGCCCGCGGAACCGATGCTGGCATGGGCTCGCGAAGTGGCACCGGGTGCCGACTTTGTGGTGGGTGGTGCTGAGAGGCTGCCTTTCATGCGGGCCTCGGTGGATCTCATTACGGCAGCGGGGTCGTTGAATTATGCGGATCCGGCGTTGTTCTTCGTAGAAGCTCGGCGTGTACTGCGTAGGGGCGGCATGATCGTGGTGTACGACTTTTCGACGGGCCGGAGTTTGCGCGAATCGGCGGAATTGGACGCGTGGTTTGATCGCTTCATCGAGCGTTATCCGTGGTCGCCGAATGAGGCTCGCGTGATGAATCCGGACGTGCTGAGGGAAGTGGCGACTGGGTTCACGGTTTTGAGCGAGGGTTTCGAAGTCGGGCTGCGGATGGGTTTCGAGGCATATGTCGAGTACGTGATGACTGAGACCAACGTCGCGTTTGCGATGCGGAATGGGGCGGCTCGGGAGGATGTGCGGGCGTGGTGTGTCGCATCGCTGTCGCCGATTTTCGGGGCCGAGGCAGGCGAGGTTCTGTTTCGGGGCTATATCGCGTATCTCGAAAACGCGCGATGATGTCTCTGGCGAGACACGATGATAAGGACTGAAGCGGAACTGGATGATCTCTTATCGGAGCCGTACGATTCCGATATTGAGGCGATGAGCGCGCTGGATGGCGATCTGCTGATTATCGGCGCGGGCGGGAAGATGGGGCCGTCGCTGGCGATGCGCGCGCGTCGTGCAATGGAGAAGGCTGGGGCTTCGCATGACGTAATCGCGGTGGCGCGATTTTCTCGGAGCGGGGTCCGCGAGCAGTTGGAAAGCGCGGGCGTGAAGACGATCGCGGCGGATCTGCTGGAACCGGATGCGGTGGGGGCGCTGCCGGATGCTCCGAATGTGATTTTCATGGCCGCGATGAAGTTCGGCACGACGGGCGGCGAGCACATGACTTGGGCGATGAATACGTATCTGCCGGGGATGGTGGCGGAGCGGTATCGCGGGTCGCGGGTGGTTGCATTTTCGACCGGCAATGTCTATCCGCTGGTGCCGCCGGTGAGTGGGGGCGCGACGGAGTTCACGCCGCCGAATCCGGTTGGCGAGTACGCGCAGTCGGCGCTGGGGCGCGAGCGGATGTTCGAGTATGTGTCGCGGGCGTACTCGACGCCGGTGGTTTTGCTGCGCCTGAATTACGCGAACGAATTGCGGTATGGGGTCCTGCTGGATGTGGGGCGGTGCGTGTTCGAGCGCCGTCCGGTAGATCTGCGGATGGGTGCAGTGAACGTGATCTGGCAGGGCGATGCGAACTCGATGTGTCTGCGATCGCTGGCGCATGCGCAGTCGCCGGCACTGGTGTTGAATTTGAGTGGGCCGGAGATGGTGGGTGTACGTTATCTGGCGAATGAGTTTGGGCGACGGTTCGGAGTGGATCCGATTTTGGATGGCGCGGAGGCAAGCACGTCATTATTGAGCAACGGGGCTCATGCGACTCGACTGTTCGGATATCCGCGAGTGACGTTGTGGCAGATGATCGAGTGGGTGACACAATGGATCGGCATGGGCGGTGCGACGCACGGGAAACCTACGCATTTTGAGACTCGGGATGGTCAGTTCTGATGGCGGACCTTCGGGAGAAACTGCAGCGCGGCATGGTGATTCCGGCGCATCCGCTCGCGCTGACGGCGGATCGCAGGTTGGATGAGCGGCGGCAGCGGGCGTTGTCGCGATACTATCTCGCGGCGGGCGCAGGTGGTGTTGCGGTGGGTGTGCATACGACGCAGTTTGCGATTCGTGAAGTCGGGTTGTATGAGCCGGTACTGCGGATTGCGCGCGAGGAGTGCGAGGGTCGCGATGTCGTGACGATTGCGGGTGTGGTGGGGCACACAGAGCAGGCATTGAGCGAGACGGCGATGGCGAAGTCGCTCGGCTATGATGCGGCGCTGCTGAGTCTGGGTGCGATGCGCGGAGCGTCGACGGATGAGTTAATCGAGCATGTGCGATTCGTCGCTAGCGTGCTGCCGGTGTTCGGATTTTATCTGCAGCCTGCGGTGGGTGGACGAATTCTCTCGCACGACTTCTGGCGGCGGTTCGTGGAGATTGAGAATGTGGTGGCGGTGAAGATCGCGCCGTTCAATCGGTATCAGACGTTGGATGTAGTGCGGGCGTTGGTGGAGTCGGGACGCGCGGGCGAGGTCGCGTTGTATACGGGGAATGACGATAGCATTCTGGTGGATCTGATGACGCCGTTTGATTTTGGAGGCGGCGCGAGCGTGCGGTTCGCGGGCGGATTGTTGGGGCAGTGGGCAGTGTGGACTTGGCGTGCGGTGGAGATGTTAGAGCAGGTGCGGAGCGGCGGTCCGTCGCCGGAGTTGCTGACACTGGCGCAGCAACTGACGGATGCGAATGCGGCGCTGTTCGATGCGGCGAACGGATTTCACGGGTGTATCCCGGGGATTCATGAGGTGCTGCGGCGGCAGGGTCTACTGGAAGGGCGCTGGTGTCTCGATCGCGACGAGGAGTTATCGGCGGGGCAGATGGACGAGATCGATCGTGTGGTGCGAGCGTATCCACATCTTACGGACGATTCGTTTGTGCGAGCGCACGTGGATGAGTGGCTGGGGTGACCGCTGTCCGCATCGCGCGAATTGCCGCGGCAGTGATGAATAGCAGGAGCGCGATCCAGGCCCAGATGGGTCCACCATGGTCTTGCGGTTGGAACTCGAGTTGGAGCGTTCGGTTGGTGGCGGCGGGAGTGAGCGGCAGAAGCATGCTCCGGTCGGAGGCTTTGATGGCGGGCTGCCAGTGGGACTGGCCGATTCGATAGTGCCAACCGGGGTGCCAGTTCTCGACGACGTGAATCGAGGATGTGTTCGGCGGCACCAGTAGCGATCGCCGGTTGTAGGTCTCGGCCTGCACGGGTACCGAGTAGCGCGGGAGTGCGTAATCGTTTCGGAAGACTTCGAAAGAAGCGGCACGCATCACCAGAGGCCAGCAGGCGGCGATTGGGGGTTGAGGGTTCCAGCATGAGTGCTCTGTGCCGTTGTCGCGGGGGGCGATGGCGAATCGGATAGCCTGTTCGTTGAGGGCCTTCGCGGTGGTGGCGTAATCGTGCTGGTGCCACATCGACTCAGGCCAGATGCTCTCATAACCTTCGAGAGTCGCGATGCCGAAGAAGCCGAGTGTGTTGGGTGGGAATAGCGGATGATTCTTCGGCGCGGCGAGATAGACGCGGTCGTGACCGACGAGTTGGGTGAGCGTCTCGATATCGAGCGTGGACGCGAGCACGGTGCCGGGTGGGCGATCGGAGATGGTGATCCAGTCGCGTGCGAAGAGTCCGGTCTCGAGGGTCAGCATGGCTATGAGCAGTGACACCGCAGTGGTGGGGTAGCGGCGTCGGAATCGGAGAGCGAGCAGCGATACGGCGGCCAGCAGCCAGGGGATGAATTGGCGAACCGACCAGATCGGCAGTTCGTCGACCCAAGATGCCGCGCGTTGGCGCATCAGACCGGGGTCGGAGAATCGCGAGTCGCCTGCACGGTCGATTCTGGTTTGAACGGCGTGGGCGATTTGCGGGCGCTTGAATGCGATGACGGCGCTGGCGGCGCCCCACGCAAGCGATATCGCGGCGAATCCGATGAGCAGTCGGCGGGGCAGTTCCGAGTTGTTGCGCTGCCAGAAATCGACGAAGGCCCAGACTCCGCCGGCGACGAACAGGATGGCGGCGCGTGGATACAGGAGTCCGACGAGCGGGGTCATCGGGATGAGGAGTCCGGCGATCATGAGGAATCGTGCGGGTCTCGGCGTGTCGCGATGGAAGATGCAGACGAGCGCCAGGATTACGGGTACGAATCCGAAGTGGACGATGGAGAAATAGTCCTGATGGAAGGCTTTTGCGAGGTCGAGTGTGCGGACGCTGCCGAGCGATGTTGGGAACGCGGATAGTAGCGGGATGGCGGGGTACAGAATCGGTTCGAGCCATCCGGCTTCGTAACCGAGCGAGCCGCGATGGTGACCGGCGGCGGCGTTGTCGAGAAAGCCTTGGACTTGTGGCCATAGCGCCGGGAGTGCCAGGAGGAGTCCCGCGGCGGAAGCGAGTAGGGCGGTGGCTGCGCGTTTGACCGGCCAGGAGGCGATGACGCACGCGATGCCGATAACGATGAGGGCAGCGTATTGCAGGCTTCCGCCCAACAGCGCCATGGATGTGAATACCGCGAGGCCGGCGAATCCGAGAATCGGCGTGCGGCGGACGATTTCGAGACTCCACAGGATCCAGGGAAACCAGCAGAACGATCCGAGCGCCCAGCGGTGGTAGATCCAGACGATGAATTGCGAATTGCCCGCGTAGGCGATGGCTGCGGCGAGACTGAGTGCGGCGGGGAATCCGAGCGATCGAAGGAAGGCGAACATCCCGAGTCCTGCGATCGCGAATTGCAACATCAGCCCTAAGTGCCAGGCATCCCAGAATCCGGCCACCCGGTGTAACTGCAAGGTCCAGTCGGAGTAAGTGCCCATCGTGTTGGCGTACTCGGGCTTGCCGGCGAACGTAAGTGGGTTCCAGCCCGTGTGACCGTCCTGCCTGATACTTACTCGAGCGAAGTAACTATAGCCCAGGTATTGGCGGACAGCATCGAGAACGAAATGATTGTGTACGGGCTGGTCCGCACGTGCCCACGGCTGATAGAAATGGCCGGCAATGTCGAGTGGCGCGAGCGCCTTATGTCCGAAAAGAAAGGGAGAGAACGCGGCGATCAAGATGGCGAGAAATACCAACACGGCGATTGCGGTATTTCTCATGGTCGCCTACTTCAGGCGGATCTCGTCGGGCGTATTGGACGTCCTCGACGCACCGGCGAGTAACTGCCGGACGAAATGGATGACGAATCGCGGATTTTGACGCAAATATCGCAGCCAGAGCCGGCGGGGCTCGGTTGCCAGACGGAACATCCACTCGAGACCGATGTTCATCATCCATCGTGGAGCCTGCGGCTTTACTCCGGAGAGGAAGTCGAATGCGGCACCGACTCCGAGCATCACTGCGGGGATTCGGCAACGGCCTTCCGCCATCCACTGCTCCTGCTTGGGACACCCGAGACCGACGAGGACGATGCCGGCTCCCGAGTCGCGAATCGCCGCGACTTGAATTTCGAGTTCGTCGGGTGTGAGCCGACGAAATGGCGGTGCAAAGGCGTACGCGATTTCGAGGTTGGGATGCCGTCTCTCGAATGCTCGTATCAGCTTTTGCAGCGACGCCGGCGTGCCGCCGTAGAGCGCGATGGGAATCCGCTCGCGTTCCGCGGCGGCCACCGCGTACCGCGTGAAATCGGGCCCATAGACACGCGTGGCGCCGCGCTCGCGTAGAAGTCGAAGCGCCCACACCAACGGCATTCCGTCAGGAGCGACGATGTCAGCGCTTCGCAGGATGGCGTTGTATTCGGGGGAGTCGTGCGCCTCCATGATCATGTGGACGGTGGAGAAGCAGACCACGCGCGACTCACGCCGGTGCGCCCATGCTATGGTACGCTCCAATGCTGCGTCGTAGCCGGTGACGTCGACGCGCACTCCGCAAATTTCACGCGAGTGGGGGGTCATGCGCGATAGCACCCGTGCACGAGTTTCCACGTCACACGAAGTCCTTTCGCCGCGGCAAAGGCAGCCAGTCGTACTGGAGCGCTCACATTTCGTGCTCCGTGCCGGCGCGATACGTCGCGCACCTCGCTGAGGCTGCGCTCGCGTAGGCGCTGGGTCTTTTGCTGAGGGTAGCGGCGAATTCTCGACCAGTATGAACGAACGTGGAGCGGGTTGGTACGCTCGGCGAATCGCGCGAACAGATCGCCGTCCATGGCGAGATCGAACCGTTCGTCGAGTCCGTCCACTTCGTCAAAGAGGTCGCGGCGCCAGAACGCAGACGGCTGGGGGATGTAGTTATGATCGTAATTCCAGATAAACCAGTTAAATGGGATTTCGCGCTTGGGCCCAGTGATCCGGCCCTTCTCATCAATCCACCACGCGTCGCCGAACGCGAACCGGACCGCCGGTTGCGATTCGAACAAATCAAGGACTTCCCGCGCTGCGCCGGGCTCGAGCAGGTCGTCACTGCATAGCCACCCCAGAATGTTTCCGGTAGCCCGTTCGAAGCCCTTCGTCAATGCGTGGGTCTGGCCGCGATCGGGTTCGCTAACCCAGTAGGCGAGATGCTCTTCGAACTCGCGAAGAATTTCGACGGAGCCGTCGGTAGATCCGCCGTCGATAACGATAATCTCCAGTTCTCCGGAGCGGATATTCCGCTGGTGGATCAGGCTCTCAAGAGTCTGGCGAATATATGGTGCTTGCTGATAAGACGGCACTACGATCGACAGTCGTTGTGTCATGCGCTGACTCTCCGGAGATAGAACGGTTCTCCAGACCTGATTACCATCTCAAGAGGTACACCTTCGGAAAAGAATTGACTCATTGAAAACACGCCTGTGACAGCGAACAAGGTCGGCGACTTGAAATACGATTGCATTACGCTATCCAGCGTATTGAACAGGAGAAAAAGGAGCAGCCATCCAAACATGAGATGACCGATCTGTTCATCGTACAGGTGGGCGGCGCGGATACTGATAACCATAGCGTAGATCCAGAACGCGAGGAACAATGCGAGTCCTATCATGCCGGTCGCCAGGATTTCATCCAGGAATCCATTGTGTGCAACCACCGCATGCCACCCGGACAGAGTCAGGATCTGATCGAGATGCTCAGGATTCCAAAAGGCGCCAAATCCGTACCCGAGAATCGGGTTTAACTCTATATACGGATAGATCGCGTTCCACAGCGGAAGGCGGCCGCTGAGAGACGTCAGATTCTTCAGTCCATCGCCGACGGTGAGCCAAGGCAGCACTGGACCCAGCGAATCGTAAGCATTGGAGATAAATGAGACGAAGAACTTGCCGCCCGTCCCGAGATCTGCGAAGAATGCAGTTAGCAGCAGTCCAACAGTCAGCAGTACGCCACGAAGTCCCGGGACCAAGGTAAGGCGCGAAGCAAGAATCGTACCCGACGCCATAACATCGCCGAGCATCGATCGCCCTTTCAGCAGCACGAGTACCAAGAACAGGAAGAGCAGTGAACTCCAGCGGAGGATGGTGCGCCATCGAAAGACTACGATGGCAGCCAGTAACCCATAGCCAGCCGGATAACTCAGCATCGCAATTTCCGTCGTATCCTTCATATTGAAGTTCGGATTCACGATGTCTTGGAGCGACACACGTTGCAGACGAGGGGGAAGCAGGATCAACACCGCCGCAAAGCTCGCATAGATGACATGGCGAGCAAATGCCATCGGCCCGTCGCTTAACCGTGAGTAAAATCCGGCGCCAATCCCAACGCAGCCGGTCATCAACATTACGAAAGCCAGCAGACGGCGGACGGTGAGAGCGGAATCAATAGTCCAGATATAACTAACGGCCGACCATCCGCAGTAAGCGAGCAGCAGCAGAAGCAGCGTACGCCCTTCACGCGACTTCAGAACGTGCCATGCGCGCGGCATATGAAATAATCCCAGGCCCGCCGCGGAAATGATGAGAAGTTGGTTCTCGATTGATCCCTGCTCGACGGATTCGTTCGCCACCACACCGGCTGTGATTAGCGCGAAGGCCCTGAGAACGAACATCAGCCACCATACGCAGAGACACACCATGACTATGCGATAGTGCGCCGTGTCTTCGAAACGGCAATCGTCGTACTGGGTCATGCCTGCGCCACCTCGAGTTGCAGCGACGAACCGCTCACCGCGCGGCAGATTTGGAGAGTGCGTTCAAACCACCGGCCCTCCGAATACTCGGCCTCGACCACCAGTCGCGCGGCCCTTCCAAGCGATCGGCACAATGCAGCATCGGCATGCAAGGCCTCGACGGCATTGGCCAGCGCGTCAGGATTGGCGGGTTCGAAGAGCAGTCCGGTCTCGCCATGCCGGACGATGTAGGACATGCTTCCGAGGTCACTTGCAATCACAGGCTTCCCTGCCCGGAATGCCTCCAGAAGAACCATCGAGAAGTTCTCATAACATTCGGAGGGAAAGACGACAAATTCAGCATCTTGGATGAGGCGAAGCTTTTCGTCGCCTTCCACAAATCCAGCAATAGTGACATGGCTGAGCTTTCGATCCGCGACTATCCGACGAACAGTGGGTTCGGATGGTCCCGTCCCAGCGATCACGAGTGGCACTCGGGTCCGGGTAAAGGCTTCCAGCAGTGTGCCGATCCCCTTTTCCTCTGACAGGCGGCCCAGGAACAGGGCGTAACTGCCTGAACCATAAGTAGCTGGAGCCGGTCCGGCTGAGATGAAGTTCGGACGGACGAAGATCCGCTCACTCGGAACGCCGGCAGTTATCAGCCGGCCGGCGGTGAAGCTAGTCATCGCAATCCATCCCGAGATCCCGCTTCGCCGCGCCTTGCGGGCCGCCAGCGCGTAAATTGCGCTAAGTGCGAGGTTCCCTCGAAAGCAACGGTTCGCGAACCCATTCCAGGCCGATCCGGAGAGACATAACTCGCACGGGGCGCCCTTCCGGTAGAGCAGTCCGTTGAGACAAAATGGACGGAAGTTATGGGCGACCTGAATCGCAGGAACACCGGCTTCGGCTAATACGTCGTAAATCGCCGGGGAAATCAGTGGATATATGTTGTGAACTATCGCCACGCTGGGCGCTTCGCGTTGCAGCAATGTTCGAACCGCGGCGACAGTGCGATCCGAACGGATTGCATTCACGGGGATAAGTCCGCGCCCCGCGAGACTCATGCTATCGATTTCCCCGCTGTCTCGAATGTATTCGACGACAGTCACGCCGTTGTTACGGAGTGCGCGTGTTTCCATCGCAACGGCGGCATCTTCGCCGCCGTACTGGCGATAGCGGTTGTGAACCAAGAGGACCTTCATTCGCTCCTCGCCAGCCGCCGCATGATTCGCGACGCATCCGTCAGCAGGACGGCGATGACGATACACTCAGCGGCTGCTACCCACATGACAACGAAGCGCGGTTCCAGAAAGCCCTTCGGCAGAAGCAGGGCCGAACCCGCAAACAGCACCGCGATGGGAAATGCGAATGAGGCCCGGCGCAGATAGCCACACCCGTTGACCATCATTGAAATCGTGTGCCGAAGCGCAATGCAAAAGCACAGGACAGCGACACCGCCGGCCATCCCAGAGCCGGCCGCTATCGTGTGGGAACTTATCAGTCCGGTCAGTTTGGGCGCAAACACGGCGGCAATCGTCAGCGGAATGCCCGCGGCCGCGAACGTCAACACGAGACTCCGGTAGTAGGTGCGGCGAACCCAGTGACCGTCGCCTCGTGCGAGAGCCTCGCCGTAAGCCGGCCATAGAGGCGTAACCAGTAGTGACACAATGACCAGAAAAGCAGATAGGATCCGCTGCACAACGGCATAGGAACCTACCGTGCCCTGTCCATACATCCGGCCCAGCAGAATCACCGGAAGAGTAAGTAACAGTGCGCCGCCTACCTGCGCCGAGAAAATCATGAGACCTGCTTTGCCAACCCGCATCGCCTCCGGCATTCGGAATTCTCGAATCCGAGGCCGCAACTCCGCGCTCGCGCCGCGAAACTCCGTAATCCAATTCAGGATCCCGGCCGTCAAGGTGGATATGGCCATCGATCCCACCAGCCAGGTAAGTCCCTTGCCCCGCCACACACATAACAACAGCAGAACCAGCGTTAGCACGTTTGCGCCGAACAGCCACAGGTTCGTCACGAATCCGCGCTGATGCGCCTGTTGGATCCTCTGAGAGATTCCAAGCGGCGCACAGGCCAGCGTGACCGCGACGAATATGAACAGACTGGCGGGCGCTTCGGCGATGGCAGCGGCTGACCGCAGATTCAGCACACTCCCCCACGGGATGAAGAGCAGCGCAGGAATACTCGCCGCCAGCAGCACCACGGCCATCGCCAGCACCATGAAAAAGGCGCTCGATACCAACACGCGGGCATAGTCGCGGTCGTCGCGGCCGTCCGCTGCCGACAACTCCGTTAGCAGACCGTTACCGATCCCGAAGTCGGAGAAACTTAGTAGCAGTGGAATCGAAGTAATGGTCATGAATAATCCGAAGCGCTCCGGGCCGAGATACGGAGCCGTAATCGGAATCGTGAGTAAGGTGGTTGCGAAACCCGCGGTTTTCGCGAGAAGCGCAGCACCGCTCGTTAGCGCCGCCCGGCGGTACCGACTGCGCCCCCTCGCGTGATCCACTGGCGCCGACCGGACGGCGTTCATAGTAGCCTGCATCCCGGATTCTCCTATCTGGCGCCGGATCCCCGAAGCACGGCCCCAATCGTCCGGTAGAGGATTTGGAAATCCAGTGCGAGAGACCAGTTGTCGATGTACCGCAGGTCGAGTTCGATCCAACGTTCGAAACCGACATTGCTTCTGCCGGAAATCTGCCACAGGCATGTTAGGCCCGGCTTTACACTGAACCTCCGCATCAGCCAGGCATCGGAAAATCGAGAGACATCCCGCAGGGGCAGCGGCCGCGGACCTACCAGCGACATGGATCCTGTCAATACGTTCCATAACTGGGGTAACTCATCCAAAGACGCTCGCCGCAGAAACCGTCCGATCGGCGTGATGCGCGGGTCATTCTGAATCTTGAACACGGGACCCGACATTTCGTTGTGGGATTCCAACTGCTCTTGGCGCCATTCCGCACCCAGGAACATCGTCCGGAACTTATACATCGTGAATACGCGCTTATTCAGACCGTAACGCGTCTGCTGGAAAACCGCTGCCCCGGGACTCGTAAGCCGGATAATGATACCGATGACCAGCATCAATGGGCCGAGAATCAGCAATCCGGCGGCGGCCCCAACGATGTCAATGGCCCTCTTAATCAGCAGCGTTTCGTCTCTGCTGACCACATCCAAGGTGATTACATGCCGCCGGTGGTCCGCGCCAAGACGCGGTTTCCCTATCGAATACGAGAAGGAGTCGGTCGGGATATGGCACGAGATTCCAACCTGCTCGCAGGTGCTGATTGCGGACTGGATTTCGGAATAACAGGATTTCATTGGCAGTGCGATTAGCAGTTCATCGACGACCTCATTTTTGAGGATTTCGGGCAATCGGTCCACACCTCCTAGCAGTCCTGTGCTCAGAATTTCCGGCTGGCTATGCTCGCCCGGATGGTCGACAAATCCGAGTATCTGGTACCTTATTTCGACGCTCTCTGCCAGCGACTGCGCCAACACGAAAGCCCGGGGCCCACTGCCCACGATAACGCAGCGCCGAGAAGGCGCAAACCACGGACCCACGAGATTTCCTGTGATTCGAATTCCGACGCGCAACAGTATCAGGGCGATAATACTCAAGACCCAGAACGTCATGAGTTCGGGCCATCCAAAAGCTCCGCTCACACTTGTCACTGCGAACAGGAGTCCGGGTGCCGCGCCGAGCGTGCAAAGCACTGCAACGGCCCGGGCGTCACGTTGCATCGTTATACGGCGGGTCGCGCGAGGCAACCGGATATAGATGGAAATCCCGGCCCATATAAGAATGAATACAACCAGCAATCCGACATTCTTAAGGGTCACACGGCGGCCGAGGAATTCGGCGACGCTGGGAAGTTCATCGAGGTTCGATACTGTTAGTACGAGCGCAAGTACACCTAACGCCACGACAACATCAAGAAACGGAAGAATACGATAGAAGTAGTAACTGAACGGTTGGTTCAGGTTATACCACTTCGCGGAAGTCCAGGGGGTCGGGCGTGGCCCGTTGCTGGATGCCGCATCAGGTCTCGCTCTACTGGACGAAAGAGCTCGTTGGATCATATCGGGCACTTATCGACGATGCCACTGCGAAAGTAGCAACACGCCGAACCGAAATCAACCGCCTACTTTGCCAGTACCGAACGAACGGGTACTAGATCTGTTGTGCTTTTTAGCGGCTCTCGTATCCGCCGAACACTCTTTCAGTGCTGAGTACGTTATTTTTCCTGGACTTACACGGAGTTCTGGTACCACTACTCCAAGTACTGGCAAAGGAGTACATTGGACCCGGACAATAAATGTCATATTGTTTCTCTGCGGCTGCCGATGGTATGTTGCTGTAGACGATTCGGCCGCTGGTAGCTTACCGATGTCTGGAAATCCGCCGAAGATGGACTTACTACCCAATAAACCAGCTCGTCACATACTTACCGTAGCCGTCGAGGATTACTTCCAGGCGACTGCCTTCTCCGGTCTGATCGATAGCCGCCAGTGGGCCCGGTTCGAGACGCGAGTAGAACAAAACACACTTCACGCGCTCGATCTGTTGGATCGCCATTCCACCACGGCGACTTTCTTTTTCATGACCTGGGTGGCTGAGCGGTTTCCGCAACTCGTTCGCGAGGTGGTACGCCGCGGGCACGAGGTCGCCGACGGTGGCGATTCGAAGCGGAGTTTTCGACAGCTGTCGCCAGGCGAATTCGCCAGCCAGCTCCGCAGGTCGAAGGCAATCCTGGAGAACGCGGCCGGCATGCGTGTTCGTGGCTTCCGGGCAGCCGATCACCGCCTGTCGCGCCGTGATCTTTGGGCGCTTCGCACGCTGGCGGACAACGGATACCAGTACGACTCGAGTCTGAACCCGAGCCTGTTTTCGTTCCATCGGGAGCCCTGGCGCCAATTTATTCACTCAGAGGAATTCGACGGTAATCGCATCTGGGAGGTTCCACTCTCGTCGCTGAAGTTGTGTGGATTTCAGCTGCCGGTAGCCGGCGGTAATTGGTTTCGACAGATGCCGGAAATGTTAATCCGCCGGGCTGTCGCGCACTGGAGCAAGCGCTACAACGAGCCCTTCGTGATGTATTTCCGAATCTGGGACCTGGATCTGGATCAGCCTGTAATTACGGGGGCATCGCGTATCTCCAAGCTCAGACATTATCGTAATTCAGGTAAGATGCCGGCGTTACTCGACGCCTTCTTGAGTGCGTATCACTTCACATCGATTTCGGATCACTTAGACCTCGCCCCGGAGCGGGTTGAGCCGGCCTCGGCACCCGCTGCTGTGATCCGCCCAGCTTACGCTTCGAAGGAGCTCCGGATTCCGGTAACCATCGTCATTCCGTGCTACAACGAAACCTCGGCGTTGCCGTATCTGGCGAATGCTCTGCGTGGGCTCCGGGAACATGCTACGCAGTACGATATCCGCCTCGTTTTTGTTAACGATGGCAGCAGCGATGATACCGGTGAAAAGCTGCGGGCTCTGTTTGCGGACTGGGCCGGAGCCGAGATTGTGAATCATGACCGGAATCGGGGGGTGGCGGCGGCCGTTCTTACCGGGATTCGTGCGGCGCGAACCGAGACAGTCTGCTCAATGGACTGCGATTGCACGTACGACCCAGAAGAATTGCCGAACATGATTCCGCTTCTAACTCCCGATGTCGACTTGGTCACGGCCTCACCCTATCACCCCGACGGCCGCGTGCTGCGCGTGCCGGCCTGGCGATTGGCCCTATCCAAAGGTGCGTCAGCGCTGTACCGTGCGGTCCTCCGGCAGCCGCTCCACACCTACACAAGTTGTTTCCGCGTTTACCGGCGGTCCGCTGTGCTCGCAGTAGAACTGAAACAACCCGGGTTTCTTGGAGTGGCGGAGTTGCTGGGCAAACTGGACCTGAGCGGCAGCCGGATTGTTGAATACCCGGCCACTTTGAACGTCCGCATGTTGGGCCATTCGAAAATGAAAATAGTCAGGACCATAGCCGGACATTTTCGATTGATGCTGTCTTTCGCGCTGGAGCGACTGCGCCACCGGCCGGAGCCTCTCCGCGCCCGGTCCTGTTTTAACTCCACCGTACTACTCCCGAAAGGATTCGATCGTGACTAATTCCGTAATATCTTCAACCCACTTGCTTCCTTTACCGTCGGATCAGGATTCGAGCGGCCGTCTTTTCGATCACCGCGAGATTGAATTGCTTACCACCTGTATCCATTCAGGGACACTCACGTCCACGAAAGGATCTTTTGTGCGGACGCTCGAGGAGCGCTTCGCCAGCCAAACGGGAGTGAAGGCCGCATACGCATGCTCGTCGGGGTCGGCCGCCGTACACGCTGCGATCGCGGCCGTTGATCCCGAGCCCGGGGACGAAATCATCACAACGCCTATAACCGACATGGGAGCACTCGCTCCGATCGTTTATCAAGGCGCGATTCCCGTTTTTGCCGATGTGAACCCCAGAACGCTCAATGTCACCGCCGAAACCATCGCGGCACGGCTTAGCGACAGAACCAAAGCAATTGTTGTTACCCATCTTTTCGGCAATCCTTGCGATATGGCGCCCATTATGGAGTTGGCCGGCCGCCATCAGATCACGGTCATCGAAGACGCCGCACAGGCGTTCCTCGCCGAAGACGCGGGTCGCAAGGTGGGAGCCATTGGCGACATAGGCTGCTTCAGCCTGCAACAAGGAAAACACATGACCACGGGTGAAGGCGGTCTTGTAACTTCCAACAACGAGTCACTCGCGCGCAGGATGTTCCTGTTCATCAACAAGGCCTGGGGCTACGGCGACGCACGGCCTGACCACTATTTCCTGGCACTAAACTATCGCATGAGCGAACTACAGGGCGCGGTAGGTGTCGCACAGTTGGAACGGCTGGAGTATGTTGTTCAGCGCCGCATCATTGCGGCGGCGGCTCTGAGCGGCCGAATCGGGAACATGCCTGGAATTGAACTGCCCGTCGTGTCGCCAGGCTCTGTACACGTTTACTGGAAATATTGCTTGACAGTAGATGGTGCGAGAATTCGCGGGGGAGCCGTTGGGTTGGCTGCGGAGTTAAAACACCGGGGCATTAGTTCCGCGCCACGATACATTCAGAAGCCGGCTTTCCGGTGCCAGGTCTTTGCCGAGCAACGCACCTTTGGTAACAGCAGGTTTCCATTTACGCTCGCCCGCGACGAAGCCGTCGACTACGATCAGAGCCGGTTTCCCGGCACATTCAAGGGCCTCGAGGACGTCCTGGTTCTCCCGTGGAATGAACGGTACACCGAGGAACACATCGACTACATCGCCGAAAGCATCCGCGAGTCAGTGGGGCAGTTATGCATGTAATCAATCCCAAGCTAAAGAAGTTGCGATTCGCCCTGATTGGGGCGGGCCGCATTGCCGACTCCTACGTGCAGGCCTTTCGGACCGCATCAAATGCCACGCTCGCCGGCGTCGCGGATCTTCGCGAGGACGCCGCCCGGGCACTTGGGGAGGCTGCGGGTTGCCCGGCATTCGCATCCCATCAACAAATGCTCGACACTTTGGAGTGTGATGCGGTGGTGATTGCGACACCACCAGCTACTCACGCGTCCATTTGCTTCGACGTATTTCAACGGAAACTCGCTACACTGTGCGAGAAACCCGTCTGCCTTGATCTGGAAACCGCGCTCAGGATCAAGGAGACGGCCGAACGGAACAATATTCTGTTCACAATGGCATCCAAATTTCGTTATGCAGAAGATGTCATCCGGGCAAAAGCTCTGGTCGCATCCGGCGTCCTGGGTGAAATTGTCCTATTCGAGAACACCTTCATGGCGAGAGTCGATATGTCGACGCGATGGAATTCCAATCCATCCATGGCCGGCGGAGGAGTGCTAATCGACAACGGCACTCATTCGGTCGATATCATGCGATATTTCCTCGGTCCGCTCGAGGAAGTGTATGCCGCCGAGTGCCGGCGCACCCAGACGCTGCGCGTGGAAGAGACCGTACGCGTATTAGTGCGCAGTAAGAGCGGTGTGATGGGCAGCATGGATCTGTCGTGGAGCCTTAACAAGGAAGTCGACCACTACATCGTTATCTATGGTTCGAATGGAACGCTTCGTGTGGGCTGGAAGCATTCCACCTACCGGCAGACATCCGCGGCGGATTGGGTAGTTTTCGGAACCGGCTACAACAAGGTCTCGGCATTCCGCCGCCAGATAGAAAACTTCTCGGCGGCAATTCAAGGCTGCGAGCCGTTACTGATTACCGCGGCAGACGCGGTCGCATCGGTTGAGGCAATTCAGGCGGCCTATAGAGCACTCGGAGAGGGAACATGGATCACAGTATCGGAACCGGCCGAAGCGCTGGCGGCAGCGGTCTAGCCGAATATGCACCGGCGTTCGTTCATGCAACCGCGATCATCGAAAACGGCGTGTGCCTCGGGGCGCGGACATCGGTTTGGGATAACGTCCATATCCGGCACTCCACCCGAGTCGGCGACGACTGCATCATCGGTGAGAAGTCGCACGTCAGTTACTCCGTCGTAATTGGCGATCGAGTTAAGATCAACGCCTTCGTCTACATCTGTACGGCCGTCACTATCGAGGATGGAGTTATGATCAGCGCCGGTACCATCTTCACCAATGACCGCTTTCCACGCGCGACCACACCCGACTTACAAGCGTTGCGAACCTCCGCGCCGGATGAGCACACATTGCCGACACTCGTGCGCGCCGGCGCCACAATCGGCGCGGGCGCAATCATCGGTTGCGGCATCGGCATCGGACGTTTCGCAATGGTGGGAATGGGGACAGTAGTTACAAAACCAGTTCCCGACTTTCACCTGGTGGTTGGAAATCCCGCCAGGACGATGGGTTATGTCTGCCGTTGCGGCGAACCGATTGCCCGTTTTCCGGCGGGAGAGTTCACCGATGCCCATCAATTGATCTGCGGAGTCTGTTCACGCGCGTATTCATCCGCGGCCGGTGTCGTGGTGGAACTACAGTAGCCGATGCCGACCCGGACAGGCCAGCACTGGGGGGTTTTGGGCGGGGGGATACTCGGGATGACCCTCGCGCGTGAGCTTGCGCTGGAAGGCGCCCGAGTCACAATTTGCGAGGCTGCGCCCGTGGCTGGCGGTCTGGCCAGTGCATGGCAACTCGGGTCAGTTACCTGGGACCGCCATTATCACGTGACCTTACTGTCGGACTCCGCACTTCGTGGCCTGCTCACTACGCTTGGGCTTGAGAACGAAATTCGCTGGACCCAGACCAGGACCGGCTTTTTCGTGGAGGGGCGGCTCTACTCGATGTCCGACGCTTTGGAGTTTCTGCGCTTCCCGCCCCTCGGGTTAGTAGACAAGCTACGGCTGGGCGCGACAATTCTCTACGCCTCCCGGATTACCGACTGGCGACGCCTGGAGCAAACTCCTGTAAGTGACTGGCTTAGGCGCCTCTCGGGACGAAATACTTTCGAGAAAGTCTGGCGCCCGCTGCTGTTAGCCAAACTGGGCGACAGTTACAAGGATGTCTCCGCCGCCTTCATCTGGACCACGATCAATCGCCTTTACGCGGCCAGACGAGCCGGCATGAAGAAGGAGCTGTTCGGATACGTTCCTGGTGGATACGCGAGAATCCTGGGGCGGTTCGCCCAGCACCTCCAGGAAATCGGAGTAGAGATTCGCTTGAACGCGCCGTGCCGGAGTGTTCGGCGTGTTGCAACCGGAATCCAAGTCGACTTGGGAGATGGAACCACCGAGGAGTTTGACCGGGTCGTCATGACACTCCCGTCGTCGATAGCTGCCTCGGTGACGCAAGGCCTTTCGGCGCAGGAGAGGGATGGGCTCGCGGGAATCCGGTACCAGGGAATCGTCTGCGCCTCGTTACTAATCGATCGTCCGCTGGGCGGCTTCTATGTCACAAACATCACAGACAGGAGCATCCCGTTCACCGGAGTTATCGAGATGTCCCAGTTAGTCGATCGCAGCGAGTTCGGCGGACATCACTTGGTCTACTTGCCAAAGTACGTCCCACCGGATGATCCCGCTTTCGAGCTCTGCGACTCCCAATTGCGAACTCAGTTCGTCGCCGGTCTGGCCAGAATGTATCCCGGTTTCTCCGACGCTAACATAATCTCGTTCAAAGTCTCGCGGGCCCGGCACGTTTTTGCATTACCCGTCCTGAACTACTCCCGGCAACTGCCGCCCGTTCAAACGTCCATTCCCGGCGTGTTCGTCCTTAACTCCACGCAGATTCAGAACGGCACGCTAAATGTGAACGAGACAATCCTGCTCGCTCAACGCGGAAAGCAATACCTGACATGACTACACCTCTTCCAACTGCAAGTCTCTCGCTCGACCTCGATAACAAGTGGTCGTACATGAAAACTCACGGTGATCCCGGTTGGAAGTCGCTGCCGTCGTACCTTGACTTTGTCATTCCACGAGTACTTCAGTTCCTCGACCGGTACCATCTGCGAGTTACGTTCTTCATCGTGGGCCAGGATGCGGCGATGCCGGAGCATGCCGCGGTGCTCTCGTCGATTGTGCGGCACGGCCACGAAGTCGGGAACCATTCATTTCATCATGAACCCTGGCTGCACCTGTATTCCCCGGCTCAGATTGAGCAGGAACTCGAGCTGACGGAAGACTCGATCGAGAAGGCCACGGGAGTTCGTCCGCGGGGATTCCGTGGCCCTGGATACAGCCTCTCGGAAAGCGTCCTCCGAATTCTCGCGCGCCGAGCTTATTGGTACGATGCCTCGACACTGCCGACATTCATCGGTCCTCTAGCCCGAACTTACTATTTCATGTCCGCTAAGCTGACAAAAGAAGAGCGGTCGGAGCGCAAAAAGTTGTTTGGGACCTTTCGTGAGGGCTTGCGACCCATTCGTCCTTATTCGTGGGTGCTAGACGACACGCGGCTACTCGAAATTCCGGTGACGACGTTTCCCGGGTTGAGAATACCAATCCACATGAGCTACATCTTATACATTGCTTTGTACAATCGTGCGGCGGCTCTTGCGTATTTTAGATCTGCTCTTCTGGCTTGCCGGCTGTCCGGGGTTCAACCATCTCTTTTGCTTCATCCTCTGGATTTCCTCGGCCGCGGAGAGGCACCGGAGCTTGATTTTTTCCCAGCCATGCGGATGGACATCGAATCGAAACTGTCCGTACTGAATGACGCGTTTCGTTCCCTCACTGCCGGATTTGACACCGTGCCTCTGGGCGAGCACGCTCGCCGGGTTCGCGAAGTATCCGGTTCGGAACTTTTGGAACTGCGATGGCTCCCTAGTTAAACCTCGAAACGCGGCCCGCCGACCTGCTGACGCCGCAACTTACCCCATCACGCTCCTCAGCACCTCGATCATTCTCGAATAACTTGTGGATGCATTGTAACTGTTGGAAACTGGCGGTCATCGACGCTATAATTCAGTATGTACATCGCCACCACTCCGTGGGATTCGCGACTCCACGCGCGAACTGAACGCCAATGAGGAAGGCGCTCATTCCCGTTGCATGCGTCCTGTACTTACTACAGAGTGGGACAACCGCACGTGCCCAGGTTGCGACCAACCTAAAGCCTCCGCCTGGACCGGTTACCGCCACTTACTTCGGCATGCATAACCATGAACCGCTAAATCCATTGCGGCGGGTCAGCATCGACATCGGGACTTACAGACTCTGGGATGCCGACGTGAACTGGCCGAACCTGGAGCCCACCCGCGGTAAGTGGGTCTTTACGCGGCTCGACGCAATCATCGCCCTGGCCGAGCAACGAAATTGGCAGGTCATCCTCCCTTTTGCTTTCTCGCCGGCGTGGGCTTCTGCTCGGCCCACGGAAGATGCGTTCCACACTCCTGCCCGCCTGGGATGGTCGGCCGAGCCACGTGATCTAAATGACTGGCGCGACTATATCCAAACGGTTGCGACTCGCTACAAGGGCCGTGTCCATTACTATGAGATATGGAACGAGCCGAACAATTCCGATAATTTCACCGGCACCATTCCTCAACTCGTAACTCTCGCCAAGGAAGCTTCCTCGATCGTCAAGTCCATCGATCCCGGAGCCCGGATCGTTTCGCCGCCGGTGGCGTACAATTCCGGCGACGGTCTCAAGTATCTCGATTCGCTGTTTGCCGCCGGGATCGGAGAATACGCCGACGTCATCGGCTATCATTTCTATATCGATGACGAGCCGCCCGAGCGTCTGCCGGTCCACATAGCCGAGGTGCGCCAGGTAATGGCAAATCACGGCGCCGGCGAGAAGCCTCTATGGAATACCGAGGCATGCTGGGCGACTGTCTGGATCCGGTTCCCCTCGGCCGCGAAGCAAGCCGCGTGGGTTGCCAGGAGTTATATCCTGAACTGGGCCGCGGGTGTCGAGCAGTACGATTGGTACGCATGGGACAACCGCGTTTATCCCAGCATCTATATGCTCGAAGCCGACCTCCACACGCCGACGGTCGCGGCCGACGCCTACGTCGAAACCCGTAAATGGCTGATGGGCTCCCGTATGACCAGCGTCTCGCAGGATCAATCAGGGTTCTGGAACGCGACGCTGGTTCGGCCCGATGGCACCTTCGCCTATGTCGTCTGGAATCCGGCCGGCACGGCTAAATTCACGATTCCGTCCAGTTGGCACTCGATTCGCGTCCGCGATCTGGCCGGAGAAACGGAGCTTCTCTCGTCATCGCAGTTCTCCATCGGCGAGTCTCCCGTGTTGTTCGAGACGGATACTCTAGCCGTCGCGATTAACGATGCCAGGGCGATATCGGCCGCCTCAGGTAGCCGAGGAGCGGTAGCTCGCGGTTCACTGGTGAGCATCTTTGCGACGGCACTCGATGCCGGTCCGGAGTCACGCAACTACACGCCATTGTTTCAAACGCTCGGAGACGCGACTGTTTTCATCCAGGACACCTCGGATACCGGTCAACTCGCTCCGTTGGCATACGCCGGACCAGGACAAGTGAATTTTGCGGTGCCCGGCAACACACCTACGGGACCTACTGTCATCACCGTAATCGGGCGCGGCACAACGGCCTTTCGGGCCACTCTGGATGTTGCCAATGTAGTGCCGGGAATCTTCACTGCAAACGCGAATGGCTCTGGACCTCTGGCCGGATACGTCATTCTTAACAACCCCGGCGGCGCACAGACACTCCAGTACACATTCCACTGCACCGGTGCGCCAGGCACGTGCGAGGACGCCTCCATTCCCGCCAGTAACTCGTCGCGTACCTCCACTCTCGTACTCTTCGCGACTGGAATGGCGAAAGCCGACCTGCTTCAGATCCGAGCCACTCTCTGCAGGCAGACGCTCCCAGTTACTATCGGGCCGGCGAATTCCCTCCCCGGTGTGGAGCAACTGACCTTGCGCTTGCCCGAGTCCTTCGCGGGCTGCGGTCCAACTACTCTGACCATCTCGGCGCAGGACGCCATCTCAAACGTCGTAACTCTGGATATCCAGTAACCCACTATCGCTTGTCGTTCAGCACGAACGATGACACCCGCGCTTCCAGCCGGTGCAAATAACGGAGCATGGTCTCGAATTCCTGAGGCTTCGTAACGTCCGCTCGCGCGATCGCGACGACAATATCCGAACTCCGCACGATATCGAGTCCCTCCGAATACAGCAGGAATGGCGGCGAATCGATGATGACGATCTCGTACTCGCGTGCCACTTCCTCCACCAGCCATGGCAATCGCTGATGCAGCAGGTCGGCGCAACGATCGTCAAACGCACCAGACGGTAACAGGTCCGGCGACGACGGAGTCAAACCGCGCATCAACCCTTCGCGCCATCGTGATTCGCCGGACAAAGATGTGCAGAGCCCAGCCTGTGGGCCGGCGCCCATCACCATTCCGTGTAATACCGGTGAGCGCAGATTCGCGTCCACCAACAGCGTCTTCCGCCCGATCGCCGCGTATGCCATGGCCAGTTCAGACGAAACACGCGACCTGCCCTCGCCCGGACCCGGACTTACCACCGCGATTACCCGTACCCTCTGCAGCGCGCCCGTCTCCGCCAGTCCATTGCGCAATCGCCGGATCTCTTCGCGAAATCCCGACAGATCGCGGTCGCCAGGGCGTCCCGCCAGCACTTGGTCTGAAAACATCCCTACTCCGCGGCGGCCTCGCCAAAGACGCACCGCCGGCAACTCTGTGATCACGCTGGCTCCGCTGGCCGCTCGCATCTCCTCCACGGATCGAATACGTTGCTGCCGCGTTTCCTGCGCCACGGCCGCCACGCAGCCAATTACAAGGGCCGCCAGCATCGCGATTGCGCAGTTCAGCGGCGTATTGGGACTGGCCGGCTTCGGATCCATCCGTGCAAAGTCGGCGATCCTCACGGGTGTGTTACGCAGTCCCGCGTTGATCTCCGCCTCGGCGACTTTCCTCGATAGCTCGTCGTAAATCGTGTGGTCCGCGTCGGCCCGCTGGCGAAGCAGTCTGCACTCTACCGATTTCGACGACACCGCGTCCGCTTCTGCCTTACTCGCAAGGTAAGCCTGCTCTAAGTTCGATTCTCGAAGGCGTGCCTCCCGTAACTCGGCCGCAGCCCGGCTAACTGCCTTCTTGTAGGCTGCGCGCAACTGATTATCGATTTCCGTCAGTTGGGCCTGCGCTCTCCGGTACTCGGGGTGATTCTCGGCGTAAATCGACTGGACGTCCGTCGCTTTCTGCAGGGCTTCATTCTTCCGGTCCAGCAGGCGCTTCAGTTGTTCCCCGTCGCCGGATACCTCGGCAGCTTCTGGCGCACCGTTCCGAATGATCTGGTATGCCGCCTCTTTGGCAGCCCGGTCTGCTTGCGCCTTCGCGAAATCCATATTCAACTGCAGTAGCCGCGCAGAAAGCACGTTGGTCTTATCGTCCGGATCCACCATCCCGATTCGGCGTTGGAACGCGAGCAGATCCGCGTTCGACTGCTCCATCTTCTCTTTCAAGCCCGCAAGTTGACGGCGAGTAGTAACTGCCAGACTCTCCCAGTCCCGTTCACGAATACTCGCCAGATGCGCAATGTACGACTGTGCAACTCCGTTGGCGACCGCCGCCGCCTTCTCCGGATCGCGATCCCGGTAACTAATCTGAATCAGATAAGTGTTCGGGGGCCGGCTCACCTTCAGCGCCGCTAGCCGTGTCGGTCCAAGTTGCGCCACCACGTTATTTGCTCCTGGTTTATCCAGTAAGTGGAACTTGGTCGCAACCGGTCGCAACACCGCATCCGACTGAAGCATCTTCAAGTGGGTTGACACGAACTGGTCCATATCCGGGGCAACCTGATTCAGACTCTCCGCACCAACCAATCCCGCAGGCGCGATGCGGTCGATATTGAGTGTTGCTGTCGCCTCGTACAGTCGCGGCAGACGCTTCGAAACGAAATAGGTAATCGCGATGGCAGCCACCACTAGGGCAAGGATCCACCACTTACGACGGTAGATCGCATCCAGGTAGTCCCCCAGCGTAGCCGCACTCTTGTTCGCGCTTGCGTGCGCCCGCGCCGGGTACATTACGAATGGACCCACCGCCGTTCCGGCATTCTCTCCAATTAACGACAGAGCAGTTCCGCTACGATTCATGCGAGTTCCAAGTTACTTTCTGTACACCATCAATCCGGAAGCCGTGTATATGCCGAATCCCATCACCCGATCCAGCACCTCGGCGGTCAAGCGGCGGCCTCTCGACTCCGGTATGTACAGCACATCGTATGGCTCCATCCGGATATCGGGCGACTTACCCTTCAAAATCGACCGCACATCCACCGGAATCTCGTTCACGCCGTCGCCGACGCGCCGGTAGATAACCCCGTCGGCCGACGAGAACTGCGCAAGTCCCTCCGCCTGCGCCAGTATCTTGAGCACGGTGGTCTCTCTCGGATCTTTCGCCAACACTGAACATGGGCGCTTCACGTTCCCCAGCACGTACACCCGCGGAGCCTCCGGAACTCGGATCTGCTCGCCGCCATATAGACGCAAGTTACTAACGGTTTGTGGCTGTCCCAGCAGCACTTGAACGGGTACCGTAGTTACTTCGTCATCTCCGCCGCCTTCCTTGGGGCGAGTAATAATTACGGTGGAACCGGCCTCGGGTGCCAACCCCTCGGCGCGGGCTAACGCATCCAATAGAGTGGTCTGCGCTGTTGCCTGAAACGTAGTCGGCCTTCGCACCGCGCCCATTACGGTAATCGGGCGGCTCGCATACTCCACCACGACCAGGTTCACAATCGGGTCGACGAACAGTTTCTGCTGCTTCAATGCGGTACGCACTTCGTCTTCCACGACGCTTGGCAGCAGGCCCTTCGCCGGCAGAGGATGCTGGAGATAGGGTAACCGCAGAGTGCCGTCCGGCGATACCCGGAACTGCCGGGTCAATTCGGCTGAATTTGCCACTGTCAGCGACAGCAGATCGTCTGCCCCGAGTGGTTGGGCCGGCAACGCATTGCCGGTTCCCTGCCCTTGCAGCACCCATGCGAATGTCGTGATGAGGACTATGTACTTCAACAAGGCATAACTAGTGTAGTCTCGGCACGTAGGATAGGAACTCCCACAATAGTTTCAAAACGCGCCATGAGCAGCCTAGTACGTTCAAAGGTTCCAGTACTGAACCGGACGTGCGTTCACCGTTCGTCCTCCGCTCCAGGTATCTTGGATATTACGTGTTGGGAATCGACAGCAAAGCCGCGCGGAGCACTTGGACGGTGTTCCTCATCGTCCTCGCCATCCTGCTCGCATACCTCGCGCGGCATACGCTACTCATCTTTGTCCTGGCGCTGTTCTTCGCCTACATGCTGGCGCCGGTTGTGGCATTCTTCGCGCGATGGATTCCCGCCCGAGTCTCCCCCCAGGCAGCGTTGGCCCTAGTATATGTGGGATTCCTCGCCGCCCTGGTTGGCGCCGGTGCCGGAATTGGATACGTTATCGCTGCCCAGGCGGCGAGTCTCTCTGAAAAATTGCCGGTCCTCCTCCGCAGCGCCGACCCCCTAGCCGCCATCCCCTTCCCGAGTTGGCTCGAACCGGTCCACGCCCACGCGCTCGAACTCATCCGGTCGCAGATATCCGCTCTCGACGAGCAGGCGCTGCCCCTGCTGAGACGCGCGATTGAAGCCGTCGCGGTGCGGCTTGGTGGCGCACTCGAGTTCATCCTGGTCCCGATTCTCGCATTCTTTTTCCTCAAGGACGGTACGGCGATTAGGAATACACTCATCGACTGGACCACCGAGGGCTCGAACAGTGTCTTGCTCGACGAGATTCTGGCCGACATCCATATCCTGCTCGGCCACTATATCCGCATCCTGGTCATACTCTCCGGGATCACTTTTTCTGTCTACACTCTATTCTTGCAATTCACGGGCGCATCCTATGCCGCATTACTCGGAGGCATAGCCGCTCTCCTGGAGTTCATACCCGTTATTGGCCCATTTACTGCATCCGCGATCCTACTCATCGTCCTGGGAGTTACGGGCTATTCCCATATCATCGGTTTGATCATCTTTTTGATTTGTTTTCGACTGTTCCAGGACTACGTTCTGTCACCGTATCTCATGGGTTCGGGTGTCGAGTTGCATCCGTTGTTAATATTGTTTGGCGTACTGGCAGGTGAACAGATTGCCGGAATCCCCGGCATGTTTCTATCGGTGCCCGTTATTGCTGTGCTCAGAGTCGTCTACATTCACCTCAGCAAGTCGCGCGGCCGGAGGCTCCAGACCACCGAATCATGAAACGCTGGCCGATGCTCCTGATGGCGGTACCCGCCTTCGCGCATGTGGTGAGCATGAGCACCGGCGAGGCGGTCCTCTCCGGCTCCCGTCTCGATTACGTCCTGCGGATGCCCCTATACGAGATCACCCATCTGGACCATCCGGAACAGCGACTCTTCGACAACATTCACTTCCGGGGCGCCGGATCGGAGGCCCATCTACTGGAGCACTCCTGTCGGACCGAACCGGTCAACTTCGTTTGCAGCGCCGTTTACCTGTTCGAACACGATACCGATGGCTTCGAAGTGGAATGTAACTTCTCCGCCGTGACCGTGCCGAATCACGTGCACTTATTGCGTGCCACTAACGGAGCGAAA
The DNA here is from genome assembly GCA_038322675.1 of Bryobacterales bacterium. Classification (GTDB taxonomy): domain Bacteria; phylum Acidobacteriota; class Terriglobia; order Bryobacterales; family Bryobacteraceae; genus TMP-7. Next base: position 57,120 of record JBBQGE010000026.1, read on the forward strand.
TCCGATCAGGCTGCGTTCGATGCCTCATTCACAACCGCTCTGATCCGCTTCCGCGCGCCATCGGGATTTGAGACCGCGCTCCGAAGCGGCTCGGCCGGATTCTGGCGCGCGACCTCGGCTTTCATTCAAATTCTCTTTCTTGCCGCCTTGGCGCTCGCCGCGCGGTCGCGACGTGAGTTATCGCTAATCGCGATCTCATTCTTGTCGGCCCAGGCTATCTCGGCCGCGGGCCATCTCGCGACACGATGGCTGCTCTCGCCCCGATTCATCGAAGCCGCAACCGCCCTCACCATCGCCTATCTCGCCGTGGAGATCCTCCTGTTGCCTAACGCCGGACAGCGATGGCTGGTGGCAGCGATACTCGGCTTGCTCCACGGCATGTATTTCGATCTCATTCTGTCCGCCGGCGATTACGCAACCATTCCCTTCCTGGCGGGTGTTCTCACCGCCGAGACCCTGCTGATCCTGGTGCTGGCCGCCGGCGCGCGCTTCGCACGAACTCCCGTGCTCCAACGGGTAATGGCATCTTTGCTCTTGGTAACTGGACTATCCTGGTTCTTACTCCGTTTGAGAGGTTAAGATGAAGTCGACCCTGCCCGTACTGGCCCTTTGCGTTCTCCCCGCCTTTGCCCAACCGGCCGCCCCAACGATGGATGAATTCGTCGAAGTTTCGGCGAAGGTGAACCACTTCATGGGGACGGCGTTCGTCGCGAAAGACGGCAAGGTGCTGCTCGATAAAGGCTACGGTTTCGCAGACATCGAGCTGAATGTCCCCAACGCTCCCGGCAACAAGTTCCGGCTTGGTTCCATCACGAAGCAGTTCACCGCCACCGCGATCATGCAACTGCAGGAGCGGGGCAAGTTAAGCGTCACCGACCCTGCCTGCAAGTATCTGGATCCCTGTCCGGAGGCCTGGAAGCCTGTAACCATTCATCACCTGCTCTCCCACACATCCGGCATCCCGAGTTATACGAACATGCCTGAGTTCATGAAACCGAACTTCATGCGCGTGCCGCTAACTCCGCTGGAGATCGTCATGCTCAGCAAGGACAAGCCACTCGAATTCCAGCCCGGCGAGAAGTGGAATTACGATAATAGCGGTTATATTCTCCTTGGCTACATCATCGAGAAAGTCTCGGGCGAGAAGTACGCGAACTACGTACAGTCCCACATCTTCTTCCCGCTTGGCATGAACGACTCCGGGTATGACGATCCCCGTCAGCTCATCATGCAGCGAGCGTACGGCTACAGCCTTGGACCGGGTGGCGGTTATCTGAATGCCTACTTCATCGACATGTCCCTGCCATATGCGGCCGGATCGCTGTATTCCACCACTGCCGATCTCTACCGTTGGGATCGGGCCCTCTACACGGAAAAGGTGCTCAGCCGGAAATCGTGGGAGGCCATGACGACCCTCGTCAAGAGTTCCTACGGATACGGCCTCATGATGGCCGCCATGGCCGGTCACAAGCAGATAGGACACGGCGGAGGAATTAACGGCTTTTCCACTTACATCGCCCGTTTCCCGGATGACGACGCCGTGGTGATTGTGCTGTCGAACGTTGAATCGGGAAACGCAACTGCCGTCGCTCGCGGGCTGGCTGGGATTCTTTTTGGTGAGAAGGTCGAAATGCCAAAAGAGCGCAAGCAAATTTCAATCGATCCCAAGCTACTCGACCGCTATACCGGCACCTACACCAACGACAAGATCACGGTCAACATCACCGCCCAGAACGGCCACCTCTTTGAGCAGTTGACCGGACAGCCGAGACTCGAGATCTTTCCCTATTCCGATCACCAGTTTTTCATGAAGGTGGTAGACGCGACCTTCGACTTTGAAACCGCGAATGGCGCCAGGTCCCCTGCCATCACACTCCGCCAGAACGGCGCCACCATATCACTGAAACGCGCCGACTAATCCTTCGTCGACGGCCGCCGGCATTGGCCCGGCGGGATCCATGGCCGCGGCCGTGACGGGACTTGCGGACTGGCGCGATACCGAAGGGCGATCCCGTCAGATCGGAATTGAGCCTGAGCTGGTCGCATCTTCCGGCATATGCGCCTCCCGAGGGTAGACGCAACCATCCGCCATCGCGATACACGCTGCCTTACGAACACTCGTAACTAGCCGCTACCTTCCTCTTCCAAAGAGTAAGTACCTACCGATGCCGCACGCTCCCAGAACACCCAATCAAGAGTGAGTGATTTGGAAAAGCCACACCTCCCATAAAAACATTTTTGGTTGCAAGCGGGCGAAATCTCGATAAAATAATTTCACACAACCATGCGGTTCGCAGTGATACTGTGCCTCGGGGCCAGTGTGGCCTTCGGTGCACCTCCGCCGACTTCGGAGACCAAACCTAAAGCCATCGTCACGCCAGCCCAAGTCTCCAAGTGGGTTCGAATGTGGCAGAAGCGATTGCACTTGGATGACTGGAAAGTGGAAGTGCGTATGGTTCGCATCACCGATCTGAAACCCGACACCCTCGGGAACCTGAAGTGGAACAGCAACCTGCGTACCGCGACCATTAAGGTGCTCAACTCCGTCGATTACGATATCTCCGCGGCTGAAGTCCCGGAAGACATCGAGTACACGGTCGTCCACGAACTCGTCCATCTTCAGCTTTCGGTTCTGCCGCGCGACCTGAATCGCAAAGACGTCGAAGAACAAGTGGTCAACAAGATCGCCGACGCATTGATGGCCCTCGATCGCGGTGACGGGTTCCATGCTCGCAGCGCTCCGGTCAAGCCCTACAAGGAGGAGACCGGCGATCGGGGCAGCGAGTTCGCCGGCCGCCAGGCTCGCTAACCTCCTCCGCCGCTATACTGAAGGTATTGAATGAAGTTTGTCCGGCCTTCAGCCGCGCTCGTTGTATTCTCACTCGCCGCTACCGCCGCCGGCCTCACGCAGGAACAGCGAAAGCTGAACCAGCAGTCCTTCGAGTACGCATGGTCCACTATCCAGAAAGTCATGTGGAACCCCATGCCCGCGGGACTGGATTGGCAGAAGGTGCACGATGAATTTGCGCCGAAAATCCAGTCGGCGCGGAGCATGGCGGAAGCTCGGGCCGCCATGCAAGACATGATCCACCGCCTGAAGATGACCCACTTCGCCATCGTCCCCGGCGGCATTTACGAACATCTCGACTTATCCAAATCAGGCGACGGAGCCACTGGGTTCGACCTGCGGATCCTCGATGGACGCGCGACAGTGGTCTCAGTAGTGCCCACCAGCCCGGCTTACACCGCAGGCGTGCGGCCCGGGTGGCAGATCGTCAGCGCGCGCGGCGTCAACCTCGATGACATCATCCGCGATGTAAGTGCCGCACTGCCTGAGACCACTTCCAAGCCGCTGCTGCTGAATCGCGCCGTGTCCGCCGAACTCGAGGGGCCTGCGAACCAGAAACTCCCGATGGAGTTCCTCGACGGCCAAGGCGATCGCGTCAAGCTCTCCATCCAACTGACCCCGCCGCGCGGCAATGCCTCTACATTCGGCTTTCTCCCGACCCAGCATGTCTGGTTCGAATCTCGCAAAATCGGCCAGGCCGGCTACATCCGATTCAACCTGTTCCTCGATCCCACGTATGTTTCGAACCGCTTCGCCGAGGCCATCAAATCGTACATGCGCTGCGATGGCATCATCATCGACTTGCGCGGCAATCCCGGCGGCATTGGAGCCATGAGCATGGGCATGGCAGGCTGGTTCATCGACCGCCCCGGAGTACGGCTCGGGGTCATGAAGACCAAAGAGAACACGCTCAACTTCGTGGTTTTCCCGCGGCCGGAAACCTTCCACGGCCGCGTCGCCATCATCGTTGATGAACTCACCGCCTCCACCTCGGAGATTTTTGCCAGCGGCCTCAAGGATCTGGGACGCGCTCGCATCTTCGGATCGGTCACAGCCGGAGCGGCGCTTCCATCCGTATTCGAAAAACTCCCCAACGGCGACGGCTTCCAGTACGCGATCGCCACGTACATCTCAGAAGGCGGCAGACCGCTGGAGGGCATCGGCGTAAAACCCGACGTGCCGGTACAACTCACTCGCGAGGCGCTACTCGCCGGCAAGGACCCGGCACTCGACGCGGCACTCGCCTGGATTCAGGAAAAAGGAAATTCGCAATGACTCGTAGATTTCTCACCGCGGCTGCATCGCTAACTCTGTTCGTAGCACCCTTCGCTCGCGCGGCCGAAGACGCACTTCCAAAGGCCGCGACGATCATGGATCGCTTCGTCGAAGTAACTGGCGGCAAGGCCGCCTACGACAAGCACCATAGCGAAATCGCGACCGTCGAACTGGAGTTTGTAGGCAAGGGGATCAGGGGCGTGCTCACGCGCTACGCGGACACATCGAACAACGCCTATAGCAACGGTGAGATCGAAGGCATCGGCAAACTCGAGGAAGGCGTCTATAACGGGCAATCCTGGGAGAACTCGCCGATCATGGGTCCACGCCTGAAGACAGGAGCCGAAAACGCCGACGCCGTTCGCGACGCCTACTTCAACGCCCCGCTGCATTGGCGCAAACTCTACACCGCCGCGACCACGGGCCTCGAATCGGTGGAAGGCGACGACTGCTACAAAGTCACCCTGACGCGGCTCACCGAAGGCAAACCCGAGATTCTATACTTCAGCAAGAAAACCGGCCTGATGACCCGCATTGATCGCACCATGGTCACGCCGATGGGCGAAGTGAAAATAAACGCGACGGCCGCCGATTACAAGCCTTTCGACGGACTTCTCGTCCCCGGAAAGCTGGTGCAGAACTTCATGGGCAACCAGCTCTCTCTCACCACTCTCGATGTAAAGTCGAACGTCGACATCCCGCCTGATCGATTCGAGCCGCCCGCCGAAATCAAAAAGCTGATGGAGAAATAGCTCGCGCTACTCGTCCCGTAGCGCCGTAATCGGATCCACACGAGCCGCACACAGTCCTTCTCCATCAGTTCATCCATGCGCGTATCGTGCACCACTTCGTCGATCAACGAAACCATCACCGCGCCGATTTTCCAGTTCGTTTCCGGATGGTCCTGCTGCAAGCGTTTCGCGATCGCGTCCATTCGCAAACGTGAACCGGAGCCCTCTGGCATTACGCCAACCATCACGTACCGCTTATCGTCAAAGCGCAGCGTGCGTCCGACCGCCTTTGGATCGCCATTGAATCGACGCATCCACAAACTGTGGCTGATCACCACTACGTCATCGCCGCTCTTATCGTCCTTTGCATCGACTGTCCGCCCGATCAGCGCCGGAACCCCCATCACTGCGAAGAAACTCGGTGTCGCCCTATTGCCGATCACGAACTCCGCGGCGCCACTCCCCGTCAGATTCATGGCGGCTCCGCGCACCGCTGCCATGTCACTGAATACCTGGTTCCGCGTCTTCCCATACCACCGCGAGCCGCGTCAATGGCGCTGAATACGGCGGTATTCGCGCCGATACCCAATGCCTGAGCGAGTACGGCGATCAGCGTGAATCCGGGGGTACGCGCCAGCAGGCGCGCTGTAGCGAACGTCGGCGAGTAGGTTCATGACCATTTTCTTAGTACGGCGTTCGCGGTGAAAAGTGTCGCGATTATCTCTTGTATCCGATCATCCGCAGAAATTCGTGCCGCTTCTTCACGTCGTCTTCCGACTCGACGCCCTTCGGCGACGAACCATCCACTACCCCCAGCACCGCCCTGCCCTGCTCGGTCACAGCGACTATCGCCTCCACCGGATTCGCCGTCGCACAGTAGATGGTGCAAACTTCGTGTAGATCGCGGATGCGCCCAAGGATATTGATCGGGTAACCTTCGCGGAGCACCACCACGAACATGTGGCCTGCTCCGATCGTCGTGGCGTTGCGGATTGCCAGTGCCTTCAACTCGTCGTCGTTGCCATCCGCGCGAGTCAAACAAGGGCCCGACGCCTCATTAAATGCGATTCCGAACTTCATCTGCGGCACCGTGCTGACGATGGCCTCGTACAAATCCTCCACCGTCTTGATGAAATGGCTGTGCCCGAGGATGATGTTGCCGTTCTCCGGGATCTCGACTCGAATGGCTTTCAACTCCATGCCTGTCACTATAATTGAAACGTGCTCAGCGATGCCGCCCTGTTGAAGCATATCAGCGCCCTTCCTCACGCACGCGCCAATTTCAAGCAGTTGGTTCGGGAATTGAAACTGAAGGGCGACGACCGACGACCACTGCAGGAGGGCCTCGACCGCCTGGCCGCGCGCGGCGATCTCATCGAGACGCGCTCCGATCAGTTCGTGGTAGCCCGGCTCTCGAACGAATTCGCGACAGGCCGGCTCAAGGTCCATCGCGATGGCTACGCCTTTCTGATCTCCGACCGTCCGCTGACGCAGATCAAAGGCGATATCTTCATCCCGCGCGACTCCGCCTCACAAGCTATGCATGGCGATCGCGTCGTGGTTCGCATCCAGCGCATCGAGGACGACGGACGCGCCGACGGCGAGATCGTGCGAATCCTCAAACGCGCCAACACCACAGTGGTCGGCGAATTCCACATTCGCAAGCGCGGCGCTTTCGTGCGTCCGTTCGACGAGCGCATCCAGCAGTGGATCCAGATTCTCGAAGGCATGGAGATCCCCGAGAGCCGCCCGAGTACCGATCGCGTCGGAACAAAGCCAATCGAAGTCGAATCCCCCGAAGACATGGACGGCATGATCGTGAACGTCGAAGTTCTCGATTTCCCTGAGGATGGCGGCGATACCGTGGGCCGAGTCATCGAGATTCTCGGCTATCCCGACGACTTCGGCGTCGACGTCGAGATCATGATCCGGAAGCACCACATCCCGCACCAGTTTCCCCAAGCGGTGCTGGATCAGGCTAAATCCATTCCGGCCGAAGTTCCCGAAACCGAACTCGCGAAACGCCGCGACTTCCGCGATCTCGACATCGTCACCATCGACGGCGAGACCGCTCGCGATTTCGACGATGCGGTCTGGGTCGAGAAACTGCCATCGGGTCACTTCCAACTGCAGGTTCACATCGCCGACGTCAGCTACTACGTGCGCCCCGGCACTCCCATCGATCGCGAAGCCGAAGCCCGCGGCACCAGCGTCTATTTCCCCGATCGCGCGGTGCCAATGCTGCCGGTGGAACTGTCCACCGACATCTGTTCCCTGCGGCCGCAAGTGGATCGCCTGGTGCTATCGGCACTACTTGAAATCGATCATCGCGGCGACATCGTTTCGCAGGAGTTCGTCCACGGAGTCATCCGCAGCGCGCATCGCATGACGTACACGAAGGTGCACGCCCTGATCGAAGGCGACCCGGACCTTCGCGCCGAGTACGCGCCCATGGTGCAGCGCTTCGAATGGATGCAGGAACTGGCGCTGATTCTGAATCGGAAGCGCATCCGCCGCGGCGCCATCGACTTCGATCTACCCGAACCGCTCATCGAGTTCGACGAGTTCGGCGAAATGACCGGTGTGACGCGCAGCCCTCGCAACATCGCGCACCGGCTTATCGAAGAATTCATGCTGACGGCGAACGAAGCGGTCGCATCGCATTTGGAGTCGCTCGATATTCCATCCATCTTCCGCATTCACGAAGTGCCCGATCCCAAGCGCGTCCTCGACTTTGAGGAGATCGCCACCACCTTCGGGCATACGCTCGGGATGGGCGCGATGCCCGTCAAGAAGTATCCAATGAAGGACCGGCTGCGCGACGGCCGCAAGACCAAACGCGATCTCACCATCGCCGATCCCACCTTCGTCATCTCGTCCCGAAACTACCAGAAGCTGATCGCCCAGATCGAAGGCACGCCCGAGGAGCGCATACTCAGCTATCTGATGCTGAGGTCGCTGCGCCAGGCCCGCTACAGCGAGAACAATGAGGGCCACTTCGCGCTGGCCGCCACCAGTTACACCCACTTCACATCGCCCATTCGCCGCTATCCCGACCTGGTGGTCCACCGCATCTTGAGCGCTCAACTCGAAAGCAAGCCGCCACTCTATGATGAGCAGCAACTCGGTATCATCGCCGCCCAATGCTCGGACACTGAACGTCGCGCCGACGATGCCGAACGCGAACTCGTCGAATGGAAGAAGGTCAAGTTCATGACCGATCGCGTCGGTGAAACGTTCGCCGGCCTGATCATCAGCACCACGCGCTTCGGATTCTTCGTCGAACTCGAGACGTTGTTCATCGAAGGTCTGGTCCCGTTGGAGACTCTGCCCGGCGACCGCTACACCTATCACGAGAACACTCGCAAGATCATCGGCGAGCGCTCCCGGCGCGAGTTCTCCATCGGCGGCCAGGTTCGCGTCCGGCTCGATCGCGTGGATGCCGTTCAGAAGCAACTGCAATTCTCGCTCGATGAACCCGCACCGGAACGGCCCCGAAAGGGCAAGGGCAAGTACAAGCGCCGCTGAACCACCCGAGCGGGTGTAAACTCCAGATTGAGCACTCACATGCAGACCAGACGCACATTTCTCGCCGCTAGCGCCGCCGGACTCGCGGCCGCCGCCACCGGATCCCACGGGATGCAGTACCACCTGAGTTGCGGAGCCATCGGCGTGAAGGCCGCTGTGCCCCAGGCCATCGAGTACGCGATCAAATTTGGCTTCGATTCGGTAGATGCCGACGGCAAGTATCTCGCGACCCTCTCCGACTCCGACCTGCAGCGTCTCCGCGACGACATGAAATCGAAGAAGATCGTCTGGGCCATCGCCGGATTGCCCGTCGATTTCCGCAAAGACGACGCGACGTTCCAGAAATCGTTCGAATCGTTCCCCGACTACGCGGGCGGTCTGCATCGCGCCGGGGTTGAGCGCGTCACCACCTGGATCACTCCGACCAGCGGCGACACAACCTATCTCCAGAACTTCAGCACCCACTCCAAGCGCCTCCGCGACTGCGCCCGCGTGCTCGCCGATCACGGCATCCGCTTCGGGCTCGAGTACGTCGGCTCCAAAACGTCGTGGGCCTCGCAGCGCTACCCGTTCGTTCACGACATGCGCACGATGAAAGAGCTGATCGCCGAAATCGGCGTGTCGAATGTTGGGTTCGTTTTGGATAGTTGGCATTGGTACACCTCCAACGAATCCAAGAAGGATCTGCTGACTTTCAGCGCCCGCAACGTGGTCTCCGTCGACCTGAACGATGCACCGGCCGGCATTCCCGTGGATCAGCAGATCGACTCCAAGCGCGAACTCCCCGCCGCCACGGGCGTCATCGACGTGAAGGCATTTCTGGGTGCGCTCAAGGAAATCGGGTTCGACGGTCCGGTCCGTGCTGAACCTTTCAATCAGCCGCTTCGCGAAATGGCGCCGGATCAGGCGCTGGCCGCAACCAAGGCCGCGCTCGACAAGGCGTTTTCCCAAGTCGGGTGATCCGCCCCAACCCGTCCGCCTTCGATAACTCGCTACGGCACCAATGCCGAATGGATCGGCCCGACCCAATCATCGGCAGCCATATCCCACGCGATGAAATCGGAATCGAATTGCCAGTAGGTCCACGCCCACCCGAGCGACTCGGCCTTTCGCGCCAGATAGGAGGTATAGCGTACCCGCGACTCCATGCCGGCTTTGTCGTACGCCCCAAACTCGCCCAGCAGGATCGGCCGCCCCGCCGACTTCGCCCACTTCTGCACGCCCTCGAAGTCCGCATCCACTCGCCGCTTCTCTTCGTCCGACCCCCACGAGATGCCCGACAGTTTCGCCGACTCCTTCGCCCACGGCGCACCCTGGTGAGTAAACGACATCGGCAAATAATAGTGGACAGTCACGATAATGTGCCGGTCGTCCTCCGGCAGTTGTAACTCGTCCAGCGTATGGATGTTATTCCACTTAGCCGGCCCGATCACCACATTCCGCACCGGATTCGTCCTCCGAATAATCGCCAGAGCTTCCTTCAGGTACGCGTTCCATAACTCCGAGGCCACCTGGCCATTGGGTTCGTTCAGTATTTCGAACACCACTCCCGGCGGAGCATCCTTGTAGTGCTCAGCCACCTGCTCCCAAAAGGCCATCAACTTCGGCCGGCACGCGGCCGCATCAGCCGCGCACTTCGTGAAATCGTGCTCGTCCAGAATCACGATCAGGTGATTCTCCAGAGCCTTATTCACCGCCCAATCCAACGTCTTGAACCACTCCGGACTCAACCGGTGCCCGGCATCCATGTGCGAAAAGGCTTGCAGATTGATGCGGACGGTCTGAAAGCCGCCGTCGTGAATCGCTGCAAAATGACGGTCGTGAAACTGGGCCTTCGAGAAATCCTTCCACAGCGGGTCATAGCCGATGATATTCACACCCCGCCCCATCTGCTTCACCTGTTCGATGGCCGATGGCTGTGCCGCCGCCATACCGAGGCTGGCGAGCGCGAGCGCTACGAGTGATTTCAAAGTCATAATCTGACAAAACGATATCAGACTCCGAATCCCACCGCACCCTCGACCGTGTTACCGTCGATAGTCAGCCATGGACTCGCCGCGCAAAGTCTTCCTGAGTTACCGCTCGGTCGATCGCGACCGCGTCCGCGAAGTCGCCGCACAACTACGAAACCACGGGGTCGACGCCTGGTTGGACATGTGGGAAATCCAACCCGGCGATAACTTCGTGGCCAAAATCAATGAAGGCCTCGACCAGTGTGACTGCGGTGTGATCTTCCTGTCGAACGGATCAGCCGCCGGCGCCTGGCACCAGGAAGAAATCACGATCCTGAAAACCCTCTTTGTCGACGAGAAGCGTCCTCTCATCCCCGTGCTCCTCGATGCCGGGGTCAAAGTCCCGCCCATCCTCCGGCCCCACTCGCGCCTCACCGCCACTCAAATCCCCGAACTAATCGACGCGATCTACCGCCGCACCACCAAACCCGACCTCGGCCCCCCGATCCTCACCCCGACCCGCACCCAGTTCCGCATTCAACTCCGTTCGCTCGACGACGGCGCGATCGGCGTCCAGGCCCAGATCGACGGCCAGTCCATCGCCCCCGAAACCACCCGCCAGCCTGGCCCTGCATTCCACTTCTCCTACCGCGATTTCCTCCAAGGCGCCCCCGGATCCCGCATGGCCCCCGCCAATACCGCCGCCAACCGCCTCCGCGATCTCCAAAAATTCGGCGAGGCCGTCGGCCAGGTGGTGTTCCCGCCTGAGATCGACGCCGCCCTCGAATCCTGCCTCGACGGCGCCGCGAGTTCCCATACCGAAATCGAACTGATCTACGAGGCGCTCTCGCCCGAACTGCTCGGCATTCCGTTTGAAGCCGCCCGGCTCGCCGGGGGCCGCGTCCCGTCGCTGGTCCCCGCCGTCTACACCTGGCGCCGCCTTGCCCCGGCCGCCCAGTCCACCGCGCCCCCGCGCCACGCCGCCCCGCCCGGCCCTCTGAAAATCCTGGTTGCGGTCGGCGCACCCGACGAGGAGAAGACCAACTCCGCGGTCCTCAACAGCGAGCGCGAACTGCAGACCATCCTCGACGCCATCGAACCCGCCCGCCGCCTCGAAAACGCCTTCGTGCGCGTACTCGAAGTCGGCAGCCTCCCCCAGATCGCCGCCGCCCTCCGCGAGCGCAGCTATCACGTGCTCCACCTCTCGGGCCACGGCAACCAGGGCATTCTCCAACTCGAAGACGAAGACGGCGAGCCCGTACCCACCGGCGCGGACGAAATCGCCGCCGCCATCCATGAGTCCGGCCACCCTGCCCCGCTCGTCTTCCTCGCCGCCTGCCACAGCGGCCGCGGCGCCAGCGATACCGCCGGATTCGCCCAAAACCTGATCGCCGCCGGAGTCCCCGCCGTCGTCGCCATGCAGACTGCGGTCTCCGACTGGTACGCCACCGAACTCGCCGGCAAATTCTACGAAGCGCTCGCCGGCGCCGAAACACCGCTCCCGAGCCGTGCGCTCGCCCTCGCCCGCCGCCAACTCGAACAGGCTCGCCTCAAAGCCACGCACACCCGCCCGGACAATCCGGCCCTCGTGCCGGAGTACGCCACCGCCTCCCTCTTCCTCCGCGATACCGATCACCCCGTCCTCAACCGCGCCCTGCCGCAGATCCCGGTCGAGCAACCGCCTCCTCCCGCCGTCTCCGGCGCCGTGCCGCTGCTCAAAATCGGCGAACTCATCGGCCGCCGCCGCGAAATGCGCCGACTCATCCGGGTGCTGACGGACGATCCGCGCGCCCTCGCCGCCACCGGCCGCCAAGCCGGCTGCCAGATTCTCGGCACCGGAGGCGTCGGCAAGAGCGCCATCGCCGGCCGCATTATGCAGCGCATGGCCGATCGCGGCTGGCGTATCGCCGCCATCAGCGGTCCGTGGAACCTGGCGAACCTCGCGTCGGCAGTCGGCGCTGCCCTCTGGGGCCATCCCGAAAAGAGCGTCGCCAGCCTCGCCCGCCAGCTCAACGACCCGGAGGCGCCCGACGCTCTCCGCCTCGAATGGCTGAAGACCGCCCTTTCGAACCACAACCTGCTGCTGGTCCTCGACAACTTCGAAGACGTACTGAACCCGCCGCCCGCCGCACCCGAGTTCCGCGACGCTGTCACCGCCGGAATCTTCGCGACGCTCGCCGGCTCCGCCCGGCAAGGCAAACTGCTGATTACCAGCCGCTACCCCGTCCCCGATTCGGACGCCTGGCTCTACCGTCAGGATCTCGGGCCGCTCTCCCGCGCCGAAACGCGCAAACTGATGCTCCGCCACGAAGGCCTGCTTCGCCAACCCTCCGAGAGCGTGAAGCTGATCGAGCGAGCCATCGGCGGGCACCCCCGGACGCTGGAGTACCTCGACGCGCTCCTGCGCAACGGGGTTGCCCAGCTCGATACGGTCCAGCACCGGCTGATTCAATTTGCCACGCGCGCGGATATCTCGCTCGACGCGCCCAGGGAACTCGAAGATAGCGTGCGCGACGCCATCCGGGTGGCGGCGGCCGACGCGATGGTGGAGGAACTGGTGCGCCTGGTCAGCGCCGACGCCGCCGCGCTGCACCTGCTATGGCAGGCGTCCGTGTTTCCGTTCCCGGTCCCCGTGGATGCACCGGTATTCGGGGATGACGGAGGCGCCATGATCGGCCGCCTCGCTGCCACTTCTCTGCTCACGCGGCTCGACAACGGCCAAGTCTTCGTGCACCGCTGGACCGCCGAGTCTTTGAAGCCGGGCATTCCGCTGGAGCAATACCGGTCCTGCTGCATTGCGGCTGCCGAGTATCTCGCGAAACGCCCGGTGGCGGACGCGGGGCAGTACATGGCCGATCTCACCGAGAGTATTCGCCTGTTCCTGTCGGCCGCGGAATTCGACCGTGCCGCCCAACTCGGCAGCCACCTCATCCTGCGACTGAAGCCATACGGGCAAACGACGGTCTGGACCGACCTTGCCCGGGAAATCGGATCGGCACTGCCTGACGAGCACCCGGAGAAACTCCGCTTCATCGGCACAGAGGGCCAGGGTTTGGAGTCCCTGAGTTTTTCCGATCAGGCCATGGAGCGATATGCCCGGGCTGCGGCCATCGCCGAGCGGCTCGTCCAGCAGGAACCCGATCGCGCCGATTTCCTCCGCGACCTGTCGGTCTCCTACAACAAGATGGGCGATCTGCACGCGCCCTCGGCCAGGGCGAGTCCGCGCGCCAGTTCTATCAGAAGTCTCTCGACATGCGCGAGCGGCTCGTCCAGCAGGAACCCGATCGTGCCGATTTCCAAATCGACCTCGTGAAATCGCTCGCCGGAATGGGCGACCGCGACTCCCTCCGCCGCGCCCTCGACATCCTCATCGCCCTCCGCGACTCCAACCACCTCTCCCCCGCCGACGCGCCCCTTCTCGACTGGGTCCAGCGGCTGCTCAATGAGTCGAGCGGCGCTGCGTCCGCTTAACCCTACCACTCATGCCCCAATCATCCGCCCCCAGGCATGCCTCACCCGCTTCCACCCCGG
>JBBQGE010000027.1:0-70396 GCA_038322675.1 Bryobacterales bacterium
ACTGGGTTGTTTGAAATGAGACCGGCCGGCGTGTAATTGCCGCGAAGCGAGGGATCATGGCGAAGTGTATTTTTGTAACTGGTGGTGTTGTTTCATCCCTGGGAAAGGGGATCGCGGCGGCGAGCATCGGGTGCCTGCTGGAGAGCCGCGGTCTTCGCGTCACTCTGCAGAAGTTCGATCCGTACCTGAATGTGGATCCGGGCACGATGAGTCCGTTCCAGCACGGCGAGGTATTCGTCACCGATGACGGCGCGGAGACCGATCTGGATCTGGGACATTATGAGCGGTTCACGCACGCACCGCTGACGCAGAACAACAACGTAACGTCCGGGCGGATCTACGAGCAGATCATCTCGCGCGAGCGCAGGGGCGATTATCTGGGCAAGACGGTGCAGGTGATTCCGCACGTTACCAACGAGATTAAAGCCGCGGTGAAGCGGGTCTCGAACGACGTGGACGTGGTGATCGTGGAGGTCGGCGGGACCGTCGGCGATATCGAGTCGCTGCCATTTCTCGAAGCCATTCGCCAGTTGCGGCATGAGATGGGCCGTGAGAATACGTTGTTCGTGCACGTGACGCTGGTGCCGTGGATTGCCGCGGCGCACGAGTTGAAGACGAAGCCGACGCAGCATAGCGTGAAGGAGTTGCGCGCTCTTGGTATCCAACCCGACGTGCTGATGTGCCGCTCCGAACGGCCATTGCCGCCGGACCTGAAGGAAAAGATCGCGCTGTTCTGCGACGTGGATGTGGCGGCCGTCATTACCGCGGGCGACGTGGAGAGCGTGTACGAGGTGCCGCTGGTATTCGCGAAACAGAAGGTGGACGACATCGTTCTGCGTCTGCTGCACATGGATGCGCCCGCGGCGGATCTGTCGCGTTGGGCGGCCATGATCGAACGCATGAAGAATCCATCGGGCGAAGTGCGGATCGGCCTGGTGGGCAAGTACGTGGAGTATGAGGATGCGTACAAGAGTCTGAAGGAAGCGCTGCTGCATGGAGGTCTGGCGCACGACGTTCGGGTGGACATCCACTGGATCGATTCCGAGTCGCTGGTGTGGCCCGATTGCGTGCGTCAACTGCAGGCGTTCGATGCGATCCTGGTGCCGGGCGGTTTCGGCAAGCGGGGCGTGGAAGGCATGGTAAACGCGATCCGTTATGCGCGCGAGTACCGCGTGCCCTACTTCGGTATTTGTCTCGGGATGCAGATGATGGTGATCGAGTTTGCGCGGCACGTCTGCGGGCTTGCGACTGCGAATTCGACGGAATTCGACCCGGCGACTACCGAGCGTGTCATTTATAAGTTGCGCGAGTTACGAGGTGTGGACGAATTAGGCGGCACCATGCGTCTGGGTGCCTACACCTGCAATCTCGCCGCGGGCAGTTTCGCGCAGCATGCATATCGCGCCGATCAGATCAGCGAGCGTCACCGCCATCGTTACGAGTTCAACCGCGAATTTGAGCCAGTTCTGACCGATAACGGATTGCGGTTAACTGGAGAGACGCCGGACGGGACGTACGTCGAGATCTGCGAACTTCCGGATCATCCGTGGTACCTCGGTTGCCAGTTTCATCCCGAATTCAAGTCGAAGCCATTGGAGCCGCATCCCCTGTTCGTGGCGTTCGTCGGCGCGGCGAAACTGCAAAGGCTCTCGCAGTTTGAACGGCGGGAGTCAGCCGCGGAGGAGCCCGTGCTTTCGGAACGCCGCGGTTAGCGCGTGAGAGTCGAAGTCAATTCGGAGATCGCGTTCGGCGGCGGCGCGGGGCTCGCGTTGATCGCCGGACCTTGTGTGATCGAGAGCGAAGAACACGTGTTGTTTCTGGCTCGCGAGATCGGACGGATTGCGGGCCCATTCGTGTTCAAGGCGTCGTTCGACAAGGCGAATCGCAGCAGTGCCAGTTCTTATCGTGGGCCGGGACTCGACGAGGGCATTCGCATTCTCGGGGGCGTGCGGCGGCTCGCCATTCCGGTGATCACCGATATACACGAGGCATGGCAGGCGGAGAAAGCGGCGGAATCAGCGGATATTTTGCAGATTCCGGCGTTTCTGTGCCGCCAGACGGATCTGCTGGTCGCGGCGGGGCGCACGGGGCGCATTGTGAACATCAAGAAGGGGCAGTTCGTGGCGCCGCACGACATGCGCCACGCGGCAGATAAGGTTGCGTCGACGGGCAATCACAAAATCGTGTTGACTGAACGCGGCACCACGTTTGGCTACAACGGCCTGGTGGTGGACATGCGCGGGTTGGCGATCATGCGGGAGTCGGGGTATCCGGTGGTGTTCGACGCGACTCACAGCGTGCAACTGCCGGGCGCCGCGGGTAGCGCATCCGGCGGGCAGCCGCAGTTCATTCCCGTGCTGGCGCGCGCGGCCGTCGCGGCAGGGGTGGATGGACTTTTCGTGGAAGTGCATGAAGCACCGGAGCGCGCGTTGTCCGATGGAGCGAATGCTTTAAGGCTGGACCGGTTGGGAACACTGCTGGAGAAACTGCGGGCGATACACGCTCTGGTGGGGTGAGTTATGCTGTTCCCATGCATCGAGGGTACATTGGGCTATTCGCGGCTGCGCTGATTCTGCTGGGTTCCTGCGCCAGGCATGAGTCCGGACTCACTCCCGGTCCTGGTTTTCGAAAGAGCCTCCAGGAAGCGCTCATTCAGGCCAAGCCCGGATCCGTCATCGAGATCCCGGAAGGAAAGCACGACATCGATTCACCACTCACCCTATCCGTGGATAACATCACGTTGCGCGGGAAGGGTATGGACAAGAGCATTCTTTCCTTCAAGAATCAGACGACCGGACCGGCGGGGTTGATGGTTACGGGCAACGGATTCACGATCGAAGATCTGGCGGTGGAAGACACCAAAGGCGACGGAATCAAGGTGAAGGGATCCGACAAAGTGATCATCCGGCGGTTTCGCGCGGAGTGGACCGGCGGCGCGAAAGAGACGAACGGTTCTTACGGCATCTACCCGGTGGAGTGTAAGAACGTGCTTATCGAGGATTCGGTGGTGAAAGGCGCTTCCGACGCGGGGTTCTATGTCGGCCAGTCGCGCAATATCGTTGTGCGGCGGAATCGCGCGGAGGGGAACGTCGCGGGCATCGAGATCGAGAACTCCGTGGGCGCCGATGTTTATGAGAATACGGCCACTGGGAATACGGGTGGGATCCTGGTTTTCAATCTTCCGGATCTGCCGATGAGAGGCGGCCAAGTAACTCGCGTGTATAAGAATCAGGTGGTTGCTAATAATTTGGGGAATTTTGCGCCAAAAGGAAATATGGTGGCGAAGGTTCCCGCCGGGACTGGCGTAATGGTGCTGGCAACGAGTAAGGCGGAGTTATTCCAAAACACGATCAAGGATAACCAGTCCTACAACATCTCGATCCTGAGTTACTTGACGACCGGCAATCCGATCAAGGACGCCTCCTACGATCCCTTCACCGATTCCATTCACATCCACGACAATCAGATCTCGGGTGGTGGGAATGCGCCGGATGGCCGCGCGAAGCAGATCGGAGAGGCGCTGGGGACTCCTCTGCCGTCCATTCTGTACGACGGCGTGGTGGATCCCAAGAAGAAACGACTGACGGCGGACGAGCGGATCTGCATCGAGAACAATGCCGGGGCCACTTTTCTCGATTACGATGCAGGAAACGGCTTCAAGAAGCCGAGCCGCGATATGAAAGCGCACACCTGCAGCCTGCCGCCTCTGCCGGCGGTTGTGCTGCCGTTCGAGTCGTAAGATGCGCCGTTTGGTCCTGCTTTGTGGGTGTCTTTCGGCATCGTGCGGATTCTGGAGTACGGGTGTACGGCATGTGAGCGGCGAGCCGTATCCGAAGAAGCTATCTGGCTGGCGATTGTTCACCGGGCAGCTCGCGAAGCTGCAGCCGAACGAGCGCGTGGTGCCGTACGACATCAACACGCCGCTGTTTTCCGATTACGCCGATAAGCGCCGATTCGTCTGGGTTCCTGCCGGGACCACCATTCAATACCGTGAGTCCGAGGCGTTCGAATTCCCCGAAGGAGCTGTTCTCGCGAAGACCTTCTCCTACCCGGGCAAAATCGTGGAGACGCGCATTCTGGTGAATACACGCAATGGGTGGGTCGGGCTGCCGTATGTCTGGAATGCGGAACAGACGGACGCCACGCTTGAGATCGCACCCGACCCGGTGAACATCGATTACAAGAATCCCGCGGGCGAGCAACTGCATTTCCGTTACTCGATTCCGAATACGGACCAGTGCAAGGGATGTCACGAGTTAGGAAAGCGAGTTACTCCGATTGGTCCGAAAGCACGGCATCTGAACAAGAGTTATCCGTACGCAACTGGGAGCGATAACCAGTTAGCGCACTGGATGAAGGCGGGGATTCTGACGGGCGCCCCCGCCCCGGAGGCCGCTCCTCGCAACGCGGTCTGGAACAATCCGGCGACGGGCAGTTTGGAGCAGCGCGCCCGGGCCTACCTCGATGCCAATTGCAGCCACTGCCACAATCCGAAGGGTCCGGCGGATAACAGCGGGTTGTATCTCATGGCTTCGCAAACGGATCCGCTTCGGCTCGGGTTCTGCAAGGTCCCGGTGGCGGCGGGGCATGGCGCGGGCGACCTTCGATTCGATTTGGTGCATGGCTCGCCGGATGAGTCGATTCTGGTCCGGCGATTGAACTCGGTGGAACCGAAGGTGATGATGCCCGAGTTAGGCCGGGCGACGATCCACCGCGAAGGTGTCGAATTGATTCGGGAGTGGGTGGCCAGCGTCCGCGGCGGGTGCAGTTAGGGCGCCGGCGGAAGTTGATGAAGCGGCCTTTTTTCCGTGCGAGGTATCAATTGAGATACACTACTGGAGGAGAGCAATCTGCGGCAGCAGGCAAGGAAAACGGAGATGATCCATGCTCGGCTCGATCCCAAGTTGAAGCGGTCCGCCGAGCGTGTTTTCTCGAAGATCGGCATTTCGACAACGGAAGCGATTCGGCTCTTTCTTAGACAGGTCGAATTGCACAAGGGTCTCCCGTTCCCCGTCACGATTCCCAACGCGGAGACGGTCGCCGCGATGACGGAGGCCAATGATCCGGCTACGCTTAAGGGTTACGACTCATTCCGGGAATTGCGCGAAAAGGTCTGATGGCCCTGGCCCTTCTCACCACAGCCGTGTTTGAGAGAGACTTGCGGCGGGTCGAGAAGCAAGGCATAGAACTGGACAAGTTGGAGGCAGTTGTCGACCTCTTGCAAGCGCAGAAGCCTTTGCCCGTTCGCAGCCGGCCTCATCCTTTGCGCGGCGAGTGGTCGGGACACTGGGCCGCTCACATTGGCGCGTGCCTGCTCGCTCGCGTTTCTGTTGCGCCTTCAGCCCTCCCGGGGCGCGGCTCTGGATCAGAGTATCCAATCCGAAGTGCAATCGATCGATTTGATCGCTCGGCCCGGAGCCATGGGACTAAACTACCACCATTGATGCACTGAACACTTGGGTAGAGTGGTGCAAAGCTTGAATGCGGCACGGTCACACACTATGCGGGTCTGTATGCAGACGGAACCCTGAACAGATCGGCTGGAGGATCCCCTACCTTAATCTCGAACATGCGCCAGGTGAACCGTTTCCCACCGTCCAGCGAACTTTCTGCAACGACGTGCTGGAGGTCGGGAGATATCCAAGCTTCTTCAATCATGCCGGGGACCGAGAGGCGGAAGCATAAAACGCCCTCCACTTCTCGAACCTCAGCGTCAGTTGGCTGTGGAATAATGCCCGCCACTGGCGGCGGCTCGAATTTGAATTCTTTGTATGTTCTTCTCCTCGGGTCCAGTATAAAGAGTTTCCGGGCGACTGGGTCCGCGATGGCTATGCCGACGATCTTCTTTCCGGGGCCAAATTCGGTCCTCACGCGACCCTCCTTGTCCCGAGCAATTAGGCCACGGAAGGATCGCCGGCCGAAACCCAACCAAGTGGCCGATTGACGCTTGGTCTCGAATTTCGCCCAGAACGGCTTGGCTATGACGAGCCCGGATACAATGCGCGGTCCAAACACGTTCGGAGTTGACATATCCCTCCCGAGAGCCGCGATCCTCGGGTTAAGCCGTCGCGCTCGAAACGCTAACGGAGGTGAGTCTCGCGGCTCGTAGTGTGGCAGCCAATACTAACTAATTACACGGTCCAGGCCCATACGCCGGCGAGGTTAAGCCCACGTAGAGACAATTCCGCATTCCTAGCCGATTCCATGTGAGGTAATACACAGATGCATACTGGAAATTGCAAAGATCCCAGTCCAGCCCAAACCCCCATCCGCTAGTGCATGTCGGCGTCTCCGAGGAGCATGCGGTATTTTGGAAGTAACACTGGCGAGGCGGCCCGTACACCTTGACCGGATCCTTGTAGTACGTTTCAGACTCTCCCAGCGTCCCCACTAACCATTTCCAACTAAGTACAAAGGCAGTCATCGCAACGTAGCACCAACCCCGGTGTGTCGTTTCCGCTCGATATTCGCCTAGATCGCTGGCGTCCAGGCCAAGAAATGCCGCGCCTGCGGCAGTTCCGTTGACAAGTGCCCCTTGCACACTGTTGACCCGCCCGTTCGGACTAGTTAGCGTGACATCGACGGCGTAGTCATGGTAGTTGGTCATCATGCCGTCCGTCTGGGCGTAGGCGGTAATCCCGTCCTCGCCGGCGTAAAGATCCGCGTAAGTGTATGACGTGTCATTCATGTATTGCGCGGAAAGGGGGGACCATATGCCTAATACCAATAACAATAAGAGCGTGTGTCTAATCATTCTTTTCATAAAGCCTCACTCGATCTGGAAGTCAGACGCTACCCGCGTAGCGGGTAGCTTGATGAGTCGGACCGCCTCAAGGGCGGTTGGGCCATGGGTCTAGGCGTCGCGTGCTGCGCGCCTCATTGGTTGCTCAGAACTGTCCGCCTGCTCCACCCGCGGGATCCTGCTCGTGGATGTATGTGCGGACCTGCTCCAGTTCGAACCCAACGGTCGATACGGCATAGCCGCGGGCCCAGAAGTGCTCGCCGGTAAAGTTTCTTTCTTTGCCGTGGAGCCGGGAATTGCGATGGCGCTCTTCCCCTTCAGAAACCCGATCACCGACGCGACCGGGTGCTTGGGCGGAATCGCGATGCACATATGTACGTGGTCCGGCATGAGGTGCCCCTCGATGATCTGGCATTCCTTTTGCCGGGCCAAGGCGTGGAAAATCGCACCCAACTGCGTGCGGCTCTGGCCGAAAATGGCCTTCCGCCGTTGTTTGGGAACGAATACAACGTGATACTTGCAGTCCCATTCGAATGGGATAGGCCTTGATAAAGTTCAGGCATTACATCCTCTCCTTGTGGCTCACCAAGCCACTTGGAGAGGATTCTACTCCTGGAACGGTCAAACCTCTTCGAGTCTCACTGGTCGAACCAGTGGCTTACCGATTTCAGCTAATAGTCTCGTGCGTTCCGACGGCCTGTTAGTGGTGTGCCGATGAAGGAATGGCCACCGATACAATCTTAGTATGTGACTTGACGTGGTTTAACACGTGGGCGCTAATTCTCGCGGTGGCGTCTGCACCGAGTGCCATCTCGTGAGTGCCCGCCAAATCCAATATCAGCCGGTTCTTCTGACTTTCGAGTTCTGCAAGTTGGGCCGAGGCTTGTGGCGATGGTTGGCCGTTTCCTTTGATAATGGCCGCTTGTGCGTGCAATGCGGAGACCTTTGGTGACAAATTGTCAACAAGTACTAGCAGACGATCGATATCGTCGTCAGTCAGCGGCCGGGTGGAAGGGGGGGGTGCTACACAGCCTGGCCCAAGATAATGTTTTAGGTACGACCGTCGACGATTGTTCTCCGCAAGAACGTTGGGGCCCCGTTTCGTCAGAACGCCGAAGAACTGTCGCCATGCGATAAGATCCGGTATGCCGCCCGGGTTCGCAGAGCCATCAATGGACCATAGCTCCGTGGGTGTAACAACGTTTGGGTTGCGCTCTTGGGCCGCTGAGGTCGAGCTGAAGACCGCGGTTGCCACTAGCAACACTGAAAACACTTCTCTTTTCATAGATGTACTACCTCGATGACGCTAGTTCACGCTCAACTCGAATCAATAGATAACACAATGACTGCACAATAGCAAGGGGTATGTTTATCCGAAATTTATCGACCCAATCTCACCCCAGAAACGCAATCTGCAATACGAAAGGAAAAGTTGGGAAGACCTCTCGTATGGTGGCCTTAAAGTCGCAACTGCCGCGCGCGGGAGGAAGGTGTTGAAGTAACGCTTTTCCACGATTAGACCGTGAGACTTCGACGGACATCTCGATATCCCTGTTGAAGTGATTCAATGAGTCGACGAATCCTTCGGTATCGGGATTGCAATGCGCCCCCTTCGATGCGGCGGGTTGTCAAGGGGCCGCACGGGAATCGGAGAGAAATCGGTGTCCTCTGGACCGAACGTTTCTCCATCGAAATCATCCGCGAAGTCGGTACCACTCTCCGTATCCCGAGTCCGGAAAATGGCTGCTGCTAGGAACCAGCCGCTCCAATACTCATCCTCCTCAACCCTCATAATTCAATACTAGCTCACAGCATCCTTCCGGAGGAGGTGTTTCCTTCACAGTGAGCTGGCAGGAATTGAGTATCAAAGCGGCAAGCGTTGGTGGTTTCGTCTGCACGAGAAAACGGCAAGGGCCACTAGGTTCCAGCCACAACCGGCAAGCAAGGAACTGGACAAGTTGGAGGCAGCCGTCGACCTCTTGCAAGCGCAGAAGCCCTTGCCCGTTCGCAGCCGGTCGAATCGTTTGCGCGGGGAGTGGTCGGGATATTGGGACTGCCACGCCCGAGCTATTTAAGTGAACAATTTTGAGAGCGGCTCTCAAGCCGAGCCAGAACTGCGGGGCGTCAGAGATGTCCCACTCGAAAGTCATTCACCGTCAACGCGGCTGACGACGCTAGCCCTCTGCCGGAAACAACGAGAACTGCCCATCCTCATCGAACAACTCCGGTTCATACTGCGTCGTCCGGCGGTTTAGCCCATAGCGCCGGCGGATCGCGTCGATGCGGCGGCCGATCATCGCCGGATATTCGCCCCGAAGATACGCGTTCCGCTCGAACCGCTCCCGGTACCGCCGCACCAGATGTGGGAACTCCGATTCGAGGAACGGCAAAAACACCCGCTTGGCGCATGGCTTCAGGAATACAACGTTTCCGTGGAACGATGTCGCGCCCGCCTGAGACGCGGCTTCGGCCACCTGCGCGATGCTTTCCTCGCTGTCGTTGATGAGCGGCATCAGCGGACAGCAGAGGACTCCGCACGGAATCCCGGCGGCGGTGAGTTTGCGAATCGTGTCCAGGCGGAGCGAAGGGCGCGGGGCGTATGGTTCGAGAAGGCGCGCCAGTCGCTCATCCGTCGTCGTGACCGTCATATTCACGTGAACGCGGCTGCGCGCCGCAATGCGCTGTAGAACGTCCGTATCGCGCGCGACCAGGTCGGACTTCGTTGTGATCCAGATGCGGCGCCCTCGGTCGGTCGCGATCACCTCCAGCATCGAGCGAGTGATGGAGTAGCGGCGTTCGGCCGGCTGGTAGGGATCGGTGGCCGTGCCGATCGCGATGTTTTCGGACCGCGGAATGCGGGCGAGTTCGGCGCGGAACTCCTGCGGATGCCACCGTTTCGCGTAGATGTGAACTTCGAAGTCGGCCGGATCGCGGAGTTCCATGAACTCGTGCGTGTACCGCGCGTAGCAGTATTTGCAGCCGAACTCGCAGCCGCGATACGGATTGATCGTATAGCGGAACGGCATGTTCGGGCTGGAGCACTTGCCGATGAACGATCGGGATGGGAGCTGGTGGTAGTCGACCCGGCGTTTCTCTTCAAGAAGAGGCCCCGCGGCTGCGAGTTTCGCGATGCCGACGAGGCCTTTTGAAGGGGGAGAATCGGGGAACAGCATGGCGAACCTGATGGGTAGTTTCGCCTTTTCTTCTCCTGCGTGTCAAGTGCTAGAGAACGCGCCGCGCGTCGCCCTCACGCCGTGTCACGTGTTCGCGGTCGAGCAGTTCCAGCAGCGGGATCGCGTATTTTCGCGAGATTCCGGTCCAGACCTTGAACTCGGGGATGGTGAAGGTCTGGCCCTTGTGGCGGGCCAGCAGATCGCGCAGATTCGCGATGGCAGTTTGATGGAAGACCAGATCGTCGCTTGCGCGGACCAGCGTCCGGCGCTTCAACAGAATCTGAAACAGCGTCTTGGCGCGAGCCGCCTCCACTCCCGATTTCGCCAATACATCCGATGTCGAAGGCACCGCCAATCCGGCGGCCGCGAAGGCCTGCTCGATCTTCGCGACTGCCGCCTCCTCGTCTTCCCGAAAGGCCACCTTATGCGACGCAAGCCGCACCACATCGCCCTCGCTGACCAGGGTCTTCACGAGCGGAAGCAGTGCATCCAGAAGAAAGGCCGGAGCCCCGGGCAGCGACTGAGAGCGCAAGTCCTGCTTCGGGATTCCAGGCGCAAGCGGCGATTGCTTATGAAACGCCACGACCGTCGCATGCAGGGCGCGGGCTTTCTCCGCCGCCCATTTCGCGTCGATTAGCCACAACGCGGGCTCGGGAATGACGACGAATTGCGGCGCCTTGGCGATCTCGCGTAGCGCGGCGGGCATTACTCCAGTACGTGCGATCAGTTCGGGTTCGCCGGCGCCGTAGCGGCTCTCGCCAACCATCAGCGCAATGCGATCGGCCATGGAAGCGCCGTCGAGTTTGGCGAGTCGCGCTGCCGAATCGGCGCGTTTGCGGCGCAGCGGAGGATTGATATCCACTACTGCGCCGCCACCGATGGTGACGACGGGCGAAAACATTCGCACAATGAATCGATCGCCGGGCAGGATCAGCAGCGGATCCTGCAGGACGAAGCGAAAGTAGGGAGGCTCGATGCGGCGCACGCGGGCTTCGACCTCCGCCGTGCCCGCGTGGAAGTGAACCATCGTGCCGTGTTCCAACGGACGCGCTCCGGGCAGCAATTCGAAACGCGCGTCGATGTAGCGGGCGGGTTCGAAGCGGGCGGCTTCGGCCAGCACCGTGCCGCGCGGGGCGTCCGCGACCTCAACCCCGGCGAGGTTGATCGCCGTCCGCTGACCTGCCATGGCTTCCGCCACCGCCGATCCATGCACTTGCACGCCGCGAACTCGCGCGCGCCGCCCAGCCGGATAAATCTGCACCTCGTGTTCCGGTGCTACGGACCCCGAGATCAGCGTCCCTGTTACCACCGTGCCAAAACCGCGCATCGAGAACGCCCGATCGACCGGCATCCGGAACCAAGTGGATGAGTCCTTCGGCTTCACCTCCAGTGCGCGGCGGCGGAGGGCTTCCTTCAGTTCATCCAGACCCTGGCCGGTTACGGCGCTGACCGGGATGACGGGTGCGTTTTCGAGAAAGGAACCCCGCACGAATTCGTCTACTTCTAGGCGAACCAGTTCGAGGATATCGCTGTCGACCAGATCCACTTTCGTCAGCGCGATCACTCCCGAGGGGATTCGAAGGAGGCGGCAGATGTCGAAATGCTCACGAGTCTGCGGTTTGATCGACTCGTCGGCTGCGATGATAAAGAGAACGAGATCGATGCCGCCAACTCCGGCGAGCATATTTTTGATGAACCGCTCGTGGCCGGGAACGTCTACAAAACCAAGGCGTATGCCGGGCGGCAGTTCGAGGTGAGCAAAACCTAAATCGATGGAAATCCCGCGACGTTTTTCTTCTTCCAGACGATCCGTATCGATCCCGGTAAGGGCGCGAACGAGCGCCGTCTTTCCGTGGTCGATATGGCCGGCGGTTCCGGCGACGATGTTGCGCATGCTGACGATACTCATGGTACTACTGGCGGCGTCCGCAGCGTCCCGCGCGCAGGAACCGGCTGTCGACCCTGCCACGGCGGGCGAAACTCCAGTGTTTCGTACGGGGGTCGCGGATGTGCGAGTGGTCGGGCAGGTCACCGAAGACAACAAAATCGTGAAGGGCCTCACGAAGGATGATTTTGTGGTGACCGACCAGGGTCAGCCGCAGCCGATCGTGTATTTCGGTCAGGAGTCGGAACCGTTGGATCTGCTGCTTCTGCTCGATATCAGCGGCAGCATGCGTAAGCATATCGAGCAGATGGCCGACACGGCAGCCGACGCGCTGAAGGCGCTGAGTCCTGGTGATCGTGTGGCGATAATGACGTTCGGGGTCAGAACAAATCTGCATTTCGACTGGTTCGATAATCACGCGGAAGTTGCGCGGCAGTTGCGGACGGCGGTGGACGATCAGGAGAAGGTGGGATACGGGACGGCAATCAATCAGGCGGTGATCGACGCGGCGAAGTTCATGGCCAAGGACGATAGCCCGGCGCGGCGGTCGATGCTGATCGTCACGGACAACCTGGGCTTGAATTATCAGGCGAACGACGAGGCGGCCGTGGGATTCCTGCTTCGGGCGGATGCGGTGTTGAACGCGATTGTGATTGGCCGTGGGATCCGGCCGGACAAATCGCGGACGGCGCCGGGTTCCGATTTCACCCCGGCGGATGTTTTCCAGTTGGCCGACAGGACGGGCGGGGAAGCCGCGAAGTCTGATCAGGCGGCTGCGTTCTTTCCGGAAATGGTGTCCCGCATCCGCGACCGCTACACGCTGGCGTACCATCTGCCGGAGGGCGCGAAGCCGGGGCAGTTCCGCGAAGTCGGTGTCGCCTTGTCTCCGTCGGCGAGGGTGGCGCATCCGCAGGCGATCATTCGGGCGCGGAGCGGGTACTACGTGAAGTAGGAGTAACCCGATGTCAGCCGAGTTGCCAGATCTCCCCCGCGCGCTCGTCGATGGCTGCTTGGTGCTCCAGGCCGGCGAGCATCGACAGGGCTGAATGGACCGGATCGCGCGAGTCGAACTGCGGGACTCGCAGATGCTCCAGGATGTGCGTGCTGGTCTGAGTGTGAATCCGGAAGGAGTGAATGAACTCGCGAGCCGGAGTCGAGTTGAGGAGCGCCGCGAGGTAGCGCGCCTCCTCCGCGGAGGCGCACGGGACCACAATGAGCTTGGCATCGGGGATGGCTTCGCTGTCCTCCAGAACGGCGCACTCGAACTCGCGGCTTTGCTCGCGCCACACGATGCGATGCGGCGCGAAGGTGTACGGCCCGACGTTGTACAGGCTCCAATAGGGCTTCTGCAGCGGTGCGAAGTGCCGCAGGTAGTGAGCTCGCTCTAACATTTGCGGGCAGAATTGTTCGAAGTACTGGAAAGTCAGCGGATAGCGATCGCGCAAGTCCGGGTGCTCAATGGGCCGGCCGTCTGCCGTATGCGGCAGCAGAATGTGGGCTGACGGTTGCACACTCCAGCGCCGCACGTCGCGCCCGCGGATTAGGCGGCGTACGAGGCCGGATTCCACTTCGGCCGTGACTTCGGGCCATTTCGTCCGTCCGGCGTTGTGCCGGTTGCGAATCACGACCGTCGATTCGCGGCGTTCGACGATGTCCACCCAGTAGACTCCGGAGGCACCGCCCGAGTGCACCCCAATGCGCGCGCGGTAGGCCGAACGGCCCCGGAGGTGATGGAGATCGCCGTTGCGGTTGACGGCCCAGGGCGAGGCCGGATCGGCGGAGACGGGCTCGGCGTTCCAGCGTTCCCCGTCACGAAACCACGGCACCGGGAACACACGACGGGCCTCGCGTGTTTCAAACAGAATCAGCACCGTTTGCGTAGTGGCGCCGGGAAAGGCTCCGGGAGCAATCTCGTGTACCTCCAGAACGTTGAGCACACGATTGTGGGGGAGTTTGAAACGGCGGAACGCGCGCCCGCCACCCGACGATTGCAGCAGAGTCCGCGACAGCAGCAAACCCATGCGGCCGCCCGGCGCCAGCAGTCGATCGGCGCAGACATAGGTGAACAGGATGCTGAGGTCGTCCATGCCCGCGCCCAGACGTGCGCCGATCCCGCCGGTGGGCAGCAATTCGTAGCGGTGCCAGAGCGGCGCGATTCGCTGTCGACAGGCGGGATGCAGGTGCCGCCAGTTCACCCACGGCGGATTGCCGGCGATCCAGTCGAAACGTGCATCCGGCGTGTCGCACAGCGTATCGCGAGTTGCGACGTCGAGTCCACGGGCCCGTGCGCAGGCGGCCGTCAGCGGATTCAGTTCGAAGCCGCGGACCTGCGACGGCGTGGCGCCACAATCGAGTGCCGTCGTCAGGAACACCCCGAGTCCCGCCGATGGATCGAGCAGCGTGCCGCGGCCGGTGAAGCCCAGTTTGCCCAAAACGAAACCGGCCAGAGCGGGCGGGGTGAAATACTCGCCGAGGGTGTGACGGGCAGTGCGGCCAATGGTGCGCTGGTACAGATCGGCGGGGTCGCCTTCCCCGAATGTACGGGCGAACAACTGCTGTTGGGCGTGCAATTCAGCGGTGGCGGCCGGTCCGTACAGAGGAGCCCACGTCTCCAGCCACTTCGCAAAATCGGATTCCACGGCAAGCATCGCCACACCCGATGATACTGTGTACTTGATGCCGATCAACAGGCTGGAAGAAGTCCGGCGCAGACACGCGGTGGCGGAGGCGGGTGGCGGACCCGAGCGCAAGGAGCGCCAACATCGCGAAGGCAAATTGTCGGCGCGAGAGCGAATCGAACTGCTGCTCGACGAAGGCACTTTCGAAGAACTCGACAAGCTTGTGCGCCATCGTTGCCGCGATTTCGGGATGGAGAAAGAGATTGTTGATGGCGACGGGTTCGTCACTGGATACGGGCAGATTCACGGCCGTCCGGCGTACGTCTTCGCGCAGGATTTCACGGTATTCGGCGGATCGCTGTCGGAGTCGAATGCGCTGAAGATCTGCAAAATCATGGATCTGGCGTTGAAGACCGGAGCGCCAGTGATCGGCTTGAACGATTCCGGCGGTGCGCGGATTCAGGAAGGGGTGATGTCGCTGGCGGGCTATGCGGACATCTTCCTGCGCAATACGATTGCGAGCGGAGTGGTTCCGCAGATCTCGGCAGTGATGGGGCCCTGCGCGGGAGGCGCGGTGTACTCGCCCGCGCTCACCGATTTTATCTTCATGGTAGACAAGACCAGTCACATGTTCGTGACCGGTCCCGATGTCATCAAGACCGTCACCCACGAAGAGGTGAGCAAGGAGCGGTTGGGCGGCGGGCTCACGCA
Source organism: Bryobacterales bacterium (assembly GCA_038322675.1). GTDB lineage: Bacteria > Acidobacteriota > Terriglobia > Bryobacterales > Bryobacteraceae > TMP-7. Next base: position 15,130 of record JBBQGE010000027.1, read on the forward strand.
TAACACCACCAGCGGCGTCGCGCATTTCCTGGCGCCTAACGATTCCGACTGCCTTCGCATGATTCGTGAACTGATGACCTACCTGCCGCAGAACAATCGCGACGATCCGCCGCGCAGATCTGCAACCGATTCGCCCGACCGGCAGGATCCCAAGCTCGACACAATCGTGCCGGAGGAATCGAACCTGCCGTATGACATCAAGGACATCATCACGCGTGTGGTGGACGACGGCGTGTTCTTCGAAGTGATGGAGCATTACGCGAAGAACATCGTGATCGGCCTGGCGCGGATGGATGGACGGAGCGTCGGGATTGTCGCGAACCAGCCCGCGTTTCTTGCCGGGTGTCTCGATATCAACTCCTCGACGAAAGCCGCCCGCTTCGTGCGATTCTGCGATGCCTTCAACATCCCGATTCTCACGTTTGAGGACGTGCCCGGATTCCTGCCCGGGACGGACCAGGAGTTCGGCGGCATTATCCGTCATGGTGCGAAACTGCTGTATGCATACGCCGAAGCCACGGTCCCGAAGATCACCATCATCACGCGCAAGGCCTACGGCGGCGCGTACTGCGTGATGGGGTCGAAACATATTCGGGCTGATTTGAATCTGGCGTACCCGACGGCGGAGATCGCGGTAATGGGCGCGGAAGGTGCCGTGAACATCGTGTACCGCCGCGAGATTGCGTCGGCGGATGATCCGGAGTCGATGCGTCAGCAGAAGATCGCCGAATTCCGCGACCGCTTTGCCAATCCTTTCATCGCAGCGGAACACGGCTACATCGACGATGTCATCGAACCGCACGAGACTCGGCCTCGCGTGATTCGCGCGCTGGCGATGCTGGAAACGAAAGTAGATACGAACCCGCGCAAGAAGCACGGGAACATTCCTTTGTGATCGGCCTCTGTGATCGGGATCAGGCGATTCCGGCCAGCCGCAGTTCCCGATTCACACGCCGCGTGGCCCGGAAGCTGATCAAGTCGGCGACCTTGCTGAGCAGATCTGGTATGTTCTCCGGTCTGATCAGGACCCGGCCTTCATCGTCGACGTCTGAGTTACACTCCGCCTTAAACAGCGCGGTGGCGGGTTTATAGTCTTTCATCCGGGCGTGCGCGAGCACCTTCAGCCCGGATTCAGGCAATTCCATGTTGAGGTCGCTCAGCACGAGTTCATACTGACGCTCGTCCATCTTGCCGACAGCCTCAGCGGCGGAGGCTGCGCAATCGACCGAATAGCCACTGAGTTCTAGTACTGTCTTGAGGGTCAGCCGGGATGCAGGATCGGCGTCAACGAGCAAGACATTTGCCAAGCCAAAGTCCGTCATGTGATCTTCGAGATGCATACGCTTACGATGCGTCAACCCTTCACCTGCCATGGATAGTTTAACCGAAAGACCTTTGAAATGATCTACCAAATTCACGGTAGTTCCTTGTGGTACTGGGGTGAGGCGGAGAATTATCGCTAAGTGGTTGAATATATTACTAGTTAATAGCGCGCTGGCCGAACACACGCTCGAATATGGCATCCAAGTTGCCCAGTTGTCGCTCCAGAGAAAAGGAGTATTTTATCTTACTTTTGTCTAAAAATTCGACAATTTCCGGATCGCTTTCCACAGCCAGCCGGAAGTCCCCTTCCGATTCCCAGGCGCGCATGGCATGGCTCTGAACCACGCGATACGCTTGTTCGCGGAGCATTCCCGCCGCGGCCAGATCCAGCAATAACTGGCCGGAGAACACCAGCCCACGAGTGCTATCCAAATTCCGCCGCATCCGGTCCGGATGGACACGCATGCCTTCGACGAGCCAAGTGGTTTTGGCCAGCAGATAGTCGGTGAGAATCGTGGAATCGGGCAGGATCACGCGCTCCACCGAGGAGTGCGAGATGTCGCGTTCGTGCCAGAGCGCGATGTTTTCGAAGGCAGCCTGCACATTCGACCGGACAACCCGGGCGAGACCGCAGATCTGCTCGCTGGTGACGGGATTGCGTTTGTGAGGCATCGCGGAACTGCCCTTCTGCGAGGACGAAAACGGCTCTTCGGCTTCTCGGACCTCTGTGCGTTGGAGATGCCGGATCTCCAGCGCGATCTTCTCGCAAAGGGCGGCCACCAGCGCCAGGACGGCAACGTAATGAGCGTGGCGGTCGCGCGAGATTACCTGCGAGGCCACTGGCGCGGGCCGGAGTCCGAGCTTCTCGCAGATACGCTCTTCGGCCGCCGGGCCAATGTGACCGAACGTGCCGACCGCGCCCGAAATCTTGCCGACGCGGATCTCTTCGGCGGCCGCGTGAAGCCGCTCCAGGTTGCGACGGCCTTCATCGAACCAAAGGGCGATTTTCAGTCCGAACGTAATCGGCTCCGCGTGGACGCCATGCGTGCGGCCGATCTGCACGGTGTGGCGGAATTCGAACGCCCGGCGTTCGAGGACAGCATTGAGTCTGGCGACCCCGCTGATCAGGATCGCGGACGCTTCTTTGAGCAGCAGCGCCTGCGCGGTGTCGACAACGTCGTTCGACGTGAGTCCATAGTGAAGCCAGCGCGAGGCGTCGGCGTGTCCGGCCGCGGCCATCGTTTCGGCCATCGCGGTGGTGAACGCGATCACGTCGTGGCGCACTTCGCGTTCAATGGCGTCGATGCGGGCCACCTCGAATCCGGAATGCTCGCGAAGAGCGCGCGCGGCTTCCGCCGGCACTTCGCCCATCTCAGCCAGAGCCTCTGACGCAGCCAGTTCCACTTCACGCCACTGCCGGAACTTGTTCTCTTCGCTCCAGACGCGGCCCATCTCCGGACGCGTGTAACGCGCGATCATCGTTCTAAATGCTCTCCTAGTAGACGAATTCTTCGGACGCTTTGCGCGGATTCGCGACTACTAACTGCGTGAACAGGGCGCGTCCGTTCAGCGCCTGCGACGCCATCAGGCGGACGATCTCGGGGTGGTTGTTGCTTTCGCTGAGATGGCCCAGGATCAGCGTGTTGACTGTCGTGTCCAGATGCTTGCGAATGAAGTCGCAGGCCACATCGTTCGACAGGTGGCCCTTGCGGCCCATGACACGCTGTTTCACCGACCATGGATACGGACCCACCTTCAGCATATCGAGATCGTGATTCGATTCGAGCAGCAGCAGATGCGTTCCGAGCAGATGAAACCGAACACTGTCCGGCATGTATCCAAGGTCGGTAACGAGCGCCACCTTGACCCCTTCCGCACGAATCGCGATGCCCACCGGATCGATGGCGTCATGCGGAATCGTGAAGGTGTCCACTTCCATGTCGCCGATCGGGAATCGCGAGCCGGCCTGGAAGTGCTCGATCGCGGGCGTGAACTCGCCCCAATCGATGCACGGCGCAGTGAGCCGCGAAAGGTACAACGGCAGCGGCCGTCCTTTGTGAGTGAAATACCGGGCAACGGAGATCAGCCCCGCGATATGATCGGCATGCTCGTGCGTAACGACGATCGCGTCGATCTGCTCGGGATCTTCGCCGATGGCGGCCATCCGCAGGAACAATTCCTTGCGGCTGAGTCCTGCATCGACGAGAATGCGCGTGCTGCCCGTGCGGACAAAGGTGCAGTTGCCGGAACTCGAACTGGCAAGCACGCAGACTTTGACGATGGCGACCTCCCGAAACTACAGCGTAGTGGAAGAAGCGCGCGGTGTAAAGGCTGTAACATTCGATAGCGATTTTGTTTTTGCAATCTATGCGCCGGCGAGCGCGAGATTCGCGTTTGCGCGTAGCGTGAAATCGTCGAACTCGCCGCGTTGTACTTTGCGGAACGCGGCCGCGGCGATCATTGCGGCATTGTCGGTTGAGAGGCCTGGAGTCGGGAATAGCACCGGGTAGGGGAGGTGGGCGTCGCGCGCTGCTGCCCGGAGTCCCGCGTTGCAGGCGACCCCGCCCGATACGATGACGGTACTAGCGCCGATCCCCTCCGCCGACTGCTGGATGCGCTTCATCAGTTCCGCAATCACGGTGTACTGGAACGCCGCCAGTAGATCTAGCGTGGTCTGCGGTGTCACGGCGAGCCACTCCTCGACCGATGGCGAGGAGTTGCCCCTTCGCAGTTCACGACGGGCCGCGAGTTCGCCCTGCATCTCGCGGGCTTCGGTCCAGCGCAGCACGGCGGTCTTGAGTCCGCTGAAGCTGAAGTCGAGCGTGTTGCCCTTCATCTTCGCCAGCGTGAAGCGGATCGAACGAGAATCTCCATAGGGCGCCAGGCGGTCGACTATCGGGCCGCCGGGGTATCCGAATCCGAGCAGCTTGGCGACTTTGTCGAAGGCTTCACCCGCCGCGTCGTCGCGAGTCTTGCCGAGAAGACGATACTCGAATCCTTCGCTGACTTCAAACAGATGCGTGTGGCCGCCGCTCACCACCAGCGCCAGTGCCGGATACTCGATGGCGCGTTCCGCGGCCCTGGCTTCGAGTACTACGGCGTGGATGTGGCCTTCGATGTGGTTCACGCCGGTCAAAGGCTTGCCCGTGACGAATGCGAGCGCCTTTGCGTACGTGATGCCGACCAGCAGCGAACCGACGAGTCCGGGCCCGGCGGTCACTGCGATGGCGTCCACACCCGCGAGAGGCAGTCCTGCATCGGCGAGTGCGGTACGAACCACCGGGACGATGGCGCGCAGATGCTCGCGGGATGCGAGTTCCGGCACCACGCCTCCGTACTTGCCATGCGTATCGAGTTGCGATGCGACCACCGACGCTAGCACACGCGCTTCATCTTCGACAACGGCGGCAGCAGTTTCATCGCAGGAGGATTCGATGCCGAGTATCTTCAAGGCGGGCTCTGTACTCAGTTTACAGTGGGAATGCGTGCAGCTTTCCGATTTCGACTACCATTTGCCCGAGGAGTTAATCGCCCAGGAACCGTTGGCTGAACGGTCGGCGTCGCGGATGCTGGTGGTGAATCGAGCGGCAGGCACGTGGGCGGACCGCCAGTTCCAGGACCTGCCGGAGTATCTTGGCCCCGGCGATTGCCTGGTGCTGAACAACTCCCGCGTGTTTCCATCGCGTCTGTTCGGACAGCGCGAGGGAGTCCACTCCGTGCCCATCGGAAAACACAATCCGAAACGCCGGCAGAATTTGTCAGGACGCGTCGAAGTGTTTCTCACGCGGCCGGTGTCGCCGGACAATCGGACCTGGGAAGCGCTGGTGCGGCCGGGCCGCAAGATGCGAACCGGGGAGCGAATCCGGTTCAGCGACGCGGTGTCGGCCGAGATCCTTTCGCGCGGCGAGTTTGGCGAGCGCACGCTGCGTTTTGACTGCGACGGCGATATTTACGACGTTCTGAATAGCATCGGCCACGTGCCGCTTCCGCCGTATATCCATCGCGCCGATCAGCCGTCTGATCGCGAGCGCTACCAGACGGTATTCGCGTCGGCAACGGGATCAGTGGCCGCCCCAACCGCGGGGCTCCACTTCACGGCCGGCATGCTCGACCGGTGCCACGAGGCCGGCGCGGAGATCGCATACGTGACCCTGCATGTGGGGCTCGGAACGTTTCAGCCGCTGCACACCGAGGTGATTGAAGAGGCCAGTCTTCATTCGGAGCGGTATGAAGTGGGCGAGGCGGATGCGTCGGTAATTCGCGCGGCTCGGCGGCGGATTGCGGTGGGCACTACCAGTGCCCGCACGTTGGAGACCGTTGCGAGCAGTGGTGAGCTTCGCGAGTCGAGCGGAGAAACCGGCATTTTCATCTATCCGGGTTACCAGTTCCGGGCCGTCGACGCGATGCTGACGAACTTCCATTTGCCGAAGTCGAGTCTGCTGCTGCTGGTGAGCGCTTTTGCGGGGCGAGAGCTGATTCTCGAGGCGTACCGTCACGCCGTCGAACAGCGGTATCGATTCTTTTCCTATGGCGATTGCATGCTGCTGGTATAGGATGGGACACGATGACTACTCGGATTGTCAGTGCGATATTGCTGCTCGCGTTTTCGGCAGCGGCCCAAGATGGGTTTGTTTCGTTATTTGACGGCAAGGATCTGAAGGGCTGGAGCGGCGATCCGCGTTTGTGGAGCGTGGAGAATGGTGTCATCGTCGGATCCACCGACGGCGTCGAGCCGCTGAAACACAATACCTTCCTCATCTATAAGGACCAGCGCTTCGGCGATTTCGAACTGAAGGCGCAGATCAAACTGCGCAACCATAACAGCGGCATTCAGTTTCGCAGTGAAGAGTTTCCAGAGTGGGTAGTGAAGGGTCTGCAAGCCGATGCCGCCGAGGGCAACTGGTGGGGGTCGATCTATGACGAGGGTGGCAAGCGGGGTGTGATCGTCAACGGTTGGAAGGGCAAGGGCGAGAATGCCGTGAAGGCCACCGATTGGAACGATTACAGCATTTACTGCAAAGGCGGAGATATTCGAATTACTCTCAACGGAGTTACAACTTCCGAGTTATCGGGCGAGACTCCGAAGGACGGGATTATCGCCTTGCAGTTACACGCCGGAAAGCCGATGCGGGTGGAGTTCCGAGATGTGCGTATCCGGAAGCTGGACTGAGTCGCACTACGCCGAGGCTTTCCACGCAGCGTAGTAGCACTCCACGCCGGCGATGAAGCCGGAGTGCCGTGCCTGCCAGCCCAGCATCTTGCGGGCTTTGGACGAATCGACATGCTGATCGAATGTCAGGCAGACCGCGGTGGGTCCGATCGTCTTCTCCGCTTCGTTCACAGGGATCGTCGTCACCTTGTCTGTCCCGGTTACTTGCTTGTTTGCGGCTTGGGCGCACTCGAGGACGGTGCTGCGGCTGTCGTCACTGATGTTAAAGATCTCGCCGGTCAGAATCGACTCAGCGGCCAGGCGGTAGGCGACCGCAAGGTCGTTGATGTGGACCATGGTCCAGCGGAAGTGGCCGTCGCCGACAATGCGCGCTGAGCCATCCTGGGCGGCGCTTTGAAACCAGGATGCCGTGAGTCCGCCGGATGCGCCATATACGCAACCGGGCCGGATGATGACGGTTCGCAGAGTGCTGGCGGTCCGGTCGAGAATCATGCGCTCGGTTTCAGCGCGCGGCGCGAGTACGGGCGGTGGATTAATCGGGGTGTGCTCGTACACCGGGCGATCGCCTGAGTTGCCGAGCAGCCAGCATCCGCTTGTATACAACACCAGCCTGCCGCCGCCCGCCGCAGACGCGGTATCGAGCAGGCTCGTAACGGTGCTGCGATCGAGTTCCATGTATCGGGCCGAATACTCGGCTGCGCAGTGGATAAGGACTCCGGCTTCGGATGCGGCTTGGGCGTAGGATGCGGGATTGGCCATGTCCCCGATGACGGGCAGGATCTCATGCGCTGCCAGTCGTGTCGCTTTTTCCGCACTGCGTGAGAGGCCGAAGACGGTGTGTCCCGCGCGGGCCATTTCGGCGGCCACCGCAAATCCGATGTATCCGGTAGCGCCTGTTACGAAAACCTTCATGTTCAGTTGGAAGTCGCGCGGGCGCGAAATGATGCAGGAAAATTGCAGATGCATTCGCATGGTGGGAATCGTCACGCTCGCAACGGTGGCTGCGCTGATGGCTCAGGAGCCTTCGTTTCGCACGACAGTCCCCGTTGTGCTGGTGCCGGTCGCGGTGACGGACAAGGTGGGGCGATACGTGGACGGACTCGAGGCGGCAGACTTCGAGGTTCTGGAGGATGGACACGTAATGTCCATTCAGATGGACGCATCGGGTACGGCGGCGAATCCGCTGGCGGTGGTGATCGCGATTCAGGCTAACGCCACGGGTGCGGCGGCTTTGAAGAAGGTGGCGAAGACCGGCAGCATGATCGAGCCGCTGATTACCGGTGAGCGAGGCCATGCGGCGGTGCTGGCGTTTGGATCGGAAGTCACGACGATGCAGGACTTCACGAGTGACGCCAACGAACTGACCCAGACTTTCCGAAAGCTCCACGCGAAATCGGGGAATGCGGCGCGCATGCTGGATGCCGTTGACGAGGCGGTGCGGTTGCTCGCGGCGCGAGAAGGAACCGAGCGACGGGTTGTAGTGGTGATTTCCGAGAGTCGCGATCGGGGGAGCAAAGTGAAGTTGGAGGAAGTGATCAAGTCGGCACAGGTGGCCGGTGTGACCATTTTCCCGGTGGTTTTCAGCGCCTATATGACGCCGTTTACTACGAAGGCGTCGGACTTGCCGCAGTCGACGGGCGGCGTGGACCTGATCGCGGCAATCGGCGAACTCGCGCGGCTTGGGAAGGCGGACTCGTCGCGATTGTTAGCGGAATATTCGGGCGGCCGTCGCGCATCGTTTGCGACTTTGCATGGTCTGGAAAACGTGGTGACGGATGTCGGCGAGGAACTGCATGCGGGGTATCTGCTGAGTTACTCGAATCGGGGATGCGTTCCGGGTTTCCACCGGCTTGAAGTACGGGTGAAGAGTCGCCCTGAGGCGGTGATCCGGGCGCGGTATGGATACTGGGGCACCAGTGAATCGTGCGGTGCCGCCGTGCCGAGATGAGACACTGATCTTAGGAGATCACTTGGCAATTTCTGAAGCGAAGCGGCGGCGAATGCGGGCACTGTCCACCCCTGCTGGGATTATTGCGGCGCTGGCGGTGGATCAGCGGAAGAGCCTGCGGCGGATGATGGCGGAGGTCTCGGGTGCCGCTCCGGAGTCGATTCCGGATGAGCGACTGTCGGAGTTCAAGACGGCCGTGGCGGCTAATCTCACGCCGCATGCGAGCGCTGTGCTGATCGATCCGGAATTTGGTTCCGCGGCTTTTGGTGCGCGCGCGAGTGGGTGCGGACTTCTGGCTACCTATGAAGCAGACGGGTACGAGAATCCGCGGCCGAATCGAATGCTGGCGCTGCTGCCGGATCAGTCGGTTCGCCGGCTTCGGGATCTGGGCGCCGACGGCGTCAAGATTCTACTGTCGTACGCGCCGTTCGGCGATAGCCGGTCGAATGACGAGAAGTGCGCGATGATCGAGCGGATCGGCAATGAATGCGACGCGCTGGATATGCCGTTTTTCCTTGAGCCCGTATGCTACGACCCGGCGGGGTTGGATCCGCGATCGGCTGATTTTGCCATGCAAAAGCCAGAGATGGTGATTCGCATCATGCGGGAGTTTTCGCGCGACGTGTACAAAGTGGATGTGCTCAAGGTGGAGTTTCCGGTGAATATGAGTTATGTGGAGGGGAGTCCCGTGTTCGAGGGAGTTAGCGTGCACAAACGGGAGGAGGCGTTGGACCTGTTCCGCCGCGCGGATGCGGTGGCGGGGCGGCCGTATATCTACCTGAGCGCTGGCGTCAGCCTTCAGCATTTCGTGGCGTCGTTGGAGATGGCTGCGGAGGTAGGGGCACGATTTTCGGGCGTTTTGTGCGGCCGGGCCACCTGGCAGAACGGGATTCCGGAGTATGTTCGCGGTGGGCGCGCGGCCTTGGACGAGTGGCTGGCGGGGACGGGTGTGCGCAACATCCAATCCGTCAATGCCGCTCTGAAAAGTGCGACTTCCTGGGATGCTTGTCAATGCTAACATTCGAGTAGCCGGACGGAGGTCGCATGGCATTGGCGTTGGTCACGGGTGCGTCCAGCGGTATCGGACTCGCGCTCGCGGAGGAGTTAGCGAGCAGAAACACGAATCTGATTCTGACGGCTCGGAGTGGCGAGGCGTTGGACCGGATTTCAAGCGACCTCTCACTCAATCACGGCATTCAAGCGACCGTCATTTCGATGGATCTGAGCCGTCCGGATGCTCCGGCGGCGCTGGTTGCGGCGGTACGGGAACGTGCGTTGGAGCCGGACATTCTGATCAACAACGCGGGTTTTGGGACGTACGGCAACTTCGTTCAACAGCCGCTGGAATCGCAGTTGTCGATGATTCAGCTGAATGTCACGGCGCTGGTGGAATTGACCGGACTGCTGCTGCCGCAGATGGTGGCGCGTGGGCACGGGCGGATTCTGAATGTGGCCTCGACCGCGGCGTTTCAGCCGGGTCCGCTCATGTCGGTCTACTATGCGACGAAGGCTTTCGTGCTCCATTTCAGCGAGGGCCTGGCGAACGAGTTGAAGGGGACCGGAGTTACGGTGACCGCGCTGTGCCCCGGCCCGACGGAATCGGGATTCCAGGATCGGGCGAACATGAAAGACTCCCGACTGGTGCAGGGCCGCCTGATGGACGCCCGCACGGTGGCCAGGGCGGGCTTGGACGGGATGGATGCGGGTAAGGCTGTGGTGATCCCGGGGACGCTAAATCAGTTGATGGCGTTGTCGGTCCGGTTCTCGCCTCGATCGATGGTGACCAACATCGTGCGGCGGATGCAGGAGAGAGTCCAGTAGTTCCGCGTTATGAACCCGCGCAAAGCTTACTCCTTCGACGACGTGATGCTGGTTCCCTGCTTCAGCGAGATGAACTCGCGGGCGGATGCCGATCTGTCGACAACCGTCGCAGGTGTTCCGCTTGGGATACCGATTATCGCGGCGAACATGTCCTCCGTTTGCGAGGAGAGCATGGCGATCGCCTTGGGAGAGATGGGGGGCCTCGGCATCGTCCACCGAATGTGCTCGGTGGAACGGCAGCAAACAATGGTGCGGACGGTACACGAGGCGGGCCAACCAGTGGGATTTTCCATTGGCGTGGGACCCGATTGGCGGGACCGAATGGAAGCTTGCCGCAGGTTCGCCGCCATCGTCTGCGTCGATGTGGCGCACGGACATCATGGCCGTGTGGTGGAATTACTAGCTGAGTATTTCAAGATTTATTCGGATTACCCTATCGTAGTCGGCCAGATTGCGACGGGCAAAGCGGCTGAGACATTTATTCAACGAATTCCCGAGAAATTCCACAGCACGGTGGCTTTTAAGACTTCGATTGGCGGCGGTAGTCTCTGTACGACGCGCATCATGACCGGGTTCGGCGTGCCGACGCTCCAGGCGATAGCGGATATCCACGGAGCATGCGGGCACACCGTTTCCATCATCGGCGACGGTGGAATCAAGAATTCCGGCGATATCGTGAAATCGCTGGCAGCCGGGGCCGACGCGGTGATGCTTGGGAATCTGCTGGCCGGTACCGATGAAGCGCCCGGCAACATCATCAAGTCGAAAGACCTGCTGTACAAGATCTATCGTGGTTCCGCGTCGTTCGGCGATAAGGCTTTGCGGGGCGAGCAGACTCGCAATGTCGAGGGTGAGGAGGCGCTGGTCCCGTATAAAGGCTCGGTCCGGCGGGTAATTTCGAACCTGTTGGATGGAGTTAGATCTGGATTTTCCTACGGCGGCGCGTCGAGTATTCGCGCGTTGCAGGAGAACGTCGAGTTTATCGAAATTACGTCACACGGTTTTGCCGAGAGCTTGCCGCACGGAAAGTGAGCCGGTACTGCGGGAGTTACCGCACATGCTTCGGGGGTGGGTTGCGGTCCCCGGCGAATTTCTGCTGGTGCCAGTAGGGATACGGTATCGGTAGGGCACTTACTTCGTCGAGAGCCTCCACTTCGGCATCCGTGAGGGTCCAACTGGCGGCGGCAAGATTGTCGCGGAGTTGCTCCTCGTTGCGGGCTCCGATGATAACCGTGTCGACTCCGGGTTTGCGCATGACCCAGTTGAGCGCGACTTGCGGGATCGAGACATTGCGCTCGGCTGCGATCCCGGCGAGTGCCTCGACGATGTTATAGAGGCGCTCCAGGTCGACGGTGCCGGGTGCATCGAGTGAGTTCAGACGCGACTCGGAAGGCTTCTCCTGCCCCCGCCGGAATTTACCGGACAGAAGTCCGAATTGCAGAGGACTCCAGGCCATAATGCCGGTGCGCTGGTCGAGGCCTGCAGGTACGAGTTCGTTTTCGGCATCACGGGCCATTAGCGAGTAGTTGATCTGCTGCGAGATATACCGAGCCAGGCCGAGACGATCCGCGATGGCATGGGCCTTCATCAGATGCCAACCGGAGTAGTTGGAGCAACCGGCATAGCGGATCTTGCCCGCGCGAATCAGGTCGTCGAAGGCGCGCAGGGTTTCTTCGATGGGAGTGAGCGAGTCGAAGTTATGAGCCTGGTAGAGGTCGATATAATCGGTACCCAGGCGGCGCAGGCTGGCGTCGCAAGCGTCGAGAATGTGGCGGCGCGAGAGTCCGGCCTTGTTGGTCCCGGGTTCCATGCGGACAAATACTTTTGTAGCGAGAACGACGTCTTTGCGGTGCGCGCCGAGTGCCTTCCCGAGGACTTCCTCCGACTTCCCGAATGAGTAGATATCGGCGGTGTCGAAGAGATTGACCCCGGCCTCAATGCAGATCTCGACGTGCCGCCGCGCCTCGTCCACCTGCACGTTGCCCATCGCCGCAAATCGGCCTTCGCCGCCGAGGGTCATGGTGCCGAAGCTGAGGACGGACACTTCGAGTCCGCTGTTTCCGAGTAGCCGATTCTCCATTGTTCCTCCAGAATAGCGGATCGAGGGCAGGATCTTCGCGGGAGCGGTGCTGATATTCTATGCGGAATGAGAATGCCAGCCGCGTTGATGGTGGTGTATGCGACGGCCGAGCCTTTGCCGGGCGCACACCGGACTTAGGAGCTCGTGCTGCATCTGGCGGACTGGAACGACGTCGTGCGGAAGCGCTTGGAAGGAAGCGGCAGCCGTTTGTCGTGGGCTCGGAACTCTCCGCCGGTAACGAGTGCGGATCCAGCGGAGTGGAAACGGGCGCTGGCGGAGTTAGCGACGAGTTATCAGACATTACTCGACGCGACGGCCCACTTACAGGAGCCAGACTTACAGCGGACCGTCGCGGGGCATGACTACAACATGGAATTCATGCTGAAGGGAGTGATCCAGCACTGGGTTTATCACGCCGGCCAGATTTCGATGTTGAGGAAACACGCATGACCGTGAGCGACTCATGCTGCAGCAGGAACTGTTTGCGCGGAAGTCCGCCGCCGTAGCCCGTGAGAGAGCCGTCGGCGCCGATGACGCGGTGGCACGGGACGATGATCGCGACGGGATTTCGGCCATTGGCGGCTCCGACTGCGCGGACGGCATTTGGACGGCTGATGGCTCGGGCGATGTCGCCATAGCTGGCAGTGGCGGCGTACGGTATGTCGCGAAGGGCGTTCCAGACTTCGAGTTGGAAAGGCGTGCCGCGAAGGTCGAGCGGCAGGTCGAAATCGCGGAGTTCTCCGTCGAAGTAGCGACGCAGTTGTGTTGCGGCATTGGCGAGACGACGAGGGTCGTGGATCCAGCCGGAGTGAGGTTGGGGTCCGCCGTCGGCATCCTGCATGAGGACGCCGGTGAGGCCTCGATCCGAAGCGGTCAGCAGCAGCCGCCCGATGGGCGACGCCTGCGTGTCGTAATAGCAGATCATGAGTTCTCCTTTGTGTGTGCGGTCCACAGGTACAGAGCCGCGTAGGCGCGCCAGGGACGCCATGCTTCGGACCGCCGTTCGAGAGCTGCTTTTGAGAGCGGACTCGAAGGGTTGAGGGCTTTGCGCAAGCCGAGATCGCCGGCCGGAAACGCGTCCGGCCAGCGGAGGATACGGAGAGCGATGTAGTCGCGCGTCCAATCGCCGATACCGCGGATTGACGACAGCGCGGCGGGATCGGTTATTTGCGTCTGGGCCAGCGCACGCAGTGTTTCAGCGCGCGCGGCGGGAATGCCGATCGCGGCGATTTCGGAGGCTGGAGCGTTCGCGATGGATTCGGAGGCGAGAGGCCAGTGTGTGAGTCCGGCGGGGAGTCCAGCAGCGGGCGTGGCGAATCGTTGCACAAGCCGGCCGGCGAGCGTGGTAGCAGCGCGGACGGTGACCTGCTGGCCGAGCACTGCGCGGGCGGCGAGTTCGAACGAATCGAAGCCACCGGGGACGCGCAGTCCCGGGGTGCGGCGGACCAGTGGCGCGAGTTCGGGATCGGCGGACAGCGCAGCCGCGATCGGGGCCGGATTGGTATCCAGGTCGAACATGGCCCGGATGCGCCCGGCGATGGGCAGCAGGTGGGTGGCGAGATCGGGCGAGACCTCGACATCGAGGACGCCGTCCCGAGCGGCAGCGGAGAACCAGCCGAGTCGATCGGCGATGCGGACCGTTCGGAAGTATCGGCCGTCGTGTACCGATTCGACTCCAGGGATCGCGCGGACCTTCCAATAATCGAGCAGCGCGTTCCAGGCGAACGGCTCGCGGTAGGCGAGGGCGAGGTGGAGTCCGCGGTCGGAGTTCCGGCGCAGCGTTTGCCGGCGAAACTCGGAAGGGGCGACTCCGTAGTGCGCGCGGAACTGGTGATTGAATCGCGCGAGACTGTTGAAGCCGGATCCGAAGGCGATGCGCGAGACGGGCAGAGATGTGGTGGAGAGCAACCGTCGCGCGAATAGGAGCCGTGTGGTGATCACCAGGTCGAGCGGCGACACGCCGCACTCCTGCTCGACGGCGCGGCGCAGGTGGCGGGACGATACGCCCAGCCGTGCGGCGGCGGATTCGAGAGATTCTCCGAAGAGCCCGTCGAGTTGGACGTGGGCGACGAATTGACGGGCGAGTCCTGCGGCGGGAGCCACTCGGGAGGCGGGCGAGAGTTCGGGCCGGCAGCGAAGGCACGGTCGGAATCCAGCGGCTTCGGCGGCGGCGGCGTTGTCGAAGAAGTCGCAATTCCCAGGCTTCGGCGTGCGGGCCGGGCAGACGGGCCGGCAGTAGATGCCGGTGGTTTTGACCGCCGTGTAGAAGATGCCATCGAAGCGGGCGTCGCGCGCGGTGACGGCGGCGTAACAAGCGGTGTGATCCAGCACCATGCGTCCAGGATAGAGGTTAGCCGCGAGAGTGGCTACTCGTTTTCGGACGTGAATGCAAACTCCGTCAACGCCCGAGCGTCTTGCCTAGATACTCCACAATGGCTGCGGCTTCTTCATCGGACGCCTTGGCTCCTCGAGCGATCATGCTGCGCACCACCGCGTTCCAATCCTTCTGACTCATGCGCTGGCTGGTCACCACCTCCACTGAATGGCAACCCGTCCCACAGGTTTTTTGGACCAGCGCCTTTGCGCCACCGGGCGGTAACACCAGCGGTGTGAACGCGCCGACTTCAGGGACTCCGCGGCGTGCCTTCGCGGCCGCTGCCACTGCTTTCGCAACCGATGGAGGCAGCGGCTTCCGCTTCACGTCCGGCAGCGCAAACGCGACCAGCGTATTGCTGAGTCCTCCACCAAGGAACGCACCGCCGCCTTGGGCCATCACTGCGACGTACTGGCGTCCATCGCGGCCAAGGTACGTGATGGGGCTCGTATGGCCGCTGGCTTCGAGTTTCGTCTCCCACGCGAGTTTGCCGGTGCGTGAATCGAATGCACGGAATCCTGAGTCGTTGGTGGCTGCGATGAATACCAGACTGCCCGCGGTGGCGATGCTGCCGCCAAGGTTCAGCGAGCCGGTGTCGCGGACGCCGATGGCCTCGAGTTCTTCGATTCGCCCCAGCACCGATCGCCACGCAACATCGCCGGTTGTCAGGTTCACCGCGACCATTTCTCCAAATGGCGGATTCTGGCAGGGGATGTGGGTCTCGCGGTTCCAGAAGCGCGCGTAAGGCCCGTACGCCGATTTGCGAACGTATTCGGAGCCCTGCTTCTCCATGTGGCCCCATTGCCCCACGTTCATGACGTTCACGAACAACATGCGGAGAGTGGGATCGACGGAGACGCCGCCCCAATTGCCGCCGCCGAGCGTGCTGGGGAAGAACAGTGCGTTGCCGTCGAGGGGTAATGGCGTATAGGGCCCACCAATCACCATGTGATTTGTTTCGAACAATTCTTTACAGAAGCGTGCGTGTTCCTGAGACCGGTTGTACAGTTCTTCAGCCCGGTAGGTGTTCTTCGCCAGAGGCGGCGGCTTCACCGGAAAGGGCTGTGTTTTCGACGTCACCTCGCCGGGAATCGCCGTTTGGGGCACGGGTCGCTCTTCCACTCCGTAGACCGGCGCACCGGTGACGCGATCGAAAACGAATAGCATGCCCATCTTCGTGATTTGCGCCACGGCCGGTATGATGCGGCCCGCACGAGGGATATCGAACAGTGCCGGGGGCGCGGCAAGATCGTAATCCCACAGGTCGTGATGCACCAGTTGCCGATGCCACTTCACTGCGCCGGTGCGCGCGTCGAGGGCCACCAGCGAGTTGCCATAGAGGTTGTCGCCGAGCCGATCGGCGCCGTAGAAGTCACTGGTGGGAGAGCCGGTGGGGGCATAGACGATTCCGCGCTTCACATCAACGGTCAGGAAGCCCCAGGTATTCGTACCCGACCGGGTCTTCCACGCTCCGGACGGCCACGTGTCGGATCCTGGTTCGCCGGGACGGGGGACCGTGTGGAAGGTCCACAACAACTTCCCCGATTTCGCATCCCATCCGCGAATGTCGCCGTAAGCGCCCGTGCTGGGCGATCCCTCGCCGTTGCTCGATCCGGTGATGACGATGTCTTCGAAGATGGCGGGCGGAGAATCGAGAGCGTAGCGGGCGTCCTTCAGATCGCCGAGAACGCCCTCTCTCAGGTCGATGCGGCCCTCGCGCCCGAATCCTGGCGCGGGCCGGCCCGTGGTCACGTCGATTGCCAGCAGGAAACGGCCGTTACCGGCAAACACTCGCGGATGTAGGCGGTTGGCGCCCTTCCAGTAAGCAAGTCCTCGCAGAGCGGCCGGTTCGGCGTCGAATTTCCAAAGCATTTCCCCGGTTTCGGGGACCAGCGCGTACACGCCGTCCGGCGCCGTTGCGTACATCACTCCATCGACGACAACGGGTATGGCTTCCGATCCCGGTTTTCCCGTGCGGAACGTCCACGCGAGTTTCAGCCGAGTAACGTTGCCAGTATGGATCTGGCGCAGCGAACTGAACCGCATCGCGCCCGGGTCGTTCCCGTAGTACGGCCAATCCGTTTGCGCAAACGCGGCGAGGGCGCAGAACAACGGTAGAACCGGTCGAATCACCACACCACTGTACCGGATTACTTCTTCAGTTTTGCGCTTGGCGTGTCATTTGCTTTCAGATCGCCCAGGGCATATTGAACGCCGGCCAGGACATGTTCCAGCATCGGCTTCATCGCGTACACGCGCTCGCTGTGCCCGTGCGCTTCATAGAAGACCCGGCCCTTGCCTACACGGTGGATCCAACTGAGACCGTAGTCGTGGTCCTCGCGCGGAAAGTCCTCTTTCAGTTTGTCGGCTTCGCTCATCTTCGAGTAATCGATGCTGGTGAGCACGTGCAGGTTGTTTCGCGACCAGGTGTCCATGCCGAACGTATACGTTTCATCATTGATCTCGAAGCCGTCGCGGAACATGGTCGTCAGCGGACTGTCCGGATCGTCGATCTTGTAGACGATGTGCTGCGGATCGAGCCAGTGGTATTTGAAGAATCCGCCGATGGCCTTGTCGAACTCGGGCCAAGTGCCCACCTGAGTATCGCGGCCCGGGCGGCCTTTGCCGGGAGTCGCCGCAGCGCGAGCGACGGTGCTGAACAATCGACCGCGGAACCCGCCTCTGAAATCCTGCTGGCTCAACTTGCCGGTATTGTGTGAATCCATTTTGTCGAACCAGGTCCCGGCGAGTGTGTTTAGTTCGGCGGTGGTGACTTTGTGATCGCCGTCGGTATCTGCCACCTTCATGATGCCGGGCGCGAGCATGTGGCCCCACACCGTGCCCCCGGTTGCCTTGTGGTAGGAATCGCCTGCCGCGTGGATTCCGGCCAGGCCCTTTCCTGACCGCACGAAGTCGAGCAGGGCCTTCTTGCGTGCCGCTGTGGCGGCTGGATCCTTGGGATCGTCAAGAAACTCGCCGGTCGTATTGTTCAGGAACACGAGGTCGTACTGTTTCAAATTGGCGCTGTTGATGGAGACGGAGTCGTAGGTCACGGTCGCGGTCCAGGCGCCCGTCTTGGCACCTAACTCCTCGATGGTCTTGGCAGCCAGCGGAATGCACGAGTGGACGAATCCCGCGGCTTTCGACAGCACGAGTACCTTCCGGGGCTTCTTCGGTTTGGCCGGCGCCGATTCGGGAAGCGCAGCCATCATTTTGTCGACGTCCGACTGTTTCGGAGTCTGATTCTGCGGTCCGGAAGCGACGAACACGGCGGCGAACGCGGACTCCGGGAACGCCGAATCCAACACAGTGCCGAGTTGTTCCTCGGTTAGCGATTCGCGATTGCCGGTCCACTTCGACATCGCGGATGCAAACTCGCTGCGTGTGATAAATCCGTCCTTGTCGGCGTCGACGGATCCGAGGAAATCCGCCGGCTGTTGCGCGAACATCCAGGTCAGCGCGCCGCTCGACAGCGCGACGGCGCACCCGATGATTGCGAACTTTTTAGCGAATCGACCAAATGAAATTTGCACGTTCATGAGCCTATCACTGTTGCGGAGGGCCTGAGGTGGGCTATAGTCAGGTCGATGATGCGAAACATGATACACGGAACGTCGCGGCGTACCTTTCTGACCACAGCGGCCATCGGCGGGGCGGCAAGCGCGCTGGCCCAGAGCAAGGGAAAGAGGGTCCTGATGTATGTGGGCACGTACAGCTCACCGGAAGGTCCGGAGGGGAGTCGCGGCCGCGGAGAGGGGATCTACATTTTCGAGATGAACCCCACCAACGGTGCGCTGAAGCAGTTGAGTGTTGTCCGCAACGACGCTAATCCGTCCTGCGTGGCGCTGGATCCTTCGGGGACTCACCTGTATTCGGCGAACGAGACGCGGAAATACAAGGGCAAGAACGCGGGATCTGTCAGTGCGTACTCCATCAGCCGGCCCGACGGCGGGCTGAAACTGCTCAATACGGTCAGTTCCGAAGGGGAAGGGCCGGCGCACTTGAGCGTGCATCCTTCAGGGAAGTACGTGCTAGTGGCGAATTACTTCGGCGGAAGCGTGGCGGTGCTGCCCATCGAATCCGGCGGAAGTTTGGGGCCGGCAGTCGATACGAAGCAGGATGCCGGGCAGGTGGGTGCGCAGCATGCGGCCAGTGCTCCTCCCGGAAGTTTCGCGATCAGCGGTCACGATCGCACGCACGCGCACATGATCCAGGCGGATCCTTCGGGCCGATTCGTACTGGCCAGCGACCTCGGCATGGACCGGATTTTCGTTTGGCAGTTCGACCAGAAGACCGGAAAACTCTCGCCCGGCAAACGCCCGTGGGTGAGTGTCCCGTCCGGCGATGGTCCGCGGCACTTCGCCTTTCATCCGAATGGCCGCTGGGTGTACTCGATTCAGGAGGAGGGTTCCACGCTAATCCTGTTCGACTATGATGCAGGCACCGGCGCTTTGACAGCCCGCCAGACCATATCCACCCTGCCGAAGGGCTTTGCCGGGACCAACTACACTTCCGAAGTGATGGTGTCGTTCGATGGGCGATTCGTGTACGGAGCGAACCGGCTGCACGACAGCATCGCCGTATTCGCTGTCGGCAAAACGGGTGAGGCGACGCTCATCGGCGAGACGTGGACGCGCGGCGATTATCCCCGGAGCTTCAATATCGATCCGTCGGGCAACTACATGTACTCGTGCAACCAGCGCGGTGACGCGATGACGACGTTTCGAATCAACCGGAAAACGGGCGAACTGGTGTTCACGGGCGACTACACTCCCATCGGAACGCCGTCCAGTATCGCGTTTCTGACGTAGCGCTTACATCCTCGCTTCGACATATGCCGCTGAGCCGTCCCGAAGCCAGCCATCGAGTTGCGCGACCTCTTTCAGTTGCTGGCCTCGGGCGCGCGGAACCGCGATGAAGTTGCAGGTGATTTCGGTCAGCGCAGTCATATCCACCCAGAGTTTCTCGAATTGAGTTACCGGATAGATATCTTCGTGGCCTTTGCCCCACCGCTTTTTCACGTCTTTCAGCGTCATATAGGCCGGCATTCGGTTGGCCATGGCTCGGACGGCTTGGGTCACTCTGTCGTGATTGGCTAAGTCGGCGCGCGAAATATCAAACAAGGATAGCAGCGCGTCTATGTCGATCCAGAACGTATTCGAATTGTAGTAAGAAAGATCGAACTCCGCCTCTTCGCGAGGCAGCGCCATGCCCTCGATCAGACGCATGTGGCCGTCCACGCGGGCGAGTCCGCCGCCACGGTCCTCGATCTTTCGCGTAATAACTTCGACGCTCATCGCCCGGCCGGAATCGATGTGATAGCCGAGGATGCCGGGGTCGAGATCGACGCCCATCGTGTCGATGTTATGCACCATCAGGTAGCGCAATGCGGGGCGGGCTTCCAGAAGCTTTTCGAGAACGCCATTGCGGAATAAATTCGGTATCTCGTACCAGTGCCCTACCGGGTGCAAGCACTGCAGCGGCAGATTATCGGTGTAGTTGCTGCCTTCGCCCATCGACTGGGCCCAGCCGATCAGGGCTGCGCGCGAGCTATCACGCACCTTCTGCGCCTGGGCATCGAGCATTTGCTGCGGCATCTCTTCCCAGGCGAATCGGAGGTCGCGAGTCATGGGAATCAGCCGGAGCCCGACCGTCCGGCCGGGCGAGAGATAGAGCGGACCCGGATAGCCATAGTTGCGCTCCTCGCAAAGGAATCGCTCGACCGGATCGTGAGTCATGTAACTCGTGGTGATGATGTGCGGAACGTCCGTTCCGTACCGTGTCGAAGTTCGCTGACTCTTCGCGAGGTGCACTTCGATGAAGCTGCGATGCCGGCCTTTCAATCGGCAGAACGGATTCAGGGCCTTGACGACCCCGGCGCCGTGGGTCCAGCGGCTGCCCGCACCGCCGGCCAACGACACGACCGCGACCGCACCCTGCGCGAGGGCGTCCTCACCGAGAGAGCGGTAGCGCCCGGCATCCGCGGCATCGAAGACCTCGTCGTGCGACACGTCCTCGATTCGCGTCGAGACGGGCAACCGGTTCTGCGCCAGACCGATACGGCCGGAACGGAGATCGGACTGAATCTGATCGTGCGTCGCGGGATCGAAGCCAAATTCCGCCAGCAGTGAATCGAGGGATTCACCGCGGCCGCCGTCGTTCTGTTGGCGGGGAAGCAGCCGTTCGAAAAAACCCTGTATGCGATCGGGCGTTTGGGTGGCGCTGAACTGCTGTAGATCGGACCGTTCCGACTCGGACAGCATGCGGGTCTCTTTCCGCAACACGGCGGGAAGTACGAGATTGTAATAGCCCGGGGGCATGCCGGCGTCGCGGCCGGTGAGCAGTTCCGCCCATGTGCCGCGTTCGTTAATGGCGAAGTCGTAGACAACGGGTTCCATCGCGAAAGGGACGCCGCCTTCGAGCTTGCGCTTGGCGTCGCGCATGATGATCTGCAGCCGGTGCTGTGCTTCCGTCTTGCGATGCGGCGCGAAGACAAATCCCATGCCGCCGCCGGACATTCCGCCGAGCATCCAGAATCCCCAGAAATCCTGCTGGAATTCCGTGCGGACGCGTTCAATCAGCGTCTCCGTGTAGAGATTGCTGGCCCACGGAATGATGGTTTGGATGGGCCCTTCGAAGTTGCGCTGTGTCGCTTCACCAATCCCTTGGACGTTGCCGGTGCGGAGCAGGCCGACAATGTGATCGAGGATGGTGCATGCTTCCTCGCGCCCGGTCCATTCGGCTTCCGAGCGGAGCAGGTACTTCTCCGTTACCATCTCCAGGATCGGGCCGACATCCTGGGCCATACCGCCGTGCACCAGCACAAGGCTGTCCTGTAGTTTGACGCGCGTTTCCGCGGAGACTTCGTCGCGGCCCAGAATGCGATGATCCGGCAGCAACCGGCCGCGGCTGACACCGAATTCGATATCGCTTTCCGATGCCCGGACGCCTTCGATTACTTTGATGCCCGGCCACACTCCGCCCGAATCCTGCCAACCACCACCGGATCCGCCAAGCCATTCGCCGAGGATCGCGCGCGCCGCGACGATCCGCCGTTCGCGCTCATCGAGTTGGCCCGTAAGAGACTGGGCCTGTCGAGTGGCGCGCATGCAGGCGGCGATCAGACATGCGAGCAGATTGGTGGAAACTGCGAGCCGGGAACCTTTCGGAATGTCGTTGACATGGCTGACGATTTCGATGCCGTGACCCGGCTTGCCGGTCAGTTGCTCGAGCACCGCGGCGAGCGGCTGTCCCGAGCCCTCCATGCCGGGCGGGATAATTCCGGAGGCGATGACGGCGGCTTTGAGCAATCCCAGATAGTCGCGTCCGAAATCGAACAGAACGTCGAGATCTTCGATCTCGGCGGAGGCTTCCAGATCGACGCTGACGAGCCGGAGCACGGGGCGGTCGATGACACGGAAGTAGGCTTCCACCGGTGGTTTCGGTGCACCGTTTCCCGATCCGCGAACGGCAAGATCGATGGACACGTTGAGGACTCGAGCGGCCTCGGGGTAGTCCATGCCGAGGAAGAAAATGTCGCTCCAACCGCTGTGGGTGAGGTCCATGCGGACGGGTGTCGCCTCATGGAGAATCGGGAACGGGCCGCCCGGCTCACGTTTCAGAAGTTCGGGACGGATTCGGATCGGATAGTCGGCGGGATGTCCGGTGCGGAACATCCACTGATTGCCGCGAACGGAGCGGACGCTGCGACGGACCTGATCGGCGAGTGTCTGGAACGCGAGTCCGCGGTAGGCAGCGGAGAGGGCGCTCGATAGAGGCTCGCTGGGTCCGTCAGAGGTCTGCGCCGCCGCAAAGATCGAGATTGCCTCCTCGTAC
Source organism: Bryobacterales bacterium (assembly GCA_038322675.1). Taxonomy (GTDB): domain Bacteria; phylum Acidobacteriota; class Terriglobia; order Bryobacterales; family Bryobacteraceae; genus TMP-7. The sequence continues at coordinate 37,682 of JBBQGE010000027.1, forward strand.
CGGCGCTTGAGGAGATGCTCGTAACCGTGGAACGGAATAAGCGCTCGGCTGGCGACCCCCTCTTTCTGCGGCAAGTGGAAGCGGTGGATCGCGTACAGGAAAAACAAGGCTCGCACGCGTTCGTAGAGGTTGTTGCTGGTACGGCGGAGCCGTTCGAGATCCGCGCACTCGGCAAGCAGATCGGCTGCCGAGGCGGCTCGGCAAAACGCATCGAGCGGGCGATTGCGGACGGCCGGATCGGGCGACGTGATGATGGCAACGAGCTGGCTCACGCGGCGGCTCCGGACTGCCGTTCGGCGACTACTTCGAGCAGATGCGACAGCACCTGATCGCGATCGTGGCCGGCGAGCGCGATGGCGAGTTGAGCGTAGAGGAGTCCGTACTTGACGCCGACATCAAATCGGCGTCCAGCCTGCACCAGGGCGAGGTACTGTTCGCGGCGCGCAAGCTCGGCGAGGGCCGATGACAGCGTGATGCGGCCGTTCGCGCCATCGTTGAGCCGTTCGTCGAGAATATCCATCACCGCGGTCGTCAGGACGTGCATGCCATAGAAGCAAAGGTATTGACCGCTGCGGAGTCCGGGAACGACGAGAGACTGTTCAGCCTCGGTAGGCGTTGGTTTTTCGATAACTGTATCGATCCGGTAGATGCCTGACCCGACGCGCTGCCCGCCGACGGCGCCATAGTAGGGCAGCAGATTCTCGCGCGTGATTTGCACAGCGGATACGGCGCAGTCCTGCGCGGCCGCGACTTCCACCAATTGCTGTGCGCAGCCTCTGCCGCCCGCGCCTACATAGATGTGATCGCCGACCAGGTGCAGGAACGGATCGGAGCCCGTGAAATTTCGGGCGCAATAGACGGCGTGCCCGTAGCCGCGGGGTTCAGCCTGCTCGACGAATCGCAGGCGCCCGGCGGTATTGCCGGCAAGTTTCGAATAAGATTCCTGATCGCCGGGCCATACCACGACACAGATCTCGTCGATACCGGCGCGGACGGCCTCCTGGATGATGAGGCTGAGGACGGACCGGTCGGCGCCTTGCTCATCGATCAGGGTTTGCATCGGGAGCGTACGCTGTCCCTGTGCGGCAGCCGTGATGACGGCCTTCTTGATATGCATCTCGATTCAGTTTTGCATTGGCGAGGCAGGCGGGCAATAGACCAAACGGTACACTACAAGTATTGAGATTACGAACACCGATTTCAGCCATTGCGATTGTAGCCGCGGCGGCAATCGCATGGCCTGCAGCGACTCCCCGGATTTCGTTTGAGAATGTCGTGGCTCAGTCCGGCATTGGGTTTGTCCTGGACAATTCGCCGACCCCCGAGAAGCACGAGATCGAGACCATGGCGGGCGGGTTGGCGGCGTTCGACTACAACAACGACGGCCGTATCGACCTGTACTTTACCAACGGCGCCACCAGTCCGGGTCTGGTGAAGGACGGGGAGAAGTACTGGAATCGCTTGTATCGCAATGACGGCAACTTCAAATTCACCGATGTGACGGCTGAGTCAGGCACGGCGGGGTCGGGGTATGCGATGGGTGTGGCGGCGGGGGATTTCGACAACGACGGCAACGTGGACCTCTTCATCGCCGGCGTTCACAAGAACCAACTGCTGCGGAACAAGGGCAACGGCAAGTTCGAGGATGTGACGGCAAACAGCGGCATCAAGAGCAATGAGTGGAGCGTTGCGGCAGGGTGGTTCGATTTCGACAACGACGGGCTGCTGGATCTTCTGGTAGTGAATTATGGCACCTGGACCCCGAGCTTCAATAAATTCTGTGGTGACGCGAGCCGCAATTTGCGAGTCTATTGCCACCCTAAGTGGTTTGAACCCCGGCCGAACCAGTTATATCGGAACCGCGGCGACGGCACCTTCGAGGATGTATCGGAAAAGTCGGGCATTGCAGCGTCGGCGGGGCGCGCGATGGGCGTCGTATTTGCCGATTACGACGGCGACGGCCGCATGGATGCATTCGTCACCAACGACAAACTGCCGAATTTTCTATTCCATAACTTAGGCGGCGGGAAATTCGAAGAAACAGCATTGCTCGCTGGCGTCGCTTTGCTCGATCACGGGAAAGCGATTTCGAGCATGGGTGCGGAGTTTCGCGACTACGACAATGATGGTCGCCCGGATGTGATCATTGCGGCGCTGGACGGCGAGACCTTCCCCGTATTTCACAACGACGGGAACGGATCGTTTCACGACGCGACTTACCAATCGCGAATGGGGCCGCTATCGGTGAATCACGGCGGCTGGGGTGTCGGACTCGTGGATCTGGACAACGACGGCTGGAAGGACGTGTTCACCACTAACTCCAACGTGAATGACCTGGTGGAGAAGTTCGAAGCAGCAGTTTACAAGCAACCGAACATGGTGTTTGTGAACCTGGGCGATGGGAAGTTCGATGTGTTGAAGAGTCCGGCGCTGGCTGCAGTGGCGCGAGCGCATCGCGGAGTTGCGTTTGCCGATTTCGATGGCGACGGCAAAGTGGACGTGGCTGTATCGTCGTTGGGCGAAGGTGCGGAGTTATGGCGTAATACCAGTGCGGGATCGGGGCACTGGGTTACGTTCAGACTGCGGGGTACGAAGAGCAATCGGGATGGCATCGGCGCGGTGGTGCGTATCGGCGATCAGAGAAATCACATGACGACGAGTGGCGGGTATTCGTCGTCGAGCTATGCCGGAGTGCATTTCGGACTGGGAGCACTGGAGAAGATTCCGAAGGTGGAAGTGCGATGGCCCAGCGGGCGAGTGCAGGTACTGGAGAATGTCGACGTGGACCGCGTCGTCGAGGTCGTGGAACCGGGCGGGTAGAAAGTCGTCGGTGTGCTCGCGAATGTTAACTCGATGTTCGTCCGGCCATCTGTAATCGGTATCGTAAACACTAATGCCTCAAGCGGAACATGGGCGAGTACGGAGATGACGAAGTACCCAATTGCGAAGACCGTTGCGCTGAGAGTCGCCGAACATTTGAAACGGCACGCTTCCGAAGCAGCCGGTTCAAGGGCGCGGGTCGCGGTACAACCCTCGCCGGAGATCATCGAGGCCATGGTAGCGGCCGCATTCTGGGCGAGTTTACGCCGAGAGGAAGGGCGGACGCCGCGGCTCTCGTTGGCATTCGTCGCTCCGGACCATGTGCGCCACGCGCTCACGTTGGAGCGCCGCGTTCCACTGACGCCGGAACCGTTGACGCGGATCGCACCAGCCGTCGAACGGGCTGGAATCCATCTGGGCGTTTGGGAAGCGCAGGGGATGTTGGGAGTCTGGGGCGCCACGCGCGCTCTGCCGCGACATTGCTTCGTCCTGGAGGTGATCGCGCCAGGATTTCTGGTGATCAAGCAGAGTCCTGGCGATGACGCGGGCAAGTTCGTGAATGTGGCAGTGCTGCAAGGGGACGATATCAAAATCGTCGACCAGTCGGCGGCACTGGCACCGGATTGTCCGGACCTGCTGACGTCGCTGCTCGGATTCGAATCGCAGCGCTCGTCCACCGAGGGAGTCAATGTCCTGATACAACTCGCCGTGTCGATGCGGGCGCACGGGTTGGGAGGGACGTTACTGGTGGTGCCGTCTGATTCCGCATGCTGGCGAGAGTCCGTCATCAAGCCCATCCAGTATGCCGTCGAGCCGGCCTTTTCTGTTCTAGCCGAGTTGATGAGGGCGGACTCGCGGGCGCGGAAGGAGAGGCTCTGGCAGGACTCGCTGCGCCGGTCTGTGGATGCCATTGCGGGACTCACGGCGGTGGATGGCGCGACAGTCGTGACGGACCAATATGAGTTGTTAGCATTCGGCGCAAAAATCGTACGGAGGCCAGGGCACGCCGTGGCAGCCCGAGTGATCGTAACGGAACCCATCGAGGATTCGAAAGCGGTGAGTACGGACACTTCGGAACTGGGCGGCACGCGGCATTTATCGGCGGCGCAGTTCGAAAATGATCAACGGGACTCGATCGCGCTGGTGGCATCGCAGGATGGACGCTTCACGGTTTTCGCCTGGTCGCCGACCGAGGAGATGGTGCACGCGCACCGTATCGAGACCTTGCTGATGTGAAGCATCGAAACTGTGATGAACCTATCGCGCCGGAGATTTATTGCAGGCGCCGCGTGTTTGCCTGCATTGGCTGCCACGGCATCGTCTCGATTGAAGATTGTGATTGCGGGCGGTCACCCGGGCGATCCCGAGTGCGGATGCGCGGGTACGGCCGCACGGTATTCAGACCTGGGCCACAACGTGATTCTGTTGTATCTGAATCGCGGCGAGGGATACTGCGGATCGGCGAGTCTCGGCCGGTGCGCGGAGATTCGTACGGCCGAAGCGAAGAAAGCTTGCGACATTCTGAAGGCCCGGGCCGTGTTTGCGGGGCAGATAGATGGGCGCGCTGTGGTGGACGACGAACACTATGCCTCGTTTGCCGAGTTACTCGCGAAGGAGAAGCCGGATGTCGTGTTCACGCAGTGGCCCGTGGACCAGCATCGCGATCATCGCGCCATCTCGGCACTCACTCTGGATGCGTGGCTGCGGGCGGGACGGAATTGGGCGCTGTATTACTACGAGGTAGCCGAGGACACTTCGATGTTTTCGCCATCGGATTATGTCGATATCTCGGTCGTGGAAGACCGGCGGCGGGCCGCCTGCTATGCCCATGTGTCGCAGCAACCGGATCACTGGTATCCCAAGCAGGTGGAGATAACGAAATTCCGTGGTCTCGAGAGCGGATTCCGCCAGGCTGAAGCATTTTTGCGCCACCGCGAGAGCAAGCACGCCTTACTACCGTAGTCCGCATTCAGTGCAGCGCAACGTGACACTGGACGCGCGTTCGCCTCCGGCAACTTGTCCGGAACAACCTGACGGACATAGCGGGCAAACGCGTTGCCACCGAACGCGGGATGGTGGGCTCGATTGAAACGGATGTTGACTGGACCGCTAGAGTTCGCGGCACAACCGCTGTATTCCTTCCGTGAAGATCGCAGGAGGAGTCAGCAGACTCACCACGAGGTACGCTTCAGAATCGAAGTCGTAGAAGAACCCGGGTTGAACGAGCACGTCGTGGTCGCGAAGGAGACCCATCGCCCACTCTTCTTCCGAACGTGTGCGAGGCATGTGCAGAATTGCGTACCAGCCGCCTTCCACTTGGAGGACCCGGAGCCCGGGCGCAGCCTGCAGATGCCGCAGGTTCAACGCAACGCGGTCGCGGATCTGTGCCTGAACGGAGATACGTGCGTCGAGCAATGCGGGTCCGGCGAGCTGAACCGGAGTGCCGACCGAGAGATAGGTGTCGGCAATCAGTTCGAGACCCTCGAGCGCCTGTTTCTGCAGACGCTCCGGACCGCCGGTTACCATCCATCCGAGTTTCATCTGCGGCAGGCCGACGACTTTGGACACTCCGCTCAGCGAAAACGTCAGAGCGCCAGGGTTATGCGCCGCGAACGTCACACGCGCCGCATCCTCCGACAGCGCGTAGTCCGAAAAAACTTCATCGGAAATGATGGTGAGGCTATGGCGTTGGGCCGCCTGCAGCATCTCATCGAACTCGTGCCGCTTGAGAAAATTCCCGGTAGGGTTGTTCGGATTAACGATGACGATCGCTCGCGTCCGGGGGGTAATCAGCGAGTGAAAAGCCGCCGTATCGAGATGCCAGCCGTGATCGTAGAACAGCGGGTACTGGACCGTCTTCACTGATTCGAGTTGCGCGAGATACTCGAACAGCGGATACGAAGGCCGCGGTGTCAGAATCTCATCGCCGGGGTCAGCCAGCAGCTTGAACAGATAGGAATAGGCCTCGCTGGTGCTGGCCGTCAAGACGATTCGCGACGTCGGCACCTCGAAACCCGCGGCCGAGTAGTATTGCGCGACGGCCTCGCGTGCACGGCGCAGACCGAACGCTTCGGGTTCGTACCGGAGCACCCGCGCGTCGGCCAACGCCTGGGCAATTCCTTCGGCGGGATACTGAATGCCGGCATGCGTGGGGTTCGATTCCGTCAAATCGAGCACGGGGCGGTACCGGCGGCGCTTCTCCGCAAGCAGTTGCGAGAGCGGATTCGGAGGTGCGTTCCAGTTGAGCCGGGAAGAGAACATCAGGAGGCAACCGTTGCGGCTTCCAGGATGTTGAGCAAGTGCTTGCCGGCATCTAGTTCTGCCATTACACCGATCGGAAGCGTCAGTTGGTCGTCAGTGTGACCGATGGTGAGGCCGGAGAGCACGGGCGTGTGCAAGGGGCCGAGAATGCGGTCGACCACCTCGGGAGTGGTGAAGGTGCCCTCGACGAACGCGGGTTGGTAGTCGCGGGGCGTGCAGTCGTGACATTCGCCCCAGACGATGCCGGCGGCATGTTCGAGTTTGCCGGACAGACGGAGATTGGTCAGCATGCGATCAATCGAGTACGGCTGCTCTTCGATGTCTTCGGTGAAGAAAATGCGGTCACGGGTGTCGATCTCGTAGGGCGTCCCCATAGTCGCGGCGATCAGCGAGAGATTGCCACCGATCAGGCGACCGCGCGCCTTGCCCGGACGAACCGTCCGCAGCGTGTGTTCGGGACGGAGCGCATTGGCCTCGGCGGGGTTCGTCAATTCGCCGAGCGGGACGGCCTGAAATAGTGCATTGCGAAAATTGATCTGCGTGTACGTCGTGAAGGCCGACAGCGGAACGGGGCCGTGGAACGTCACCAGTCCGGTCATGCGATGAATGGCGAGATGGAGAGCAGTGATGTCGCTGTAGCCGAGGAAGATTTTCGGATTACTCCGGATGAGGTCGTAATTGATACGGTCGAGCAATTGAGCGGAGCCATATCCGCCGCGGATACAGAATACAGCCTTGACGGCGGGATCCGCGAACATGGCGTGTAAATCCTCGAGCCGCGCCTCGATGGATCCGCCGAGATAGCCGGCGCGCTCGCCCACGTGCTTGCCCCACTTCGGAACCAGGCCGAAGTAGCGGACGGTGCGCTCGGCGGTCGCGAGTTTTTCGGGGTCGGAAACAGCAGTGGACGGAGTGATGAGTCCGACGGTGTCGCCTTCTCGCAGAGCTTTCGGTTTCATGATGGTGGGGGATGGAGTCTGCGCGGATGCGGCGAGCGCCGCGGCGGCCGCAAATAGCGCCCGGCGGCTCAGAGTGAATCGGCCCAGCATATCGTCCACGATATTCTCATCGTATACTCACGAGGACGCTTGCCGTGGTTCACTGAGTCAACTCGACAAACGGTTCGTTGCTGATATTGCAGACGCCCTCAAAAGGATTGTCCGTATCGGTCATCACCAGGTTCGCGAAGAATAACACCAGCGTGAAGAGCACAAAGCACGCGGCACCGGTCAGCCAGTGGTGGAACGGATACGCAAACACGAGCAGTAGCAGCGCGACCGCCATCGTGCGGACCAGTTGAACCAATGTAGGCGGCACGCGAGTGAGGCTCTTGGCAATCCTCTCGTCGCGATGTTCACCGGCTTTCCGGGCAATATCGATGAGCCGTGAGTGGATCAACTGCTGCGCTTCGTCGGCGGGCGCGGATCGGATGACGGCGTTCAAAATGACCGCGAACGCCCGCTCGGTCTGCGGATCCTGCTGCCGTTTCGCGAGGCACTGCCATTCGGCATTGGCGGCACTGCGCGCGTAATCGTTGACGCTTCGCCGGATGGAATGGCTGTCGTCAGGACCCATGTACCGGCTAAATCGCAGCAGGTCGTTGAGTGCTCCGGCTTCGCGGGCGACGAAGCTCTCGACTTCGGTGAACTGGCCCCAGATCACGAAAATGACAAAGGCGAACATCACGGAGTAGATACTGCCGACGAGCAGGATGATGGTATTCAACCCCTCGGTTTCCTGGCGGATGAAGTCGTAGAATCCGGCGTTTCGAATGAATGAAGAGATCACGAGAGCAGCGGCGAGAAAGCAGGCGAGCCGCAACAGACTTTTGGATGGGGCGGTCCAGTTCATGATGGCCGTGCATCATCATGGCACAGATTCAGAGCAGGTGCGGAGAACTGCGGACTACTCGTATTTCAGGACTTGGATGGCATCCACCCGGGCCGCGCGGCGGGCCGGATACCACGCTGCCGCCAGTGCCACCACCAGCATGAGCAGGCTGGCGGCACCAAAACTCACGGGGTCCGACGGTGCGACTCCGAACAGCGCGCTACGCAATATGCGTGTGACGGCATAGGCGGCCGGAACGCCGATCGCCAGCCCGATTGCCACCAACTTGAGGCTGTCGCGCAGGATCATCGAGCGGATGCCGGCGGGCGGCGCGCCGAGGGCGAGTCGAACGCCGATCTCGGGCATGCGGCGCTGCACGGAATAGGCCATGAGTCCGTACAGTCCGATCGCGGCCAGCAGAGCCGCAAGCAATCCAAACGAGCCGACCAGGATCGCGAACATGCGCTCCATGCCGAGCGAGAGCCGGATCTGCTCCTCTTGCGTTCTTAGGTCGGCCACCGGGACTCCGCGGTCGATTTGCGAGACCGCTTCTCGAATCGCACCGGCAAGGGCAGCAGGACTGGCCTGCGTTCGGACTTCGAACGTTGCGGCCGAGATCCACTCGGCGTTCTGCGCGGCGGGCATGTAGACGGTGGGCTGAATCGCCCGCTTCAGGCTGTCGTACTTGGCGTCGCCGCAAACTGCGATGATCTGCATCTTGTCGAGGGCGTCTTTTGGAGTGGAGCCAAAATAGAATTCGCGTCCGACGGGGGATTGGCCCGCGAGATAGGCCCGCGCGAAGGCCCGATTGACGACGGCGACACGGGGGGCGCCGGCCCGGTCGGTATCGAGGAGGTCGCGGCCGACCAGGACTGGGATGCCGAGGGCGCTGAGGAATCCAGGGCCGACCGTCATCAGGTTGGCCATTCGCCGCTCCGCTGATGGGGCGCCGGCGATCGTCACATCGGAATTGCTCATGCTGTCCGCGATGAGGGGCTCAGAGGAGAACGTCGCCGATTCGACGCCCGGCAGATGGCTGACAGCTAAATCGACACGCTGGTAGAAAGCTGTGAGGCGATCGTCCTTGTAGCCGCTGCGCGTACCGTTCACTGTAAAGATGATCAGATGGCGCGTGTTGAACCCAGGCTCGGTGTGATGCAGATTATCGAGCGTTCGCACAAAGAGGGCGGCGCCGGTCAGCAGAACGGTGGACAGTGCAACCTGCCCCGCTAGCAGAGCGCGGCTGAGATTTACTTGCGATGCACCAGTGGCTCCAGCGGCGCCATCCTTGAGCGAGGGCGAGAGATCGATGCGAGTGGACCGTAGGGCGGGCATGATGCCGAACAGGAGCCCAGTCAGTACGGTGACGGCGGCAGTGAAGAGGAGGACTCGCGAATCAAGTTGGATATCGAGAGCCACGTGTTCGCCGGCGGTCGCCATCGACATGGCAGTATGGGCGAGCGCCGGTGCGATGGCTAGTCCGGCGAGGGCACCCGCCAGTGAGAGGACGAGGCTTTCGGTCAGCAATTGACGGATGAGGCGGAAGCGACTGGCTCCGATGGACAGGCGGATGGCGAGTTCGCGGCGGCGGCCGGTGCCGCGCGCCATGAGCAAGCTTGCGAGATTCGTGCACGCGATCAGCAGGAGCAGCAGCACTGCGCCTGCCAGGATCAGCAATGGAATCTCGGCATTATATCGCATCAATTGCACGCCTCCCGAGCCCGGCTCGACAAGCGGCATCCACGGTTGTTTGGCTTCCTCAGGTTTGGCGGGAACGGTTTCGGCGGCACGCATGACGGCGAGCAGGGCGCCGCGGAGTTCCGAATCACTGACGCCGGGACGCAGGCGCCCAAGAATCTGAACGAACCAGATGCCGGGGTCGGCGATGTCGTAATATTTCGGACCGAAATCCGCGACCATGCTCATGGGGAAGAGCAGGTCGAAGTCGCGTCCGGGTTCGAGACCATGGAATCCGAATTCACTGACGCCGGCGATGACGACAGGTCTGCTGTTCACGGTGATGGTGCTGCCGACAACGGTTGGATCGAGTCCCCACCGCCGCTGCCAGTAGTTGTAGCTGATGACGGCCGCGGCGGGGGCGCTTCGGCGGTCATCGGCGGGGCCAAAGACGCGGCCCGCGGCGGGGTTCACGCCGAGCATGGCGAAAATATTCCCCGTAGCGAAAAGCGCGGCAGCGTAGTGACTGTCGCCCTGGGCGATGACCGTGGATTCCGCGTGTGCAAAGCCAATGGCACCCGAAAATTGTGGGAGGGCAGCAACCTGCTGATACAGAGACCAGGAGAATGAACTATTGGCGTGCACGCCGTGGAGTTCGGTGCCGTACCCGCTTCGCGATTTCAAGGGAGCCTTGGGATCTCCCGTCCAAAGAATGAGCCGGAGTTGCTGGGGGTCGCGGACCGGAAGCGATCGCAGCAGAACCGCATCCAGGAGGCTGAAAATCGCGGTGTTTGCGCCGATTCCGATGGCGAGTGAGGCGATTGCCACCAGTGTGAACACGGGCGAGCGCCGCAGCGTGCGCAGCGTGTAGCGGATGTCGGCGGCCAGCGTTTCAAGGCTCCTGAACGTCCAGAGTTCGCGGGTCGACTCTCGGATCAGGGTGGTGTTGCCGAAGCCCTTCCCGGGGTGGGTGGTGTCGCCGGACTCGCGGAGTTTGTCCTCGCGCATGGCGAGATGAAATGCGAGTTCGTCGTCGAGGTCGCGATCAAGTTGCGTGCGATGCCGCAAGGCTTTGAGTTTCAGCAAAAGGCTGGTGATAAACTCGGGCATCTCAGGACTCCATTACTCTTGCGATGGCGAAGCTGAGTTGCGACCAGGAGTGGGATTCGTCGGCGAGTTTCTTCCGTCCGGCGGCGGTGAGTTTGTAGTATTTCGCGCGGCGGTTGTTAGTGGAGACGCCCCACTCGCTGGCCAGAAGTCCGCGGAGTTCCAGGCGGTGCAGTGCGGGATAAAGTGCTCCCTCTTCCACTCGCAGCACTTCGCCCGAACGCTGGTGAATATACTCGGCGATATCGTAGCCGTGCAGCGGACCGCGCTGGAGGGCCTTCAGCACCAGCATGTCGAGCGTGCCCTGCAGCAACGCGCCGGATCTCTCCGATTTATCTCCCATAAGCCGCTTATGGGAAGCATACGGCGGATTGAGCCGGATTGCAATAGCCGAATTTCGCTAACGGCCGGTGAACGTCGAGCGCGGTTCAGAACGGGGGTCGTTGCGTTTGATTTGAGCGCGGCGGCGGCCGGACTCCAGGTTGGCGCGGGCTTTCGCTCTCGCGGCTTCGCTGACCTTGATGTTGTTGACTACGGACTTGGCGCCGGCGGTCTTCGCCATGCGCGTGGCCGCACCTTTGTGCTGGATCACATCGGTTTGGCCTTCCCAGTAGGCGATCCCGCCCTGTACCCGAACCGTGAAGTGATCGGCGCCGATCTTCGATTTCGCGAGTTTCGTCTTTATGGTGTTCTCAATAGCCGCATCGGACGCGGCGGACGATCCGAATCCGGTACGAACCGGGGGTTTAGCCGGCCCGGAGAAGGCGAGGGCCGAGGCCAACGACAGCGAGAAGAGTAATCTGATCACGAGATCGTAGTGCGCGGCGGCTGATATAATTCGCAATTATGTTGCAGGAGAAAATCGGCCGCCGTGCTTTGTTGCGCGGGGTGAGCACTAGTGCAGCGGCACTGACCGCCGCTTCCTACTCGCGCGTCATGGGCGCGAATGACCGGGTTCAGTTGGGCGCGATCGGAGTCGGCGACCGTGGCCGCCACGACATGCAGATGTTCCTGAACACCCGTAACGTCGACGTGGTGGCATTGTGCGACGTCTACGCCGAGCAGATCGATCGCGCCAAGCAGCAGGCGCCTAATGCAAAGAGTTTTACCGATCATCGCAAGTTGCTGGACACCAAGGAGATCGATGCGGTGTTGATCGCCACTCCGGACCACTGGCACGCCACCTGCGCCATTGACGCGTTGAACGCCGGCAAGGACGTATACGTCGAGAAGCCGTTGACCCGGACCATCGAAGAGGGTCCCATGATCGTCAAGGCGGCGCGCGTGAACGAGCGTGTCTGCCAGGTGGGTATGCAGCAGAGATCCGGCAAGCATTACATCGAGGCCAAGAAGGAGTACATCGATGCCGGCCGCCTCGGCAAGATCACGCTCTGCCGCACCTGGTGGCACGGCAACGGCTATCATCTCCGCAAGGCTCCGGCATCGCTTCAGACCAAGCCGTCGAATCTCGATTGGGCCCACTTCCTGGGCCCGGTGAAGTGGCGCGACTACGATCCACAGCAGTACTTCAACTGGCGCGCGTACCTCGATTTCGGAGGCGGACAGGTGACGGATCTGTTCACTCACTGGATCGATGTAGTGCACATGTTCATGGGACAGGAAATTCCCCAATCGGCGGTGGCATCCGGCGGCGTCTTCGCGTACAAAGATGGACGAACGGCACCGGATACCATCAACGTGTTGCTGGATTATCCCGGCGAGTATACAGCCACCTTCGAAGCGACATTGGTGCCCGGCATTACCGGAGCGGCAGTCGAGTTTTGTGGCACGAAAGGCCGCCTGTATATCGATCGCGGCCGGTACGAATTCCGCGAGGTTGGCCGCAACGTGCAACCTGTCGTCGTCCAGGCGCAACGCGGCGAAGGTAATGGAGACGCGCTGACGCAGGATCACGTCATTAATTTTCTGGAATGTGTGAAGAGCCGCCAGCGTCCCAATGGTGACGTTCTGATTGGACACCGCTCGGCCCAGGCATCGCACCTTGGAAATATCGCGTATGAGCAGAAGCGCCGCATCGATTTCGATCCGGTGCGCGAAGAAATCATGCCTCTGTAAGCACTCTGCCGGAGGCAACAGCGGGGGCGGATGAGTCTGGGCAACGGGTTCGCGTTCCGCGCGCTGCAGTCCCGCAACTATCGGCTGTTCTTCACGGGCCAGAGCGTGTCGCTCATTGGCACGTGGATGACGCGCATTGCGACCGCGTGGCTGGTATATCGCTTAACGGATTCGCCAACGCTATTGGGCGTGGTCAGCTTTGCCGGACAAGTGCCCGCGTTCTTTCTCGCGCCCATCGCGGGTGTGCTGGTGGACCGCTGGGACCGGCACCGGACGCTCATCGCCACGCAGGTGCTCTCGATGGTGCAGTCGCTGGCGCTTGCCGTACTGACACTGACAGGCGTCATCAATATTCACGAAATTATCGGACTGTCCTTGCTGCAGGGCTTCATCAATGCGTTCGATATGCCAGTGCGTCAGGCCTTTGTCGTGCAAATGGTGAATCGCCGGGAGGACTTGGGCAACGCGATCGCGCTGAATTCGTCGATGGTGAACGGATCGCGGTTGGTGGGTCCGGCACTGGCGGGATTGCTCATCGCGCGAGTCGGCGAGGGTTACTGCTTTCTCCTCGACGGCCTGAGTTACATCGCAGTGATCGTATCGTTGCTGATGATGCATGTAACGGCGCCGGTGCGGGTGCAGAAGGAAGTCCGGCGCGTGCACGAGGAGTTGAAAGAAGGCTGGCGATACGTCTCCGATTCGGTACCGATCCGGTCGATTCTCCTGCTGCTAGCCGTGGTGAGCCTGGCGGGGATGCCGTACGCGGTGCTGATGCCGGTGTTTGCGACCAAGGTGCTGGGCGGCGGCCCGAACACGCTCGGCTTGTTGATGGCGGCGACAGGAGTTGGGGCGCTCGGGGGCGCGGCGACGCTGGCCGCGAGGAAATCGGTGTTGGGATTGGGACGCCTCATCGTCGTGTGTTCCGCCTTGTTCGGAGCGTCGCTGGTGGCGTTCTCGACGGCTCGGCTATTCTGGGTGGCGATGCTGATTCTGCCGGTGGTAGGATTCGCGATGATGCAGCAACTGGCCTCAAGCAACACGATTCTGCAGACTATTGTCGATGATGAAAAACGCGGGCGTGTAATGGCCTTTTACTCGATGGCGTTTCAAGGCATGGCGCCGTTTGGAAGTCTGCTGGCGGGCGCGATGGCTGCGCGAGTGGGAGTGCCCTGGACGCTGGCCTTGAGCGGCGCGTTGTGCCTGGGCGCCTCGGCATGGTTTTCACGGCAACTGCCGGGTATCCGCGTGCTGGTGCGGCCCATTTATGTGCGATTGGGAATTCTGCCCGAGGTCGCCTTGGGCATTCAGCAGGCATCGGCACTGCAGAGCCCTCCGGAGAGTGGATGACTCGAGTCCTTACTTGGATGATCGCCGCCAGTTGTGTGGCGAGTGCGCAGTGGACGGTGCAATCGAGCGGGACGGATGCGTCGCTGCGGGGAATCAGCGGTGTGTCGCGTGAGCTCGCGTGGGCGAGCGGTGCCAAGGGAACGGTGCTGCGAACCATCGATGGCGGGAAAACATGGACGCGGCTTTCTGTTCCGGGCGCGGAAGCGTTGGATTTCCGCGACATCGAGGCGTTCGACGGATCAACAGCGCTGATGATGAGTGCGGGTCCGGGTGAGGCATCGCAGATCTATCGGACGACAGATGGAGGGCAGCACTGGCGGCTACTCTACCGGAATCGCGACGCTCAAGGATTCTTCGACGCCATCGCATTTCGCGACCGTCGCAATGGCTTGCTGGTGGGCGATCCGGTCGATGGCCGATTGGTCGTGATGCGCACCACCGACGGCGGCAAACGTTGGCATCGGGTAGGCGCTGTGCCTATGGCCGAAGAGGGCGAGGGCGCTTTCGCGGCGAGCGGTACGTGTCTGATCGTGCGCGGACGACACGCCTGGATCGGAACCGGCGGTGTTCGTGGTGCGCGTGTCTATCGATCCGAAGATAGCGGCCGGACGTGGACGGTCTCGAGTGCGCCGATGCGTCACGATGAACCGGGATCGGGCGTTTTTTCGATTGCGTTCGTGGATGATCTGCATGGAATCGCGGTGGGAGGCGATTACAAGAAACCGTCGGAGAGGAAGGGGAACGTCGCGGTGACGAGCGATGGAGGAAGGACATGGACCACGCCGCGAGGTAGTCCGTATGGCTATCGATCCGCCGTCATTGCGCGGCCGGGGCTCGCGATTTCGACCGGCGTAACCGGGACGGACATATCGCGCGACGCCGGCGAAAGCTGGACCAGCGCCGTGGGACGTGGATATCACGCGCTGAGTTTTGCGGGTGCGAAGACGGTGTTTGCGGTGGGAGATAAGGGCGCGATCGGAAGATTGGAGCTACCCTAAGTCGCGCTCGCGGAGTACGGCTGGTTTGAACGGGATGCTCCATCCGAACTCCAGCAGCGGCCGCACATTCAGCACGAAATCGGAAGCGAGCTTTACCAGCTTAGGCGAAGTTACTTCCGCGTCGCTCAACATCCGGCTGGTGACAAACCCATTCAGTTTCAAATAGTCCGCGACAGAAGATTCAGCATAATTGTCAAATCCCCTGGGCATTCTCTTCAATTTCAATTTACCTTCAGTACTCAGCACCAATTTCTTCTTGCGGAGTTGCTCGATTACCTGCTCGAACTTCGCCGGTTGTTCGGCGATCGATAAGCGGATCGCACGGAGCAATCCGGATTCGGGCATGTAGAGCCCGGCTGCGATGAAGCTTGCGGCCGGTTGAATATGCAGGTAGATCCCGCCCGATTGCATCGAAGCGGCACGCCGCTCCAGCGTAATTGCGGCATGGTGATGATACGGGCGCTTGTCGGGACTGAATCGCGTGTCGCGGTAAATGCGCGACACCGGAGACGGCTGCTTCGGGAATACGGCGAATCCGCTTTTCTGACAGATCGCCGCGACGTCGACAGCCAAACTCTCCATCGGAATCTTGATCACGGTTTCATAATGACTCTTTCGCGGTAGAAACCACTCACGATGATTGTTGTCGCTCAATTCCGCAAGGAATTGCAAAGCATCGGTGGAAAGCCCCTGGAATGTGTCGAGTGACAAGTAACACCTGCGCGATTCGATCGTCCTAACAGCATAACCTACAACGTGAGCGCTCCAACAACGGGGCGCGTGTGTGCCTTACCTGATGAAGTTGAAAAGGCGCCCGGATTTTCAGTTAGCGAGAAGGCTTGTTGTCAGGAATTTCCGTAGCCCAGTAGCCCGGCCGCGCCCGCACTCGAAAATCACTCTTGACTCTTACTTCCAGGCGATGATAACCCGGCGTCGCATCAGCCGGGATAAAGCTAAGGAGATACTGCGAGTGGAGTTCAGCTCCGAGCTTTTCAATCGCTTCTTCCAAACCCTTCAGCCGCGCAAATGGAAATGCCGTGCCCCCCGTACTTTTCATCAGAACCTCACTGGTGTTTGTCTTGCCGAGCCGCAGCAATTCCCCCATACCACCCAGAATGTCCACCTGTTGGTCTGTCGAAGGGATGGGAGGACCTGGACATCCGTGCGGTCCGCACGCCGGCGGTGCTCCCGTTACCGTCCCCGTCTCGTCGCTCGGCTTCTTCGGCCGCTGCTTCAGCCGTGGTTCTGCTGTCGCAGACGATTTGGTGGTGAACGCCGTTCGAAAGGCGGAGTATGTAGCTGCATAGACCGCCACCCCGGCGGCCTGCGCCTCCATGGCCACTGGTTCCACCCCCGTCTCGCTCCCGCGGTCCCGCGATTCGGAAATGAGCAGCAAAACCCTGCGCGAATTCGCCTGTTTGCTCAGCCGCTCGATCGCCGCATGCGCCGCGTCCAACATCCGCGCCTCTTTCGGCGCCCCGGGACGGATGCGCTCGAAGGCTCGCACGAGAGCGTCGTCGTCATGGGTGCATTCCTGCAGCCAGATCAACCGGTCGGAAAACGCGACGACTCCGGCACAACCCCGCTCACCGGTTACCAGCGGCTGGATCATGGCGCCGATCTTGTGCACCTTTTCAAGCACCGCCCGCGAGATGCCCGACGCCTGAATCGCCACGATCAGGGCAATCGGGGCCACACCTGTGCCGATCGTATCCACTTCGACCGGCTGTGCCCGGCCGTTATCCAACACCGTGAAGTCGTTGGGTTCGAGCCCGTCTACCGTTTGGCCTTTCGCATCGGTGACTGTAACCGGCACAAGCACCAGACGCGACTGAACCCCGAATTGGGGATCCTGCGCCATTGCCGCCGCAGCGAATACCGAAAGCAGGAGGCATCTCATTCGACCAACTCTCTGCAAGCCGGATTCCGACTCTGTGCTAGTCGAGCCGCAACGCGTCCGTAGGATTCACCGTTGACGCGCGATACGCGGGAATGAATGCCGCACCCATCCTGCTCGCCACACTCCAATTGCCCGCTCTCCCGCAAACGTAAACCGGGGAAGATAGAAACATGGCCAGACGACTGCCTCGCTCGAAAACTGCGGGAATCGCGTTTCGTCCGATCGCGTTGACGTTCGTCTTCGCGCTCTGCTGTTACCCGCAGACCGTGCGTCTATGGCCGGGCGTGGCCCCAGGATCCGAAACCTGGACACAACAGGAGCGGGCGGTGAAGGATACGCCGCTCGGAACCGTGATCTTCAACGTGGTCACCCCAACGCTAACGGCCTACCTCCCGGAACCGGGCAAAGCGACGGGAACCGGCGTCATCGTCGCGCCGGGTGGAGCTTTCGTCGCGCTGGCTATCGATCTGGAAGGATCCAAGGTGGCGCAGTGGCTGCAAGCTCGCGGGATCGCCGCCTTCGTGCTGAAATACCGGATCGTGGAAAAGCGTGAGGAGGGCATTCCTCAAATGGATATGGATCAGGTGGGGAAGTACGGCATTGCCGACGGAATCCAGGCCCTCAAGATCGTTCGAACGCACGCATCCGAATGGAAGATCTCTCCCGGCCGGATTGGATTTCTGGGCTTCTCGGCCGGCGCGATGGTGGCCAGCGGCGCGCTGCTCCAACCCGCTACCGCGGCACGGCCCGATTTTGCGGCACTGCTGTACGGCGCACCTTTTGGAGTTATGCCGGCCATTCCCTCGGATCTTCCACCCATCTTCATGGCGTGGGCTCAGGATGACAATCTGGCGCTCAACGCGATCGTGAAGTTCCATGGGGCGCTAATGGCCGCGGGCAACAAGCCCGAGACGCACATCTTCAGCGCCGGCGGCCATGGTTTCGGTATGCGCAAGCAGGGTACCACCAGCGACCACTGGATCGACGAACTCTACTACTGGTTGCAGGCGCGAGGCTGGACCGAACCCTCGAAATAACTGGTGCTATCCGTCTCGCGAACGGCGGGCTCCAGCACCGCCAGTAACGCCGAGGCAGCGAACGCCGCGGTTGCCCCGGCCAGGATCCAAGGATTGAGCGGATCCATGTTGAGGTTTTTATAGTCGACCAATTTCTGTGCCGCCCACCAGGCGATAGGCGCCCCCACTACGCATCCCGCGTCCTTTCCGGCGTAATCACGCCTGCACTCGCCAGAAGCGAGCGCGATGGGAACTCCGCTGTGCGGCGGGAGTCCGTCCGGCGGTGGACGCGGGCTTCTAACTCACGGCCGATTACCGGAAAGGTCACCCGCGGGATTGATGCCGCCGAACGCGCTGATCCTTGTCGCCGGCAGTCCGGTGTCTGATTGCGACCACGGTTGTCGCACCGCTCAGGGACCGCCTGCCTGCAGCAACAGGGACAAGCCAGCCGCAGTCCGCCGGCGCGACTAGGCCCGACCCGCCGGTCCGGCAGCCACTGGCTTGGGCGGCTTAGCAGTCTGAGTGTTACTACCGGCCGCCGGCGTCATCGGTTCCGGGCTCATCCCTCCGGTGCCGCCGTTCGATTCCGTCGGGCTGTCGATGTTTCCCGGTTCGGCGGGCGCACCACTTCCGGGCACCGGTCCCTGGCCGCGCGAACTGGCCGACATTCCCGTGCCGGAGGCGTCCTGTTTGCGCGCCGAATGCCCTTCATAGGGGCTGATGGCGCCGCCGCCCGTGTTTTGGGGATCGGTGCCGACATTCGCTCCGCATCCGGCTAACGCCAGGGCGCCCACTACCCATAGGACTCGCAGTCGAGAGTTCATGGTAAGTAGATTCCCCACGTCACTTCAGGATTTCGAGAATCTCCATCAGCTCGGAACGAATCTGGGAAAGATCCGGAGCCGTACTCGGAAACAACTCGCCCTGGACCTTCGGCGGTTCCTGAGTCCTGACCGTTTTGTTGTGATCTCCCAGCCACTTACGGGCACCTTCAATAGTAAAGCGCCGGTCGTAGAGCAGGCGTTTGATTTCAAACACAAGTTCCACATCTTTTCGGCGATAGAGACGGTGCCCGGTGCCGGATTTCTTCGGGCCTAATCCCGAAAATTCGCTCTCCCAGAATCGCAACACGTATGGCTTCAAGCCGGTGAGTTTGCTGACTTCGCCGATGCGGAAGTACAGTTTATCCGGAATCTCGTGGTTCGGCGGTTCTAAGGCAAGCTCCGCCATGGGCTTACCATATATCATAATGGCGATTCTCGCTGGAATCCATCCAATTTATGAGGCGTTGAAGGCGGGACGGCCGCTGGACCGGGTGCTGGTGGCTCGCGGCGCGGGTGGCCCCAAGCTGCAGGAACTGATCGATATGTGCCGCCAACGGCAGATTCCGGTACGATTCGAGGCTCGCGATGCGCTGGATCGTGTGGCATCGACAGCCTCCCATCAGGGCGTTGTCGCATTCGGGACCGCCCACGAATACGCCGCTCTCGACCACGTGATGGGCGTGGAAATGCTTGTGGTGCTGGATGGCGTGGAGGATCCACACAATCTAGGAGCGGCCATCCGGACGGTGAATGCGGCCGGTGCGGGCGCTGTCATCATTCCGGAACGTCGCGCCGTGGGACTGACCGATGTCGTCGCCAAAGCCTCTGCCGGGGCCGTCGAATACACGCCGGTGGTACGGGTTGTGAATATCGCCCAGACTCTTGAGAAACTGAAAGCGCAGGGATATTGGATCTACGGCCTCGACGAGCGTGGCACGCAGCCGTACACGACGGTGGACTTTGCGGATCGTAGCGTGCTTGTGCTCGGCGCCGAAGGGAAGGGATTGCATGAACACGTCAAGAAACGGTGCGACGTGCTGATGAAAATCCCGATGGCCGGACAGATTCCGTCCCTGAATGTTTCCGTCGCCGCTGGTGTGGTTTTATTCGAGTGGAGAAGACAGAGGTCCCGTTGATGGAACCGGAACGATCGCTCGATGACGCCGATCTCGAGATTTTGAGGGCGCTCCAGGATAACGCGCGCATTCCGTTTGCGGAACTGGGCAGGAAGGTGGGGCTATCCGGCCCGGCCATTACCGACCGTGTGCGGAAGATGGAAGAGGAAGGCATCATTGCCGGCTATCATGCACACGTCAATTCCGCGAAAATCGGATTTCCGTACACAGCTTTCGTCCGGTTGCGCGCCGCCCAGGAACAGTACCCGCAGGTGATTACCCTCGCTCGCACCATGCCCGAAGTGCGCGAGTGCCATCACACATCGGGCGATGACGCCTTTCTTCTGAAACTCGTGGCGACCTCCGAGGAGGCCCTCCATCGCGTGCTCGAAGGATTCCGGCAATTGGGCAATGTCAGCACATCGTTAATCCTCTCGACGCCGGTCGAAAAGTACTCGACATAGTAGAATCGGTTCAGTGCGCCCAATCCCGATTGCCCTCGCTCTTGCATCCATTCTGACGATACAGGCGAGGCAACCGGTGCGCGCGCGTCACGCGATGGTCACGGTCCAGGAACCGCTCGCGACAGACGCCGGTGTATCGGTGCTCCGCAGCGGCGGGAACGCGATAGACGCTGCCGTGGCAGTGGCATTTGCCCTCGCTGTGACGCACCCCTACGCGGGTAACCTCGGCGGTGGCGGCTTCATGCTGGTGAGGATGGCCGACGGGCGGTCGACGTTCATCGACTTCCGCGAAATGGCTCCTGCGGCCGCATCGCGCAATATGTATCTGGATGCCGCCGGCAATCTGACCCATGACAGCCTGGTGGGATGGCGCGCTGCCGGAGTCCCGGGGACAGTTCGCGGCCTGGAACTCGCCCACAAGAAGTACGGGCACACAAAATGGGCGGAATTGTTGCGCCCCGCCATTCGACTGGCGCGCAGAGGATTTCCGGTCTCCTATTCGTTCGCGGCTTCATTGAGCAACGAGCAATCCAAGGCATTGCTGGAGCAGTTTCCGGAATCGAAGCGGATTTTCCTCAAGGGTGGCTCGCTGTACCAGGCGGATGATCGGTTCCGGCAGCCGGAACTGGCGCGCACGCTTCAGCGGATCGCCAAGCGCGGCGCCGACGAGTTCTATATGGGCCAGACGGCGCGAGTGCTGGCTGCGGAAATGGCGAAGAACGGCGGCTTGATCACGGCCGCCGACCTGGCCGAGTACCGTGCCGTGGAGCGCAAACCGCTGGAGGGCGATTACAAGGGCCACCACATCATCACGGCGCCGCCGCCGAGCTCGGGTGGGATCGGAATCTTGCAGATGCTCGGGATGCTGGAACATTCCGGGTACGAGAAGGCGGGCTTCGGTGCGGCGTCCGCCATTCATTACGTCGCCGAGGCGATGCGGCGCTACTACGCGGATCGCAGCGAGTATCTGGGCGATCCGGACTACTTCCGCGTTCCGGTGAAGGCGCTGCTCGATCCCGAATACATCCGGCGACGGGCCGCTAGTATCGATCCGCTTCACGCCACGTCGAGCGACGGAATCGGTCCAGGCAAGCCGCCGCTGCCGGAGAGTACGGAGACCACCCACTTCAACATCGTGGACGCGCAGGGTAATGCCGTCGCGCTGACTTACACCCTGAACGGCGGATACGGGAATGGTGTGACAGTCGCGGGTTTGGGCTTCCTGTTGAACAACGAGATGGACGATTTTGCGGCCAAGCCGGGCTCGGCTAACATGTTCGGCTTGATACAGGGAGAATCGAACGCTATCTCACCGCACAAGAGACCGCTCTCGTCGATGACGCCGACCATTGTGACCAGGGACGGGAAGCTCGAGATGGTGTTGGGAGCGCCGGGCGGCGCTCGCATCATCACGGCCGTCATGCAGGTATTCCTCAACATGGTGGACTTCGGCATGAATGTGCAGGATGCGGTGGATGCTCCGCGGTTCCATCATCAGTGGAGACCGGATCGACTGGAGTTCGAGCGAGGCTTCTCGCCGGACACGCTCGCCATTCTAAAGGCCATGGGCCATCACATCGATGATCTGAAGTACACGGTCATCGCGCGAGTGGAAGCAATTCGCATGAGAGAAGGCTGGATCGAGGGCGGCTCCGATGGCCGCGCAGCGGGGAAGGCCGCCGGCTACTGACGAACCTATGACTCACGGAATTTCGACGTACCTGCTGGTGAATTATCGTTTGACCGGCGTCTGGCTGGAACGGATCAGCGCGGCAGGCATTCCGGCCGTGGAGATCTTCTGTGCGCGGCAGCATTTCGATTATCGCGATACGGCGCAGATTCGGGAGCTCGGGCACTGGTTTCGCGATTCGGAATTGACACTGCATTCGCTGCACGCGCCGATGTACAGCGACGACAGTTGGGGCCGCACTGGGCCGAAGGCGGTGGTCAATATCGCGGAAACGGAGAAACGACGCCGTATCGAGAATGTCGATGAAATCAAGCGCACCATCGAGGTGGCCGAGTACATCCCTTTCCGGTATCTGATTCAGCATTTGGGAATGACGGACGAGGAGTACCACCCGCGCAAGGTCGAGGCGGCTTTCAATTCCTTCGAGGAACTCACGGTTTTCGGACGGCAACGGGGCGTCGAAGTCCTGGTGGAGAATACTCCGAATGGGCTGTCCAGTGCGGAGCGTCTGGCGGAGTTCAACGCGGCCACTCACCTCGAACTGCACTACTGCTTCGATGTCGGGCACGCGCACATGGCCGAGGGCGTTGAAAATGCGTTCGGCATAATGGCGGAAGGCATCCGGTCGACGCACATCCATGACAATAATGGAATTGAGGATCAACACCTCTTTCCGTCTGCAGGCGATGGCTCCATCGATTGGAGAAGAACGATGGAGATTCTGCGCTCGCGGCCAGATCAATACCCGCTGTTGATGGAGTTGAAAGAGGTTCCCGGATCGGCGGCTCCAGTCCTGATGGCGCGCGATGCACTCCACCGACTGGAAGAGATGCCGGCACCAGAGGACGAGGCTCGCCAGGGACGCGAATAGGCTAATGGAACAATCGAGCACACAAACCGCGGCTCCCCGCATCACCATTGCGGATGCCGGAAAACATACGGGCCAGGTGGTGGAAATCGCCGGCTGGCTGTATAACCTGCGGAAGTCGGGGAAAATCGTGTTTCCGCTGGTGCGCGACGGATCGGGCATCCTGCAGTGCGTCGCCGTGAAGAGCGCTCTGCCCGAGCAAACCTTCGAGGAACTGAAGAATCTGACGCAGGAATCGTCGGTGATCGTGACGGGAAAGGTCCGGGAGGAGCAGCGCGCCCCCGGCGGGTTCGAGTTGGACGTGGAATCCGCGCAAGTCGTGCAGCGCGTTCCGGAAGACCAGCCATATCCGATTACACCCAAGGAACACGGCATCGACTTCCTGATGGATCACCGCCATTTGTGGCTGCGAAGCCGGCGGCAACACGCGATCCTGCGCGTGCGGCATGAAATCATAAAGGGGATTCGCGACTACTTCGATTCGCACGGATTCACGCTCATCGATACGCCGATTTTCACGCCGGCCGCCTGCGAGGGAACCACCACGCTCTTCCCGGTGCAGTATTTCGAGGACGAAGTGCTGTATCTGACGCAGTCCGGGCAGTTATACAACGAAGCCAACGCGATGGCCTTTGGAAAGGTGTACTGCTTCGGGCCGACGTTCCGCGCGGAAAAGTCGAAGACGCGGCGCCATCTGACCGAGTTCTGGATGGTGGAACCGGAGATGGCATACGCGACGTTGGACGATGTGAAGCGCGTGGCCGAAGAGATGATCCTGTTTGTTGTGAGCCGCGTGCTGGAGAACCGCCGTCCCGAGTTACAGGTATTGGAGCGGGATGTGAGTAAGTTGGAGGCGATTCAGGCTCCGTTTCATCGCATGAGTTATGACGACGCGGTGAAGAAGTTACAAGCCAAGGGGAGTGAGATACAGTGGGGCGGCGATTTCGGCGGCACGGATGAGACTCTGCTGACTGACGATCTGGACCGGCCGTTAATGGTGGATCGTTATCCGGCGCAGGTGAAGGCTTTCTATTTTCAACCGGATCCGGACAGGCCGGAAGTCGCTCTGGGAGTCGACGTGATTGCGCCGGAGGGATACGGCGAGGTGATCGGAGGCGGTCAGCGCATTCACGATCTGGATCTGCTGCTGAAGCGAATCGACGAACACGGGCTGCCTCGCGAGGCCTTCGACTGGTATGTGGATCTACGGAGATACGGGTCCGTGCCGCACGGTGGTTTCGGAATGGGCGTGGAGCGATTTGTGGCCTGGATGTGCGGAACTGAGCACATTCGGGAGACGATCGCGTTCCCAAGAATGTTGTACCGGACAAGACCCTAGCAGGTCCTGCCCACCGTCGCAGTGGTTGCCTTAGTCGGGTAGGTGGTGGCGAGTTAGGTGAATAAGTAATCGCCTAGACCGCAGTTTCTCGTCACCTGGCACTGGTTAGTCTTATGCGCTATTCGCGGATTGCTATTATCGGGGCTCCCATGGATCTGGGGGCGGGGCGGCGCGGGGTCGATATGGGACCCTCGGCGTTGAGGGTTGCCAGCTTGAATGAGCGGGTCGCCTCGTTGGGATACCAGGTGGAGGATCTTGGCAACGTCGAGGTTCCGCAGGCGGAGAGCGTGACCGCCGGGGAGAACTCAGCGCGTTATCTGACCGAGATCGCCGCTACTTGCCAGCGCCTGGCCGATACCGTCGAGAAAGCGGTGGATACCGGCAGGTTTCCGATTGTATTGGGCGGCGACCATTCGGTGGCTATCGGCACCGTGTCCGGTTTGTCGCATCGCTACCAGCGTGACGGCAAGAAGATCGGGCTGGTCTGGATCGATGCGCACGCCGACATGAACACGCCGGAAACCAGTCCGAGCGGCAACGTGCATGGCATGCCGCTAGCCTGCTGCGTCGGACGCGGCCCGAAGGAGTTGACGCACCTGTTCGGTTACGCGCCGAAGGTGCAACCGCGGAATGTCGCCGTCATCGGCTTGCGGTCGGTGGATGCGGAGGAGCGCAAGATCGTGCAGCGCACCGGAGTTCACGCTTACACGATGCGCGATGTGGACGAGCGGGGTCTGAGGGCGATCATGCAGGAAGCTCTCGAGATCGCCAATGACGGCACGGAAGGATTCCATCTGTCGTTCGACATGGACGCCGTCGAGCCGTCGGAGGCTCCCGGCGTCGGCACTCCAGTGAAGGGCGGAATGACTTATCGCGAGGCGCACCTGGCAATGGAAAACATCTGCGATGGCGACCGCATGCTGGGACTGGAAGTAGTGGAAGTGAATCCGGTGATCGATGAGGCGAACCGGACGGCGATCCTGGCGGTAGAACTCATCATGTCGGCTCTGGGCAAACGAATCTTATGAAACTGCATGTGGCAGTGGTGTACGGCGGGCGGAGCGGAGAGCACGAAATATCGATTCGTTCGGCGCGATCGATTCTCGATGCGCTCGATCGTGAGCGGTACGAAGTGTCGGAGTTCTTCATCGGTAAAGACGGCAAATGGCAGCCGCACGCTATCCGTCCCGAACCTGGCGGAAATCCTGGAATCGACGTGGTGTTCCCGGCCCTGCACGGGACTTTCGGCGAGGACGGCACCATTCAGGGTCTGCTCGAGATGGCCGAGTTGCCGTATGTCAGCGCAGGTGTGCTGGCATCATCGGTATCAATGGACAAGGAAGTGATGAAGCGCTTGTGCCATGAGCGCGGACTCCCCATTGTCGAGTATGCGGTGCTCTACCGTGGCGCGATCGACAGCGCCGAGGTGATCGGACGGCTGCCCTTTCCGATGTTTGTGAAGCCGGCCAATCTGGGGTCGTCGGTCGGTATTTCGAAAGCGCACAACCGCGCGGAGTTGGACAAAGCGCTGGAATTGGCCGCCGCCTTCGACCACAAGATCATCGTCGAGCAGGGAATCGAGGGCCGCGAATTCGAGTGTTCGGTGATGGGCAACGCCGATCCAGTCGCGGCGGCGCCTTGCGAAATCCTGCCGTCCCGCGAATTCTACGACTACGAAGATAAGTACCTGCTGGACAAGGCGGAAGCACAGTTGCCGGCACGCCTCAGCCCCGAGCAGACCGGGCACATGCGATGGCTGGCCGTGCAGTGCTACCGGACCGTTGGATGCGAGGTGATGGCTCGTGTCGATTTCCTGATGGAGCGTGCGACGGGTCAGATCTTCATCAACGAGATCAACACGATTCCGGGATTTACATCGATCAGCATGTTTCCGAAGATGTGGGAACACGTGGGCATCGGATATTCCGAGCTGCTGGACCGCCTGATCGGGTTCGCGATGGAACGCGCGGAGATCCGCAAGGCGAACCGGTACACCAGAGAAGCGCAACCTTGACCGGCCCGCTTCGTCCATCGAATTACATGCTGCGATTCTGCCGGCCCGCGGCGCTGCTGGTGTGCGCCTGCCTTTGTGCCAACGCCGCCGAGGGCCCGACACCTCTCGAACAGGCTCTGAAGCAATTCGCCGATGCGTACGCAGCGGTGGAGGTCAACGCGGCAGATCCGGTGAACGTCGAATCAGCATTCTACGGCGGAGCGATTCCGGGTATGCTGCGCAAACTGGATCCGTTCTCCGCCTTCCTCGACCCGCAGCAAACCGAGCAACTGAAGGAGATGGAGAAGTCGGAGCGGAAGGGGTTCGGCAGCGTTGTATCGGTGTTGCCGGGGCGCGTGATCATTCTCCAGACGCTCCAGGGCACACCGTCGATGAAGGCGGGACTATCGCCGGGCGATGAGATTCTCGGTATCAACAACATTCCGCTGAACCGGTTGAGCTTTGAGCAACTGATTCAACTGCTCACCGAGGCCAGGCAGCAGGTGGCGCACCTCGCCGTCAGGCGGCCAGGGAGCGTGCGACTGCTGCAATTCACGCTGTCGCCGGAGTTGGTGGACACTCCGAGCGTCGACCGCGGGTTCAAACTCGCCCCGGATATCGGTTACGTCCGGATCGCGAGTTTCGAGCCGAAGACCGGCGCGCTACTGAAGTCGACCATCGAGGGTCTCGGCGGAGCTTCTCTGAAGGGCCTGGTGATCGATCTTCGGAATAATCCCGGAGGCGTTGTGCAAGCAGCCATGGAAGCGGCGGCACTGTTTCTGAAGCCGGGGCAGACGATTCTGAGCGTGCGGGGGCGAGCGACGCAAGACGACAGCGTCAAGGTGCCCGAAAAAGTGGTTCCCTACACATTTCCAGTCGCGATCCTGATCAATGGAAAATCGGCGAGCGCGGCCGAAATTCTCTCCGGTGCGCTGCAGGATCATGATCGCGCGGTAGTGGTGGGTGAGCCGAGTTTCGGCAAGGGACTTGTGCAGAGCGTCTACAACCTGTCGTCGAATACCGCGCTTGCGCTCACAACGGCGTTCTATTACACGCCGAGCGGCCGCAGTATTCAGAAGCCGATCCAGGGCGGCCAGTTGAATCCTGCAAAGTTTGCGGGCAAGGGTGAGCACCGCACCGATTCCGGGCGTGTCGTCGAGGGTGGCGGCGGCATTCAACCCGATGTCCTCGTGGAACCGGAGCCTCAGTCACGATTGCGCATAGTGCTGGAGGCGAGTGGATCCATCACGCACTTTGCCACCGAATACTCCCAGAAGCACAAGATTGGGCAGGATTTCAAAGTGACTCCAGAAGTCCTCGACGAGTTCAAGGTGTACCTCTCCGAACGGCAGATTCAACCCGGCGTGAGCGATTGGCTTGGGGAGCGCTCCTGGATCGAGAGCCGCTTACAACAGGAAATCGTCAATCTGGTATTCGGGGTCGCGAAGGGCGACGAGGTGGAGGCGCAACGCGATCCGGCGACCCAGCGTGCCCTTGCCGAGGTCAGGCGTCGGGGGTAGTCACAGGGCTGCTTTCGCGTGCGCCGAACCTCGCGCGAAGTCCGTGAATGATCATCGGAGCCACCGACAGAACGATAATCAGCAGCACTACCTTCTCGAAGTTCTTGCGAATGATGGGCACCCCGCCCAGGTAGTAACCGAGCACCGTCATCGACAGCACCCAGCCGATTCCGCCAAACAGGTTGAACGACAGGAATCGCAAATAGCGCATCTTGCCGACCCCGGCCATGAACGGCGCAAACGTGCGAACGATCGGGATGAATTTCGCGTAGATCAGAGTCTTGCCGCCGTGACGCTCGTAGAATTGCTGCGTCTGGCGGACATACTCCTGCTTGAAGAATCGCGAGTCGGGCCGGCTGAAGATCTTGGGACCAGTTCGCCGGCCGAGAAAATAGCCGGACTGGTCGCCGAGTACCGCGGCAATGGCCATGACTGCGCACAGGGCCGCCAGGTTGGTGTGCCCGGCCCCGGCAACCACGCCGACTGTAAACAGCAGCGAATCGCCGGGGAAGATGAAGCCGACCAGGAGTCCGGTTTCGGC
The DNA here is from genome assembly GCA_038322675.1 of Bryobacterales bacterium. GTDB lineage: Bacteria > Acidobacteriota > Terriglobia > Bryobacterales > Bryobacteraceae > TMP-7. The sequence goes on from JBBQGE010000027.1 coordinate 66,068, forward strand.
GAACACGATGAAGAACAGCATCGCATAACCGTACCAACTGGTGAGGATCTGCCCCAGGAACGGAATGAGACGCTCTGGAGTCCAGAGCGTCCGCATGAATTCGATAATGGTTTCGATCATGAGCGGTGGTGTGACCCGCCCATCATCCGCGGTATGCCGTCACCAGGCGGCGGATGGTGTCCTGATGCTTCTTCACTTTGCCCTCCCGGATCAACTGAGCCAGGATGCTGTCGAAGAACAGATCGCGCCGTTCCTGTTGTTTGCGCTGCTTGAGGTCCTGCATAATGCCGGACTTCGCCGATTCGAACTCGCTCATGTTCGCCGGGATCTTGGCTGCGATTTTGGCGACCACTACTTTGTTAGTCGCGGGAACCGGGCCAACCACCGCGCCCACGGGACTGGTGAATGCTTCCGAGAATGCCGATCCGGATCCGATTCCCTGAATCGCGTCGTTGATCGTGAACTCCTCGGAGTTCTTTACCTCGACGCCAGTTTCCTTGGCCACTTGTTGCAGGCTCTCGCCGGCGCGGAGTTTCTTGGCGGCGTCAGTGGCCCGCTCCATCGCCAGGGTCTGCGCCTTCTGGCCGGCGACGGTATCACGGACACGCGCCTCAACCTCGCTGAGCGGTTGCACGTGCGATGGGAACACGTCGGTCACCTCGCCGACGACAAGTTTGTCGCCTGGCGCCTGGAAAACCGGAGTCACGTCACCCTTCTTCAGACCAGCCAGAGCCGCATCCAAGTCCGGCACGGCACCGAGTTGCGGGAGCGCTTGGCCGGCGCCAATCTTCTCGGCATGAATAACTTCCAGGTTGTACTGGTTCGCGATCTGGTCGATGTTGCCCGGCGACTTCTGGAGCGCGAGACGCGCCTGATCGACGGCGTTCTGCATCCGATCGAAGAGCACCTGGCGCTTCAGGTCGGCTGCGATCTTGTCCTTCACTTCTTCGAGCGCCTGCGTGTGGGCGTCCTGTTTCTCTTCCAGCTGGATGATGTGGAACCCGTACTCGGTGGTGATCAGATCGCTGATCTGCCCCGGCCTCAAACTGAAAGCTGCGTTCTCAAAATTTTTCACCGTCTGGCCGCGAACCAACCAGCCGAGTTCACCGCCGTTGATCGCGGAAGTGGTGTCTTCCGAGTTCTTCTTCGCGAGTTCGGCGAAATTCCCGCCGTTCTTCACCTGCTTGAGAAGGTCTTCCGCCTTCTGCTTCAGTTTCTCGATTTCCGCCGCCGACTTGCCGGTTGTCTTGATCAGAATGTGCCGGGCCTTCACTCGTTCCGGTGTGCGGAACTGATCGCGATTCGAGTTGTAATACTGGCTGATCCGATCCTCGGGAACGTTGATCGTGGCTGCGATCTTGTCCTGGTTGGCAACGAGAAGAGCAAGATTGCGCTGCTCCGGAACCATGTAATTGTTCTGATTCGCCTGGTAGTACATTTGCAGATCCTGCGGCGTAATGTTGACTGCGGACTTCAGATTCTCGGGATCGTACGCAAGGTAGTCGATCTTGACCTTCGCGTGGGTCTTTTCGAACTGGCTCTTGAGTTCCTGCGGTGTGACGATGACCCCGTCGAGAGCGATGTTCTGCAGGCGGCTGAGAAGGATCTGTTTGCGGACGTTGTCCTCAAACTGCGGAATCGTGAGACCGCGATCGGCTAGGAAGCTCTCGTACGCAGCTTTATCGACCAGTTGCCCGTTGTTGAAAAAGCTTGGGACAATCCCTCGGATTGCCGTGGCGAGTTCCTGGTCGGAAACATCGAAGCCCATGCGCTTGGCCTGGTAGGCGACCGAACGTTCGAGAATCATCTGATCGATGTACTGGGGCGCATACACCTGAAGCATTTCGGGCGGGATTTGCCGGTTGCGGGTCAGCGCCTGCAACTCGTTCTGCACCTCTCGGACGGTGATGGCATCTTTCCCAACTACGGCTACCACGTTGTCGTCGGCCGCGGAACCGGAGCCGAAACCGGGGATGAGGGTAATGACCATCGACAACGCGACGACCGTCAGCAGGCCACCGAGCAAATAGCGCACAGCCTTGGCTCGGCTACGGAACAGATCAAACATGAGACTCGAGTACTCCTAAAGGAAGGGGATCCTCTCCAATTATACTCTGAGCCAGGAGCATAAAACGAATTGGAGCGCGAGCAAAGGTACGTCACCATACATCCGTGGACGTTTGACGAACTCTTCGAGAACTGGAACCGGTTGAACGATGACGAGAAGCTGGCGGCGTTCGGCGGAATGCCGCGCGAGCGGGCAGACGACTTCTTTCTCGAATTGAGCAGCCGGGATCAACTCGAATTGTTGTACCTGCTGCCTGCCGGGGAGCGGCGCATCTGGCTACGGCTGCTGCCGCCCGACGATGCCGCCGATCTCATTCAGGAAGCCGCGCAGGAGGATCGCGAATGGCTTCTCGCGCAGTTGGATGAGATCGGAAGGCGCGAAGTACTCGCTCTGCTGGCGTACAAGGAGGATGCGGCCGGGGGCTTGATGAGTCCGCGATTCGCGCGTTTGCGGCCGGACATGACCGTGGATGAAGCCATCAGCTATCTGCGCCGTCAGGCCGAGCAGTTAGAGACCATTTACTACGCCTACGCGGTGGATGAAGAGCAGCGGTTGCAGGGTGTTGTGAGCTTTCGGGATCTGTTTTCGGCGGCCCGGTCCAAGCGGGTCCGCGAGGTGATGAAGACCGAATTCGTCGCGGCCACCGAGGACATGGATCAGGAGACGGTGGCGAAATTGGTGACGTCGCACCATCTGCTGGCCGTTCCAGTTCTGGACGCCTACGGCCGGGTGAAGGGGATCGTTACCGTCGACGATGTCGTGGATGTCGTGCAGGAAGAGGCGAGCGAGGATATTCAGAAGGTCGGCGGTATGGAGGCCTTGGATGCTCCCTACTTGCAGATCGGTTTCTGGAACATGGTGCGGAAGCGCGCCGGCTGGCTGGCGATTCTGTTCGTCGGCGAAATGCTGACTGCCACGGCGATGGGGTATTTCCAGCACGAGATCGCGAAAGCAGTGGTGCTGGCGCTGTTCGTGCCGCTGATCATCAGCAGCGGTGGAAACTCGGGGTCGCAGGCGACGACGCTGGTGATTCGCGCGATGGCAATAGGCGAGGTGCAGTTGCGCGACTGGTGGCGCATCGTGCGGCGCGAGTTTTCGACGGGCGTGGTCTTGGGTTCGGTGCTGGCGTTGATCGGGCTTACACGAATCGTGGCCTGGCAGGCAATCTGGCAACCGTATGGTGCCCACTACTTCCTCGTCGGTTTGACCGTCGCGTTCAGTCTGGTGGGCGTGGTGTTGTTTGGCACAATTGCGGGTTCGATGCTGCCCTTCGTTTTACGCGCGGTGGGCCTGGACCCCGCGAGCGCTTCGGCACCCTTCGTGGCTACGCTGGTGGATGTGACGGGTCTGGTGATCTATTTCACCGTGGCTAGCCTAATCTTGCGTGGGACGCTGTTGTGACGCGGTAGCACTGTTGGTGCGGTGGGGGGTATTTTCAGAGAGCTGAGGTTGGCGCTATCATTAGCTCAGAGCCGGAACTCGCAACTTCCGGCTCTGCGGTCTGGCTATCGGGTATAGATCCGGAGCTTGGCCGTAATGCTGACCAGGAACCGGACGATCACCTTGAACTCAGCCTGAAGTTTCGTTTGCCGCTTCATGGGCAAATCACCTCGGTTCCGCTTCGTAATGTATGGACAGGCTCGGGACTCCTTTTCCCGGGCTTTCCCTTTGAAGCGCCAAGTCGCTTCTCCGGTCGCGCACGAGCCATCCAACACCCTCAGCGAATTTTGGTAGATCAAGAAATGGAGTGCGTGGACTCTCGCGGATTCCGGTTCACCATGCCGCAAACGTAGTATGTTTGGGCGGAGCAAGGGGAGTTTTGAAGACCCATGACGGGCGACGACAATACTTCGGGAAAACAGATGTCGCTGCGCGATCTCAAGACGGAGCATGCTCCGAACTGCTCGACTCCTCGCCGATGAAGCCCGACGTCAATCTAGCGCTGGCCGTGGCGGGACACAAAGACCCGCGTCCCGCGGTAGAAGAGATCACGGCCTGGCCACTGGAGAAGCGCTATAGAAGCTTCGCTACGGGGTAGAATTGGTCGGGACGGGTTTCAGGAAGATCAACCATGCTGCCGCTGACGAGCCCGGTGTGCTCGACTTCGGAGCGTACTAAGCAACTTACCTTGAACCGGAAGTGAAATTTGTCCTACTCCCGTAGGACTTGAACCTTGTATTGCCGAGCGAACAGGTAGAGAATAGGGTGTTCCCCGAATGCTGGCAACCAATGCCACGCTGTAACTGGCATGGCCAAGCATA
>JBBQGE010000028.1:0-68042 GCA_038322675.1 Bryobacterales bacterium
GCCTGAACAACAAAGCAAAAGTCACTATGAGAAGATCTTACGGGTTTCGAACCTTCCGAGTCACCGAACTGGCCCTATATCATTCACTTGGCAAGCTCCCCGAGCCGGAACTCACCCACAGATTCTTCTGACGAATCCTAAATGAAGATAGCTCTCGCCTGGCTGCTGTGCCTCGGCTCGCTGCTCGCGGCTGAAGGCAAATGGACCCCCGCGCAGGTGCTCCAACTCGATCGTGACTGGCTGAAGCAGCAGGGTCTTCAGCTTCCAGTGGAGCGATTGTGGGATGCCGGACGCGGGGCCGGATTGCTGTCGGCCGTCATCAGCACGGGCGGTTGCTCGGCTGCGTTTATCTCGCCCAGCGGACTGTTCCTCACCAATCATCACTGCCTGTTCGGTATCGTGCAGGAGCACAGCACGGCGGCGAATGATCTGATCGCGAAAGGCTTCCTCGCGCCGGATCGCGATGGCGAACTTCGCGGCAAGACCACCCGCATCACCATCCCGAATCGATTCACCGACGTCACCAAGGATGTCCTGGCCGCGATCCCAGTCGGTGCCGCCGACCTGCAGCGATATCGCGCCATCGAGGCAGTAGAGCAGCGACTGGTCCAGCAATGCGAGCAGCAGAAGGGGCATCGATGCCGGGTGGCAGCGTTCGATGGAGGAGTGCAATATCAGTTGGCGGATACCGTGGAAGTGGCCGACCTCCGGTTGGTGTACTCGCCGCCGCGTTGGGTGGGCGAATTCGGCGGCGAAATCGACAATTTCGCCTGGCCCCGCCATGCCGGCGACTTCGCTATCGGCCGCGCATACGTGAACGGCGCACCGTATCACCCTGAGTTCTATTTGCCCATCTCGAAAGAAGGCGTGAAGCCCGGAGACTTCGTCATGATCATGGGCTATCCCGGGCTCACCTTCCGTTCCCTCACTGCGGCCGAAATGGCGGAGCGCAAGCGCGGCTTCGAACGGCGCGCCGACCTGTACGGCGAGTTCATCCGCACCTTGGAAGAGACCACCATCGGGTCAAACGAAGGCAGCATCGCGGTGGCTGCAAATCTGAAGTCGCTCAACAATTCATTCAAGAACGCGCAAGGGCAGTTACTCGGTCTCGCGCGCGGCCGGATTCTCGAGAAGCAGACCGAGTCCGATGATGCCGTGGCCAAATGGGCCAGCGGCAAGCCGCAATTCGAGAACGCCCTGGCCGCCCGCGAGGGACTCTCGAAGATGGTGGAGGCACAGCTTCGGACGGCGGATCGCGATTTCCTTCTCAGCACGATCCCGGCAGGATCGAAGGCGCTGTATCTGGCCACCACGCTGGTCCGCGCGGCTATCGAACGGCAGAAGCCGGATGCCGAGCGCGATCCGATGTTCATGGACCGGGAATTGGACCGGCTGCGCGACCGCCTGCAGCGCGAGCAGAAGAACTACTATCCACCGTCCGACCGCGCCTTGCTCGCTATCTTTCTGCGGCGTGCCAAAGCCTTGCCATCCGGCGCACGGATCGCCGGCATGGATAGCGCTTTCGGCGGCGCGGATCCGTCCGATGCAATAGCGGCTCTGTATCGCGGGACCAAGGTTCTGGATGCCTCGGAGCGGAATCGTATATTCGGCGAGACACCGGAGCAGTTGAAGTCACGGCACGATCCATTGCTCGATTTCGCATTCGCGATCGTGCCCGATGTGATCGCATTGCGAGATCGTCAGGACGCGGAATCAGGCACCATCTCGCGGCTGCGTCCAGAGTGGCGCGCGGCCGTTCTCGCGCATGCCGGAAAGCCCGTCGCGCCGGATGCAAACTCGACGCTCCGGGTAAGTGTCGCGCACGTGAAAGGATACGAGCCGCGCGATGCGGTGTTCTATCTGCCGCAATCGACGATGTCCGGAATGTTGGAGAAGTACACCGGGAAAGAGCCATTCGACGCGCCCGCGGAAGTGCTTGCGGCTGCCCGCGCGCGCAACTTCGGACCATGGGAGGACTCTCGTTTGCACGATCTGCCCATCGATTTCCTGTCGGATGCGGATACGACCGGCGGCAACTCCGGCAGTCCGGCCGTGAACGGGAAAGGCGAACTCGTAGGCGTCAATTTCGATCGTGTCTGGGAGAACGTTGCGAACGATTTCGGATATAACCCATCCATTGCACGCAACGTTAACACAGATGTGCGGTACTTACTTTGGATGTTGGATCGAGTAAGTCACGGAGCATGGCTTCTACGCGAACTCGGCCTGGATTGAAAGAGATTCCGGGCTGAAGCGGTGACGCATCGCACTAACTAACTAACACCTGTTTACGAAGAAGTTTGTCGGCTCGTCTGGGGAATCCGTGGGTAGATAGCGGGGTTCAGCGCTGGGATTGAGTGAGGAAGCGGTAGAATTTTCGGCAGGTGGAGTCGAAGGAGCGCTGCTCGTCTTCCCAGCCATTGTGGATCAGCGGACCGAATTTTCCAGCTTCCAGCCCCCCAATCAATCCGCCCGCAGAGCCTCCAAAGGATCCACCCGCGTAATCCGTCGAGCCGGCAAATAACTAGCCCCCGCCGCCACCGCCAGCAAACCGACCACAACCACCGAATAAGTCAGTGGATCCAACGGACTGACGTCGAACAACAGCGCTGTCATCAATCGCGATAGTGAAACCGCACCCGCCAGCCCCGCTGCCACCCCGATCCCGCCCCACACCAGCCCATTGCGAACGAACATCATCTTCAAACTCCCGCGTTGCGCGCCAAGAGCCATCCGGATACCGATCTCCCGAGTCCGCTGCGCCACCGCGTACGAAATCACCGCATAAATGCCGACCGCCGCCAGCAGCAAGGCCATCCCCCCGCTCACCGCCAGCAGCGTCAGCGTGAACGCGGTACGCGACATCGATTTCTCGTAGACTTCCCGCATCGTTTTCATCTCGGTCACCGGCAGATTGCTGCTCACTGCCCACACGTTCTGGCGGATTTCACTGGCAAAGCTCTCCGTCCCCGCTCGTGAGCTGCGAATAAGAAAGGTAATCGAATCGGCCGATCGCAAAGGCCAATAGACGGTCGCCGGCGCTTTCTTCTCCACTCCGTCGTGACGGACATCGCCAGCCACGCCAATCACTTCACTCCACGGATCATTCAGCGTCTCGCGAATCTGCTTCCCGATCGCCGCCTGCGCCGATCCCCAATACTCGCGGGCAAAATTCTCCGAAATCAGAACCACCTTGCGCTTTTCGTGAATATCGGTCCAGGTGTATTCACGGCCCGCCATCAGCGGTACGCCCAGCGCATGGAAAGTTCCGGGCGCCGCGGTGATGAAGCGGCGCAGAGTCGGAATCTGGTTGGCCGTATAGGTATGGTCGCTCGCATAAATCGGATCCTGCGACTGGGATCCCGACATCGGCAGGGCGGTGGTCAGACCAACCACCGAGACGCCGGAAATGCCCGCAAGCCGGTCCACAAGATTGTGCTGCTTCACCAGCCTCTCCGCATCTTTGGAGCTAGCCGCATTCGGAATCGAAATCCGCAGGGTCTGTAGCGCTTCCGGACGGCTGAAGCCCGGATTCACGCCACGCATCGAATAGAACGTGCGGATCATCAACCCGGAGCCGATCAGCAGCACCAGCGCCAGCGCCACCTGAACCGCCGTCAGCGAGTTGCGTGCGATATTCCGCTCGCGGCTCGAACTCGCATTGCGACCGCCCGCCCGCAGCGCAGCGATAACATGCACTCCGCCATTCTTCCAAACAAGGGCGGCGCCAAACGCGATCCCAGCCACAATCGAAACCGCCAGCGTAAACAGCAGAGCCGTCGAATCCACGGAAATCTGCTCCAACCGGGGCAGCCGCGCGGGACTCGTACCCACTGCCAGCTTCACTGCCGCGATCGCAAACCCCACTCCCAGAATTCCGCCGGCCAGTGCCAGCACGATGCTCTCGAAAAACAGTTCCCGCGCGATCCGGCCACGCCCGGCCCCGAGCGCCGCACGCACTGCCAGTTCCTGTGCGCGACCCTCGGCTCGTACCAGCAGCAGATTGGCGACATTCGCGCACGCGATCAGCAGCAGCAATCCAATCGTTGCCATCACCACCCACAGGCTCCTGCCGGTATCACCCACCAGATCATCGGCGAGCAGCCGCAGGTTGGGCGCTAAGCGCGCGTCTTCCATCATCTGAATGCTCATGCCATTTGGTGGTGGAAACCTGCGGAGCTCAATGGCGATCATGCGCGTCACATCGGCATTGGCCTGCTGGAGCGTCACCCCCGGTTTCAGCCGCGCGACACCTTGGAACTGGTAGCCCGCAAGCCTCGCGGTGGCACGGTCGAACTTTAGCGGCAGCATAAGGTCGTGGCGCATATCCATGAACCAGAACCTTTCCGGAAGGACGCCAATGATCTGGCGCGCCTTCCCATCGGCCATGATCCGGCGGCCGATCACGTTAGGATCGCCGCCGAACCGCCGCTGCCAGTAGCCATAGCCGAGCATCACCACCTCGGGACTGCTGCTCGCGTCATCGTTCTCCGTGAACCCGCGGCCGAGACGCGGCTGAACACCCAACATCGGCAGCAGCCGGAAGGTGGCCGAGATCCCATCGACACGTTCGGGGTCCGCGAACTCCGTCACCGTAGCCGACCCTCCGGCCCAAATGGCAACATCGGCGAAGGTCTTCGATTCCTCCCGGTACGTAACGTAGTCGGCGATGGACGCGTTGAGATCTTTAATGTTCACGCCCGGCGCGGTTTGCCAGACAGCCACCAGGCGGTCCGGCTGCGGGAACGGCAGCGGCTTCAGCAGCATGCTGTTGATCATGCTGAAGATGGCCGTGTTGGCTCCGATCCCCAACGCCAGCGTCACCACCGTGGTGATGGTAAAAACCGGCGTGCGGCCCAGACGGCGTAACGTGTGCTTCAAGTCGTGGATGAGATCGTACACGCGCAAACACTCCTAAACGGACTATTACGTACGAAGGTCTCCATTAGTTCCAGCACGGAGCCGCGAATGGATCTATTGTATAGGTCCGGACGGGTTGGACACTTTACGCGCTCACCGAGAACTCATCCTCAACTAACTTTCGCGCCCGGAAAGAGTTCTCCAGCGGCGTAATTGAGGGTTGCCCGAGCCGGAACTTACCCACGGATTCTTCTGACGAATCATTTTGCTTATGTATCTCGCGGACATCCGATTGCATCCCACGGATAGGTGCTAAAGTCGTCCATCGGATTATCGCGAAAAGCATTCCTACCGAGTTTGGCGGTTGGTCTCGCCGTCAGTGTCGTTTCGGCGGCCACAATCATACCGGAGGCGCCGGTCCCCGATACGGCGGTGATCGTTTCACGTCTGGTCCGGGCCCAGACTGCCACAGACAAGCGCATGAGAGATGTTCATGCAGAGCGCAGCTATGTGCTTAAGAACGCTGACGGCACGAAGAAGACCGAATTCTCCGTACGTGTGACCTACGGCGCGAATGCGGAAGAAACCATCGAGGTACTGGAAGAGCGCGGCTCGGGTGGAATCCTCGGTTTCGCATTGCGGAAAGTAATAGAGGGCGAGGAAAAGGCCACCCGGGAAGATTACAGTAAGGTTCGTCTGGTCCCCGAGAATTACGACTTTGAGTACGTGTCATCCGAGATAAAGAACGGCCGCCGGTGCTACGCCCTGAATCTCAAGCCGAAACGGAACTCCAAGTATCTAATTGAAGGTCGAGCCTGGGTGGATGCAACCGACTATGGACTGGTGGCAATTGAAGGCCACACTGCCGCGAAGATCTCGCTCTGGGCGGGTAAATCGTACATCCGCCAGTCGTTTCAGAAAATCGGCGATGTCTGGGTTCTGTCAGGCAACAAGTCCGTAGTGGATGCGAAGATCGTCGGCCAAATCGACCTCACGATTCAAACGCACAACGTTGAGTTCCCTGGAGCGCGCGTCGCGACCATGCTGCGCCACGTTTCCGCCATGGATTGAGTTGGGCTCCGCTGTGGTAACATAGCCCCTTACCGTGACCAGCGTTCCGGAAAAGAGGTCTATGACTCCAGCAGAAGTTTTGGAATTCGCCAAACAGCAGGAGGCCAGGCAACTCGACCTTCGCTTCACCGATCTGCCAGGCCTGCAGCAACACGTTTCTTATCCCATCGGCCAGTTGGATCGAGATTCCTTCGAAGACGGCTTCGGTATCGACGGTTCCAGCATCCGCGGATGGGCCGCCATCAACGAGAGCGACATGCTGCTGATACCCGACTCCAGCACCGCTTTCATGGATCCGTTCGCAGAGACTCGCACGCTTGTAATGACGTGCGACGTTGTGGATCCGATCACTCGTCAGAAGTACGACCGCGACCCGCGATGGATCGCCAAGAAAGCCGAGATGTATCTGCAGAACTCCGGCATCGCCGACACGGCCTTCGTCGGCGCCGAGGCCGAGTTCTTCATTTTCGATAACATCCGTTTCGATCAGAATCAGCACTCGGCGTTTTATTTCATCGATGCCGAAGAGGGCCGCTGGAATTCGGGCCGAAAGGAAAACAATCTCGGCTATCGCCCGCGCTACAAGGAAGGCTATTTCCCAGTGCCGCCGACCGATCACTATCAGGATCTGCGGTCGGAAATGGTGAACACGATGATGGACTGCGGTCTTCACATCGAGTGTCATCATCACGAAGTCGCCACTGGCGGCCAATGCGAAATCGATCAGCGGTTTGACACGCTGGTGAAATCGGCGGACAACATGATGACGTACAAGTACTGCATTCGCAATGTCGCGAATCAGTACGGCAAGAGCGTCACCTTCATGCCCAAGCCGCTCTTCGGCGACAACGGCAGCGGGATGCACACGCATCAGAGCTTGTGGAAGGGCGAGCAACCGCTGTTCGCCGGCGACATGTATGCGGGTCTCAGCCAGATGGCGCTGTGGTACATCGGCGGGCTGCTGAAGCATGCGCGCGCGCTTTCGGCGATCATCGCGCCGACCACGAACAGCTACAAACGCCTGGTGCCGGGTTATGAAGCTCCGGTGAACCTGGCGTACTCGCGGCGCAACCGCTCAGCGGCGGTCCGGATTCCGATGTACTCGGCGAGTCCGAAGGCGAAGCGCGTGGAGTTCCGGCCGCCCGATCCGTCGGCGAATCCATACCTCGCGTTCGCCGCGATGCTGATGGCGGGTCTGGATGGCGTGTTGAACAAGATGGATCCCGGCGAGTCGCTGGACAAAGACATTTACGATCTCTCGCCCGAGGAGATGAAGCAGGTTGCGTCCATGCCGGCATCGCTCGACGAGGCGTTGACTTGTCTCGAAGAGGATCACTCGTTCCTTCTGAAAGGCGATGTTTTCACGGAAGAACTCCTGGAGACGTACGTCTCGTACAAGCGCAAGAACGAGGCCGACGCGGTACGCCTGCGGCCGCATCCGTACGAATTCGCGCTGTACTACGACATCTAAATGAGTGAAACGGCCGTTCTCAATTCGATGGTGACTACCGCGTTCACGCTGGACGGCTATACGATAGAGCGCAATATCGGCATCGTCCGAGGGATCATCGTCCGTTCGCGATCCGTTTTCGGGACCATCGGAGCCAGCCTGCAGACGCTGGTCGGCGGTGACATCACGCTGTTTACCAATCTTTGTGAAGAAACCCGCCGGCACGCGTTCGAGCGGATGGTCCAGCACGCGGCGAAACTTGGGGCGAACGCCGTGATTGGGATGCGCTACGACGCCACTGAGGTGATGCGGGGCGCCACGGAAGTGCTCTGCTACGGGACGGCGGTTGTGGTCCGGCGCGCCTAACGCAGCAACAGCGCCACCGGGAACGTCGACAAGATCTCGCCAACCCCCGAACCCGTGACTGTGCGCCCGGTAATCGCATCGGTCCAGTGGCCTTCGGGCATTCGCACGACCGTGGCTTTCCAAGCCCGGCGGCCGATGGGTGCGCGCCCGATGGATGCTACCCGCGTCATGAATCGCGGCACAACCGCCACCGCCATGCGACTGTCGAGCTGCCTTGCAAAGGCGACCACGCAGTCGCGATGGGTGCCGTCAACTTCGAGCGGCACATAGCTGCCTCTGATGAACAGGTCGGGATCGGCACGGCGGGCGTTAAGAGCGCGATGGATCAGAAAAGCCTTCACACGGCCATCTCGCCAGTTCTCCAATAACTCGCGCACGATGCCGCCGTGCCAGTCGTCAATTTCTTCGGCGATCCTCAATCGCGTGTCCATCTCCACCAGCCGCCGGTTATCCGGATCCACCAGCGACAGGTCCCACAGCATGGTGTTCTGATAGAAATCCGGAACGCCAGGCGCGGCGATCTTCAGCAGTTCCTGGCTCAGCGAGTTCATCGCACCGAAAAACGCGATGCGCTGCTGAACCTCGAGAAAATGCGGAAGAAAGCGGTTGCCGTCGCCGCGTTCGAGAATCGCCTCCAGGAACTGGTGAATGGCACGCTCGTGTTCCTCATTCGGCCGCATCCACGAACTGTAAACCTTTGCTTCACGCGACGCCTTCACGATGTACTGCTTCACGCGATCGATAAAGGACGGAATATCCTGCTCGTCGAAGGGCCAGGCGCCAAGCAGAGTCTGGTAGAGGAACGTCTCCTCATTCGGATCCGGAATCGGCCGGCCGTCGATCGATAGCTTCTTATCGCGATTCCAGCGCGCCCAGCGGAACAGGTACCGGTTCCACTCGCCCGGCATTTCCGACAGCACGTTCAAGCGTGCGCGCACATCGGCACTGCGTTTCGTGTCGTGCGTCGACGTGGTGCTCATCGCCGCGGGCCAGTGCCGCTGGCGGTGCTCATTGAACTGGTGGAACTGTTCGAGCGATATCCCATGGTGCTGCGCGCCCACTTCGTTCATCGACAGCAGGCGGTTGTACACGTACATCGTCGTGTCTTCAACGCCCTTCGCCGTAATGGGGCTGGTCAACTGCTGCCACCGCCGGATAAAACGGATCCACGTGCGCTTTCCCGATTCGGACAACCGCCGCGGAAATCCCAGTAGCAATACGCGCTGGAGGAAGTTGTAGGCCGCCTCGCTGACACCCGGGTTGCGGCGGCGCGCCTCGGCCACTGCCCCTCGAATGTAATCGCGATCCCTGGGCGGCATCGAGCCGTCCTCGAAGTACGTGCGATACACGCGCAGACACGCCGTCACTTCAGTCAACGCCTGACGCAAATCATCCGGACTCAGATCGCGGCCATGCCGGTCCTCTTCGGCTATCAGCGCAAGGTGCAGCGACAGGGCGAACATCTCACCGCGAAACAGGTGGCGAATAATCCAGCGCTTCTGCTCGTAGGCCGCGTCTTCGAAATTCCACGACAGACCCGTGAAGCGGGTATAGGTGTCCTGCAGGGCATCGAGGCTCGACGGATCGATGAACACGGCATTCACTATGCCCAGGAAGTCGTAGCCGCTGGTGCCCTCGATCGGCCAGTCGGAGGGAAGCCGCTCGTCCTCCAGCAGGATCTTCTCCACCAGCAGGTACGGCCGGTTCCCGAGCGCGTTAAGCCGCTCCAGGTACTCGCGCGGATTCCACAGTCCGTCGACGTGATCCACGCGGAGGCCAGTGGCCTTGCCCTGCTCCACCCACTCGAGAATCGCGGAGTGCGTGGCCGCAAACACCTCCGGATTCTCCACGCGGATTCCGATGAGTTCGCTCACGTCGAAAAACCGGCGGTAGTTCATCCGCTCGCGGGCTACCTGCCACCAGGAGAGGCGATACGCCTGGCTCTCGATCAGGTCCTCCAGACGATCGAAACTCGCGGGATTGCCCTTCGTACCGTTGAAATCCACTACCAGACGATCGACCAGTGCCGTTACCTCGGGGTGACTGCGGTATAGAGAGGACAAGGTGCTCTTGATGGATGGAACTTCGCGCCGCCGGGCCTCGATGGCCTCCCACATCATCGACTGCCGGTCAGGCAGCCGGCCGATGGAATCCATCAGCGCCTGGAACTCCTCCGATTGCGGCCATTCGTCGCGGCGGGCGTCGAGGATCTGCGCGTATGTGCTGGGATCCACAGGCAGCGTCGCGGCATAGTAGCGGATGGTGAATCCTGCATCGCCCATGTGCAACTGGATCTCCTGGTTCTCCAGCACGGTACCGAATGGAGATCCAAGCACCGGGAGGAAAATCTTCTCCTCACCGCGCTCCCATCCGGGATCCCATTCGACATCGAAGAACGCGGCATATCGCGAACTCGGTCCGCTCTCGAGAACATCGGACCACCATTGGTTGGACGAACTGGCGGCCATGTGATTCGGCACGATGTCGAGCAGCAGACCCATGCCGCGCGATTTCAGGTCTTCGGCCAGCGCATCAAAACCTTCGTTGCCGCCGAGTTCCGGATTGGCGCGCGATGGATCCACGACGTCGTAACCATGCATGCTGCCGGGTCTCGCCACGAATACCGGCGATGCGTAAAGATCCGATATTCCCATCTTCTGCAGAAAAGGGAGCAGTTGCCGGGCCTTCTCGAACGGGAAATCCTTGGTCAGTTGAACGCGATATGTGGCGATGGGTATCCGGGCCAAATGTTACTCCTGCGCCGCACTGTTGGGCGGCAGGTCTACCCGGAGCTGCAGCTTCATGCCAAGTGAGTGGAACAACTCGATCCACGCCCGTGCTTCATGATCGCCCGCTCGCGCGCGCATCGCCATGGCGGGATACACACCGCGCAGCACCTCATAACACTTATTCTGAACCGACCACAATACCAGAGGAAACGGCAGACTCTCCTGTAACGCGAGTGCCGAATCCAGGTTCAGGAGCTCTGTGAAGTCCTGCGGTTCAGCGAAGAAGCGATCCGAGAGATGCTCGATGCGCTTGCGGAGCGAGAATTCGAGCGTGGTGCAGTCGAGATCGGCGCCTGCCACGCGTGCTTCTTCCAGCAGCGTACGAATACGATCGGTATCCAGAATCCTCGCTTCAAAGGCACGCCTCAGCAGGCTGTTCAATGCTTCACCCGCGGCATGTTGAAAGATACGCGGAATCGGCAGTTTCAGCCCGTGCAGGAACCGCATCAATGACGCATGATGCTCATACACGCCGCGATAGGCGGACTCGGCCTCCTCGATTGTCGACGTCAGGATCTGATCCAGGAGCTTGCGTTGCTCGTCCTTGAACAGGCTTTTCAGTGAATAGATATTGGTGCCGAATCCGCGATCCAGCAGACGAATCACCTCGGGCACATCCGCGCGGTAGAACGCTTCCGTGCTCTGATGAACCAGCTCGTCGTACGATTCGTCGCCCTGGAAGACGCGAACACCGCCTGTCAGGTTGTGATCGCCGAAATGCAAAACGCCGAACGAGAGATCCTTGGAGGCCTGCGTCACCGCCGATGTGAACACCGCGCGGCCCAGCGCCAACCGGAGCTTGCCCGCTTCGATGGTGCGATAGTCGCTTCGCTTCACGTGGTAGCAGTAAATCTGCGTCTCTTCGGGGTAATGCTCGAATAGCGAACTGATGGCGTAGTGCGCTCCCAGTTTCTCCAGATCCACCATGGTCGGCTTGACGAATTTCCGGTAGATGTTCGCGCCGTGACCGTGCTCGGGCAGATTGCTTTTGGCCAGCGCGAGCCGCTCCAGGAATCCCGCTTCAAACGGCGTTTCAAACAGCCCTTCAGCGAGTTGCACCACGCGTCCGGCGTACTGGATCACCTGCACGGTTTCGATTCCGGAGAGTTCGTCGAAGAACCAGCCGCAGCTGGTATACATCAGCAGTTCGTGGCGCATCAGCTCGAGCAGTTTCCAGAGGCGGACCTCCTCGTTTTGAGTGAGCTTGCGGCGCGACTGATCGGCTAAGAACCGCGCGCGGAACTGCGGCGAGCGGTCGAGTATGACGCGGACGTAGTCGTTGCGGGCCTTCCACGGGTCGCGCACCAGTTTTGAAGCCGCTTGGGCATACAACGGAGAAACCTGGTCCCGCAGCCAATCGAGCGCGGCGCGGAGCGGCTTCCGCCATTGCTGATTCCATCCGCCGTGCGACCCGGAATTGCAGCCACAATCGCTGCCCCAACGGCCGACTCCGTGAACACAACTCCAGGCCGTATTCTCGAACACCTGTACTTCGTGCGTCGGCGGGTGCTTGGCCAGGTACTCACCGTAATTGGTGAGTTGAGCGAGCCCTTCCTTCTGGATATGCTCCAGCGCATACGACAGGGCCATCTCGCCGTAACGGTGATGATGGCCGTAGGTTTCCCCGTCGGTGGCGATGTGCACCAGTTGGTCCCAATCGCGCGACTCGGAAAAGGCGCTCATCAGCCGGTTCGCGAAGCGCTCGCCGCTATCGAGAAGCCGTTCGAACGCGACGGCCTGCGACACCGGCCCGTCATAGAAGAAGATGTTGATGGACCGGCCCGACGGCAGCTTCTGAACGTAGGGTCGCGTAGGGTCGACGGCGCCTCCGGATACATTGCGCCAGCCTTCCGCGCCGATTTCGCGCACCCGGTGGGCCTGGTAAGGGCTCAGGACAGTAAAGCGGATTCCCATTTCCGCGAGGAAGTCCAGCGTCTCCAGATCCACGGCTGTTTCCGGCAGCCACATTCCCTCCGGCATGCGTCCAAAGCGATGCCGGAAATCCTCGATGCCCCACACCACCTGCGTGTACTTGTCCCGGCTGTTCGCCAGAGGCATGATGATGTGGTTGAACGCTTGCGCCATCGCCGAGCCGTGCCCTGAAAACAGCTTCAGACTCTCGCGATCCGCTTCGATGATGGAGTGATAGGCCTCAGGCGCCTTGTCCTCAGCCCACGAAAGCAGCGTCGGGCCAAAGTTGAAGCTCGTGGAGGCGTAGTTGTTCACGATTTTGGTGATGAAACGCCGCTCATCGAGAATGCGGCTTGCTGTGTTGGGCGCATAGCATTCTGCATTGATGCGGTCGTTCCAGTCGTGATACGGGTACGCCGACTCCTGCATCTCGATGGTTTCGAGCCAGGGGTTCTCGCGCGGCGGTTGGTAACAGTGCTGGTGAATGCAGATGTATTTCATTCAGAATCGTGGAATCCGGAAACTCCGGTGTGGTTATCCTATGTTCTTTAGATGCGCGCGAGTTCGTAAGTTTTCATCGTTGATAAAAACGCGGGTCGAAGCAACTCAAACCGGAGTATTTCAGTGTCCCATACCCTGGCTCGCGGCAATGGCCGCGCAGAACGGAAAGCGGATGGTAAAAATCGCGCCGTCGCCGTTGGCCACCGCAATGGATCCGCCGGCATTGACGACGGCGGTGCTGACGATGTTCAACCCGAGTCCCTCGCCGTCCGGGATGGCTGAAAATCGCGGCGTGAAAACCATGGGAATCAGTGACTCAGGAATGCCGGGTCCGTCGTCCGCCACCGTCACTACCACTCCTGCTTCATCGCGGATCGCCGAGACTCGGATCTCCACCGACTCCAGACCGGCCGCTCTCACGGCTTCAGCCGAGTTCAGGAACAGATTGATGAGAATACGTTCCATTGTAGATGCGCGTACAGGCACCATCAGCTGCGAATCGGCATCCATCCGGAAGCGGACCGATACGGCCGTACCCACGGAGTCGAGAACGAACTGCGTCGCATTGGTCACCGCGTCGACGAAATTGCATGGATCGGAGCCGCCGCAGTCCGATAGAATCCGGCGGCCCTGCTCCGCGCTGCGGGCGATGATGGCAGCCACATCGGAATGGCGCGGGTCCGAGGCAATCAAATCGGACGCCTGCAGAATTGTTTGAAACACATTGGCCAGATCGTGGATTAACCCGTGCAACGTAAGCGTGTTATCGCTGGTTCCCATGATTAGGCGGCGATCTGCTGAACAGTATTATAGAACTCCGGGAACGAAACGCTAGCGGCTTCCGCATTCTCGATAGCGCAGGGTCCATCGGCGGCGAGGGCCGCGATCGCGAACGCCATCGCGATTCGATGGTCGCCGAACGAATCGAGTTCGGCTGCATGAAACTTCTGCTGTCCCGGAACCCGGAATCCGTCGGGCGTCACGTCCACGGACACGCCCATGCGGCGCAGATTCCCGGCGATGGTCGCGATCCGGTCCGTTTCCTTCACACGCAACTCGCCCGCATCGCGCACCGTCAACCCCTCCTGGCTCATCGCGCCGAGCACCGCCAGCACCGGGATCTCGTCAATCAGCGCCGCGGTCGTGGCACCTTCCAGCACTCCGCCCTTCACCGGCGCATGTTTCACCAGCAGATCGCCGATCAGTTCGCCCGATACTTGCGCGATATCCTGCACGCGGATGTTGGCGCCCATCCCGACCAGAACGTCGAGCAGAGTCGATCGCGTCGGATTCAATCCTACCCCGTGAATCACCAGGCTCGAGCCCGGCACAAGGAGTGCTGCCACCAGGAAGAAGGCCGCCGAGGATAAGTCGCCGGGGACGGTCAGCGGACGGCCCTCGAGTTTCGACCGGCCTTGCAGCCGGATCACTCGCCGTTCGATGTCGATATCGGCACCGAGTTCGCGCAACGCCAGTTCCGTGTGGTCGCGCGTGCGAACAGGTTCGTGCACGATGGTGGTGCCATCAGCATAGAGACCGGCCAGAAGGACGCAGGTTTTTACCTGGGCGCTCGCCATCGGTAACTCGTAGTCGATGGCATGCAACGGGCATCCGTGAATTTCCAGCGGTGGAAACCGGCCGTCGCGGGCGTTGATATCGGCGCCCATCGTCGCAAGCGGCCGCATGATGCGATCCATCGGGCGCCGCGACAGACTCTCGTCGCCGCCGATTCGCGATGTGAATTTCTGGGCCGCGAGGATGCCGCTGAGCATCCGGATGGTGGACCCGGAGTTACCGGCGTCGAGTCCCGACGAGGGTGCGCGCAGTCCATCCAGCCCTACGCCGTGAATCGTGACCTTCCGGTCGTGCCTCTCGATCCGCACGCCAAGTGCCTCCATGGCGCCGAGCGTGGACTGGCAATCCGCTCCGGTCGAGTAGTTCTCGATCGTGCTCGGCCCCTCCGCGATGGATGCGAGCATTCCATAACGGTGGGAGATAGACTTATCTCCGGGAAGAAGCATTGATCCGCTAACACGTGTAGCGGGGCTAATCAGTTGACGCATGCAATCTTACAAGTGTCGCATCAGAGCCATTCGGGCAGTGGGCCTGTACCAGTATCGGACAATCGGGTCTCATTTGCGCGCAGTCGAATTTTCTAACCTGCCGCCATTTAACATAATTGTTTGTGCACCGGAATTGCTCTCTGTAGAATCGCCATGCGTACCTTCCTCCAGGATTTTCGATTCGGGATCCGGATGCTTTTCAGCAGCCCCGCCTTCACTTGTGTCGCGGTGCTCACGTTGGGACTCGGGATCGCGTGCACGACAACAGTCTTTTCGTGGATCGACTCTGTCCTCCGCATCCGTATTCGGGCGTGGGACGAAGCGACCAGTTGGCCTCGCTGGAGATGGTCACGGCGTCCGCACCGAACGGCGGCACCAGCGTTTCGTGGATGGACTACCGGGATTTCCAAGCCCGGCTGACGGGACTCTCCGGCATCGCGCTCCGCCGGCAGTGCGCTTTCACCATGGGCGATCCGGAGCACGCCCGCTTGGTGTGGGGCGAAATCGTAGGCCTGGCCAAAGACAGCAAGTATTTCAGCCCGACCGAGCCGGCGAGTCCGCATCTCTATCTCGCGTTCCACCAGTTCTACAGAGGCAGCCCCGAGTTGTATTTCCTGATCCGCACTGCTGAAGCGCCGGTGCAATCCATTCCCTTGCTGCGCCGCGCTGTTGCCGAGACGGACCCGAACACGTCCGCGATGCATCCGGTGGCGCTCTCGGAGTACATCGAGGTGGCTACGTTCGGCCAGAAAGTGGCGGCTGCGCTAACCCGGGCGCTCGGGCTATTGTGCCTGCTGCTCGCGGCTTTAGGACTCTACAGCGTGATGTCGTACGCCGTGAGCCGCCGCATATCTGAAATCGGCATTCGCATCGCCATCGGCGCACGGCCCGCGAACGTCATCGCGATGATAGTGCGCGAAGGTATGGGGCTGGCCCTGGCCGGAATCGCTGTGGGCACTGTGACCGCGTTGATCGTCACACGCCTGATCCAAGGCATGCTGTTCCGGATCGACTCCGCGGATCCGCTCACGTTCGTCGCCGCCGGTCTGTTCCTGTCGGCGGTGGCGCTGATTTCCACGTGGGTGCCGGCGTTCCGTGCCACGCGAATCGATCCGATGCTCGCGCTGAGACGGTGAGCCGAATCCGCTACACTGAGGTTTCTCCTCATGCGCAGAATAGCAGTATTGTCTCTTTGCGCCTGTGCATCGCTATGGGCCCAGAGCCGGTCCATCGCGTTCACTGGCGCGCGGGTGATCCCTATCGCGGGCCCCGAGATTCCGAGTGGTGTGGTGGTGGTTCAGAACGGCCGGATCCTGGCGGTTGGGCCGGTTGGCTCCACGCCGATTCCGAACGACGCACAGAAAGTGGACACCACCGGCAAGGTGATCATGCCGGGACTCGTCGACAGCCATAGCCACATCGGCGGTCCGGAGGGCGGCGACTCCAGCGCTCCTCTGCAACCCGAGGCGCGCGTCCTCGACTCCGTAAACGTGCGCGCGGCCAGTATCCGAAAGGCGCAGGCCGGCGGCATTACGACTTCGAATGTGATGTCCGGATCGGGCCATCTGCTCAGCGGCCAGACCCTCTATCTCAAACTGCGTGACGGCAACACGATCGACGATCTGCTGATTCACAACGACGACGGTAGCATCGCGGGCGGCATCAAGATGGCCAACGGTACGAACTCCCGGCGTGCGACGGGTCCGTTCCCCGGCACCCGCGCGAAATCGGCGGCGCTGGCTCGCGAGTTGTTCATCAAGGCCATCGAATACCGCGACAAAATCAAGCAGGCGGGCAGCGACGCGTCCAAGATGCCGGCGCGCGACCTGCGCCTGGAGGCGTTGCTCGACGTACTCGATGGCAAGCGCACCGTGCAGTTTCACTCGCACCGCCAGGACGATCTCATGACGGCCCTTCGCCTGGCCAAGGAGTTCAACTTCAAAATCGTGCTGCATCACGCCACCGACGGATGGATGGTGGCTGACGAGATCGCCAAGGCCGGGGCGCCATGCTCCGTAATCGTGATAGACAGCCCCGGCGGTAAGATCGAAACGAAGGATCTGAAGTTCGAGACCGCGATGGTGCTGGATAAGGCCGGTGTGCTGGTGGGATTCCATACCGATGATCCGATCACCGACTCCCGCCTGTTCATCCGATCCGCGGCGATTGCCGTTCGCGCCGGAATGCCCCGCGAGAAGGCCTTGCAGGCGATGACCATCAACAACGCGAAAATCCTTTCGCTCGACAAGCACGTTGGATCTCTCGAACCCGGCAAGGACGCCGACCTCGTGGTGTTCTCGGGCGATCCGCTCAGCGTCTACACGCACGTGCTGGAGACGTGGGTGGAGGGGAAGAAAGTATTTGACCGATCGAAGCCGGAAGATCGTCTGTATGCTGTCGGAGGCCGCGGAGCCAGCCACGACGACGGCGAGTTCAACTGGGAAGAAGAGGAGGGCAACTAATATGAGATTCGGATTCGCTCTCCTTGCGGCAGTCGTGCTGCCCGCGCTTTCTCTCGCCCAAGTGGCGGTCCGCGGCGAAACGGTCTACACCATGGCCGGCGCGCCGATACCGAACGGCGTCGTGTTGATTCGCGATGGAAAGATCGAACGCGTCGGGCCGGCATCGCAAGTCGCGATCCCGGCGAATTACCGGACGCTGTCCGCGAAGGTGGTCACTCCGGGATTAGTGGACGCTCACACTGTGGTTGGACTCTCGGGGTATCTCAACATCCCGCAGGATCAGGATCAAGTGGAGCGCTCTGCGCCCATGCAGCCTGAACTTCGAGCCATCGACGGCTACAACGCGCAGGAACCGCTCATCGAGTGGGTGCGCGGATTCGGAGTCACCACGATGCACACGGGCCACGGTCCCGGAATCCTGATGTCGGGTCAGACGATGGTGGTGAAGACCACGGGCAAGACGGTGGACGATGCGGTGATCAAGCCGCTGGCGATGGTGGCGATGACGCTCGGCAATGGTGCTCGCGAATCGGGTGGTAAGTCGCCAGGGACGCGGTCGAAGGCCGCGGCCATGCTTCGCGGCGAGTTGATCAAGGCACAGGAGTACAATCGCAAAGTCGAGAAGGCTGAGAAGGGAAAAGAGTCGGCGCGCGACTTGCATCTGGAGATACTGGGTCGAGTAGTGAAAGGCGAGGTCCCGCTGCTGGTAACCGTGAACCGCTCGTCCGACATTCTCACGGCGATCCGCATCGGCAAGGAGTTCAACGTGCGCATGGTGCTGGACGGCGCCGCCGAAGCCTACGAGGTTCTCGACCAGATCAAGGCCTCGGGTTATCCCGTGATCGTGCATCCGACAATGGAGCGATCCTACGGCGACGAGGAGAATCTGAGTTTTGAGACCGCGTCGAAACTCAAAGCCGCCGGCATTCCGTTCGCGCTGCAAAGCGGATTTGAGGGATACGTGCCGAAGACCCGCGTGATTCTGTTCGAGGCGGCCCTGGCTGCGGCGAACGGTCTCTCGCGCGAGGACGCCCTCCGCAGCATCACGATTGATGCCGCGAAGATCATCGGCGAAGATCAGCGAGTCGGATCGCTCGAAGCCGGCAAGGACGGCGATATCGCCATGTACGACGGCGATCCGTTCGAATATACCAGCCACTGCACAGGCGTCGTGGTGAACGGGCAGGTGGCAAGCGAAGCGAAACGATAGACACCAAAACGCTCTCGCCGGCGTCCCTATGCAGATGCGCACCGCTTTATCCGCGCGTATTGCGATTGCCGCGGCTTTCTTTTGTTCCGTATTGGTTCAGGGTCAGCCGTCAACAGACTTCTTCATCGAACCCGTTGCCGGGGCTCCGCGCAATCTGGGTGATAACGGCCCGGCGACGTCCGCGCTGTTATGGTCGCCGCGGGGAGTGTCGGTGGATGCCGCCGGCAACCTTTATATCGCGGATACCGGCGACGCCCGGATCCGCAAGGTAACTCCCGGCGGCATCATCACCACCATTGCCGGAACCGTACCCGGATATTCCGGCGATAACGGCCCTGCAACTCAGGCGGAACTGTCGGCGCCGTCAAGGGCAATCACCGCTCCGAACGGCGACATCTACATCGCGGACACACTGAACCAGCGCATCCGCCGCATCACGCCCAACGGGACCATCACCACCATCGCGGGCACGGGCCAGTATGGATTCGCCGGCGACAATCAGGACGCGCGCGGAGCGCAGTTCAGCAACCCGCGCGACATCGCGTTCGATCGAAACGGCACCATTCTCGTGATGGACACGAACAACCAGCGCCTTCGAAGGTTCACGCCGGGCGGTGCCATCAGCACCATCGCGGGATCCGGAGTCTTTGGATCCTACGGCGAGACGCTGCCCGCGATTCAAGCGCAGTTCGCCTCGCCGTGGGGTGTCGCCGCGGATGCCTCGGGGAACATCTACATCGCCGATACTTCGAACAGCCGCATTCGCAAGATAGCGACCGACGGCACTATCACCACCGTCGCGGGCACGAACGAATCGGGCTTCAGCGGCGATGGCGGACCGGGGGTGTTCGCGCGTCTGGACCATCCAACGGCGGTCGCGGTGGACTCGGCCGGCAATCTCTACATTGCCGACACGATGAACCATCGGATCCGGAAAATGGACACGCGGGGCGTCATCACTACGATTGCGGGCGGAACCGCCAGCGGATTCTCTGGCGACAACGGTCCCGCCACCGCGGCACGGCTGAACATGCCCGAGTCGATCGCGATTGATAACGCGGAGAACCTCTATATCGCGGACACCGGAAACAATCGAATCCGCAAGATCTCGCCCCAGGGAATCATCACCACCGTTGCGGGTTCCGACACTGCCGGAGTGACGAACGGGGCGGCCATCAATGCCGTGCTGTTCCAGCCCAGCGGCCTGGCTTTCGACAGTAGCGGCAACGTCTATATCGCCGACACCCTGAACCATCGCATCCGCCGCGTATCGCGCGATGGCATGATCACCACCGTCGCGGGCACGGGATCTCCTGGCTACTCGGGCAACAACGGTTTCGCCACGCTCGCGCAGTTGAACAGTCCGGACGGGATTTCGTTCGACAGCGCCGGCAATCTGTACATCGCCGACACGGGAAACAACGTCATCCGCAAGGTCGCCGGCGGAATCATCTCCACGGTTGCCGGAACGGGAGTTGCCGGGAACGCTGGTGATTTTGGACCCGCAACCTCGGCGACTCTCTATAATCCCAATGGCGTGGTGCCGGGTCCGAATGGCGTTCTCTACATCGCCGATTCGGGTAACAATCGGATTCGCGTTGTGGATGCGGCCGGAAACATCAACCCGTATGCTGGGGATCCCACGGGACTGCCCGGTGCGACTGGCGATGGCGGACCTGCCCGGCTAGCCGCGTTCGACTATCCGCGAGGACTTGCCATCGACTCGCAGAACAATCTCTATGTCGCCGACTACTTCAACAACCGCATTCGCCGCATTGCCGCGGATACGCAGGTCATCACAACTTATGCGGGCACAGGCGCCGGATCGTATACGGGTGACGCCGGTCAGGCCACGCAAGCCACGTTGCATCTGCCCGCGGGCATTACGTTCGATCGCGATGGGAATTTGTATATCGCCGATCTGCTGAACAACGTGATCCGCGCGGTGGGGCGGAACGGGATCATCGTGACGATCGCGGGAACGGGTCAGCCCGGGGACGAAGGAACGAATGGTCCCGCGAAGGCGGCATTGCTCAACAGCCCGCGCGATATCGCTGTGGACGCCGAGGGCAACGTCTATTTCTCCGATCAGGATAATAATCGCGTACGCCGGCTGGTGGCCGAATCGACGGCGATCAAGACGATCGTGAATGCGGCGAGCCTGGTGGCGGGATGGGTCGCACCCGGCGAGGCGATTTCGATTTTCGGCACTCGGCTGGGGCCGGTGAATGGAGTCGCGGGGAGCCCGGTGAACGGAGCATTCGATACCACAGTGGGAGGCACCCGAGTCCTGTTCGACGGAGTGCCGGCGCCGGTGTTGTATGCGGGCGTGAATCAGGTGAACGCGATTGTGCCGTATAGCGTGGCAGGTAAATCGACGGTGCAAATGCAGGTAGAGTCGGAAGGCAGGCAGGCCTCGGCGTTTACGCTTGCGGTGCGCAGTGCCGCACCGGGACTGTTCACCCTCTCAGGCGCGGGCACCGGACAGGCTGCGGCCGTCAATCAGAACGGCACCATCAACGGCCCCGCGAATCCGATCGCGGCGGGGTCCATTATTTCGCTCTACGCTACCGGAGAAGGCCAGACGAATCCGCCGGGCGTGACGGGTCAACTGGTCACGAATCTGAACGCGCTGCCAAGGCCGTTGCAGGACGTGTCCGTGCAGATCCAGGGCATTCCCGCGAGGATTCTCTACGCGGGCTCTGCGCCGTTCGCGGCTGGGCTGATGCAGATCAACATCGTGGTGCCGACGAACGTGCTGCTTGGCGATAACGTGCCGGTCGAGTTAGTAGTGGGTACATTTGCAGCGCAACCGGGCGTGAGGATCGCCGTTCGCTGAGCTATTGACGCCAGCGCACGCCTACGTCCATTTGCTTCTTCGCATACTCGAGGCTCCGCTCCAGGTCGACTCGCTGCTGTTCCTTCAGCGCCGCGGCGTACTCGGCCGGTTGCGGTTTGAACCCGTCCTCGATCACCATGAACTTCTCGAATGGATGCCCGCGCTTCACCAGGGCGACGAATTGCGCGAAATCCGCCGCGCTCTTTTTCGGGAACATCTTCCAGAACTGATCCTCCAGGTACGGGATGACGGTTACCGGCCGTCCGGTGATGATCTCCAATTGCATCGGCGCGTCAGGGCATAACTCGCGGTACTTGGCAAGGAACGCTGGCCAGTTCATCACGCCATCGCCAAGCGCCACCCACTGGAATCCGCATCCGCGCGGGTGCTCGTACACCGCGGTGTCGCGAACATGAGTTGTCACGACGTACGGTCCCAGAGTTTCCAGCACCACCATCGGATCCTCGGCCAGCCAGAACGGATTGCCGGTATCCATGCACGACCCGACGTAGTCCTTCCCCGACTCCAGAATGATGGTGCGAACCTCCCGCGATTCCAGATCGCCGTTGTGATTCTCGAGAGCGATCTTCACTCCCAGGTCCAATGCCTGCTGCCGCACCGCGCGGAAGACCTTGATGATCGCCTCCATGTGCGCTTCAATCGGCAGTGGGCCCATTCGCTCCGGGCGGCTCCCGAGGAAGCAGCGCATCGATTTCGCGCCCACGGCATGAGCTACCTGCAGACCCTGCAGGATATACGCGACCGGATCCCTGTCCTTTGGATGGAAACTCGATGATGTTGGGCAAACGCAACCCGTGCCGCCGTCGATCATGACTCCGTGCTCATCCGCGCGCTGCTTCACCTTGGCGAGATAGGCCGGGTCGAGACTCTCATAGTCGTCCACACTCGAGATCTGAAGTGTGTCGAGTTTCAGACTCGCCGCGTAGTCCACCAACTCCAGGGCTTTCCACGGGAAGGCACGTACCGAATAAGTATCGAATCCGAGACGAATCATTGCGACAATCTTAACAAGTGACTACCTCGCCTGCCGCGTCAATCCGCGCGGAGATTGAACAATCGGGACCGATCTCTTTCGAGCGATTCATGGACCAGGCGCTCTACGCACCCGGCGCCGGCTATTACGTGCGCGATCGCGACCCGTGGGGCACCGCGGGTGACTTCTACACAGCCGAACATATTCAGCCCGTGTTCGGCACGCTCATCGCGCAGTTCATCGAGTCGATACGAGGCGAGATGAAGTATCCTTCTGGATTCCGAGTCGTCGAACTCGGGGCAGGGCGGGGAGATATGGCTGCTGCGCTTGCGCCGTTCGATTACCTGCCCGTCGAAGTATGCAACGGCGAGTTCCCCGCGCACGTCACCGGAGTTGTGCTCGCGAACGAGTTCTTCGACGCGCTTCCGGTCCATCTGGTGGTGCGCCGCGGTCCGGTTTTCCGCGACGTCAATGTTACGTTCGCGGACGAGCGCTTACGGTTCGTCGACGGTGAGCCATCGAGCGGCGAACTCCTGGCGTATCTCGATCGTTACTACCCGAACGCCGGCGACGGCTCGCTAATCGAGATTCACCTTCGGGGACTCGAGTGGATTCGCCGCATCGCGAATGCGCTCGATGGCTACCTGTTGCTCATCGATTACGGCTATACCGCACGCGAATGGATTCGATACTCGCAGGGAACGCTGATGAGTTATCACCGGCACACCGCTTCCGACGACGTGCTGTCGGATCCGGGCGAACGTGACATCACCGCGCACGTTCCATTCACGATTCTCGAGCAGCAGGCGGTGTCCGCCGGACTGGCGTTGCGTGGGTTCGAGACGCTGGCGTCGTTTCTTCTTCGCGTGGGCGAGCCCGATCAGTTCGCGGCCGCCCTTCACGCTGACACCGAACCGGAAATGCTGAAACGTCGAATGCAGTTGAAAACGCTTCTGTATGGAATGGGGGAGACGTTCCGTGTCCTGCTGGCTAGCCGTGTTACCCAATAAAAACGGCCCCGATCTCTCGGGGCCTGATTTAGAATCCCTAAACTTGCGGAAGCCCGTTAGCGGGGCCGCTTTTACTTACCCTTTTTCTTGGGGGCGGCCTTTTTCTTCGCAGGAGCTTTCGCTGCCTTCTTGGTTGCGTTCTTCATTGACTGATTCTCCCTAACATCAAATTTGCGACCTCGAGTCGAGATCGCAGCGTGATTCATATATAAAGTTGTTTGGATGGAATGTCAAGAAAAAAGTGCTTGGGTGGAGGAGTCACGGACACGATGCGAATCCCGGCTGTAATGGCAAAAACGAAAACACACCAGATTGTTTTATGCCTTTCGCTCGCGGCGATGATTCTCGCCTCCGGATGCGGCAAGAAAGCGAAGCCGCACGTTGCCATCGTGCCCCGCATCGGAGCCACTGAAAGTGGAGTCGCCAGTTGGTACGGATATCCCTATCACGGCCGCCGAGCCGCGGACGGCGAGATCTACGACATGGAAAGAATGACCGCGGCACACCGCACGCTTCCCTTCGACACCTGGGTCTCGGTCCGCAATCTCTCGAACGACAAATCGGTCACGGTGCGCATCACCGACCGCGGTCCGTTCATCGACGGACGAATCATCGATCTCTCGCATGCCGCCGCGCAGGCAATCGAACTTATCGGACCCGGTGTCGCGCAGGTCCTGTTGACCATCGTCTCTCCGCCGCCGGCGCGCGAGCTTCCCGCGCTCGCACTTTTCGCCGTCCAGATCGGAGCCTATCGCGATCGCGACCGCGCCGAACAGATGCGCGCGGATTTCGAACAGCGCTTCGGCTCTGCCAAGATCCTCTACCGGCCGGGCAATCCCGCGGTGTGGCGAGTGCTCGTAGGGCGCGAGTCCTCCATTGAATCCGCGAACGAACTGCTGGCGCGGATTCTCGAGCATACGCAACCCGCGTTCGTCGTGCGGATCGACGACTCGCCATCGACGCCCGGGCAATAGGTCGAGCCGCCCGGCCCGTACACTCGACTGAGAGCAACCTCGCCTAAGAGGCACTAAGCTGACGTAATGCTTTCAGCGGAGACACTCCCATCCTGCATCCATAGAACGGAAGTTTCTGGAACGCATAGTACGGATTGCGGTTATGCACCCCTAAACGGGCGCGCCAAGTGACCGCAACAAATGTGTCCGCGCATGCACGACGCGGGATATACAAATCGCGGGCAGCCATGTACAGTCGAGTTTTGAATTATCACAGATCCGGCTGGCGCTCTCCGAGCGCATGCGGAAAGGAGTCTGCCAGCGCATGATGCAGCAAACCGAGAACCGGCCCCTGCTGGTGGGCAACTCGATTCCCATTCAGCAAATCGTGGGGCTCATCGAGAAAATGGGCCGCGGCCGCTGGCCCGTGCTCGTGCTCGGCGAAACCGGTACCGGCAAAGAGGTGGTCGCACGTTCTATCTACGAAACCAACCCCATCGGGCCGTTCATCACCATCGACTGCTCGTCTGTGGTCGGTCCTCTGATGGAGAGCGAACTGTTCGGTCATGTGAAGGGTTCTTTCACCGGAGCCATCACCTCGAAAACCGGACTTCTTGAATTGGCGAATGGCGGCACGGCGTTCCTCGACGAAATCGGCGAACTCCCGATCGACCTCCAGGCGAAACTGTTGCGCGTCCTGCAGGAGAAGGAGTTTCGGCCAGTTGGATCGAATCAGATGCGCCGGTCCGACTTCCGCATCATCGCGGCCACCAATCGCGACCTCGCGAGAGATGTCGAGAAGGGCACCTTCCGCCGGGACCTTTATTACCGGCTCAATGTCGTGAACGTCCGAATCGCGCCGCTCCGCGAGCGTAAAGAAGACATCGCGCCGCTAGTGGATCATTTCATCCGTCGCCATGGCGCCGAATACATGGTATCGGCCGAGGCGATGGAGGCTCTGTTCGATTACGACTGGCCCGGCAACGTGCGCGAACTCGAAAACGCCGTGC
Organism: Bryobacterales bacterium; assembly: GCA_038322675.1. Classification (GTDB taxonomy): domain Bacteria; phylum Acidobacteriota; class Terriglobia; order Bryobacterales; family Bryobacteraceae; genus TMP-7. The sequence goes on from JBBQGE010000028.1 coordinate 25,490, forward strand.
AGCACATGGTTGCGCTGAACTCGGGTCGGGAACTGCGCTTGGGAGATCTGCCGTCGAGCATCCAGAACCAAATCGCAGTGAAGAAGATGGACGCGCGCGCGATGGCCGCCACCGTGGCCGCAGCCACCTACGGGCATCCCGACCGGATCCCGTCGAACGGAGCCCCGCACAATCACGAGCCGGTCGCCATCCTCCCCCTCACGGAATTGGAGCGCCGCGCGATCCTGCATGCGCTCGAGTACACGCGTGGGGACCGCTCCGTCGCGGCGCACCTGCTCGGAATCGGACGCACCACCCTGTATCGCAAGTTGAAAGAATACAACATCGCAGTCTGAGAAGATTTCCATTTGGCTGCTACTAGTGTGATACGGCTCCTTTACGGTCGCGGCTCAGAATCAACAACCAGAGCCGCGCGCGTCAGCAAGCGGTGCGGAACCCGGCAACCATGAACAAGCTTCGCGTTCTACTGGTCGAGAGCGAGTTGAACGACGCCCGCTTCATCCAGGAGGCGCTCGCCGAGATCGAAGAGACGACGCACGGCGGCACGTGGCTGCATTGTGACGTGACGCATCTGGAACGCGCCGACGATGCGATCGTTGTAATCGAGGCGGAGCCTCCCGATCTGGTTCTGTTCAATCCCAATCTCGAGGACAGTTGCGGGCTCGCGACTTTTTCCGCACTTCGCGACGCTGGTCCGAACTTGCCGCTCATCGCAATGCTCGACGCCGGCGAGGAAGGGCTCGGCCGCCGCATGCTCAGGCAGGGCGCTCAGGATTTCCTCCTCAAAATCGAAATCGACTGCCGGCCGCTCGCCCGTGCCCTACTGAACGCAGTGGAACGTCAGCGCTTCTGCCGCGGCACCCAGTCCGCCTCCACCATCGATCTTGAAACCGGATTCTACACGCGCGACGGATTCCGCGAACTCGCGAATCGTGATTTGCGTCTGGCCACTGGATGCAACCGGTCGCTGACGCTCGTGCTGGCCGAACTCGATAATCTCTGGGACGTGGATGCCGCCTGCGGGAGGGAAGCCACGCACGACCTCGTAGTAGAAGCGGCCAACGTCATTCGCGACGGAGCGGGCGACACCGCCGTGCTGGGACGCGCCGCCCTGGGGCGCTTCGGGATCGCCGACTGCCAGCGCACCCCCGAGCAGACCATCCTCTCGCTACAGCATCGCGTCCAGGCCGGCCATCACGCGTTCGCATTCGTCTTCGGCTATTCGCGAGCGATCGGCGGTTCCCCGACCATCGACGATTTGATCGACGAGGCCGAAACGGTGCTATACGAGAATAAGCAAGCGTTTCCGAATCTCTCGTGAATATCGCCCTCGATGCAACCTATAGTGCCGGCCGCAACCTCACCGGCGTCGGAGTCTACTCGAACGAAATCCTGACCGGTCTCGCGAATCTGCATCCCGAGATCCCGTTCCTGTTCTGCTACCGGGCTCACCGCCTGCTTCGATCGTTCCGGCAACGCCTGCCCCGCAACGCCCATCGCACGTGGCTGCGCAGCGGAGGCTACGGTCCGCGCCGGGCCGCGCTGTTTCATGGACTGAATCAGCGAGTGGAACGCGGTGGCGCACGGCGGATCGTGTCCACATTCCACGATCTGTTCGTCCTCACCGGCGACTACTCCACGCCGGAATTTCGAACCCGGTTCACGGCTCAGGCGCGCGAAGCCGCGGAACGATCGGACCTGATTATCACGGTCTCCGAGTTTACCGCCGGTCAGGTGATGGATATTCTCGGCGTGGAGCGATCGCGCATCCGCGTCGTGCATCATGGAGTCCGGCCTGCTCCGCCCGATCCTCCCGGCGACGATGCCCGCGAGAACATGATCCTGCATGTCGGCGCGATTCAACACCGCAAGAACCTGCTGGCCCTCATCGAGGCGTTCGAGGCGGCACCGCCGGAGTGGAGGCTCGTGCTGGCCGGATCGGCGGGATACGGTTCCGAGCAGATCCTGGAACGGATCAACAACAGCCCGCGCCGCGAATCGATCGAAGTGACGGGTTACGTCACGGACGAGCGATTGGACAGCCTCTACGCGCGCGCACGGCTGTTTGCGTTTCCATCGCTGGATGAGGGATTCGGCATGCCGGTTCTGGATGCGATGGCGCGCGGAGTCCCGGTGTTGACATCGAATCGTTCCGCGACCCGGGAAGTGGCGGGCAATGCCGCGCTGCTGATCGATCCTCGCGACGTCGATTCAGTACGAAGCGGGCTTGTGCGAGTGGTATCGAATCAAGCGCTGCGGAAACAACTTCGCGAAGCGGGGTTGCGGAGGTCCGGAGAATTTTCGTGGGATAAAGCGGTAAGACAGACGTGGGACGTCTACAACGAACTGGTATGAGGTAATCTAGCGTTGCTCTTCGTCGACCGCGATTTTGAGAGCCTTGAGGAACTTCTGATCCTGGCTCGTCAGCTTGATCTTGCCTGTCGATTCGAATCGCGATTTGCTGGTTGACGGCTGTGGCTCTGCATCTGCATCCACATCAGTTTCGTCGTCCGCGGATTCATCCCGTTTGTTAAACCCGATGGTTGCTTCGAGCACAAGGAAGACGTCGTAACCGGCACGCTTGATCTCGCCGATGGCAGCGGCGATCCGATCCGAGTCTGATAGCGACTCGTTGATCGCGTTCCCGAGTTCCTGCATCAACTCCTTTAGTCGATCTTCCAAATCATGCCCCCTTCTCGTCTGGGCCACCTTAAGCATACCATCACACTTTTCGGATGTTGCCACCAATTCGAGCGTTTCATTTTGTTGCACTCGGCGGATCGGGCCGCCTGTCTAGTCCATCGGCAGTCCACGCGTTTTTCTACAGCAACAAGTAGGCCGAACCCGTCCAGAGAAGAACGATTTCGGTTCCTTTTGTTACGATGGGAGCATAGCGGCCATGCGTCTCGTCACACAGTTTCTGAAGCACGTTCTACCCGGGATCATCAAGCCTCTTCACGTCTTATGGAACGAGATCATCGGCTTTGTTTTCTTGGTTCTGGCCGCTTTTGTTGGGGTATCCACCTACCGGAGAGCCGAGAACTTCAGCGGCGATGCCGGTGGTGTTGCAATCCTGGTGGCGTTGTTCGGGTTCACCGCCGTACTCACCTACTACGGCATCAACTCGTTTCTCAGAGCGCGTAAAATTTCCCGGTCCTAGAATTTCAGACTGTCGCCAGTTGAGATCTGCGAGCCACGTGGTACTCCCGCAGTTTTGCGTTTGCCTCGGCGATTGTAGACAACTCGTCCGCGACCTTCTGCAAGTCCGCGCCACGAAGCACCGCGTACATCTCGTCCTCGCCGATATCGGTGTAGACGCGATTCCCGATGCACCCCGTGCTAGTGACCATGCCGCCTGCCATCGCTGCCGGAATCGCCATGCACGTGGGTCGCGCGAGCACCGGCATTTGCGACGGAACACCGGCCCGCGATGCGCTTTCGATCAGCAGCATCAGACGCGCCGGCCGCCCCGTCACCATCACGCAATCCGGCTCCACCGGCGCATCCGACAGTGGCGAATAAACCACTACGCCCGGAGTCTCGGACAGAGTGGGAATCCCCGGCACTTCCTCCATGCGCAGATACCCGACCTGCGTCATCAATCCGAGCGTATCCATCAACTCGCCCTGCCGGTTCTCAGGCAGCGGAATCTTGTGCGTGTAGCTGCCGATGGGACAGTTGTAGTGATCGCCGGGCTCGGTGTAAAACGTCCGGCCGACGGCTGCGATGCGCCAGAAGCTGCACCCGGAAGGCACGGTGCCGTCGAACTTCTCCACTCCCGCGGGCGGTTCTTTCAGAAACGCGATCGCCACGGGCCGACGTTCGAGGCCCAGCGCCTCCATCAACTTCGATTCTATCTGCCGGTAGTCGGCCATATCAGTTCGCCTTTGCTCCTGTCGTTTTCGATTCCAGCACCGAGCCAAACACTCGCGCCGCCTCTTCGCAATCCGCGCGGCTCACATCGTAATGAGTCACGGCACGCAGTACCGTTGCGCCCGCGCCGTTCATCAATACGCCGTGCGCCTTCAACAGCGCGCTGATCTCTGCGGGTTTCATTCCCGTCCCCGAAACATCCACCATTAAGATGTTGGTCCGGACCCGCTCTGGCGAAGTGCGGACTTCGGGCAACTCGCCCAGTGCTTCCGCCAAGAAGCGCGCATTCGCGTGATCCTCGGAGAGCCGCGACGTCATCTGCTCCAGCGCGATCAGTCCCGCCGCCGCCAGGATGCCAGCCTGCCGCATTCCGCCGCCAAGCCGCTTTCGATACAGCCGCCCTCGTGCGATCGTATCCGCCGAACCCACCAGCATCGAACCCACCGGCGCTCCAAGTCCCTTCGACAAGCAGAACATCACCGTGTCCGCGCAAGCCGCAAACTCGGCGACCGGAACGTCGCTCGCCGCCGACGCGTTGAAAATCCGCGCGCCGTCCATGTGGACTTTGAGACCGCGGTCATGAGCATTCGTGCAGATCTCGCGCAAGGTCTCCAGGGGATACACGGTGCCGCCCGCCATGTTGTGAGTGTTCTCGACTTCGATGAGCGCGGTCGGCGCGTTGTGCGGACCCGCGGGCCGTAGCTTCTGCTCGATCCGAGCCCAGTCGAGAATGCCATCAGATGTTTCGATGGTGCGGACCAGACATCCGGAAAACCATGCGGTCATGGACAGTTCCCAGTCGAGAATGTGCGCCCGGGAATCGCAAATCACTTCCTGCCCATGCTCCGTGTGGACTTTGATGCCGATGGTGTTGCCCATCGTGCCGCTCGGAACGAACAGCGCGGCCTCTTTGCCCATGATCGCTGCCGCGCGCTGCTCCAGACGATTGACTGTGGGGTCCTCGCGATACACGTCGTCGCCGACCTCGGCCTCCGCCATGGCTCGACGCATTTCCGGCGTCGGCCTGGTGACCGTGTCGCTTCGCAAATCGATGAACTGCTTCATGTCTCAATAAACTCACACAACACGTTGTTGGATAGCAGGACCCCGGCGCGCGTCAATCGCAGCATCTCGCCGTCGGTCTCGAGCAATCCGTCTCCGATGAAGCGGCGGATCGGCTCTTCGAACCGGCGCCAGTCGCCCTCCTCCGGCCGGATTCCTCGCGACAATCGAAGTCCTACGAAGAAGCGCTCTTCACGCGCATTCGCTTCCGTGAACCCTGCCCGCGGACTCTCGCCCGCCTGCATGCGCCGCACATACTCGGCCGCGCTCTCCACGTTCTGCCGGCGCATCCGGCCGTCGAACGAGTGCGCGTCCGCGCCGAATCCGATGTAGGATTCCAGCCGCCAGTATTTCAGATTGTGCAGCGACTCGAATCCCGGCCGCGCGAAGTTCGAAATCTCGTACTGCTCGATTCCCATCGCGTGCAGACGGTCCACCGCCATCTCGTAGAACTCGGTCGTCCACTCGTCCGAGGGAACCTCGCCTGCACCGTATCGCGATCCGTTGTCCAGAATCTCGAGGCCCAGCCGGCTGTCTTCGTCCACTTCCAGCATGTACACCGAAACATGCGCCGGTTCGAGACGCTCGATGTAGTCCAGCGATTCGCGCCAACTCTCACGCGTCTGAAACGGCAGCCCGGCGATGAGATCGATATTGTGATTCGCGATGCCTGCCGCCCGGAGCGTTGCGATGTCAGCAACGACGGTCCCGGCGCGATGCTTGCGTCCTGTACGCGCCAGTTCCTTCACAACGAACGATTGCACTCCCAAACTCACGCGGTTGATCCCGGCACGCCGCCATGCCTCCGCACGCTCCCGCGTGATCGAACCGGGAGCGGCTTCGAGCGTCGCCTCACGCCAGGGATTCCCCGGAATCGCGGCCAACACTCGCTCCAACCCGTCAGGATCGATGCGGCTGGGAGTTCCGCCGCCCAGGTAGATCGTGTCCACCGAATCCGTCCAGGCGCATCCGGCAATCTCGTCCGCGAGCGCCTCGAGATAGTGCGGCTCCAATGCACGCGGCATCACGCCGGAAGCGAAGTTGCAGAACGTGCACTTCTGATCGCAGAAGGGATACGAGATGTAAATGCCAGTCATTTACTCGAGGACTACATCCTCGCCGAGTTGCTTACCGATTGCACTGCCGATGAGTCCTGCGAGCGTTTCGCCGGTATCGGGATAAACGAACGCGTTGAGGGCGGAGTCCCAATCGAGTTTGAAACTGCGCGAGTGTGCGGACACCCAAATCTGCCGGACGGGAGTGTTCGGGCTCACCACGAATTTGCCCGGCGGATCCTCAAACTCCACGGACAAAGCGCCGGAGTTGAAATCGGCTTCGAAGTCGTGTTCGTCCGCGGCATCCGACAGCTTGCGATACAAATCGTCCAGTGCTTCATCCGCGCGGCGTTTGAATTCTTGTTCGTCCATGAGTCAGAGGTTTGGTGCGGACGGGGAGGGTCGAACTCCCATGGGTTTCCCCGCTGGAACCTAAATCCAGTGCGTCTGCCAGTTCCGCCACGTCCGCATCGACAGAAGTCATGTACATGATAACATCGGCCCTCGCTCAATCCCGTGTGCGTCACACAACACTTGCCTGCAAATTTTCTGTGTAGCGTAACCTATTAATCAACCCGGAAATCATGCTACTATCTGCTCCTGTATTGCTGGGGTTGAGGGGAATGCCGGTAAGGACCAAACGCAGCCAGACCCGAGTGTACCGAACATACCGGCGTTGTCCACCCACAAAAAGGAGAGGATCACATGCCTGGTTGGGGTAAGAAGAGGGGTGCTTTCTCATACCGCTCAGCGGTAATGATCTTCACGATTGCCGTTTCCGTCTGTGCACCGGGCACAGCCGTGGCGCAGGTTCTGTATGGATCCCTGGTAGGAAACGCCACAGACGCGAACGGAGCCGTTGTTCCCGGTGCCGCCGTTGTGGCTATAAACCAGAAGACAGGTGTTTCCGTGACGGGCAAGTCGGATAATACCGGCACCTATCAATTCGTCACGCTTCAGCCTGGGACATATGCGCTCAAGATCACGATGTCAGGCTTCAAAACCACGGAAAGACGCGATATCGTCGTCGAAGCGAACAACACCACGCGCTCGAACATAACCCTGGAAGTAGGCGACCTTCAGCAGTCGGTCACCATCACTGGCGAAGCGCCCGCGCTGCAAACCGATCGCGCCGATGTCCACCAGGATGTGACGACGATGGAGCTCGAGAACCTGCCCGTTCCGATCGGACGCAACTACCAGCAACTCTACCGGACGATGCCGGGCTTCTCGCCGCCTGTGAACTCGCACTCCATCGCGACAAATCCCTCCCGGGCACTCGAGTTCAACGTCAATGGAGCCAGCGACGATCAGAACAACACGCGCATCGACGGTGTCAGTTCCACGCACGTGCAACTGCCCCACGTCATCTCGTACGTGCCGGCGCTGGAGTCCATTGAGGAAGTGAACGTCGTCACCAACAGCTTCGATGCCGAGCAGGGACTCGCCGGCGGAGCCGTCATCAACGTACAGATCAAGAGCGGCACCAACGATCTGCACGGATCGGCATTCGAGTACCACAGCAATAACCACTTGAAGGCGTGGCCCTGGACGGGTCCTGCCGGCCAGGTCAACAAGCCGAAGTTGGTCTACAACCAGTTTGGAGGTACCGTCGGCGGACCGATCATCCACGACAAGCTGTTCTTTTTCGGGAGTTACGAGGGAACGTATGACCACCGGGCGGTTCAGCGGAAAGTCACGGTTCCGACGGCTGCCATGAAGGCCGGCGACTTCTCCCAATTCCTGACCAGCGGAATCACCCTATACAACCCCTACACCGACAACACGGGAACCACCTTGGCCGATCCGTCACAGCGCGTCCCGATGGCGGCGCCTGGCGATTCCCGCTGCAATACGGCGACGAATCCCGGCTGTCTGAACATCATCCCGCTAAGCCTGATGAACACGCCCAGCGGAAAGATCGCGCAGAAGATCATCGGGCTGTGGCCATCGCCCAACCTTTCCGGATTGAGTAACAACTACTTTGCATCGGGTCCATTCGGGTTCGACCGGCACACGCTCGACACCAAGTTCAACTGGAACGTAAATGCAAGGACCACCGCCTTTGCCCGGTATAGCTTCCTCCACTATTCCGATGTTGTCCCGACCGTGTTTGGCCCGGAACTCCTGGGCCGTGCGATCGGTGGGAGCAGCAACTCGGGTCACGCCGATGGCGATACCCATAGCGCAACGTTCGGCGGCACGTACACGCTCACGCCAAGATTCATCGTTGACGCCTACTTCGGGTTCACGAAGCAGGGCACAAACTCGGTGCAGGATGGCGTCGACAAGAACTACGGTCTGGATGTACTCGGAATTCCGGGAACAAACGGCGCCCGTAAGTTCGAAGGCGGGTTCCCCGAGATGGACTTCAGTGGCGATTTCGCGACGATCGGCGTTGACAACAACTTCATGCCGTATTACCGGCACGATCCGCAATATCAGTATGTCGTGAACGTCAACTACCTGAAGGGTTCGCATAACATTCGCTTCGGCGGCGACATCTATCGTCAGGGGCTGAATCAAACCCAGGCGGAGTGGATCGGCGGCGGATCGTTCTACGGTTCGCAGGGCGGTTTCAACTTCGGCCGGAACACGACTGCGCTGTGTCAGGATCCCCCCGACTGCACAACCGGCACCGCGACGAATCGCGCCAATTCATTCGCTTCCTTCCTGATGGGCCTTCCCGATCAAGCAAGCAAATCGGTACAGTTTCCGGATCAGTACACGATTCGCGCCATGCTGTACAGCCTGTATATTCGGGATCGCTGGAACGTGACGCCGCGCCTGACCCTGAATTATGGTGTCCGTTGGGAATACTTCCCGTATCCGACACGTACCGACAGAGGTCTGGAGCGATACGATCCTACGATCAACAAAGTCCTGATTTGCGGAGTGGGCTCGGTACCGGGTAATTGCGGCACCGAGATCAGCAAGAAGCGATTCTCGCCGCGGCTCGGACTTTCCTGGCGCCCCCGCGACACCCTGGTAATCCGCGCCGGCTACGGCCTCACCAACGACCCGTATGAGGCCCTGGAACTCATGCGCAACAACTACCCGATCATGGAGCCGTTCGGCATCCAAACCCCGAATGACTTTACGCCGGCCACCAGTTTGGCGAAAGGCATTCCGCCGATTCCGGCTCCAACCATTCCGTCCGACGGACTCCTCGCTCTGCCGCTGAACGTCGGGTTCGAAGGCCAGCCACAGAATCTGCGCCGGGGCTATATCCAATCCTGGAATCTCATGGTGCAGAAGGAATTGGGGCGGGGCTTGGTGGTGCAGGCCGGGTACGTCGGCAACCGGTCGATCCGCCAGTTGGGCTTCGTCGACATCAACGCCAGCCAGATTCCGTTCACCAACCGCGATACGCAACCTTTGTATCAGCAGTGGGGACGAACGGCGGCAACCACCTTCCTCGAACCAGTGGGAACCGGGCACTACGACTCGCTTCAGGCCTCGCTGGACAAGCGATTCAGCAATGGCTTCATGCTCAAGGCCAACTACACGTGGGGCCACGCCATCAACTACGTCGACAACAGCAGCGGCAGCCCGCAGATTCAATCGTCCGCCTACTCGAATCTGAATCGGGCAAGCACCGGTTTCGATCGCACCCAGAACCTGGGCCTCACCAGCGTGTGGGATCTGCCGTTTGGAAAGGGCCGGCACTGGCTGTCGGATAAAGGAGCCGTTTCGTATGTCGCGGGCGGTTGGCAAATCAACAACGTCGTCAGCGCCATGACGGGCGTTCCGTTCAATGTTTGGGGCGATTGCGGTGCAGGCTGGCCGGGCAACAACCCGACCATGACGGACATCGTCGGCACGCCAAACAAGATCGGCAGTACCGAATCCTGGTACGACCCCTCGGCCTTCGCTCAAGTATACGACTCAAAGAATCCGGGATCCTGCGCTCAACGGCTGGGCAACTCCGGCTACAATAACCTGCGCGGGCCAGGCCTGTTCAATTGGGATTTTGGCGTGTTTCGCGACTTCCCGATCAAGGAGAGAATGCACCTGCAGTTCCGTTTGGAGGCGTTCAACTTCACCAACACGCCGCATCTCGGCGTCCCCGATAATTACCTCGGCGATGCGGGCGGCTTCGATCCGGTAACTGGCCGCGTCACCAGCCAGGGCGACTTCATGAAGATCACCGGGGTTAACGATCTTGCACGCGAGGGCATTGACGAACGCCAATTCCGGCTCGGTTTGCGGCTGAGCTTCTAAGCCGCATCGTGATGGGGGCTCGGCCCGGCGAGCCTCCTTTCCTCGCTCCTCAGGAGTACACTATTGAGACATGCCTATGAGTAACCGCCGCAGTTTTTTGACCGGCTTGGCCGCCCCGATGATCCTGGGTGCTGCGAACAAATCGGGATCCAGCCGGCCGGTTACGGGTATCGACGGCCACAAGTACGAAATGATCCATGACTGGGGTCAGGTCCCGCCGTCCATCCAGTACGGCAATACGCACGGAGTTTGTGAGGACTCGCACGGCCGGATCTATATTCACCACACCGTGAACAAGGCCAGCGAGAGCCACGACACGATGGTCGTGTTCGACAAGAAGGGTAAGTTCATCAAGAGTTGGGGCAAGGAGTTCCATGGCGGCGCTCACGGGCTGCACATCGCGAAGGAAGGCAGGAACGAGTTCCTGTATCTGTGCGACACCAAGCGCGCCATCGTCACCAAGAGGACTCTCGACGGCGAAGAGGTGTTCACGCTCGGGTATCCGAAGGAATCCGAGGCATACAAGACTAACTCCGATGGCACACCCGCCACTAAGTACTCGCCGACCAACATAGCGCTGGCGCCGAATGGCGACATTTACGTCGGTGACGGCTACGGGTCGAGTTACATCAACCAGTACAACGGCAAGGGCGAGTATATCCGCACGTTCGGCGGCAAAGGCAAGGAGCCGGACCAACTCGATTGTCCCCACGGATTGATTTGCGACACACGCGGAGCCTCGCCCATCCTGATGGTGGCGGATCGCGGGAATCACCGCCTGCAGCGATTCACCCTCGACGGCAAACACGTCGATTTCGTCAGCGGCACTAATCTGCCCTGCTACTTCCATACGTTCAAGAACGGCGATGTCGTGATCCCCGATCTCGGCGCGCGTGTCACGCTGATCGACAAGAACAACCAGGTGATCACGCACCTCGGCGAGGACGATTCCAACACCTGGAATCAACTTCGCAAGGAACCGCGCGATAAGTTTGTTGCCGGCAAGTTCATCTGCCCGCACGGCGCCTGTTTCGATCACGAAGGGAATATTTTCGTGGTGGAGTGGGTAGAAGTCGGGCGAGTTACTAAGTTGCAGCGAGTGAGTTAGTCAGGGGGGCTCGCCCGGCATCGACGGCCGTCCTACGTCGCCAAATACTTCACCTCTGAACCGCCCTTGCGTTGGACGCAACATCCGGACTCGCGCCGCGGTCGATTACTGGCAGGCCGCCCCAGCACCGCCTCCCCGAACTCCCGCCTCGGAAGGAGGCGCCCTGTGCCACGAGTATCTGGCTTACTCTGGGCTGCCAACGACTTACTCACGCTTCGATCACCGGCTCGCCCCGGCACGACCCCGTGCGTCGCAGGTACGCAGACCACCAACTAACTCACCGCTAGTGAGTTAGTCAGCGCCATCGGCGATTCGTGGCCCCGCGCCGTCACGCGCTCAATACAGGTCACCACCCCTCGTTGCACCATCAGCGCATCGTCGAAGTTATTCACCGTGGGACAAACGTGCCGGGGAATCAGGTATAGGATTTCTCCAATCTCCGGTGTTGGCGCCCCTTCTGCTACTTCGATCGGCAGATGCTCCTCGCTGGGTTTCAGCGGTGTCAGGTCAGGGCGCCCCAACACCGCGCAGGTCGGCACTCCCGCATCGGCCGAAACCGCCTTATGCCCGGCATCGACGGTAATGCGATTGGGCGCCGGATGACTCACCACTCGCGTCAGCACCAGCGCGGCGGGACGGTATCCTTTTACGTCCGAGAGTTGCTCCAGGCTGGTTGTATCGTTGTAGACCACCGTCCCCGGTGAAACCCGGTGAACGAATCCGGCGTGTTGAAATCCCGGATAGGCAAGCCCGTGTGGCATCGCCGGAGTGCCCGACGTGATCACTTCCTCCACCTGGCAACCGGCGGCGCGGACGGCCGCCACTACATCCAGCAAACGCGAATAGCCGTGAAACGCTGCCTCCCGATCGTCAACGCGTATGTGCCCGTCGTAGTAATGCAAACCCCGGAACGACTCCCCCAGCTTGCGCGCCAACTCCACGATCTCCGACGCACGGTCCTGCGAAATCCCCGTGCGGTCCATACCCGGATTAACGTCGATGAACAAGCCGATTCCCGATCCGTCCCAAGCCGCCGCCTGCGCGCTGTTCTCCACCAGCACCGACACTCGCACATCGGGATGCTCCGCCGCGATCGCACGCACCCGCCGCGCATTCGCGCCCACCATTGGATACGCCACCACCACATCGCGGGCCCCGTTGCCGCACGCCGCTAGCAACTCGAGCGATGTCGAGCACTTGAAGTTCACGACGCCGCGAGCCGCCAGCCGCCGCATCACAAACCCAAGTTTCGCAGTCTTGATGTGAGGCCGCCAGCGATTCGCGTCGCCTCCGGCCAATCCGAGCGTCACTTCGATGTTGCTGTCTACGATTTCCGGCCAGATGGCCAAGGCGGGTGTGATGATGTCGTCGAGTCCGTTAATCGAGTAATCGTCGGTATGCATATCTCTATTGATTAGCTCATACTGGAATGCAATGTCGAACATGAAAGCGGCGGCCGAGCCTCAACTGGACGGTCTGGATACCGAATTCAAGCGCGGGCTGGGACTGTACGATTCCACCATGGTCGTCGCGGGATCGATGATCGGATCGGGAATTTTCATCGTCACGTCCGATATGGCGCGGCTGATCGGGAGTCCGGGGTGGCTGCTGTTGGCATGGGTCATCACGGGATTCCTCACCATCACCGGCGCCCTGTCGTATGGCGAACTCGCGGCGATGATGCCCCGCGCCGGAGGGCAGTACGTGTATCTGCGCGAAGCCTTCTCGCCGCTCTGGGGATTCCTCTACGGCTGGACTCTCTTCATGGTCATTCAGACCGGAACCATCGCGGCCGTGGCCGTCGGATTCGCGCGATTTCTGGGGCTCCTGGTGCCCGGCATCGCCGAGGACCGGTACCTGATTCCCCCCATCCATCTCACGTCCGGCTACGCCGTGTCGCTATCGACCGCGCAACTCATCGGAGTACTGTTGATCATGCTGCTGACCTGGTCGAACTCGCGCGGCCTCGACTACGGCAGGTTCGTCCAGAACGTCTTCACGACGGCGAAGGTCGGCGCGCTGCTCGGGCTCATCTTCCTCGGCTTGGTCGTTGGCTGGAATCACACCGCCGTTTCGACGAACTTCGGCTCGGCCTGGACCGCCCGCGGCGTCGATCCCATCGTCCCCGGTTTGACCGCCGCCACGGTGTTCGGACTCTTTATCGCGCTTTGCGTTTCGCAGACCGGATCGCTGTTTTCCGCCGATGCGTGGAATAACATCACCTTCACCGCGGGCGAGGTGAAGAATCCGCGGCGAAACATTCCGCTCTCGCTTGGCATGGGGACCACGCTCGTCATCGTGCTGTACCTGCTGGCGAATGTCGGCTATCTGGTGACGCTCCCCATGGATGCGATTCAGCACGCGCCGTCGGATCGAGTTGCTACCGCCACCGTGAATGCGATCATCCCGGGATGGGGTACCGCGATCATGGCCGTCGCGATCATGATCTCGACGTTCGGCTGCAATAACGGTCTGATCCTGTCGGGGGCACGCGCCTACTATGCGATGGCCCGCGATCGCGTCTTCTTTCGCGGCGCCAGCGTGCTGAACCGGCAGCGAGTCCCCGGACACGCGCTGTTACTGCAGGGTCTCTGGGCGTCGGCGCTGGTGTTACCGCGCACTTACAACGCCGGCACCGGCCAGTACGGTAACTTATACAGCAACTTACTCGACTACGTCATCTCGGCCGCGCTGATCTTCTACATCCTGACCATCGCCGGCATCTTTCGTCTGCGTGCCACGCGGCCCGGCGTCGAGCGCCCTTACAAAGCTTTCGGCTATCCGGTGGTGCCGGGACTGTACATCATCGGCGCCACCACCGTGCTGGTTGTTCTGTTTCTGTACCGGACCTCGACCACCTGGCCCGGCCTGATCATCGTCCTGCTCGGCGTGCCCGCCTACTTCGCCTTTCGAGCCGCAGATAAGGCCGCCTGAAGATGCGGGATTCCGTATCGCGTCGCGTCCGCAAGCGCGGTACTGCCGTCCTTCGTCGTTACGCTCGGATCCGCGCCGCCCTGTATCAGCGCAAGAACCATATCGGGAGTTCCGAAATCCACGCTTGCGGCATACATCAATGGCGTATAGCCGAACTTATCGGGACGATTCGGAGAAATCCCCGCTTTCATCAACAACCGGGCGGCCTCGGGATGTCCGGAAAGCGCTGCCCCATGCAGCGCATTCATACCGTCTGAGTCTGTTTCCTCCAGGTTGGCACCGGCATCTATGAGTGCCTGAAGCACTGTCGTGTCGCCGAATCCCACGGCTGCGAATAGCGGGCTCTGCGGAATTAGTCCGAACATCACTATCTTGCGATTCGAGTCCGCTCCAGCGCGCCGGAGGATTGCCACGTTGTCCGGATCTCGAGCCAAAACGGCCATGAACAGCGGAGAGGCATTGTACTGCACTCCAGGTCCGGGCGACGCCTCGGCTCCCTTCGACAGCAGGAGCCGGACGCCATCCGCGCTGCCCCGGAAAGCCGCGGCGGCCATCAACGCCGTCACACCGGCTTTCGACTTAGCTTTCACGTCCGCGCCGCGCGCGATGAGCATCCTCATCTTTGCCGTATCCGGAGCCGCCATCATCAGAAGCGTGGTCCCGGCGGCTGTTCGCACATTCGGATCCAAGCTCGCGTCGAGGGCCGCCTTCAATTGCTCCTCCGTCCCGAATAGAGCCGTGCGCATCCAAGGTGCCTCGTCTTTCGGCATCAACTCAGGCAGCGGATTGGGGCTTGCCGGGCGAGCCGCCTTCGGCAGCGCCGCCATTACGGCCATCGATGCCCAGCAGGTCGCCTCAGTCGAGATCACCTGGTCTTTCCCATACGGGAACCCGGTTTCGAAATACGGCGGACTGACCGACGCCGGCGATACCATTCGCGTTGCCACATGCCACGATCCGTCATCCTTTTGGTTCGACAGCAAAAACGCGAGTCCCTTCGCCCACCGCGCGTCACTCGCCGGTATTTCGCCGGCCTCGTGCAGGGCGACCAGCGCCTCACCTGTCGAGTAGGCGTCGGACTGCAGATAGGGCATCTGGGACCATCCGCCGTCTGCACGCTGCCCCGCCATCAGTTCCCTTACCGCGCTCGAGCGTTCGGCCGTCGTCGCTCCTGCCCGGGCGAGCCCGATCAACCGGAACGTCAGATCTTCCGTGTTCCGAGCCATTGCCGTCAGCAGCCATCTCTTCGCCCGAGCGGTGCGTTCGGCTACGTCCTCGCGCATTTCGCTGGGTGCGTACTCGTGCAACGCGTCCAGTTCCACGGCGGTCACGCGGAAGTAGCTGTACGAACTCGGAGGCCGCGTGTCCAGTGTCGCCCAGTACCCGGCCGGATCCTGCGATCGGGCGGCTTGGCGCGCATAGATCGCGGTCAGCAGATTCGGCTGGACTCCGGCTGCCTTCAGCCCGACTAACTGATCGCCGACGGTCCCGAAATCGCCGATCTCCGGATTCAACACGGCGCGATCGATCGATGACATGAACCGCGTCATTCCCTTGACCGCAACCGCATGGGCCGCTGCTTCATCCACGGGAACGCCGCGTTCGCGAGCCATCCGCAACGCTATCGCCGGCAGTTCGTAGCCGTGGCATGAAAAGCAATCCTGCGATTTGTGAAAACCGGTAGAAGTGCGCTGGATCAGCGCAACAGATTGAGCGGCAGCCGAGCGGAGCCGGTCCTCGGAAGGACTTGCGGCACAAAGCAACGGCAGAATCGGGCAGATGGCAAGCCAGCGGAGCATGCTCCCCTCCTGACAACAGTCTGCCCAGAATAGCTCAGTTATGCTTCGGCGACTACCGGATTGTGTAACTCGCCGATGCCCGACACCTTCACGACAACTTCCTCACCCGCCACCAGCCACCGCGGCGGCTTGCGCGCGAAGCCGACGCCCGACGGCGTGCCCGTCGAGATTACGTCGCCCGGTTCCAGCGTCACGACTCCCGATAGATAAGCGATCAGAGCCGGGATATTGAAGATCAGTTCGCGTGTATTCGAATGCTGCAGCACCTCGCCGCCAATCTCCAGACTGACGTCGAGGTTATGCGGTTCGTCGATCTCGTCCGCGCTCACGATCCACGGACCCATCGGCGCGAAAGTGTCGAAAGTCTTGCCCATCAGCCATTGCGTGGTGGCCATCTGGTAATCACGCGCGCTGACGTCGTTGACGATGGTGTAGCCGAACACGTGGTCGCGCCAGCGCTCGGCCGGGATGTGGCGTCCGCCCTTGCCGATCACCACGGCCATCTCGGCTTCGTAGTCCGGCTTTTGCGAGAGCTTCGGCAGCACGATCGGCGCACCGGGCCCGATCACGATATTGGGGAACTTATTGAAGATCGTCGGGACCTTCGGCATCTCCATGTTCGATTCGATCGCATGGTCCCGGTAATTCAGCCCCACGCAAATCAGCTTGGGCGGACGAGGAACCGGGGCCATCAGCGACACCGCCGAAAGCTCCGAAACAGCGTCCGCCGGCGGGTTGTGGATCCAGTTCTCCACCCGGGCGCGGGCATCTTCGCCCTGCGCGGCCAGCGAGATCATGTCGGGATAGCCGGCTCCGGCGAGGCTGATAACACGCTCGCCCAGCACGACGCCGGCTTCAGGCGCTTTTCCGGCGCGCCGATAAGTGACCAGTTTCATTCAGATGTATTCTCCGATTTCGGACGTGAAGACCGAAATCGAATTATATCGGCTTAGCGGAACCGGCTGAGTTCCTGCTTCATCGCGTACACATTCTGCGCGGCCTGCTGCTGATAGGCTCCAGGAATCGCCGAGGCCTCCTCGCTGAATTTGAGAGCCTGCTTGAGCAGCACTTTGTCGTTTGTCGCGCGCGCCAGACCGTAGTTCGCAATGCCCAGGAAAAACAGAGCGCTGCTCTTGAGAACCGGCTCATCCTGGATGTACGGCAGAGCGGCCCGCAGGTTCTTATCGGTCTGCGCATGCTTGGTCATCGTCGCGTACGAAATGCCGGCGATCCAATACCCGCGTCCGATCAGTGCCGCCCGGCGGTGCTCCCAATCCCCGACGGGAACGCCCTCCGGCTTGGGGTGCGAATTCATGATGCCGGCCAGCTTCGTGCCGTAGCCCGCGGCCCGCTCCCACTGCTTCCGCGCCATCGCGCCATCGGCGAGAACGACCAGCAGATCCTCGTTCGAGGGATCGCGGCCGATCGCCTTCTCCGCGAATGCAAACGTTTTGCTCTGTTTACCGGTGGACATCAGCGCGCCGATGTACGGACCGTTGAGCTTGGACAGGTACTCGCTCGCCGGGGCCTGTTGCTCCAGGGTGTCGTACAGCTCCATCATTTTGGCTTTATCGGACGAGCGTAGCGCGGCGGTGTACAGCGCATACTCGGTGTACGTCTGCACCTCCTTCGCAAAATCCAGGCGCGGCTTTACCGCCGCGGCCTCGCCGGCATTGGAGGGCACGGGGGTCTTGATGATTGCCTTCGCCAGCTTGGACGCATCGACGGCCCATTTGGCGATCTCGTCGACGTCCTTCTTCTCTTCAGCGGCTTTTAGATTAGTGAATGCGGACTGCAGATCCTCGCTCGAGGGTGGGGCTTGAAACGCGAGCAGGAGTGCAAAGGATACAGTGCTGATAAGCATGTAGAACCTCCTGGCTTCAAATGATTCTGAAGGAATACTGCAATTGGCGAGCCACCGAATTATGGTTCAGAATCAGTGAGATCGGCCGTCGCGACGGCCTGCTTGCGCGTTTCGACGCACCCGATGGGTGGGGTACCCGTCACATCGGCCGCTTCTGCAACTCCTGTTTCACGCTCTCCGGCAGTTTGTCCGCATTCGCCAGCAACTCGCTGACCTTCCAGATCTCGTCGTCGTTCATCGCTTTGTCCCAGGCCGGCATTCCCGATAACCGGATTCCATTCCTGGTCACCCAGAAGGTTTCGCCCACTGGATCGTCGGTAACGCCTTTGCCCTGCAGCAGATCCGGAGGCTTCGGGAACATGCCCTGGCGCAACGCCGTCGTCGACTCGCCCGGCAAACCGTGACAGATCGCACAGTGCTCGCGGTATTCCTTCGCTCCCTCTAACAGATTCGCTTCGGTGGCCTCCACCGGCGATTTGTCAGGAGCATTCCGATGAATCGCCGCATTCAGCGCCATTTTCGCAAACGTCCGCTCAAACGGAATCGGCGAGGCTGCCGTCGCCACCGGCGCCATGCCCAATTTCACAAAGATCCATGCGCCTACAACGAGAATGGCGATGGTGATGACAACTCCGAGTAACACACCCTTCCACATGAAGAGTTCCTCCTGTCCGGGTTAGACGCGGATTCCCGGCAAAGTTATTCGGCCGAGACGGTTCTGACTTATTCCGCCGCCACCACAACCAATGTGACGTCGTCCTGAAAGCTGCCGTTCGCGAAATCGGAGACGGCAGCCACCAGCCGGTCCTTCAGTTCCGACGCGCCGCAAGCCCGATGCTTCGACACCAGAGCGGCCAGCCGGTCTTCGCCGAATTCCTCTTCGGTGTCGTCCTTCAACTCGGTGATGCCGTCGGTGAACATGGCTATGCGGTCGCCCTTTTGCAACTGCACGTACTCCTGCTGAAACGCCCAATTCTTGAACACGCCCAGCAGCGCCCCGCCCTGTTCCAGGCGCATCACCGATCCGTCCCGGCGCGCAAGCACCGGCGGCACATGGCCCGCGTTGGTGTAGGTCAACTGCCCGGTCCGCGTGTCGATCAGCGCGTAGAAGAACGTGACGAAATTTCCCGCCGCCAGATTTCCGGCCAGCACGCGGTTCACCCGCGCACACAACTCCGAGGGCGCCATATCGGGCGCCGCGACGGCCTTCACCGCCGCCTGTACGTTCGACATCAACAGCGCGGCCGGCATGCCCTTACCGATCACATCGCCGATGCACACCGCGATCTTTTCGTCCTCGAGCTGAATGACATCGAAGTAATCGCCACTGACCGAACGTGCCGGACGCCACACATGCGCGATGTCGTAGCCCCGCACGGCGGCAGCGGCCTTCGGCAGTAGACGCTCCTGTAGCTCGCGGACTCGCGACAACTCGACATCCTGTTCGCGCAGCCGGAAGTTTTCGACATGCAGCGCGAGCTGGTCGGCAAGGGGCATCAGTAACTCCCGTCCTAATTCCCGGTAGTCGTCTGAATAAGGACTCTGCCCAAGGCTCACGAAGCCGATTAACTCGGAGCGCCGCCGCAATGCGATAACCGCGATCCCTCGTGGAGGCAGATTGCCGCTGCGCACGAGTTCGCCCGCTTCGAGCCGCGTGATCAATTCATCGCCGTGTTCGTACCGCACGTGCAGCAACTCCTCGCGCGGCACGCCGACGTTCGAAGCCGCGACATACAGCGGCTCACTGCCTGGCCTGGTGAAGATCACAACCGAGCATCCCAACAGTTGACGAGTGTGGAACGCGGCCGTATGCAGCAGCGCCGAGAGTTCCGGCGCGGCTGAGAACTTGGCTGCAATTTGAGCCAGTTCTTCGCCATACGAGAACCTCGGGATGGTCGCCATTGCGGTCATTGGAAGGACTACCTCGATAGTACACGGCACGCCTGCTGCCATGCTTATGATCTCGCCAAGTGCCTGTTTCCAAATGAAAAGAGCGTCCACCACTACCGGCGATGGTGTCCGGTTGTGGGAACGCCCTGTTCGAGGCGATCGTTACGACGTTATCTCGAAAGTACTTCCTCGATGAACTTCAGCGCCCGCGGGTCCTTGGATTGTCCCAGCCAGAACAAGGCCTGCTTCCGGACCTCATAATTATGGTTCGTCCGCGCTACATCGATCAGCTTCGGCACCCCGTCATCGGACGGCAGTTGCGACAGCGCGAACACAGCCTTGCGCTTCACATCCGTCTCCGGATCGTCGGCGATGGACTTCGCGATAGCATCCGCCGCGATCTTCTTCTGCGCGCTCTGCGACAGCCAGAACAATGCCTGCCCCCGGACGCGCGGGCTGCGATCCTCACGAGCCACGCGAACGATAGCGGGAATCGCATCCTTCTCTTTACTTTGCGTGAGCGCGAAGATGGCGTGCTCCCGAACCTTGTCGCTCGCATCGCTATTCAGGACGCTCAGCACCTTCTCGTATCCGTGGCGGCCGCGCGAAACGCCGAGCCAGAAGATCGCATCCTTGCGAATCTTCTCGGAATAGTTGCCGGTCGCCATAGCATCCAGTGCCCGATCCGCCGCCCCTGCTTTGTGAAGAGCGATCGCGGCAACCGCGGAGTGCTCGCTCGGCACCAGCGATTCCAGGAAGTGGACGCTCGCATCCGGCGATACACCCGTCAGCCACACCACCGGAAGTCCGCCGGCATCGACCGTGCAGTCGGGAGTGGCGAGCTTCACCTCCGTCACCGCATTCTGCTCAACACGATAGAACACGAACAGCGCGCTGGGGCCTTCGAGCGAGAGATGATTCGATTCCCCGCGGCGTCCGTCCCATCCGCAGACGTGATGCTCGCCGGCAATGATGGGCACGGAATAGCCGATCCATGCGGGCCCGGTCTGCTTCATCGCCGGCTCAAGACTGCCGGTCAGAGGCCGGGTCTCGAAGTGGCCGTTCTCAATCTGCGGTTGTTGCGCGAGCGCCGCGAATGCGCCCGCCAGCAGAAGAATCGATAGCGTCCTCATTTGTTCAAAACCTCCATCATGTAATCCGTGGCCTCTTTCGACTTCATGATCGAGAGGCGCTGCACCACTTCGCGTTTCAGTTGAGGGTTGCTCTCTTTCCTGGCAATATCCACCAACGCCTTCGCATTCTGCTGAATGAAGAGAGCATCGATCACCGCGTTCTTCGATTGTGCATCGGAAAGAGAGCCATACAGCTCCACCAGCGCCGGCCCCGTGGTGTCGCGCCGGATCATGCCGAGCGTATGGATGGCCTCGCTCCGGAGTTCGGGCTGCTGCTCGGTCTTGGCGATCTTCAACAACCGGTCCGAATCGTTCGCCATCATGAACCCGTGGATCACGGCCCGCTTCACCGACGGATCGCTCGAAGACGAGTAGATGTCGGCGAGCATTTGCGCATTGCCTCGCCCGAACACGCCCAGGTACTCCACCGCCTTGAGTTGCATGTCCGGATTGCCTCCGCCCTTGGCAATCTGCACGAGGATCTCGCGGCCTTTCGGATCGCGGCTTTGCGCGAGTACGAACAACGCCCTCTCCTTGATACGCGGGGACGCTTTCGGATCGTTCATCACCTTCTGCAAAAGCGGCAGAGCCCGTTCGGAATCGCTGGCCATCAGACCGTTAATCGCCAGCAACTTCAGGTCGTCATCGGCTTCGGCATCGGGCGACACAGGGCGGCCCGACGCCTGCTTGACCTCCATTTCCAGAGCTTTCGCGTCGCTTAACCAGCGGCTCTGCGGATACTGCTTCGCCAACTGGCCGATCGTTACGAGCGCCTGATCGCGCCGCCCGAGCCGATTCTGCGCGTAGGCTTTCCAGTACAGAGCGCCGTCCGCGCGGCTGCTCTTGGCCTCGATGACGCCGTCGAAGGACTCGATCGCCTGCTCATACTCCCGGCGTTCAATCGACCTGGTTCCGCGCCGGTAACTATTGTCTTCGCGATCGGTGCGCGCGGCATCTCGCGCCTTCCGCTCCGCATCACGAGCCACTTCCACCGATCCGGCTTGGGCGAGGTACATAGGTTCCTGCGCCGGCGCGGCCGGTTGTGCGAACTGTTGCCCGAACGCGCCCGAACACACGAATAGCGTAAAAATAGTCAGTATCGTTTTCATCTTTCGCTCCCGATCAATTCAAGACTTTGTTGTTGGCCGCTCCGCGCCGGCCTATCTGCGACGCGTACACGCGGACTTTGAAAAGAATCCCCGCATCCGAGATCCGCTTCTGCAGATCCTCCAGTTGCGATTCGCTAACCTCCGACGGTCCGTGCGCCACTTCCAGCAGGACTCGCTCGAGTTCGTCCAGCACGGCGGCGGTCGCGGTATCTCCCGTCCGGTTCGCCGACATGCGGTACAACCGGCTGGAGTCCACCAGATCCTCGGCGGCGCGCTGCTCGTAGCTGATATCGACACGCCCCTTGCGGCCTGGTCCGAGATTCGATAACTCCGCGAGCACCATCTGCGATCGCTCCAGGTGATCGCCGACAGCCACCATCAGAATCCTCGCGCGAACAGGCGCCGATGCAACAGCCGGCTTCGATTCCGGCGCGTGCCCGTATCGTCCCGCGATGAACGCCAGTACCAGCAGACCGGTCATCGCCGCCGCCACCCCAACCCTCCGCCACTCGAACCACGCCCGCCATCCTTGCTGCGCCGGAGCACCGATTCGCGGCCGCAGTTGGTTCCAGACGTCCGACCCGTATTCGGCCGCGCGCTCCGGCACCGGCAGACTCTCGACGGTGTTCAAGACTCGCTGCAGCTTCCGATATTCGCCGCGGCAGACTTCGCACTCCGAGAAGTGCTGGTCCAAGCCCGGCGAACCCTCGCCGTAATAATGCAGAATCAATTGCTGTTCTGTGGGGTGATTCATGATGCGTCCACCACCGGTTCCAACGCCCGCCTCAACTTTTGGACAGCGCGGAAAATCGTATGCTTCGCCGCGTTGCCCCCGACGCCCAGCACTCCGCTGATCTCTTCAATGCCGAGTCCTTCGAAGTGCCGCAGCACGAACGCCGTCCGCTCCTGCTGGCTCAACTCGCCCATGGCCTCGGCCACGCGCTGCTGAACCTGACGGCTGACAGCCAGCCGGTCAGGACCCGGCACCGGGCTCTCCATCACATCGAACAGGTCGCGATCGTCGCCTTCCGATGTCGCGACCTCCTGGCGCTGCTTCCGAACCCGGATCAGATCCAGCGAGCAGTTCGCCGCGATCCGGTAGAGCCAAGTCCCGAAACTCGCGCGGGATTCGTACCGGTTGAGCTGTTTGAAGGCCCTCAGGAATGTCTCCTGCACGATGTCCTCTGCGTCGTTTTCATTGCCAGTCATGCGAAAAGCCAGACGGAAGACATTTCGGCCGTGGCGCTCCACCAGGCATCGAAAGGCATCGCTGTCACCCGATTGCGCCCGGGCAATCGCTACCGCGTCCGTCTCTTCCATCCAACCTTCAGACTGTTGGAATCTGGCTCCGGTTAGCTCGGAATTTGTCACGTATTCTCAACGCGGCGTGACGCCTCGCAGCACCAGCACCCAATCGTTCCCTCGTCCTGAGGAGGGCGGAGTGTAGGTTTGAATCCCCCAGCGATCGCCCTCATGAATCGGATAGGTGACGCCGTACCGCGGGTCGAACCAGACCTCCTCGACACGCTTCCACTGAACCACGCTTCTGTCCAACGTGAATGCTTCGCCTCGAGGCGAGTACACCACCGCGAAGGTCCCGTCCACCGACCGGGCCGCGCGAATCTTCGCCCCTCCCGTCAATGGACCATTCAGGATCAGCCGCTGATCGGGCACCAGTTTCGAGAACGGAAGGGCTTCCAGGAACCGGCGCAAGCAGCCCATCTGGAAAGCGCCCGGATGATCGAGCGCCTGATCCCACGGAATATTCGCATCGATCACCGGCTTCCGGCCCGGCTGCCACATCTGCCAGATGTTGTTGTTCCCGTATGTGTGGCCGCAGGCGCCGGCGAGAACGGACCACCAGGCTGCCTGGCGGGCGTCGTAATCGTCGAACCGGTCGAGATCGCTGTGCCCGCGCAGATAGAACCCTACCGGAATCTGCTCATATCGCGGCTCACCGTCCAGCGTCGGTTTGGGCGGTGTCAACGCGTAGTCGTGCTCGGCGTACAGCCCGTTGTCGTGATCGCGGGCGGCGTGGGACGACTGCGACATATTGAAATCGAGCCAGGGCGCGTCGTTCAGGTGGATCGACGATTGACCGGGGCCGCGCGGGTGGAAGGTCTTCAAATGTACGCCGCCGTCCCCGTCGGTGAGTCCCTGTGCAAGGGCGTCAATCACGGCCCGATCGGCCTCTGAAGTAATCGTCTGGTCGCCCCCCAGAATCCAAATGATCGACTTGTCCTTGTACCGCGCGCCGAGAAACGCGCCATACCGGCGGGCCGATTCTGGCGTGAAGATTTTGTCACCTCCGGTCACCCAGTAGCGTCCCCAAGTGGGAAGCATGCCGATGAACAAGCCGAGTTTCCCGGCCTGATCCACGACGTAATCGACGTGCCGGAAATAGGCTTCATTCGGCCTTGCAGGATCTCGGTCAATCAGCGGGAGGTCGCCATAGGCATTGGGAGCTGAGAGCCCGTCCAGCTCCGCTAATACGACTGCCTGAATGACAGTGAATCCCTTCGCGGCGCGGTTCGACAGGTACCGGGCGGCTTCCTCACGGTTTAACCGGTGGAATAATTCCCACGCCGTATCGCCGAGATAGAAAAATGGAGTCCCATCCTCGTACTGTAAATAATGGTGGTTGGCAGCCACCCGCAGATGCCCTTGAGCCGCCGCGAGCGAGGCGGCTTGGCTGGCTACAAACAGAAGCGCCATCGCGATGAAACGATGGGGCAGTTTCCCGAAAAGTGCGATAGGGACGGTCACTGGGGAATTGTACATCTTGCCGCGTGACCGAAATGGAGGTTCGTCCGCCGGCCCGTTATGATGAATGACACTCACTATGCCAGGAGACTCTAAGGTGCCACTCGCCAATCGAATCCACACCGCTATCGCCGGACTCGACGACGTCCTCGCCGTCGGGCTTCCTCCTCTGTTGAAACGCGACCCGGCCGGTGAGTGATGCCGGAAACCGAACGCGTCCTCATCCTGGCACCCATCGGTCGTGACGCGGCTCTGATCGCGCATACGCTGCAGCAGGCGAAACTGGACGCTGTACCGTGCGCGGCGTTTCAGGACTTGCTGGCGAATCTGCGCGAGGGCGCCGGGACTGCCATCATCGCCGAGGAAGCGTTGACCGAACACACCGCGGCGCTTCGCGACTGGTGCGACTCCCAACCAACGTGGTCGGATTTCCCTTTCATCGTGCTGATGGCCAGCGGCGGGGATGTGCCCCCGTTCCGCGCGATCGGGAACGTCACTCTGCTCGAACGGCCGCTGCGGGGCATCTCGCTGATCAGCGCGGTGGAATCGGCGCTACGCGCGCGCCGCCGCCAGTACGAGACGCAGGCCGCGATCGCCGAGCGATACGAGGCCACCTCCCTGCTGGCGCGTCAGGCCGAAGAACTGACACGGTCCAACGCCGATCTCCAACAGTTCGCCTACGTAACCAGCCACGACCTGCAGGAGCCGCTGCGGACCATCCACACCTACTCCCAGCTTTTGCAGCGCCGCTATAGCGACCAACTCGACTCCGATGCGGACGAGTACCTCGAGTACATCGCCAACGGCGCCCGCCGCATGCAGAAGATGATTGAGGACCTGCTTGCGTATTCGCGCGTAGTCAACTCGGAGCCGCGCACCTTCTCGGCCGTCGATATGAACGGCGTGGCTGAGTGGACCATCTCGAACCTGGAGGCCTCGGTTTTTGACAGCAAGGCCACGATTGAGTTTCAGAACCTGCCGGTAGTCTGGGGCGATCAGATCCAACTGATCCAGTTAGTGCAGAACCTGCTCAGCAACGCGATCAAATACCGCGATAAGGTGCGGCCGCTGGAGATCCATATCACGGCCGAGCGGACCGGCGACCAGTATGTTGTTCGCGTCACCGACAACGGCGAAGGCATCGCGCCGCAGTATCACGACCGCATCTTCGATATGTTCAAGCGGCTCCACGGCCGCGACGTCCCGGGCACGGGAATCGGATTGACTATCTGCCGCAAAATCGTGGAGCGCCACGGCGGCAAGCTTTGGGTGGAATCGGAAGCCGGGATGGGAAGCACGTTCCTGTTCACGCTGAAGGCTGGGGAGTAACCACATCGATCCCCACGGGCGCAAACCGCCTCCGCCCGAGCCGTAGTTCCAGTGCATGCGGACCGGCCGCTGTCCCCTCCGGCAATCGTATATTCACTTCATAACGCCGGGACTGCGGATCCGTGCAGAACACATCGACATCCGGCAGCGCGTCTCCATCCAGTGCGGCTGCGAACCGGTCCGCATGCTCCACTTCCTCGAAGGTCGCCTTGATAAATCGCGTCTCAATTCGATTCCCCGCCAGCAGATTCACACCATCGGTGACCGATAGGAGCCGCGGCACCGCCGGACCCGCGGGAATCATTCGCAATACCGCCGGAGCGCACAGCGGCTTACCTCGCCACAGTAACTCGAGTGGCATCAGCCCTGTATCATCGCATTCGGTGAGCACGGCATTCAGTTGCCGTACGCCCGATTCGTCCGGCGGTCCGGCATACATCGCCCTGGCCTTGCGGTTGCCTGCCGTAATCTCCAGATCCACCAGATCCACATCCGCGGGCAAGTATCTCATCCACACCGAAACGCAAGCGAACAGGCCGCGATTCGGCGCCACTGGTTCCGAATTTTGTGCATTCGTGATCCGGTGAATCTCTGCCCTGCTCGAAACTTCCGCCGACCGCCAGCCGGGCTCGCGCTTCCGCCAGGTGGTCCACATGTACTGCGTCGAGATGCCCTCCATCGCCAGTACCTGGAAGTCGTACTCCATCGCAAACGCGATAAGATCCTCCGCGCTGATTCGCACCCCGAACCAGGTGTCGTACTGCCTCGCCGACTGCGGCAGTCCATTGAACTGCATCCGGACCAATCCTCCGGGCTTCAACACTCGATGCGTTTCACGCAGGTACGACAGCACCACGTCCCGGCTCGGAATGTGCTGAAACACCGCATACGAATACACGAGATCGAACGACTCATCGGCGAACTGTGGCAACTCCGCGCCATTGCCAGCATGCACATGCGCATGCGCCACTCCACGCAGACGCTCGCGGGCCAGCCGGACCATCTCGTCCGATACATCCACTCCGTGTATCTCGCCGAAATGCTCCGACAGCGGCCGCATCAATCGACCGGGTCCGCAGCCGATCTCGAGCGCCCGCCGCGCACGCCGATTCCCCGAACCCAGGTGCCGCAATTCTCCCTGAATACCGCGCACTACCCCCTTCGCCGTCTCGAAGAACTCGTCCTCGCTCTGGTCGCGCCGGCCGAAAGCGACGTAGTAGTTCGCATCCTCCACCGCCCGCGCGTTCCAGTCGTCACGCATCCGCGCCGCTACGTCATCCGCCATCTACTGCACCGCCTTGCAGACATTTCCTTCGACAACACTCGCCGATAACTTCACGCCCGGCGCGGCCATCACGCACCGCTGGTCCATCTTGTATCCCGTAATTACGTTGTCCTTAATCACGTGCCCGCTGGATGCCGAGGCCCTCTTCTGCGCCCACTCCGCCGCGATCCGGCCCAGGTAAATCCCCGACTCCAGCACATCGGGCTCGCCCTGAATCGCCACACAACCGAACTTCGCCGCATTCTCGTTACAATGCGCCAGGTTCAGATTCAGCAGTTTGTTCCGCACCACCGTATGATGGGAGCCGATCAGAAACACACCCCCGAATTTCGAGCCGTCGATCGTGTTGTCCGCGATAGTAATATTCTCGCTCCGCATATCGGGGTTGTAATTGTTCACGACAATTCCAAAATGCCCGCTGGGATAACTCTCCGCCGTGCCTTTATTCACGCACGTATTAAACGTCACCTGGCCATCGTGAAAGCCGTCCAGGTCGATGCACTTACCATTAACTTCCTCGAACCGGTTCTGCCTGTACACGGTCTTATCGACGTTGCCCGATGTATCGATGCCTACCGGAGTGGCGCCTGTCTCGACATCCACGGCTTCGAAGGGATATCCGATCCGGCCGCCCGTATTCTTCTCGACACGAACTTCGGTGGCATGCCCCACCTGCACCGCATCGCGCGCGATCTCGCGAAAATCGTTTTCGGCGATAACCCCCCGGACATTCCTCGGCGACCCGTAATTCGAATGCGTCCAGACGCCGTTTCCCAGCACATTCAAGAATTTCGAACGTAGAACCTGAAAGTCGGACGTACCCTCCTCCAGCAGCACACCACCCGTCGTGTTATTCCGTCCTTTTGGGTTCCGGCTGCCCGAGTCGCTCACACGCAGATCGTCGATCAGCACCCGCTGGGACTTGCTCACCAATACGGCGTATGCCCAGATGTCGTGGAACGACACGCGATGAACCGAGAGCCCTTCCACCTGATCCGCCAGTATTCCGTTGCGCTTGTAGAAATCCGCAAACCTCACGTTAGACGGCGGCAACCCGATTCGCTCCGTCACCCCCATACGCGACCCGTCGACGGTAAACCCGACCAGCCGGATGTTCTTCGATTTCTCGCAGACAATGGCCCCCCTTCCGCTGAATCCCCGCGCGAGTTTCAGCACGCTGCCTTTCGGATTTCCGGCGATCACCAGATCGTGAGCCCCTTCCGGAATCAGAATCTCCGCCTTCAACGTAGTGACGCCCGCGGGAAGCACGACGCGGCCCGTGCGGGGAATCGTAATCGCCAGCGCAAATAATGCAAACAGCATTCAGGGTTATTCTATCTACTGCATGGCGATTCACTTTCAGGACGTCACGCTGGCGCCGCTGAATCAATTCACCGCATCAGCGCCGGACAGCGCGATTATCGGCATCATCGGACTCAAAGGCTCCGGCAAAGCGGCGCTTCTCCAACTGGCCGCGGGTATCGCCGAACCTGCGTCGGGCACGGTGACTGCGCCATCCGTGCGCCGGCTGATCCGCCTGGGTGAACCGCTCAATTTCTCACCCGCCGGAATACTCGCGCTCGACGCCGCGCTCTCCTGCCAGGACGCGCTGGTTCGCGAGCGCGCTTTCATCGGCCTCGAACGCCTGCGCCGCACCGGCACGACGATTCTGTTTGCATGCCCGGATGCGTGGACGCTGCGGCGCATCGCCGACGAAGTCTGGTGGCTCGACAAAGGTCAACTCGCCGGCCGGGGCGATCCGCGCGAGATGTATCGCCAATACAACGACTACGTCGCGGGCCAACTCGCCGCATGGGGCGAAACCCTTTCAGAGCCGCTGAATCTCGCGGCCCGGCGAGGCGACGGCCGTGCGGAGTTGATCTCGCTCGAAAGTCTCGACGCCGGCGGGCAGCCGTCGCTGGTCCTGCGAAGCCATCATCCAGCTGCGATCCGCGCCGTGGTCCGGTTCGCCGCACCCGTTGAAAATCCCGTGATCGGCATTCTCATCCGCACGCGCATCGGCCTCGAAGTATACGGCACCAACACCGAACTCGAAGGGATTCGCATCGGCCCGTGCACCACGGGACAGGAGGTGCACCTGACCCTCCGGTTCAACTGCGACCTCTGCCCAGGCGACTACACCATCACCGCCGCCTCTCACGACCCGAACGGTACCGCCCACGACTGGCTCGACGACGCCATAGCCTTCTCCGTGGCCGGCGACCGCTACACCGCCGGGGTGGCCGATCTCCGCGCCTCGGTCACTATCGGCTAGAACTTTCATCAGCTTCCTGCGCAGCCGTCACCCTCGAATAATATTCTGCGTTTAGGATGTTGGTGCTATACTCAAAACAGATGTTGGCTCGCTCCGCTTACGCGGAATTCGTGTTGAGCAGTCCACTCGCTACTCCTTCCTTGCCCAATCTTATCGATGAAAGTTAGTGTACCGATCAGTCGCGGCATTGAGTCTCTATTCGGGACCAGAGACGAAAATATCCGGGTCCTGGAAGAGAACCTCGGCCTGAAAATACGCCTCCTGAACGATTCGCTCGAACTTGAGGGCGAGTCGGCCAACGTCACTCGCGCCGCCACTATTCTCGAAGATTACTTCTCGCTCATCAAAGAAGGGCACACCTTTAATAATGGCGATCTGAACAGCTATCTTCGCGTAGTCACGGAAGATGCGGAAACCAGTCTCCGCCGCCTGGTAGAAAGTGGCCGCCAGAGGAACTTCGGCAAGAAACCCCTTGCCCCGAAGACCGTGAATCAGCGCCGCTATGTCGAAGCCATCGAACGCAACGACATGGTTTTCGGCGTCGGACCGGCTGGTACTGGCAAAACCTATCTGGCTGTATTCATGGCCATTTCGGCCCTGCTAAACAAGCGCGTCAGCCGGATCGTGCTAACGCGGCCTGCCGTCGAAGCCGGTGAACGGCTCGGATTTCTGCCCGGCACGCTGCAGGAAAAAGTGGATCCGTATCTGCGCCCGCTCTACGATGCGCTATTCGACATGCTCGACTCCGATCGCGTCGAAAAACTCCTGGAGCGCAATGTCATCGAAGTGGCGCCCATCGCCTTCATGCGCGGCCGCACGCTCAACGACAGCTTCATCATTCTCGACGAGGCGCAGAACAGCACGCCCGAGCAGATGAAGATGATCCTCACCCGTATGGGCTTCAACTCGAAAATGGTGGTCACCGGCGATGCCACCCAGATCGATCTGCCCACCGGCAAGCGTAGCGGTCTGATCGACGCGATCGACATCCTGCGCGGTGTCGAGGGCATCAGCTTCATCCAGTTCGACGACAAGGACGTCGTCCGCCACAACCTGGTGGCCCGCATCGTTCGCGCCTACGAGCGCTATCAGGAAAATCTCGCTGGCCGCCAGTTATCCCTAAAGCTGACTGACGATGCTGTCGACCTCCCGCTTCCGGACGGTTCGAACGAGCCGCTACCCCCCGCCGGCGATGCGGAACCGGACCCGCTCCCGATCGCTTGACCGATGTCGAACCCCGATAGTAGTGTCTTATTCCAATGCGGGTCGACGCGGATTGACCGTGCCGCGATTCGTGCGTTTGCCGCGCGCCTGCAAACCGAGGTCGCCAACGGGCGCCGGTTCACTTGCCTGCTCACGCGCGACGCCGAACTCCAAAGGCTGAATCTGCAGTTCCTCGGCCACGATTACCCCACCGACGTTCTGTCGTTTCCCAGCGGCGCGCGCGACGGTTTCCTGGGCGAAATCGCCATCTCCGTCGATCGCGCCACTGAGCAGGCCGCCGAACACCAGCACTCGCTCAACGACGAGATTCTCGTTCTGATGCTCCACGGCGTACTGCACCTGCTCGGCATGGACCACGAGAGCGACGCCGGCCGGATGCGCCGCGCTGAGACACGATGGCGGAAGGCGCTCGGGCTTCCCAGCGGCCTCATCGAAAGAGCCCGCGTATGACGTCGTTATTCACCGCGGTAGCGCTCGTCGTGACCGTCATCCTCTGGTTCGCGAGCCTCCTGCAATTGCTGTATCTCGAATCGTTGCGCCTGCGAACGCGCGAATATCGATCGCTCGAGTTCTTCAAGGAAACGCTGCAGGACAAGATCGGCCTAAAAGTGGAGGATGGCGCGGCCGTCTATTCGATGACCAAGCACTTGTGCATGACAGCGCTGGGTGTCATCTACTTCCTGGCAGCTTGGTCGCCCGCAAACGCTATTTGGCAGGCCGCACTCGCCGCTACTCTTTTTAGCATCGTCACGATGCTAATCGCCACCTATCTCATTCCACAGATTCTCTACCGCCGCAGCCGCATGGGCTGGCTGACGCGACTCGTACCCGCCGCCAAGGCGCTCGCCCTATGCATGCGGCCTTTCACCTGGACCCTGGGCTTCGCATACTCGCTCGCCGAACTCGGAACACCCGAACGCGGTCAAGAGCAGGTGACCGATGTCGCCGAACACATCGAGGCGCTCATCTCCGCCGGCGAAGAGGAAGGCATCATCGAGGAGGATGACCGCCGGCTCATCCAATCGGTGGTCGCGTTCGGCGACAAGACGGTCCGCGAGGTCATGACCGCCCGCCCCAACATCGTGGCCATCGATGTTTCGCGATCGCTCGAGGATCTGCGAAACCTCGTCATCCACGAGCAGTACTCGCGCATTCCCGTCTACGAGGGCAGCATCGATCAGGTGATCGGATTCGTCCACGTCCGCGACATGTTCGAACTCGACGAACAGCAGCGCCACACTCGCACGGTTCGCGAACTGATCCGGCCTCTGCCCTTGGTGCCGGAAACCAAGCGCGTAAACGATCTTCTCCGCGAGATGCAGCAGAGCGGCGCGCACATGGCCATCGTCATCGACGAGTACGGCAACACCGCGGGACTCATCACCATGGAAGACATGATGGAAGTGATCGTCGGCGAGATACACGACGAGCACGAACCCGAGCGCGACATCACTGAAGAACCCGACGGTAAATTCGTGGTTTCGGGTAGCTTCGACGTCGACCGCCTGCAGGAGTTGCTCGACTTCCGCGTCGACGAGGATACCGAATCCACCACCGTCGGCGGTCTCGTCACCGAGTGGCTCGGACGCGTTCCTTCCGCCGGTGAGAAGGCGGAGCACGCTGGAATCCGCATCGAAGTGCTCGCCGGCAACGAGCTGCGCGTGCAACAGGTGCGCGTATACCGTGCACCTGTGGAAGAACAGACCGAGAAAGTCGAGAATTCATAATGCACCGCGCCGGATTCGTTTCGCTCCTAGGCCGGCCCAACGCCGGAAAATCGACGCTGCTGAACGCGATGCTCGGCACCAAACTCGCCATCGTCGCCTCCAAGCCGCAGACCACCAGGACCACCATTCAGGGCGTCCTGACGACACCGGACGCGCAGATTGTTTTCGTCGATACGCCCGGCATCCACAAGTCCGATAACGCCTTCAACAAGCGGATGATGGACACCATCCGCTCCGCTGTGGAGGATCGCGATGTCCTGGTCTTCGTCGCCGATGCCACACAGAATCCGAGCGCCAATGATGAACGCGCCATCGCCGTCGTGAAGCAGACCGGGACGCCGCTGTTCCTCGCGCTGAACAAGATTGATCGCATCAAGGACAAGCGCAACCTGCTGGCCCGTATTGAACAGTACAAGGCGATTCGGGAATTCGACGAGTACATCCCCGTATCGGCACTCACCGGCGAAGGTCTCGACGTGCTGAAGCACTCGATTGTCGCCCACCTGCCGGAAGGCGAGCCATTCTTCCCGCCCGACTACATCACCGACCAGCCCGAACGCTTCATGGTCGCCGAACTGATTCGCGAAAAGATCCTGCATACCACTCAGCAAGAAGTGCCGCACTCGGTGGCCGTCATGATCGAGAAGTGGGAAGACACGCCGAAGCTCGTTCGTATCTTCGCGGTTATTTATGTCGAACGCGCCGGGCAGAAGGCCATCATCATCGGCTCCGGCGGCCACCTGCTGAAGAAAATCGGCACCGATGCGCGCCTCGAAGCCGAGCATCTTCTCGATCGGAAAATTTATCTGGAACTGTTTGTGAAAGTGCGCGAGAACTGGCGCGAAGATCCCGAATTTCTAAATGCTATCGACTGGCGATCTATGGCAGGATTGTAGACGCATGTTCCTGAAGCGCGCTCTTCTCGTCTCCTGCCTCGCTCTCGGGACGTTGTTCGCCCAGGGCAATCCCAAGGACGATCACATCTACGATCAGGTCAGGCTGAAACTCGCCTCCGACACAAACGTCAATGGCGGCGGCATCGATGTAACCGTTCAAGACGGCGTCGTGACCCTCAAGGGCAAAGTCACTCGCGACAAGCAGAAACAACGGGCGGAAAAGGTCGCAAAGAAGGTCAAGGGAGTTACAAAGGTTATCAATGAACTCCACGTCCAGACCCCCTGACCCCCGTCTTGACGTTTCTTAACAGTCGAAATGTAACCCCGGACAATGGGACCTCGCCTTCTCTGGCGAATGAAGCTCTGCTGCCTGGTCCTGTTCGCCCTCACGACGTTTGCACAAACGGAAGCTCCGAAGAAGCCGCTTGGCAGAGTGATAGGTGAAGTCACGGCGAAGGATCCGTCGGGCAGCCACCTGACCGTAAAAGCCGACAACGGCTCTACTTACACCGTCAATATCCAGGAGAAGACATCCTACGTGCGCGTCGCCCCCGGCGAGAAGGATCTCAAAAAAGCCGAGCGAATCGATCTGGCCGGCGTGCATGTCGGCGATCGTGTGATGGCCCGCGGCGACGTATCCGAGGAACAGAAATCCGTGCCGGCCGTTGCGCTGATCGTCATGAGCAAAGCCGACCTGACGCAGAAGCATCAGCGTGAGCAGGCCGACTGGCAGAAGCGTGGGGCCTCAGGCGTCGTCAAATCGGTAACTCCCGATTCGAAGGAACTGATGATCGCGACGCGAACCCGTCAAGGCGTCACCACGCTGACAAAAGTAGTTACGACATCGGACACCGATTTCCGGCGGTACGCGCCGGACTCCGTACGATTCGCGGACGCCACGCCAAGCTCTCTCAGCGATATCAAGGAAGGCGATCAGGTCCGCGTACTTGGAACCAAATCCGAAGACAGTACCAAGATCGACGCCGAAGCCGTTGTGTCCGGCTCATTCCGTACCATCGCGGGTACGGTAATTTCCGTCGATCCAGCCGCGGGCGAAATCAAACTGAACGACATCGATACCAAGAAGCCGGCCACCATCAAAGTCAACGCCGATTCGCAGATTCGCAAGCTGCCGCAAATGGCCGCGATGATGCTGGCGCGGCGTCTGAATCCGACCTTTGCGGCTGCCATGCCGGCCGGGATGAACGGCGGTCAGGGACGTCCTGGCGGACCGGGTGCATCCGCCGAGAATGCGCGGCCTGCCGGACTCCGGCCGAATGCTGGTCCCGAAGGTGGCGCGGCAGCACCAGGCGGCCCTCCGCGAGGCGGCGCTGCCGGCGGCGGCGACATCGGCCAGATGCTGGAACGCATCCCGACTCAACCGTTATCGGAAATTCAAACCGGCGAGCCGCTCATCGTATTCACTTCCGCCGCGAACGGATCGGCGGCCGCCACCGCGATTACCGTCCTGTCCGGCGTGGACCCGATCCTTCGCGCCGCACCGTCCGGCGGTGGTCCGGTGAACCTCGGAACATGGAGCCTCGAGCTCAACATGCCGGGCCAGCAGTAGTTATCAGAACAAAACGAGAAATTCTATGAAGCGCTATTGCGTTGTGCCGATATTCTTTTTTCTGCTTTGCGCCTCTGCCTTCGCGCAGGCCACGGTGGGGACGCTCAAGGGTGTTATCTCCGATGAAACTGGTGCCGTGATTCCGAACACCACCGTCACTGTCGCGTCCCCGCAGACGACGCGCAAAGTTACCACCGCGATCGATGGTTCGTATACGGTGCCTGGACTCCCTGTCGGCACCTATACGGTAACCGCCGCCTCTCCCGGACTCGGGCAGTTCCGTAACAATACGGTCACGGTTCCCGCGGGCGGCACCGTCACGCTGAACATCCAACTGCGCGTCGAGATGGAGACCCAGCACGTCACGGTTGAGGACAACAGCGCCAGTCAGCTAACGACGGATCCGTCCAACAATGCCGGCGCGCTGGTTCTTCGCGGCGCCGATCTCGCAGCCCTGTCCGACGATCCCGACGACCTCGCCGAAGATTTGCAGGCGCTCGCCGGACCCTCGGCCGGTCCCAATGGTGCCCAGATGTTCATCGACGGATTCACCGGCGGCCGCCTGCCTCCCAAGGAATCGATTCGCGAGATCCGCATCAACCAGAATCCCTTTTCTGCCGAATACGACCGCCTCGGCTACGGCCGCATTGAGATTTTCACCAAGCCTGGAACGGACAAATTCCGCGGCCAGACGTTCTTCAACTTCAGCGACGGCGCCTTCGACGCGCGCAATCCCTACTCGCAGAACAAGCCGCCGTTCCAATACCGGAATTATGGTGGGAATCTTAGTGGTCCGCTGGGCAAAAAGGCGTCGTTCTTCATCGACGCCGAACGCCGCGACCTCGACGAGAATGCCGTCGTCAACGCGCTCACGCTCGATCCCACGTTCAACCCGCTCCCGTTCCAGCAGGCGATTCTGACTCCTGTTCGCCGCACCACCGCCAGCCCCCGCGTCGACTACCAGTTGAGCAACAGCATCACACTGACCGGCCGGTACACCTATACCCAGTCGTCACAATCGAATCAGGGCGTCGGCCAGTTTTCGCTGCCCTCCACGGCTTATAACTCGGATAACACGCAGCAGACTGCCCAGTTAACCGAAACTCAGATTCTCGGAGCCAAGGCGGTTAACGAAAATCGTTTCCAGTACCAGCGCAGCCGCGTTTCGCAGAACTCTCCGGATAACTCGCCGCAGATCGATGTGTTGGAATCGTTCGTCGGCGGCGGTTCGACGATCGGACTCGGCTATAACAACAGCGATAGCTACGAATATCAGAACTATACTTCGCTAACTCAGGGTCCGCATACCATGCGCTTCGGAGCGCGTGTTCGCGCCAGCCAGCTGGGCACGTCGTCGATGCAGAATTTCAACGGCACGTTTATCTTCGCGGGCGGATACCCGGCGCCCGAACTCGGGCCGAACAATCAGCCCACCGGAGTCACGCTGGATTCCATCAGTTCGCTCGAGGCCTACCGCCGCACGGTGCTCTATCAGAGCATGGGATACACGCCGGCTCAGATCCGCGCGCTCGGTGGTGGCGCCTCGCAGTTCACTATCTCCGGCGGCGATCCTGCCGCGGGTGTGAACCAGGTGGACCTCGGCCTCTTCGTCCAGGACGACTGGCGTTTGAAGCCGAATTTCACACTCAGCCTCGGACTCCGCTACGAGACGCAGACCAACATCCACGACTGGACCGATTTCGCTCCACGCGTTGGCTTCGCATGGGCCCCGGGCTCCAAGCAGGGACGTCCCGGCAAGACCGTTATTCGTGGCGGATCGGGAGTCTTCTACGATCGCTTTGACGACTCCCTCACGCTCTCGGCCCTACGCTACAACGGCATCAACCAGCAGCAGTTCGTCATTCGCAATCCCGACTTCTATCCCACCGTTCCGGAAGTCACGACGCTGATCGCCGACTCGCGCCCGCAGACCATTCGCGAAGTCGCGTCCACGCTCCGCGCGCCCTACATTATTCAGAGCGCCATCGGCGTCGAACGGCAGTTGCCGTTCAACTCGACCATCGCGGTCACCTTCACCAACTCGCGCGGTCTGCACATGCTGCGATCGCGCAACATCAACGCGCCCTATCCCGGCACCACCACCAAGCCGTATCCGGATCTCGGAATCCTGAGCCTCTACGAATCGTCGGGCATTCTCAATCAGAATCAATTGCTGGTCAACCTGAACACCCGCATGACACGTAGCGTGATGCTGTTCACCGGCTACGTCCTCAACTACGCCAAGAGCAACACCGACGGCGCAGGCGCGTACCCGGCGAATGAATACGACCTGTCGACTGAATATGGCCGCTCCTCGCTCGACACCCGCCACCGATTCTTCCTCGGTGGATCCCTCTCGACGAAGTGGAACCTGCGGTTGAGCCCGTTCATCATCGCGCACTCGGGAACTCCGTTCAATATCTACACGGGCCGAGATCTCAACGGCGATCTCATTATCAATGATCGCCCGGCCTTCGCGACCGCCGCGCAACTCGGACAGCCGGGCATCGTCTCCACGCCCTGGGGCATGTTCAACATCAATCCCGGCCCGAACGATCAGATCATTCCCCGCAACTACGGTGAGGGCCCGGCTTACTTCAGCGTCAACCTGCGGCTGAGCCGCACCTTCGGCTTCGGTGCCAGCCGCGAGCAACAGGCCGGTCCGTCCAATGGCGGATTCGGTGGCGGCGGTGGCCGCGGTGGCCATGGCGGCGGACCCGGTGGCGGCGGGATGCGCATGGGCGGTGGCGGCGGACACGGCGGCATGTTCGGCGACTCGACCACCAGCAAGCGCTACAACCTCGTCGTCAGCATCAACGCGCGCAACCTGTTGAACACCGTGAATCAGGGCCAGTACAGCGGCAACCTCGCGTCTTCATTCTTTGGCCAATCGAACTCGCTCGCCGGCGGCTTCGGCCCGCGCGGCAATGAGGCCACGAATCGCCGCATCGACCTCAGCCTGCGCTTCTCGTTCTAACCGAAACGTCGATTCTGAGCCGCGACCTTGATTCTGAGCCGCGACCGGAAGGGAGCGGTTCCCGCGAATCCACACCAAGGCGGTGGCCCCGTGCTGCCGCCCTTCCCGTATTCAGGGTATTGACACAAATTCTGCTAGACGCTACGCTTAACACTGTTAACTCCTGACCATGGGTGTACAAGAGCGTAGAGCGCGCGAGAAACAGGAATTGCGGCAGGAAATCCTCGATGCCGCCCGCGATCTCTTCATCCACGAAGGCTTCGAGAACGTCTCGATGCGGAAGATCGCCGAAAAAATCGAGTACTCGCCCACTACCATCTATCTCCACTTCCAGGACAAAGCCGACCTCCTCGACTGCGTTTGTGAAGAGACGCTCGAGAAACTCGAGCGGCGTTTTTCCGCCATTCGCGAAACAGCCCCCGACCCGCAAACTCGCCTCACTCAGGGGCTCCGCGCCTACATCGAATTCGGCGTCGCCTACCCCAACGATTACCGCATCGCCTTCCTGCTCCAGTTCAAGCCCTTCTCGGAACCCGACCGCTGCGTCCGCTGCCACAGCATGGGTCAGAAGACCTTCGACCATCTTCGCGGCAGCGTCGGCGATTGCGTGCAGGCGGGAGTCTTCGAACCGCTCGATGTCGAAGCCACCAGCCAAGCACTCTGGGCCGCTATCCACGGGCTCACATCCCTCCTCATCCTTCATCCGTCGTTTCCCTGGGTGGAGCAGGACGTCCTCATCCACCGCCTCCTCTCCGCCCTCCTCGACGGCCTCAAATGCCCCGCTGCTGACCCCGCCCGCAAATGAAAACCATCATCGAGCCTTTCCGGATCAAGAGCGTCGAACCCATCCGGCAGACCACTCGACGCGAGCGCGAGCGGTTGATCGACGCCGCCGGTTACAACCTCTTCCAACTCCACTCCGACGACATCCTCATCGATCTCCTCACCGACTCCGGCACCTCCGCCATGTCCACCGCGCAGTGGGCCGCCATCATGCGCGGCGATGAGTCCTATGCGGGCAGCCCCAGTTTCTATC
Source organism: Bryobacterales bacterium (assembly GCA_038322675.1). Classification (GTDB taxonomy): domain Bacteria; phylum Acidobacteriota; class Terriglobia; order Bryobacterales; family Bryobacteraceae; genus TMP-7. The sequence goes on from JBBQGE010000028.1 coordinate 64,623, forward strand.
GCCTGAAACAGGTTGCGCAGGACCTCACCGGCTTCCGGCACATCATCCCCACTCACCAAGGCCGCGCCGCCGAACGCATTCTGTTCACCGTCACGTGCAAGCCCGGCCACGTCATTCCAAACAACACGCACTTCGATACCACGCGCGCCAACATCGAGTTCACCGGCGCCCGCGCCGTCGATCTGCCCTCACCCAACGCCACCGACACCCAACTCCGCGTGCCCTTCAAAGGCGATCTCGACATCGCCGCGCTCGAACGGCTGATCGATACCGAAGGCGCCTCCAATATCCCGCTCGTCATGGTGACCGTGACGAATAACTCCGGCGGCGGCCAACCCGTCTCGATGGCTAACATCGAAGCCATCCGCGAAATCACGGCGCGCCACAAAATTCCGTTCTACATCGATGCCTGCCGCTTCGCCGAGAACGCGTGGTTCATCCGCCGCGACGAGCCCGGCTATGGCGAAATGTCGCCCAAACAGATCGCCCAGAAAATGTTCTCGCTGGCCGACGGCTGCACCTTCTCCGCCAAGAAGGACGCCTTCGCCAACATCGGCGGACTGCTCTGCTCCAATGACGACCGCCTGGCCGAGATGGAGCAGAATCTGCTGATCCTGACCGAGGGCTTCCCCACCTACGGCGGACTCGCCGGCCGCGATCTGGAGGCCATCGCCGTTGGCCTCGAAGAGATCCTGCACCCCGACTATTTGCGATACCGCATCGCCTCCACCGCGTACCTCGGCCGCCACATCGCCGATGCCGGAGTCCCCATCGTCGAACCACCCGGCGGCCACGCCATCTACATCGACGCCGGCCGCATGCTGCCCCACCTCCCTCGCGATCAATTCCCCGCCCAATCGCTGGCTGTCGAGCTATACAAACACGCCGGCGTTCGCTCCGTCGAAATCGGATCAGTCATGTTCGGCGAGCACGCGCAAAACGAGTTACTCCGCCTCGCGATCCCCCGCCGCGTCTACACGCAAAGCCACATCGACTACCTGGTGGAAGCCATCCTCGAAGTGAACGAGCGCAAGCAGCAACTCGGCGGATATCGCATCGTGAGCGCGCCTCCGTTCCTGCGCCACTTCACCGCCGCCTTCAAACCCGTGTTATAAATTCGCGCCCTAGCCGACTATAGGTATTGTGGGACGTGACGAATCGTACCAGTCCGCGATCGCCGAGTTTGGCCGCGCGCTGGACCGTCTCGCCGCCGGCTACGAAGCCGATCCGGAAAAACGCCGCGACCTCCGTCAGGACATCCACTTCCAACTCTGGCGCAGCTTCGAGCGGTTCGACGGCCGCTGCTCGCTGAAGACCTGGACCTTCCGCGTCGCTCACAACACCGCTGTCTCGCACGTCGAACGGCACCGCCGCATGAAGTTCGTCAATCTCGATGAGATTGAGCCCCTCGCCTCGCCCGCTCCGCAGCCGGACATCGATCGCGAACGGGCGCTGCAACAACTCTCAGCACTCATCCTGCAACTCAAACCGCTGGACCGGCAGATCATGCTCTCGTACCTGGAAGGAATGGACAGTGCCTCCATCGCGGAGATCACCGGCCTCTCACCCGCGAACATCGGGATGAAGATTCACCGGATCAAGAACATCCTCGCCGCGCGATTTGTGAAGGAACAGCACCATGTCTGAAGATCCTCGCAGCGTTTGGATCGATCAGCCCCATGAGGACCCCATCGTGGATTTCAGTGACTTCGCAACCCGCAGAACACGCAAGCTCCGGTCGAGTACCCGCGCCGACATCGCCATGAGTATCGCCGCCATACTGTTCTTTGCCGCCATGGTGGCCTGGCGCATTGCGTGGGCCGGAGATCGAGTCCCTCTCTGGGCCTGGGCCGCCATCGCCGGATGGGTGCTGATCTCGCTCTACTGGTTCCGCGACCGTCTCTGGCGCAACCGCCCTCCCCAAGGCGACCTCGCCGCCGCCGGCGCCGACTACTACCGCACCGAACTGGCCCGCCGCCGCGACCATCTCCGCAACGAGTGGGTGTGGCACGGACCCCTGCTGCTCGCGGGCCTGGTCCTCGTCGCATCCGCTCTGCACTACGCTAGCCGGCAACGCTGGCTCACGATCATCCCGCTCTTCGTTCTCCTCGCCGCCTGGACCGGCTTCGATGCGTGGCGCCGCCATCGCCAAGCCGCCGAACTCCAGCGCGAAATCGACGAGATCGTTCCCTGACTACCGCCGCACCGGCGTTAAGCTAGCTCTCTTTAGCCGCGGCCAGGTATTCCAGCAGGCGCCGGTGCATGAACATATAACCATTCCCAACCTTCTGCATGAGGTTGAGGTCTCGAGCGTGATCGAGCAGGCGGTCAAGTTTCCACGGTAACTGTCCGCTCGCAGCGAGAACTGCCCTGCGAACGTAATGTTTCAAGACATCAATGCCGCCGAACCAAAAGAAGAACGCCAGGAACATACCGCCCAGGTAACCAACAATCGCGGCCGGGCTGGCAGCAGCTTCGAAATGTGCGGCCTTCGCGAAGACCACCACCAACCCGACCAGCCAGACAGAGTTTAGCCCCATGAGGACGGCCATCTTGAGCGAGGACCGAATACCTTGATTCGCGCCTGTCTCTCCCTTCACGACACGAGATTGCAGCCCACCGAGCAGGGCCCCGAGCGCGCAGCGGACGATCCCAAAGCCCAGACAGAAGATCAGCCGCCCGCTTGAGTCGATGCCCTGGAACTTCGCAATCGGAAGATACGCAACGGCGCCGGCCGCCAGTCCGCCGAGCAACCCCAGCAACGCACCGCGCCAGGCCACGGCCGGAGACCAAGCCACCGACTCCACTGTCTTAATACTCAGGAAAATACTTCGGTCCCTTCCCTTGGCGCTCAAAAGGAACACGACCGGCACGCCGGCCCAGATCAGGTTCAGCACCGAATCACTCGGCGCCTTTTGAAACTGCAGAAATATCCACACGCCTCCTGCGATGATTCCAAGGATCACACTACTAATCAGGGCCTTCAGCAACGCGCGCTGGATGCCCGCTGGGGCTTCTTCGAGCAGTGGGCGATTCGAATCGGCACCGATCGTCTCAGCCCACCCGATCACGAGGAACCACGCTGGGATCGACACCAGCCAGATAGCCTCCCCATATTGAATGGGGCTGGACGCTGGGCCTAAGCTGGATGTGGACCAGTAAGCAATATTAGCGCACGCAGTCAGCAGGCCAGTTATCAGAATCGCTCCAGCCAAATACGCCCAGCGCTGGGCTTTCGTTAAAAGCCAGTTGGGTTGTAACTCCTCCATCAAGAAAATCGGGCTCTGCGCGAGAATTCGATGAAGTGCCCAATTGGCGCGGGTTTCACGATTTCAGGGTTCCCGCCGCCGGTACCGGTTTGGCGACCCGTGGCCAGGGGTGGCAACCGGCCGATGGTTCGTCAAAACCGATGAGTGTCTG
>JBBQGE010000029.1:0-63773 GCA_038322675.1 Bryobacterales bacterium
GGCTCTGGAATCTCGATGAAATGCCTGTCAGCATCGGTTCCCGCGCCATCAGATCCGCGCAACGAGGCGCGGACCCGGAGCCGCGGATTTCATCGAAACCCAATAAAACCGGGGGTCCTGTCAGATTCCTGCGCAGAGCCAGAAGGTATATTGTAGTGAGAGGTATTCATAACAACGCTGCCTAAGTTCGCGTGGGGCCTTCAGTTCACTGAAAGCCCATCGACGTGAAGCGCGCGTCCCGCCTATTGCAGAATGCCGCCCGTATCACCCACGATATCCGTCACCTTGAACCCAAAATCGTTATTACGCCGGTTCGTGACCAGCTGGATCTTGAGTACGTTGCCAGGGACCAGCTTCGTTTGCGCAGCCAGCATCGCTCCCGTGAACGGGCTGCCCGGAATATTCACGCCATTGCCATCGGTAACGTAGATGAAGTCGGCGCCGGGCTCTACCGAGGTCCGAACATCGAAGGTGACATTCATTGAGGTGACATTCGCCGGAAGCGTACACGTCCACGTGTAGTCCAGGTTGTCGTCATACGGGTGCGTCGATTCGGGGAAGATGCAAGCGTTCTGCCCGGAATTAACGACGGTCGGGTCCGACGCCGTGTTGTTCGCCGTGTTGGTGTCGCCGCCGCCCGACACAGTCGCTGTATTCGTCACCGACGCCGGTGCGGTTGCCGAAACCTTGACCGTTACCGTAATCGGCTGATAGCTGGAACCTGGCGGCAGCGAGTCCGAGCGAGTGCAAGGTCCGGCGGGCGCGTTGCAGGTCCACCCCGAGCCAGCCATCGACAAGATGGTCAGGCCGTTGGGCGCGATATCGGCAACCGACACCGCCCCGAAGCTTGCCGCCGATCCGGCGTTCTTCACCGTCAAGGTATAAGTGGCGTTCGCCTGGCCCTGGAAGAACGAGCCGTTGTGCATCTTCGTAATGGTGAGATCCGGCGTCAACGACGGCGAGATGTTGGTCGGATCCACGGCAGTATTGTTCGCCGGATTCGAATCGCCGCCACCCGTTACCGACGCGGTATTCGTAACGGTACCCGGCGCATTCGGTGCGACGCTGACCGTGAGCGTAATCACCGGATATGCGCTTCCAGGGGCGAGCACATCGCTGCGATTACACGGGCCCGCGGGCTGCGTACAGAGCCAACCAGTGCCGCTGATACTCAGCGGGGTGAGCCCGGCGGGGATCGTGTCGGTGACGGTCACCATCCCACTACTGGGACCGTTTCCGGCGTTGTCGACTAGCAAGGTATAGCTAGCTGACAGTTGGCCGACCGTGAAGTTCCCGGTGTGGGTCTTAATGATTCGCAGGTCGGGCGCGGTGCCGCCCGTGGGCACGATACTCGTGACCTTGAACCCGAAATCTTCGTTACGGCGATCCGAAACCAAGTGGATCTTCACCGTGCTCCCGGGGATGTGCTTGGTCTGACCCACGAGTTGGGTGCCGGTGAACGGACTACCGGCGATGCCCACTCCGTTTCCGTCGGTGATGTACAGGAAGTCCGCGCCTGCCTCGACCGAAGTCCTCGCGTCAAACGTGACGTCGAGCGCGGCCGGATTGCCGGGCAGTGTGCAGGTCCAGGTAAAATCGGTATTCGAACTGTACGGATGTGCCGACTCCAGCACGCAACCGGGCAGAGGCATATCGATCGTGGTGGGATCGCTCGCGGAGTTATTGCTCCCGTTCGAGTCTCCGCCTCCGGAGATAGTCGCTATGTTGGTAACCGACGCGGGAGCGTTACCCGCCACCGTTACCGCGACGCTGATGGGCGGGTAACTCGCACCCGGCGAGAGAGAATCGGCACGCGTGCAGGGCCCCGCCGGCTGCGTACAACTCCAACCGGTTCCCGAGATAGTAGTGGCTGTCAATCCGTTTGGAACCGTGTCGATCACGGATACGGTGCCAGTGGTTGCCATATTTCCGGAGTTCTTGACGGCGATGGTATAGGTCGCTCCCACCTGGCCCAGCGCGAAGTTGCCGGCGTGAGTCTTCGTGATGGTCAGGTCCGCTGCCTGGCTGACGATCGTGGTGGGATCATTGGCGGTATTGTTGGCGCTGTTGACGTCACCCGCCGCCGAGACAGTCGCGGTGTTAGTGACGCTGGCGGGCGCATTGGCGGCGACATTGACTGTCACCGTGATGGGCGGATAGGAAGCGGCCGGCGCAAGCGAGTCGTTCCGTGTACAAGGACCGGCTGGTTGGGTACAGGTCCAACCGGTTCCGGAGATCGCCGTAGCCGTCAATCCCGCGGGCACGACATCGGATACCGATATGACTCCGGAAGTAGCTGCGCCCCCGGTGTTGGTTACGATCAGGCTATAGGTCGCGCCGGTCTGACCCTGGGTAAACGTCCCATTGTGACTCTTGGCGATCCCTACGTCGAGGGTTGCCTGGCGGATGACGACGTTCGTTACTTTAAACCCGTAATCTCCATTGCGGCGGTCGGACACCAGCCGGATTTTCAAGACGGTGCCGGGGACGTTCTTCGTTTGCCCCGCCAGCGACGCGCCGGTGAAGGGGCTGCCGGGAATCGGATTGCCGTTACCGTCGGTGATGTAGATGAAGTCGAGCCCTGGTTCAACGGACGTTTGCGCGTCGAATGTCACATCAAGCGAAGCTCCGGTGAGCGCCGTGCAGGTCCAGGTTCTGTCGAAGTTGTTGGGATACGGGTGCGGCGATTCCGGATAGGGCGGACAATCGATCGAGGGCCGGACCACCGTGAGATCGCCCGCCGTGTTGTTGGCCGCGTTTGTATCGCCCCCGCCCTGGACGCCGGCGAAATTGGTAAAGGGGTCAATCACGTTTAACGGCACAATTCCAGTGACGCTGATCGCCGGATAGGACGCGCCAGGCGCCAATGAATCGGTCCGAACGCAAGGGCCCGCCGGTTGATTGCATATCCATCCCGCTCCGGCGATCGAGGTAATACCGAACTGTGACGGCGGAGTGTCGGTCACCTGCACCGAGCCGGTGGTTGGCGTGGGCCCGATGTTAGTTACGATGAGCGAATAGACGCCCTGCAAACCCGCTACGAAGTCGCTGATGTGATGCTTTTCGATCTTCAGGTCGGGTGGCGGTTCCGTGATGGTGGTGGGGTCGCTGGCGGTATCGTTGGTTTTATCGTTTTCGCCGCCCCCGTCCACGGTGGCCATATTCGTGACACTGGCCGGTGCGTTCGCGGCCACGTTCACAGTAAGCAAGATGGGCGGGAACGAGCCGTTGGTCGCGAGTGAATCCGTCCGTGTGCAGGACGCTGTTCCGGCGGTGCACGTCCATCCGTTGCCGGAGAGTGCGCTGAGGGTCAAACTGGCGGGCAGAATGTCGGTGACGGTGATGGGGCCTGTCGTCGGAGCGGCGCCCACATTCTTTACTGTCAGCGTGTATAGGGCACCCGTTTGTCCTGTGAAGAAGTTACCGGTATGCGTTTTCGCGATCGTCAGATCGGGAGCCGGCGGGGTCACGACCTGAGTGGTGAGGATCACACCGGAGTATGCGGCAGCGCCGTACAGATCGATGTAGTAATCGCCCGCCGGCGGATTCGGTATGGTGATGCTGTCGACGTTGCCGCCTAACTGGCTGGCAATATCGTACGAACAGGTACTGACGAACCCGAGGTCGAACTGGCAGGCCGCGGGACTGCCCAGTTTCAAGAGCAGATCGGCATTGCCCGAACCCCCGCTAATCGACACTTTGAGCGATGTCGCAGCCGGGCCGGCAGTGGGCGGTATGGTCAGCTTGTACAGGCGCTCGCTGCTGATTACGTCCGATGCGGGCGCAAGGCTTCCATTGGCGGGAATCGGTGTCGGGGTAACGGCGCTCGCTTTTAATGCCACACCCGAATAGGGCAGGTAGCGGTCGACCTCGACAATCCAGAAGCCGGCCGCCGGCAGTGGGAAAGTGACCGTTTCGTTCGAGTCGTATTGGACCGAAATTCCATAGGCATCCGGTCCAACCACGTACATATCCGCGTCTCCCAACCCGCCGCGCAGCGTCACTTGCAATGTGGGGTAGGACGGCGGCACCGCGACAAAAGCGAAACCAGGCAGATCACCCAAGGACGCTATTGTGATCGGGGCATCGAGGGTGAGCGGGGTGAGGATGGGCAGGAGATAGCCGTGAATTACCCTCCCGCCTTGGCCGTCGGTTACAGTGATTTTGACTCGCTGGAGGTTGAAGCTGGCCGTCCAGTTCGTGATTCCCGAAGCCGCTCCCAGAGTCATTCCGGTGGGGCTGACGGTCAGGGCGTAGTTAAGAGTGCCGCCGTTGGGATTGGTGGCAGTAACCGGATAGTTATAGGCACTGCCCATCATCGTGAAGATGGCAAGCGGGTCACTTGTGATCGCGGGACTTTTCTGAGCCTGTAGATCGGGCGGTTGGTCGTAATTGGCGTCGTAGCGAGTGCCCGTGATCGCATCTCCATCTACCCCGGCCGCCGAGAAGCCCATTCCGTGCCGCGCAAAGACGGCCCAGATGGCTGCCCGATTTGCGCCTCCGTTCGTGGCCTGATCGGCCGCCAGAATGGCGTCGCGCGCGTCAATCATGCTCGGACTGCAGACGGTTGCCTTCAAACCATTGACAACCAGCAGATCCGCGACCTGCTGGCCGAGGGTATTGCGCAAATCCCAAAGCGTAGCGGCCCAGATCTCGCCATCATCGTGCTCTTCGTAGCCACTGTTGCCAACGTCCTCGTAGGTGAAAGGGTATCCCTCATAACTGTGACGCCGGATGCCGGCGGGCGCTTGAACCACGTAAGCGCCTTCAATGGGGTTGTTGAAGAAACTGCTTGCGAAATAGTCCGACCAACCCTCTGACATGGCGCCGGACTGAAGGCCATCAAGGCAACTCGTACTCGTACCCGCGCCGACCAACCGGGTCGACATTCCATGGCCATACTCATGCAGTACGATCTCTCCCTCATAGTCGGAGTCGACGTCGTCGTTCAAAGACTGTGTGCCCTGAGTGAAGATGCCCATGCAAATGCGCCCGGGGATGCCCTCTGGCACAGGGATGGAATAGGCGTTATTCACGGCGTCGCCGCACTGCGATTGCGCCAGGATCGGGTCGTTGCCTAGTCCACCTAGGCCAAAGTTGTCGGTCTGAAAGTTGGCCGCCGTCTCGGTGAATCCCAGACTGTAGTAGTAATCGTGGGCAACGTTCACGAAGTAGAACAGATTCGTGACGGCCGCGGCCGGAAAGCTACGTGGATTTTGTCCTGTGGTTCCGTCACCAAACGGAAAATCGAAAACGCGCGCCGGGCTCGAGGCGCGACCCTGCGACAGGCCCCCGGTATTGATGTTGTCGGGTGCCCCATCGCCGTTCGAATCCAGATAGCCATCCACGTTGTTTCCGGTAGTGACCGTGCCGGCCGGCGGCAGCCATCCACTTGGAAGGTTCACCAATACCCGCGTGCCGACGAGCGGCGAGTTGGTCCACACACGCGCCTGAGCCGCCTTTTTCACCAGGTTGTGCCGGTAAAGCAGAGTCCCGTTTTCAGCGTCGACGAGGATTTCGTAGTAGTGGAGATTGTCAATCTGGAGGAAGATCCGATAAGCCAGGCGGGCGCTGGATGCCGTTAACGGAAAAACGGACAACTCGGTTGTGACGGGTGCAAAGCCCGCGCCCGCTGGGTTGGCGAACAACGTCCGGCCATTCGTGGTGGGCATCGGGGTGAGAGCGGCGGGTTCAGGACCCTTCGAGGACCGGAAAGCCGCCGCTACGGCGTCTTCCGCGCTCAGCCGCGGCGAAACCGGAATGCTCACGCCGGGAATTACCTCGGCGGCGCCGGCCATGATCACCTCGCCCTTTTGACTGAGAGTTAACTTGATTTGACCTTCGAAGACGTCGATGCCGCCAATCGTTTGCGTGAAGGCGAGGAACGTCGCGGAACCGGTGGAATTGGAAAGCGTAAGCCGCAGACGATCCACTTCGTCAGGCGCAAACGGAAAGAAGGTGGAGTTAGCACGGATGAAATTTCTCGCGATGGCTTCCGGTGCCTCCGCGGACGCCGCGGTTAGTGGACTCCCCTCGCGGATGAACGACTTCGGCAAACCGAGACGGTTCGGCACAATGCGAACTCCAGCGGCGGACGAGGACGTCGCGGCAAAGGCCGTCATCTTCGCGAGCCGTTGATCGACCAGGGTCTTGGCCTGCACACCGCCGGCGGATCGCGCCGCCACTGCCAGCGACCGCGCATCGAAATCGGGCAATGAGGACGATTTCGCCGCTTGTCCCAACGCCATGAATTGCGAAGAGGACGCGGCCATTAGGAGTGCAGCGAAGAAAACAGATTTGCCGGAGTACATAGAAATAGCCTTTCGATGCCAATGACGGTGTGGACCCTGCGGTGCAGTAGTACCACTAATCCATCCGGAACCGTGGCTACGAGTATTTCATAACCGGGGGTCCAAAGAAAGTACTAATTCATGGCTTTAGCCGAATTAATATGACGGCGGCACAATTAGCAGAAATGACATCCCGTGATGCCGCCGTTATTGCTGTCCGCCGGTGAGCGGCAGGATCTGGCCGGTCACGAATCCGGCTTTGTCCGAAAGTAAATATTCGATGCCGGCAGCAATATCCTCCGGCGTGCAAAGCCGCCCTATCGGAACCTTCGCCGTTTCGGTAAGAATTGCGTGACGGGTCTTGGTCCGATTCATACCTTGCGGCATGAATGACGGCAGCACCGCGTTGATCGTGATTCCCTTTCCGGCTAGCTCCGGAGCGAGAAGCCGGACGGTATGTTCCATGGATGCTTTCCCGAGTGAATAGGCCGCTAGATTCATCGTTGGTTTGAGAGTTGCGGCGGTTGTGCTGAGGACAACCATGCGCCCATTCCCTTGCGTGTGGCGTGCCAACCAGCGGGCCAGACGGATGGTAGTAATGGTTCCAAATTCCACTTGGCGAAGTGTGGTGTCGGTATCGAGTCCCAGTAATCCGCCCTGAGGGGCGCCGGGCCAGGCCGCGTGAACAACACCCCAGACCGGACGGTCACCAACAGCCGCGTCCACCGCCGATTCCCAGTCCTCGCTGGCGAGGTCACACTCCAGCAATTCGGCACTGCTGTCGCCGATGAGTTCCAATGCCCGCGACCGGGAGCGGACCAGTCCGGCGACGTGGTAACTGCTCGAGAGTTCGCGCAGCAAAGCTGGACCCAGACTGCTGGCCGCGCCTGTCAGCAGAACAATAGGACGGCCCGCGTCATTTCGCGTCGGCTCCACCGCGGGAATCGTTGCCGGACCGCGACTCTCGTGCATCCCGAAACCGACGTGAATCTCGGCAGTTAGTGCCGATTGGGAAGATTCGACGACCCGTACGCGAACGGTCCCACTGCCGGCCTGTGGAAGCCAGACGGTGATTTCGCCCTGGACTGTCACCGTATTTGGAAATGCCAGCGGGGCCGCGAAGGACGACCGCATCGATCCCACGACAACGTTTCTTCCCGGCAAATACATGCCGGCCATCGTGGACGCGAGCCCCACCTGGAATGCTCCATGCACGATCCGGCGGCCGTAATTCGTCTGCCGAGCGTATGCTTCGTCGCAATGAAGCGGATTATAATCGCCGGTCAGTACTGCGAATGCATCGATATCTTCGGCGGTAATCTCCCGGTCGAAAGAGTATTTCAGCCCAACGGCCAGATCGGAGGCCGAAAGGACGCGAGCTTCAGGCTTGGCCAACTTGGCTCTCCACAAAGTCGACGACTAAAAGATACGAGGTAAGCGTCTCGAACGATTCATCGTCTAACTCGAGCTGAAACTCTTCGGCAATAGCAGAGAGCAGCGTCACGTGCGCGACAGAGTCCCATTCCGATAGCGAGGCTTGGCTAGCCCGCGTGAGGCCGGCCGGTGTCAGGCTGGGAAAAACCGTCAGAAAGCACTGGGAAACTCTGGCCGGGATGTTGTTCGTCATGATTCAGCAGCCGTACCTGATGGGGTAACTCCTCGAATTGATTCTGAAACTGCTCACGCGAGAGCGTCGGGGCACCCGCATCGGCGGCTATGGCCAGAGATGCGAGGTAGGTGCGCAGGGGTTGATTGCGATCGGTCGATTGAAACATCAGGCGAATGGAGGAGGCTCCGTGCTGATGGAACAGATGGTCCAACATGTGATGCTCGATCTTGCGGGAGAATGCACGGCAACTCAGGACCCAACTGGTAAGCTCCAACTCGTCGTCGAGTTTACGGCCGGACATAACGCCGATGGTGCCGAGCGGGCCGAACTTGTCTTCGTAACTGACCCCGATCACGACAGCGGCCGGATCCGCCAGGTGGTTCAGCCATTCGCCTTCGGTGATGCGCATGCCGTTGAGATTAAACTGATTCGTCTTATTGATTAACTCGAGCGTCCGTTTGTTGGAAGAATCCTTGCGGCAATCGAAAGTGATCTTTCCCTGCAGGCTTCGGAGGAAATCGCCACTGGCAGCGGCGCCGGTCATCGCCTGAATTTCTGTGTTGGCGCGGATGCTGGCCTGCCGGAGCGCGTCCTCCCGGTGAATGGCCGGTTTGCCGAACAGGTCACGCAGTGTTTCGAGTAGCTCCACCGTCTTCGCCGGCTGCTTCTTCGAGAACTGCAGACAGGTCATTTGCGGGAACGCGGTTCGAACCTCGTCTAACTCCATGGGGCTGTCGTCCACGAAGACGACGCTGTCGGCCCCAATATTCCAAACGCGTAAGATCCCGGCAACGCTATCGGACTTGCGGCCCCAGTTGACGCACAGAGGGAAAAAGGACTTACTCGGAATTAGCAGGTCTTCACGGTCAAGAGCCTGTTCCACTACGGCTAACTCGTTCTTGGAGGCGATTGCCAGCAGCACACCCATCTCGGATAGGTGCGCGAGCATTTGCTGATACAGGCCGTGAATGGGCGTGTGATCGGCCAGAGTCCAGGTTACACCGTGCGCGCCAACTTCGCCCGCGAGTCCCGACCAGAAGGTGTCGTCCAGGTCGGTGATAAGTCCCTTCATCGGGCTTGGCGGGAAGAGCAATTTGATAAGTTGGCCCGCCAGCGCCGACGCATGACTGATGGTGTACGGGAATCCGGCCTTCAATTCCATGAGCGTGTCGAGCCGGGAGGTCTCGGGGCTGACGCGGGCGAGAGTCGAGAGATTCAGGATGGAAACGCCGCTAATCCCGGCAGCGTCAGCCACGAATCCCGCGAGTTGTTTCTGCAATTCCAACTCGGTAACACTCGACTGCCAGCCAGCGGTGTGGCCTAGCAGCGATAACGGCAACGTAGGGGGTGCCAGGGCCACCGGCATCTTTGCTGCGAGCGTCTGAAGTCGTTCCAGAATCCGGGCGAATCGCTGCCGGCAATTGTCGAGAATGTCAGGCTGAACCGAGAGAGCCCATCCGCCCGCGCTTCGCAGGCCTAATCGGGGATCGAGATCGCTCCATTCCATGACGACGGCCGCCGCCCCAGCCTGCGACTCGACCGCTGCGACGAGCGTGTGCTCCAGATCGCCGTAAAGGCCGGTCTGGATATTCGCACCTTCGTCCGGGAAGCTCGAAGCGAAGTGTCCCTGGAGGAAAGTCTCAAGATGCATCGGCTGAAAGCCGCAGGCGAGGAAAATATTGCGCCTCCGGCCCGCCGCCTTTCGATCTTGAATCAGCCCAAGGGCTTGCCCCAATGTCATTGTCTAATTTGAGTTTACAACTGGCTGCGGATGGCGGGCACATCCAGGATGCGAACTCCGGTGGCAGGATTCTCGACGGCCCAGACCAAGGCGCTGGCCATCTGGTGTAGCGTGACGAGTCCAAGCCGCAATGCGCCCGCGCGTGTGGAAGGGATCAACTCGCCGAACCGGTACAGCGGCAGCAGCGCATAGGGCCAGCGGTGGCCCGGACCGAGCACGTACCAGGGCCGGAGAATATTGGCATTCAGGCTGGCCGCCGCGATGGTCTGTTCGCATTCGGCCCGAACGGCTTGATAGGCCTTCATGACAGGCGCCGGTTGAGCCACGCTGACGTAGACGAAATTGCGGACCGAATTCCGCGCGGCGGCCGCGACGGACGCCCGCAGTGCCACGAGATCGATTTCGCGGAACTGCCGCGCCTTCGACGGCGCCGGGTGTGGAACCCCCAATAAGTGCACGAACGAATCCGTACCGTCCAGATGATCGATGAAGGTAGTGGCATCGAGAGGCTGGGCGGTGAGGCAATGGCACCCGGCCGGGATCTTCTGTTCCGAACCGGGCCGCACGAGCGCGGTGACGTGGTGTCCTTTGCCGAGGAGGCGCGGAATCACCGCCTGTCCCATATAGCCGGTGCCGCCGCTGAGGAAGACGCGCATGACATGGGAGTGTACGGAATTGGTGGCCGCAGTGGATTGGGTGGTAATCAGGAGACAACGCGGAAGCGATCGGAGGCGTACCGGCGTACGTCGCCATCAGTGGTCACCAGCGGAAGGTTCTCGCTAATCGCCTGCGCGATGAGAATCCGATCAAACGGGTCTTTATGGATTGGAGGCAAACCCGACAGAGCCGATACGTGATCAGCACGAAGAGGAAGCGGCGTTGCGACTAGCTGAACGAGTGCGTCCGCCCACCAAATCCGTGGATCGCCGACGTCCAGGGCTCCTTTCATGGACTTAAGCAGAACCTCCCAGTAGGAAATTACACTCAGCAGGTTAACCCCTCTGACAACGGCGCGGCGGGCGGCAGGTGAAAGCTGGTCGGGTGCATTTAGCGCAAGCAGAGCGACATTGGTGTCGAGTAGGTAGCCACTCACAGATCGCCTTCGAGGAAACGGTCCAGGTCAATGGGCTTGTCCCATCCGGGCAGAAGCTTTATGCGATCTTTCATACCGCCCAGTTGCACCTTCCGGCGCGCGGGCGGGGGCGGAGTGATTTGAGCGACTGGTGTCCCGTGCCGCGTGATCACGACTTGTTCGCCACCTTCGACAGCTCGAATCAGTTCCGTGAGGCGGTTCCTGGCTTCGGCGATAGAGACATCCATAGCAGATTTAGTATAGCCAGAATTTATGGCTAGCGACAAGGAGGGCCATTACGGGCCCATAGGACGCGACACCGAATCGCGGTCCACCGCAAACGGCCGGGTCAAGGCGATCTCGACAGCCGTCCCCGTGGGGAAGGTCACATCGCTGCCGCGTGCGAGCAACGCGATCAGCGTGCCGGCTGCGATGCCCGACAATCCCCCGACGCCAAATCCGCGAATCGATGGATGCGCGGCGGCGCCCGCGAGCGCACCGATCTGCCCGCCCTTCGAAGCCGCATCGCCCACCCTCTCCAGATCCTTGCCCTTTTCGGAATCGTGTTTCACCATGCCGGGCTCGCGCATCGTAGTACCCGTGTCGCCGGGCACCTGGTCGATGGCCGCCGCGATGTCGAGCGTGTGGCCGTTGGCGTAAATCAAATTCGTGAGATGGAATTCGAGTTCAGCGGTCCCTTTCAGACGGCCGGCACGCTTGACCGTATCGACGACACCTTGCACCCATGTGCCCGCGGGAATCGCCATGTGGCCGTTGACGACGATGGGGAACGTGGTCTGGGCGTAAATCGGATCGCCGGTCTTTGCGCCTTTGGTCGAAACCGGTTGCCGAAGCTGCAGCGGAATACGAGTGCCGGCCGGGACCACCCATGTTCGCGAGTTATCCTCGGGCTTGGGCTGACCCTCGGCGGAAACTTCCGTACGGGTCTTGAGCCGTGGTTGCGCGGAGTCGGGTAATTGCTGCGCGGATACGAGCGCTGCGATCGAGATAACTGCGAGTAGCCGAGTAATGCCTGGCATGGTTTCAGGATAGGCGATCATATCCAGCCGCGCACGGCGTAGTAGCCGATTTTTGCTGTCTCGATGCTCAGAATCCAGAAGCAGCTCAAGCGGTTCGCGATAGTGTTGTAACGCTTGAGGACATCCGGGATGGGCCGCCCGGTCACATGGATCCCGGCCTTCTCGAACACGCGGCGTGCGCGGAACATGTGAAAGTCGCTGGTCATGAGGATGTGGCGCGTACCGGGATCGAGAAGCGGCTTCACGAACAGCGCGTTCTCCCGCGTGCTGTTGGCTTTCTCTTCGACAGCGATGATGGAAGCGGGGACGCCGTTGCCGATCAGGAAATCGCGCATCGCTGCTGCCACCGAAACGGATGCGCCGCGCGGCACGCCGCCCGTGACGACAATCTTTTGGAACGGATATTCGCGATAGGCACGAACCGCGTACATGGTACGCAAATAAGACGTGTAGCCGAGTATTCCGTCGCGCTCGAGGTCGGCCGACAGAACGATGAGCGTGGGGCCGTTGGCATCCGACCAGTCGCCGGCGAGTGCGCGGGCCCACCACTTAGTAACTGGCGTCAGATAGATAATAAGGAGAAACGCAAGCGCGACCTGCGCAGTGATGGAGGTGATACGCTTCATCACTTACTCAGGAATTCGGAATAGACGGTTTCGATGGAGCCGATGGAACGGGCCGTGCAGAAGTTCTCGGCGATGAACTGCGATCCAGCACTCGCAAGCCGCTCGCGCAATCCGGGGTTGTCGACCACCGGCTCGAGTTGCGTGGCGAGTGCAGCGGGATTACCGGGTTCAAATAACAACCCGGTTACACCATCCTGCACGAGTTCCGGATTTCCACCCACTCTTGATGCCACGGCACAGCACCCCGAGGCCATCGCCTCCATCAAAGAGTTCGAGAGCGCCTCGGATCGCGAAGGGAGCACGAACACGTCGATGGCGTGCAGCCACGGCAGTACATCGCTGGTGGAATCGCGAAAGCAGCATGCCTTCCAGATGCCGAGTTCCTGACATTTACGCTCGAGCCCATGGCGTTCGGGTCCGCTGCCGACAATCAGCAGACGAATGCCCGTCCGGTCACGGCATACACGTGCAAACGCCTCCACCAGCGTGTCGACGCCTTTGATCTCGCGAAGAACGCAAACCACGCCGATGACCGTGGTCGCATCGGCGAGTTCCGGCGGTCGTGTGCGGGGTGCAGGGTGAAATCGCGAGGTATCGAGCGCGTTGTAACAGACTCGAATTTTACGCGCAGGGACACGATAGTCGCACTCCAGATGGTGGCGGACGAAGTTACAGTTAACTACGATGCCGTCCACCAATCGGTCGGAGAGCCGGATCATCGGGAGGTGTTTCGGCGGGATGAGATCGCGGTGAGACCGCTGGCTCGACAGCACGATTGGAATCCGAACGGCACGTCCGGCGGGGACACCGAAGACGTTCATGGGGTGGTCGAACGTATGTGCCAGGCGGATTCCATGGGTTTGAGCGTAAGAGCGCAGGCGGGCGACGGCACGCAGTGAATCGCGGCTGAAGAACGAGCGCATATTCATCTGTAGGATCGGAACTCCGTGGGCGCGAAGTTCAGCCTCGCGAAAACCGCCGGGATCGAAGCAGGCAACGTGGGGAGTAAATCGTGCGCGGTCGATCGATTTGGCGATTTCGGCTACCTGGCGCTCGGTTCCACCGTGTCCCAGCGAGCGAGTCATCAGCAGGATCGGCCAGGGTTTTGAATCGCTCAAAAGGATTTCACCGAATTTGCAGAATACCGGTTTACGATCACAAGATGAACGTCGCAGAACCATTGTATAACTAGCTGTTACCGTTGCCGTGTTACAGGCCCAGCCCGGAGGATGGCAATCCACGTTCTCCGCGGATAAGAAGAACCTCTCGGCCAGACGCGGGTAGTGGAGGATCGCGAGACCAAGAACGGGGAGTTAGTCGAGTTGACACACGGCTATTACGCGATCGGCGCGACCACCGGCGATGTGTATTACTTCGGCGAAGTTTCCGATGCGTCCGCAATGGGAAGGTCGTCTCGCACGATGATGCCGGCCGTTCCCAAGGTTGGCTTGAAGTGGTATGCACCGGCCCAATCTACTGCCCCGGCAATAAACTACGCTTGCCGGCATTGCGGCCGTATAGCTTGAACAGATTCTGGAAGAATGCCGGACCATCCGGCGGAGGCACCCACTGGAACACCGCCCCCTGGCTCTTCAACTTCGCTGACAGCGTGCTGGTATCGACATTTTGCACCGGTTTCCCTTCCTTCAGCGCGAGGCTCGCTGCGACTCCGGCCGCCTGCCCGATGATCATGTACTGCGGTTCCATGCGGAGCGTCGAATAGGCGACGTGACTTGCCGAGAAGCAGACCGGCACCAGCAGATTGACGGCTTGATCCGGCTTCGGCACGATCATGCGATAGGGGATCTGATACGGCTGCACGCCCACCTGCATGTCGCCTTCGTTCTCCACTGCTCCATCGGGTGTGGCGAGGCGTTGGATATTGTGCGAGTCGCTGTTGTAAGAACCCATCCCAATCACGTCGGGCTTCGACAGGTCGGTCTGGATATCCTTCTGCGTCATGACATACTCGCCGACCATTCGTCGGGCTTCGCGGATATATAGTTGATGCGGCCAATGATCGGTATCGAGGAATTCGTCCCTGGCGAGTCCCCAACTGTTGGTCTCGTCCCGCAGCGATTTCGGAACGCGCGGATCGTGCGCGAGGAAGTAGAAGAAGCCTTTCGTGTAATTGACGTGATCCTGCCAGATACGGGCTCGGGTGGCGTAGTCGCCATCCGGATAATCCCAACTCTTGCCGATGTAATCGGTGGAGAATGGCCCGTTGTTGTTGAAATCGGCCTTGTGATTGGGGATGTTGGCGATCAGCGTTACTTCGTGCAGGTAGGGAGCGCGGCCGTGCTTTTCAGTAAGCGCCGAGAGCAAGCGGGCGAGTAACTCGTAGCGGTGCGGATCGTAGTCCGGCGGTTTCGGGAACGGCACCTGATTGGCCGGATCGTTCGACAGGATCATGCGGAAGTTATACGCCTGCACCTTCTTGTCGCCGGTGCCGGGCGCGGCCTTTGGACCGGGATCCACCTCGGGCAGCAGCTTGCCGTTCGCGTCGTATGGCGAGACTCGAATCAGGAACTGATGCATCGGCGTGCGGTCGCGGACTCCGGCCAGCGATTCGCCGTACTGCTGAGTCGATCGCGACCCACCGTATACTGCACGCCGGCCTGCGCCATCAGATCGCCTTCGTAAGAAGAATCCGCGAACATGCGCCCGGCAAAGACGGTGCCGTCCTCGGTTGTGATGGAGACGAGCCTGGGCCCGTTCTTCTGGACACCAGTCTTCTCCCGCAGGCGATGGCCGGGGAAGAACTTCACGCCTGCCTCATCGAGCATCTCCCGCAGCACCTGCTCGCCGATTTTCGGTTCGTAGAACCAGGCAACGTCCTGCGCATACCGGCCGACATCGTACTTGCGTCCGACCCGCCAATAGAACTCGAGCGCGTAGCCGCCGAGCACTTCCTTCTTGCCGAAGTCGGTGCGAGAGAGTCCGCCGGTGGCCATACCGCCAACGTGAGTGCCCGGCTCGAGGAGCGCGACCTTCAAGCCTTCGCGAGCGCCCCCAACCGCAGTCATGACGCCGCCCGCGGTTCCGCCATAGACGACCAGGTCGTAGGACGGCTGCGCGTAGCAGGCGAGCGCGCAGAGGAATAGGAAGATTGCCGGTCTCATGATTTCGAGACTAGTGTATGGGATGCCAGATGGCGATGAAGACGGCGGGCGACAGATGACCATGGTAATATGACCATGGATGAAAGAAATTGCCGCGGGCGAATTCAAAGCAAAGTGCCTGTCACTGCTGGATGAAGTTGCCGCGCAGCGTCGCGGACTCGTGATCACGAAGCGCGGCAAACCGGTGGCGCGTCTGCTGCCTATGCGTGATGAGAAACCGCACGTGTTCGGCCGCATGGCCGGGACCATCCGTATCACCGGCGATATCGTTGCCCCGACGGGTGAGACTTGGGATGCCGAAGCATAAGCGGCCCGGTCCGCTGCTGCTCGATACGCATTGCTGGATTTGGATTCAGCACGAGGAAGGCGAAAAGTAATTTTCTCGCCGGGCGGCGGAGCAAATCACGGAGGCTGCTTCACATGGGGAACTGTTGCTGGCGGCCATCTCGGTCTGGGAAATGGCGATGCTCGAAGCGAAGGGCCGGCTAACCCTGCAGTTGCCAGTCGTCGAGTGGGTGCATCAGGCTCTCCGCCTCCCGGGTTTAACGTTGATCCCGCTGACGCCGGAGATCGCAGTGGACAGTACACGCCTCCCGGGCCACTTCCATGGGGATCCGGCAGACCGCATCATCGTCGCAACGGCGCGCCAAACAGGCGCGACCGTAATGACGGCGGACCGCCAGATTCTCGACTACGGAGCGCGCGGGCTTGTGCGTGCGCTGCCCGTCTCGTGACTTCGAGATTAGTGGATGGGATGCGGCGCAAGGCGCGCTGTACCGCGAAAACCGTCGGAGCCGATGGCGACGAATAAACACAACAGCAACAACGCGGGAATCGCGGACCACGGCGGCGGCAGGAGGGTCGCTTCATAGGCGAATGGCAACGCCGCCGCAAAGGCGAGCAGACGCGTGAACTTCGATTGGGCCTCGGACGCCGAAGCCAGAATCGGCACCAGCAGTATCGCCAGATCGTAGCCGTAAACGTGCGACGGCACCATCAGCGATCCGGCGACCGCGGCTCCGAACCACTGCCATAGCGGTGCGCCGCGCATCAGGAACACCACGGCCACCACACCGGCAGCGAGCGGAATCCATAGCCAGGGTATGTTCCAGTTGATGGACAGGGCGCGAAGATTCATCATCCTACCACCAAAATCCAGCACAAAGGCCAGGTAACCATTCCAACCCGGATTCGCGAGCAGGCCGGTCTGAATAGGGGCGACTTGGTCGAATTCACGTTTCAGCGTGGCACAATCGTTATCACCCCGAAAGTCCTAATCGACCGCTCCAAGTTTCCCAACGCGGATGACGAGCACACGCGCGAGCAGCGCCGGATTATCGATGCCCGCCTGAACAAGGCTGATGCGGACATCAAGGCCGGCCACAACTACGGCCCGTTCAACACCGCCGATGAGATGATCGCCCATATGAAAGGCGAACTGAAGAAACGCGCCGCGGCCAAGAAAGCTAACTAACTAAACGCCCCGCTCGATGAACATCGACTACCTGCCCCAAGCATTTCCTTGAAAACAGTCTGCGCCATCCTTCTTTGCGCGCTAAGAAAGTACGACGAAGCGGCCGATCGCTGGCAGGCCCGCGTGAGCAAGGGTTGGCGCTTCTATTTCACCATCGAGGATGATACCTACATCATCCAGGATATTGTCCCGCACCCGAAATAGTCCGCAGGCCCAATCGTCTCCCAGACCGTTGACCCCGCGCGTGACACCAAACGTTCAGATGAGGCGGGACGATCGGTCGCACCTCATTCGTATCTACCGGGCCGCACGGCCCCGACCCTTCCCCATCCCCTTCGAAATCTCTGCCGCCGTCGCACGCACCGCCTCGATCAGCTTCTTCTTGTGCGCGTCGCCCTCGTACCGCATCTTTGGCATCGACACCGATACCGCCGCCAGTGCCGCGCCGCGGCCATCCAGAATCGGGGCTCCGAAACAGACCGCATCCGCCGTGCTCTCGCCCCAGTCTTCCGCATATCCCGAACGCCTTATTAGCGACAGCTCCGCATCCAGTGCCGCCAGCTCGCAGATGGTCGTCTCGGTAATCCGCGCCGTTCCATAACTCCGCAACAGCCGCTCGCGAACGTCGGCGGGTTGGAAAGCAGTTACCGCCTTGCCCAAGGAACTCGCATGCGGCGGCAGAATGCGGCCACGCGTATTCGCCATGCGAATCAACTGCGGACTCTCCACCACCTGAACCACCTCGATGTGATTCTCGAACAACGCGCAGAGGCTCGCGGTCTCCAGCGTCGACTGCGCCAGTCCTCGCAGCGGTTCGGCCGCGCATTGCAGCAGACTCTCCACCACACGCGCCGGCGCCAACCGGTCCGACGAGACATATCCGTCGTCGGTCTTGCGCACGTACCCCAGCGAGTCGAGCGTGTGCAGGATTCGCATGGCCGACGCTTTCGACAGCCCGATGCTCGACGCCACTACATGCAGCGGCACCGGATCCCTGCTGCTGCGAATCGTTTCGAGTGCCTCGAATGCCTTCGCCACCGCGCGCGAGAAGTACGGATCCGCCGACGTGTCTACCGGCGCAGCCACCGCGCGGCTCATACCGTCAGCCCCAAGGCGTCCAGGCGCGACTCCAGCAGGCGATGCTCCTCGGCCGTGAATGGCGAAAACGGGAGCGCGGTCGTCCCCGAACACAGTCCGACCGCTGCCACCGCCGACTTCAATCCGCGCAGATAACTCGTGCTCCGATCGCCCACCGTGTACATCGCGGCGCTGATCTCGCGCACGCGCGTCTGCAATTGCGATGTCCGCTCCACGTCCCCGCGCGCCGCGGCCTGATGCAACTCGACAAACAATCGCGGATTCAGATTCGCGCCGCCGCAGACTCCGCCGGTCGCGCCCGCTCGCATCGCGTCCACCAGCAATTCCTCCGGACCCATCATCACCGGAAACCCCGCCCTCACCGAACGCACCACAGATGCCAGGTAGTCGAGGTCGCCCGAGCTGTCCTTCAGCCCGAGAATCCCCGGAATGCCGGCTGCCTGCCGTACCGTTTCCAATTCAAACGCGGTTTTGGTCAACGAAGGCATGTTATACAAGAACGCGGGCAATGGCGAGTCTTCTGCAAACCGCTGCATATACCGCAGCAGATCGCTTTGGGAGATCCGAAAGTAGCAGGGCGGCGCCACCACTACCGCCGATGCACCCGCATCCGCCGCAATCCGGGCCATCGCCATCGTCTGATCGTAGGCCGTATCGGTCACCCCCACCAGCACCGGCACGCGCCCGGCGACCTGCGCGCACACTGCGGCGATCATCTCGGCCCGCAACCCGTAGTTCAGACTCGGACCTTCGCCCGTCGTGCCCAGAATGAACAGTCCCGATACACCCCCGTTCACCACATGCTCGACGAGGCGTTCCAACCCGGCGCGATCCAGACGGCACTGGCTCTCGAGCGGCGTAATCAAGGGAACGATGATTCCGTGAACTGTCTTATCCAATTGAAACTGTTGCATTAGGAGACTCGCGTTGCAACTCTGATTTTAACCCACGCTTGCCAAAAATGAAACGGGGACTATAATTGTGAAATGTTCATGCGCAACCTCGTGTCCGTTGCCATATTAACTGCCTCTTGTTGGACCGCGTCCGCCGCCTCTCTCGATTTCCGAAATGCTGTTATTGTAATCTCGCCCAACGCGTCCACTCCCGAGAAGAAGGCAGCCACCATGCTGTCGGAAGAGATCGAAAAGCGCACACAGCTTCGATTGCCCGTTCAGACCAAGACCGCAACCGGACCCGCATTCCTGCTGGGACGCACGGATCAGATCAAGTCGCTAGGAGCCGGATCGCTCGCCGGCGCACCGGCCCAATCCGAAGGGTTCACCGTCGCCACATCCTCCACCGGCACCCCGATGGTGGCCGTCACCGGCCATGACGATCGCGCGGTGGTCTTCGGCACCGGCTATATTCTGCGGCATCTCAACATGGCCCGGCAGCGTCTGGAACTCGATGCCGGACTCAACGTTTCCACCGCGCCGAAAGTTCTGGTCCGCGGCCACCAACTCGGCTATCGTCCCAAGACCAACGCCTATGATGCGTGGACGGTACCGATGTGGGATCAATACATCCGCGAACTCGCCATCTTCGGCACGAACATAGTGGAGTTGATTCCACCCCGGTCAGACGATGCCGCCGACAGCCCTCATTTCCCGCTGCCGCAGATGGAAATGATGGTGGAGATGTCACGGATCGCCGACGAGTACGGCCTACAGGTCTCGGTCTGGTATCCGGCGATGGACAAGGACTACTCGGATCCGAAAACGGTCGAGTTTGCGCTGAAGGAATGGGGCGAGGTTTTCCGGCGATTGCCGCGCATCGACCAGGTGTTTGTCCCCGGTGGCGATCCCGGCCACACACAGCCGAAGTACATGATGGCGCTGCTGGAGAAGCAGACCGAAAATCTGCACAAGTATCACCCCAAAGCCGAGATGTGGATGTCGCCGCAGGGCTTCACCAAAGACTGGATGGACGAGTACTTCGACATCATGAAGACCGAGCCGAAGTGGCTCTCGGGCGTCGTCTTCGGGCCGCAGCAGATGCACAGCCTGGCCGAACTGCGCGAGCGGATTCCGAAACGCTACCCCATCCGCTTTTATCCCGACATCACGCATAGCATTCACTCGCAATATCCGGTGAACCAGTGGGATGCCGCGTTCGCCATCACCGAAGGCCGCGAAACCATCAACCCGCGCCCGCTTGCCGAGACCACCATCTTCCGTGTGAACCTGCCCTACACCATCGGTTTCGTTTCTTACTCGGAAGGCTGCAACGATGATGCGAACAAGTTTCTGTGGAGCGGCCTGGGCTGGGATCCGAATGCCGACCCGCACGAAATTCTGCGCGAGTACGGCCGCTTCTTTGTGAGCACCGATACGGGCGATGCATTCGCCGACGGTCTGTTCGCGCTGGAACAAAACTGGAAAGCGCCGCTCAAATCGAATACCGCCGTCGAAACCACGCTGCGGCAGTTTCAGGAACTCGAGCGTAAAGCGACTCCGCAGATGCGCGCCAGTTGGCGATTCCAGCAGGCGCTATATCGCGCCAATTACGATGCCTTCGTTCACGAGCGTCTGCTGACGGAAACCGAACAGGAGCACCGCGCGCTCGGCCAACTCGAAGAAGCGCGCCGGATCGGATCGCTCAACGCCATTACCCGCGCGCAGGAGATTCTCGATTCCGACAATCTCACTCCGCGTGCCCGCGAATGGCGCGCCCGCACGTTCGAACTCGCCGAAGCTCTGTTCCAGAGCATTCGGATGCAGCTCAGCGTGGTGCGCTATCAGGCGATTGCCGTCGGACGCGGCGCCAATCTCGATGCCATCGATTACGGCCTCAACGATCGCGGCTGGCTCGAAGACCGGTTTGCCGAAATCCGCGCGCTGACCAGCGAGGGCGACCGCCTGGCCAAGATTTTCGAAATCCTCAATTGGACGAATCCCGGTCCCGGCGGCTTTTACGACGATCTCGGCAATCTGCGCCAGCAGGCGCATCTTGTCGAAGGGGAAGGCTTCGACAAAGACCCCGAGTTCCGCCATTCGGCGCTGATCGGCTTTGGCTCCAGGCGTCCGGATCAGGGCTGGCGCGTCTCCTGGTACCGTCATGCCGAATCGTTGTTCGATGCCCCGCTGCGCATGCACTACGCGGAGCTTGATCCCGCCGCGCAATACAAAATTCGCGTCGTGTACGCGGGCGACATGATGCGGGTTCCCCTACGACTGGTGGCGAATGGCGACGTCGAAATTCACGGCTATCACCAGAAGCCGTCCCCGGTTGCGCCGCTGGAATTCGCCATCCCGCGCGAAACCACCAGAACGGGAACGCTCGACCTGGAATGGACGCGCCCACCCGGACTCGGCGGCAACGGACGCGGCTGCCAGGTTTCGGAGGTGTGGCTCATCCGTGTACCCGAAACGCCGAAATAGGAGACGCAATGCCAGAGCCTCAATGGCGCAATCCGGTCCGCGCCCGACTCGAAGCCGGCGACCCCGTCCTGGCCCTGACCGTTACTACCAGCAACCTGGAGGTAGCCGCTCTCGGCGCTACGCTGGGCTTCCATTTCCTATGGGTCGAGATGGAACACTCCCCCATCACGCTGGAGACGCTGCGAAACATGGTTCTCGTCACTCGCGGCCTGCCTGCTTGCGTCTTCGCGCGCGTGCCCGTCGTCGAGTTGTGGACCGCCAAACGGGTGCTGGATCAAGGAGTGTCGGGCGTCATCTTTCCGTTCACCTCCACTCCCGAACTCGCGCTCCGCGCCGCCCAGGCCTGCAAGTATCCGCCGGTCGGACTCCGCGGATGCGGGCCCGGCCTCGCACAAACCTCCTGGCCCGAGCCCGACTGCTATCACGATTCCGCCGACCGCAACGTCGTCGTCATCGCCGTGATTGAGCAGGCCAGCGCTGTCGAACGTATCGATGAAATCGCGGCGACGCCCGGCATCGACATCCTGTTTATCGGGACCACCGATCTGTCGTTTTCGCTCGGACTTCGAGGCCGGCAGGACGAACCGCTGCTCAACGAAGCCATCGGGAAGATCGTCGCTGCCGCCAAGCGACACGGCAAATACCTGGGACGTCCCGCCCGCACGGCCGAGCAGGTGATCCAGTATCGCGAGCAGGGTTTTCAAGTGCTGCAGTGCATGACCGAACTCGGGCTGATGACTGCCGGCGCGAAGGCGCTGCTGGAGCCGCTCGGCATCCATCCCTTCGCGCAGGAGAAGCGTGCACTCTACTAAGACGCACTCGTGGTATCGCTGGCAGGTAGTGGCGATGCTGTGGGCCATCTCCTTTTTTAATTACGCCGACCGCCAGGCCATCTTCTCCGTGTTTCCTCTGCTCGAAAAGCAGATGGGACTCAGCACCATCCAACTCGGATTGCTCGGCAGTTCGTTCGCCTGGGTGTACGGATTGTGCGCGATGTTCGCCGGGCTGATCGTCGATCGCGTGCGCCGCAAAACCGCGATTCTCGGCGGGCTGCAAGCCTGGAGCGTCATCTGCCTGTGTACCGGGTTCGTCACAGGATTTCGAGGCCTGTTCGTGTTTCGTGCCGCCGAGGGGCTCGGTGAGACCTTCTACTATCCGGCATCGATGTCGTTGTTGAGCGACTATCACGGCAAGAATACGCGATCGAAGGCCATCGGTTTCCACCAGACCAGCGTCTATATCGGCACCATCGCGGGCGGATTTTTTGCGGGCCTGATCGGGCAATACTACGGCTGGCGCTGGAGCTTCTACGTGTTCGGCGGACTCGGCGTGTTGTTGGGCCTGTTTCTTCGCCGCTATCTTCGCGAGCCCGAACGGGGCGCCGCCGATTTCGAGGACTCTGGCTATAACCCGCACGCAGCACACACCGCGAAACTGACTCTCTCGGAATCGCTGCGCGCGGTGTGGAGCACACCCACCGCCATCCTGCTGATGGGTGCCTTCGTGTGCGCCAACTTCGTGGCTGTTGTGCTGCTGAGCTGGATGCCCGCGTTCCTGTACGAGAAATTCCACATGAGCCTGGCGATGTCGGGACTCACCGCGACATTGTTCGCGCAACTCGCCAGCATGGTGGGCTCCATCTCCGGAGGCTGGATGGCCGATGCGTGGCGGAGCCGGTCGCCGCGCGGACGCATACTGGTGCAGGCCATCGGCGTGTTTGGCGGCGCTCCGTTCGTCGCGCTGTGCGGGCTCACGCAATCGGTGACGATGCTGATTGTTGCGCTCACCGCGTGGGGGTTCTTCAAGGGCCTATACGACGCCAATATCTTCGCCGCTGTCTTCGATGTGATTCGACCCGAAGCGCGCGGCACCGCGGCAGGATTCATGAATACGGTGGGCTGGCTGGGCGGAGGCGGTTCGGCTCCGCTGGTAATCGGCATTGTCGCCGTGAACCACGGACTCAGCGTCTCGATCGCGCTGGCCTCCATCGTCTACGTCGCTGCGGGAGTTCTGCTACTGACAGGCGCGTTCGCATTCGCCAATCGCGATGTGGCGCGAGTCCAGAAAGCCATTCAAACGGATGCCAACCATGCATAAACTTGCCCTCGCGTTTACCGCCGCGCTCACCCTCGCCGCCGGGGAGCCGCATGTCGTCCGCAACGTGAATATCTATGACGTTCCCGGGCGGTTCGGCGGATGGCCGGCGAATCACGGCATTTGGACTTGGGGCAACGAAGTCCTGGTGGGATTCAGCGCCGCCTATTTTAAGTTCGTCCGGGCCGACCGCCATCCGTACGATCACGACAAGCCTGAGGTGCCCACGCTCGCTCGCAGTCTGGATGGCGGCAAGACGTGGACCATCGAAACTCCATCCGGGCTACGGCCGCCGGCGCAGGGCGGCGAACCGCAGGATCTGAAAGAACCCATGGACTTCACCGCTCCCGGGTTCGCCTTCAAAGCCTGGTTTTCCGGCGCCGATAAGGGTCCGTCGTGGTTCTGGTATACGAACGACCGCGGCCATTCGTGGCTGGGGCCGTTCCGCCTGCCTGACTTCGGGCTGCCCGGAGTCGCGGCGCGCACCGATTACATCGTGAACGGCAAGCGCGACGCTTTCGTGTTTCTCACCGCCGCCAAGAAGAACGGCAAGGAAGGCCGGGTCTTCTGCGCGCGCACTACCGATGGAGGACTCCACTGGAAATTCGTTTCCTGGATCGGCGATGAGCCCGCCGGATTCTCCATCATGCCGTCGTCGGTCCGTCTGTCCAAGTCGGAAATCGTCACGGCAACTCGCGTGAAAGAGGATCAGGAGAACAGCCGGATCGATATCTACGCCTCCACTGATAACGCGCAGACTTGGTCCCTGCGGTCGCAGGCGATTGGGACCGGCGCATTCAGCGGCAATCCGCCGAGCCTGGTCCATCTTCGCGATGGCCGGCTGGCCGTCACTTATGGAACCCGCACGGCTCCTTTCGGAATTCGCGCGCGTCTCAGCAATGACCAGGGCCGGACCTGGTCGGATGAAATCATGCTTCGCGACGACGCCGCGGCCTGGGACAACGGCTATACGCGTTCGGCGCAACTTCCCGATGGAAACATCGTGACCGTGTATTACTTCCCGGAACGACCGCAGGCCGAGAGAATCATTGCGGCCACTATTTGGGATCCGGGCAAGAAGTGATGACTTAGTAACTATGCCAGCTCAACCAGAACGAAACCTGATCGAGTATCTGAAGACGGTGGATTCGCCGACATTGTCGAATGCGATCGAAGACTTGAATGTACGGCCGCGGCACGAGGGGTTCACGCCGCTCGGCATCCGCTGCCTGTTTCCGCAGTTAGGGCGGATGTGCGGTTATGCCGTGACCGCGCAGGTGGAGACAGTGTCGCGAATGACGCCGGTGGATAAGTCGGTGTTTATCGACCTGTTCGCGGCGGTGGACGCGTCGCCCAAACCGGTGGTTGTGGTGATGCAGGAAATCGGCGGGTCGCGAGAGCTTGCGGCCCACTCCGGCGAAGTGATGGCGACGATTTTCAAGAGGCTCGGCGCTATCGGCATTTTGAGCGACTCCGGGGTGCGCGACATCCCGGAAGTGCTCGGGATGGGGATGCAGTACTTCGCGCGCGGAGTCGTCGCAAGTCATGCATATTTTCACATTGTACGTGTGAATGTGCCGGTGCAAATCGACGGAATGGTGATACAACCGAGCGACATCCTGCACGGGGACGAGAACGGCCTCATCAGTATTCCGGAGTGCGAAGTTTCGGCGCTCGAGGCAGCCGTCGAGTCGGTGCGAACGCGCGAGAAGAAGTTGATGGATTATGTGCGCGGCGACGATTTCACGCTGGAGGGTTTGCGGGGGAGGTTCTTGGAGTAGCGTCGTCAGTCGGAAGCTCGTACAGATTGTACGATGGGTACACCACCATGACGCGCCTTAATGTCTCGAAAGCGCGGGAAGAATTTCCCGAAATCATTAACCGCGCCGCTTACGGGAAAGAGCGGACCATTGTCTCCGGCCGTGGGAAGGACCTGGCCGCCGTCATCCTTATAGAAGACCTCCATCTTTTAGAGCGTCTGGCCCAGGAAGAAATGGACCGAATCGACATTGAAGATGCCCGAGCCGCCCTCAAAGAGGCGGAAGAGAAGGGGACCATCCCCCTCCGGGATCTCATGCGGGAACTGGGGGACTGAGACCTGGCCTACCGCGTTGAAGTCACTCCCGCCGCTGAGAGGGACCTCCGCAGGTAGATCCTCACGTCCGAAAGCAAGTGAGCCGCGATATTCTCCGCCTGGAGGAGAATCCACGTCCCCATGGGGTCGAAAAGATGGAGACGAAGGAGAAGCTTTACCGCGTCTACGTCGGACCGGGGAAGAACTACCGCGTCATTTACCAGATTCGAGATGAAGCCCTCCTCGTCCTTGTGGTGAAGCTGGGGGACCGGAAGGAAGTGTACCGCCGGATGAGATGAAATGAAGGGATGGCGACGATCTTCAAGAGGCTCGGCGCCGCGGTATTTTGAGCGACTCCGGAGTGCGCGACATCCCGGAAGTGCTCGGCATGGGGATGCATTACGACTCCACTGCTGTTTCGAGTGCGGCCAAGTCACAATCCGGAATACTGATCAGGCCGTTCTCATCCCCATGCAGAACGTCGCCCGGCTGCACCACCATCCCTTCAATCTGCACCGGGACATTTACGCGCACGATGTGAAAATACGCGTGACTCGCGACCACGCCCCGCGCGGGGAAGTTTTCGAATTGGTATCTCACTGTATCTCACGTATCTCACCATCGGCCGCGAGGGTGTAACAGTGAAAGTATAGTTTCCCGGTTCAATCCGGCGTAAACTCCTCTCAGGAGGTCGATCTTATGCTGAAACAGCAAAACATTTTGGCCCATATAGCCATGGGCTTTGCGGTATTTGCCGGAGCGGCTGCCGGCCAACCTCAACAAATTCAAGCAACAGCGGTCGCGGATCTGCGCTCCCTGGCGGGAGCGGGATCCACGGGAGCCGGCTCCTTCACGGCCTATCAAGTTGTCGGTGGAGCAACGGGCTTCTACTTTCTCGTAGGCTACGGACCGCAAGCTTCTAGCACGTTCCTGCTTCACACCGATACGAGCGGCCGCGGAGAGGGCATGATCGCGATACCGCAGGGACGAATTGGGACGCTAGCCTTCAGCCCGTCGGGTGAACTTTACGTCTCCGAGTCACAGTCCGGAACGAACATTGTGCACGTCTATTCGGAAACCGGCGCCTCGCTGAAAGATTATCCGCTCAATGACCGTACGTTGGCCCTCGTGCATACGAATGCGGGCATGATGTCGCTCGGACGAAATGGTGTGGCACGGGCGCTGAGCCAAACGGGCGCGACGGCCGCGATCGCACTGAACGAACTGGCTTATCGTCGCGGCGGAGTGGTCCAGATTTCCGATCATGTAGTAGTTACAGCAGACACTGATCCCGGAGCAATGCGATTCCAGGATCTCACGACCGGGCAGACGCAGCAGAAGCTCATTTCGGCGCCCGAAGTTTTAGCGGCCCGCCGTAGGTATGCCGATGACAGTCACGTAGGAACCGCAAAGCCGCTGATCTTCAATACGATGGCGAGCGGCTCCGGCGATACTGTCTACGCTGATGTGACCGGACTCCCGCTCGCAGATGGCGCTGCTGTAATCCGTGTTGATTCCTCAGGAAAGGTTCTTGAAAACCTGCGATTCACACTTCCGGCTGCACGGGACTTCTCCACAAGCGGTATTCCCAAGGGATACATGGTTCCCTCAATGATGGCCGTTTCCGGGAAATATCTCTGCATCGCCGACACCAGAGGATTCGCTGCAATCTACCCGTTACCATAGGTCTTCCAGGTAGCAGATTCCAGCGTGAAGCCAATTGGAAAGGAAACCCAATGAGACGAATTATGCTTGCTCTGATTCTTGGCGCAGTCGTATCACTTCCTTGCGCGTGGGCCGACTGCGGCTCGTCGCAATGGAGTTGCGCCAATTGCGGATACAGTAGTTGCGGTTGGACACTAAACTTCACCGCTCCCATTGGATCGTCAAACTGGACCCACACTTCCTGTTCGGCGGGTTCCGACTGCCAGGACGGCTGTTCCGCCGATCGCCTGGCCAAGGGCCTTGAGCGCCTATGTCCGAATCGTGAAAACCATCTATATCCTTCAGTACATCCAGGATGAGAAACTCCGACGCGCCGTTCAGATGCAACTCAACCGCGGGGCAGGCGCGACATCCCAGAAGTGCTCGGCATGGGGATGCATTATTTCGTTGCACGGCGTGGTGGCGAGTCACGCGTATGTTCACATTGTGCGCGTGAATGTGCCGGTTGCAGATCGAAGGAATGCTGGTGCAACCGGGCGACATTCTGCATGGGGATGAGAACTGTCTCATCAGTATTCCGAAGTGTGAAGGTTCGGCTCTCGAAGCAGCGGTGGAGTCGGTGCGCGCACGAGAAAAGAAGTTGATGGATTACGTGCGGGAGGAGGATTTCACGCTGGAGGGTTTGCGGGGGAGGTTTTTGGAATAGGGTTTTGAATCATGATTAGATTATGAGCTCGCAGGCCGTTACAGCGAATACGGAGGAGGCGATTCTCGCGCGTGTAATCGAATCTGGACCAAGCTCTATTACACCGGATGTCGCGCGATACTTGTTGTCCATGCAGCTTCCCGTCGCCGATGAGGAGCGTGTTAACGAACTCTCGGCGAAAGCCCGGGCAGACTCCCTGAGCGGGACCGCAAGCGGTAGAACTGGACAGTTACCTCCATATTGGCCGGCCTCGTCAGAACTACCGTGCCGGAATCTCAATTCGTACCGGATCGGTGTTCCGAATCAGCGCGTCGTAACCCGCATCGGCGACCAGCGGCTCTTCGATGTAACTCGTCAGATCGGCATTCGGGAAGTAATAATGCAGCGTCGGTACATCGTACTGCGACACCAGTAGCCGCGCGGAGCCGAGGTTGCGATCGCGGACTCCGGCGACCAGGCGGTCGAAGCGGTTCGGTCCGGGTTGCGGCACGTGAGTCGATGAATAGGCCCATGCGGACACCACCAACGCTGCGCATGCCGCGGCCGTCGCGACAACCCGGAAGCGCCACTGCATTACAGCCGCGCTTAGCACGATGGCGGCGAACACTTCAAACGCAGGCAGGAAGGGCAGGCTGTATCGGGGAATATCCGTCCGCACGGGGAGCGTGATCACCAGCATCGTCGCGCCGAACAGCAGGAACGGAATCACGACTCTGAACTTCAATCTCCACCGGAACCACATCACGAGCGCCGCGGCGATCAGGATCCACTCCACCGGCGAATTGCGAAAGCGGATGGCCCACGTCTCGGGCAGCGTCACATCGCCCCACGGGGATGTGCGCGCCACCGCCAGATACGCCATGAACAGATAGGCTTTGCCGAGCGCAAGTTTCAACAGAGCGGCGGGGTAGATCACGAGTAACGTCGCAAGGAATAGTCCGGCCGAACGCAGTGCAAACGGCAGGTTCATGCCGAGCCGGTCGCGTTCCAGATAGCCGCATACCAGTATCACCGGCACCAGCACGAATGCGATTTCCAGCGTGCTGAAAGTAAGTGCTGTAGTAAGCAGCGCGGCGTACCAATAGTTACGCTGTCCAGTCAGCATGACTTTCGCGAGCAGCATCAGCGTTACGATGAAGCACGTGACGAACAGTTGGTGCGGCGCCACCTCGGTGGTTGTAATGGTGGCCGGGTTAAGCAGGAACATCGCGGAGCCGAGAATGGCCGCGATCCACCCCCGCGGTCCCGGGATGAGCCACAAGCATCCGAAATAGATGGCGATGGCGCTGAGGATCGGGAACACCAGCGAGAGGCCGCGAACGAATTGTTCGCCGGGATCGATCGCCGATACTGCCATCAGCCAGTAGAAGTACAGCGGACCATGGGAGTGGCGGTAAAAGTAGATATCGCCGTTACGCCGCACCATGGCCGATAGCTGACCGCTCCCGCCGTTGTCGCGGCCCCTGGAGAGGCCGATGCGGACAAATTCGAGGAAGGAATAGGAGGGTGAATCCAGGTAGTTAGCCACGAAGCCCCGTCCGGCGGCGAACATGTAATCGGCTTCGTCGTACCCGTAAGCGTTGGCCCGAACATGCCGGTGAGCAAATATAAGAAAAAGGGAAAGAAGTCCTAATAGAACGGCGAGATGTTTCATTCCGGCGCCTCCAGTATAATGCAGGGTGGGAGTATGAGCGGTTCGTTCCGGATCTCATTGCTCGAACACCGCACCGCCTCACGACTCCTGATGGCGGTTGTCGCCATTTTCCTTCTGACCCTCCTTATCGACTCGGCTCTTATTTTTCACTTCGGCGCAGATACACCGACTAACGGCGACGGTCCTTACTACATCGGACTGGCGCGGTCGATGGCCTCAAACAACGGTTACTACCTGGAGGAGAGTTTTTGGCCGAATATCCCGAACGTAGCGCGATCGCCATTGTGGCCGGCCGTGCTCTCCATTCCGGCGCGCCTGATGCCGTCGGCCAATGACAACGCGATTCTCAAATTCACCGGCGCCGTGATGCATGGAATCGCAGCCATGCTGTTGATCCTACTTGCGTTTCAGGTGACCGGCAGCATCGCCGCGGCCGTTCTTTCCGGATTCCTGTTGGGCCTCTACCCGCCCGCGGCGGGGCTCGTAGTGGGCGGCTTCTCGGAGATGGTGTTTCTGGTGTTTGCCATCGCGGGTCTGGTGCTGATTTTTGAAGGTGGATGGTGGCGTTATGTAGGCGCGCTGCTCTCCGGGGTTTCCGTGCTGGCGCGATCGAACTACGTGCTGATGCCGATCATGCTGGTGATGCTGCTGGTGCTGTTGCGCCCCAAAGCGCTGGTAGCGAACTGGCGTCCGCTGATACTGGGGTGTGCCGCATTCGCCCTCTTCCCTGCCCTGTGGATCGTGCGCAATTACGCCGTGTCGGGATATTTCCCCGTCTTGAGCGCGATGGAGGGCGAGACGCTGTACGGCGGCAATAACGCACGGGTCGCGGAGGATTTGAGTGTCTGGGGCTATTGGGTGATGCCCGATCAGATTCCCGGCGAGACGACTAAGCGCAACTTATCGGCAACCCGGTCCGAACTCGAATTGAATAAGTACTACCATGACCGCGCCATCGAGTTCATTCGCACTCATAAGTCCTCCATGCCGAGGCTGATTCTCGGCAAGCTGATTCGCGGCTTTGTCCCGATTCCCTGGGTGCCGCTCGCGGCCTCGTATATCGCATTCGGATTCCGTGCCCTGGTCTATGCCGGGTTCCTTGCCGCCCTGCTCTACCGGCGGAAGTTCGACCCTCAGTACACGCTTTTCGTGGTAGCGATGTTCGTGATCACGCTGCTGACAACCGTGATTTACTACGGCACATTCCGGTTCACATTCTGCGTGGAGCCGTTCCTGTTCCCCTTCCTCATGGCCGCCCTGGTGCACGCCGGACGGCGGCGAACTGCGGATTTTGAAACTGCCCGCGCAGTGCGGTCACAACTCTCGTAGAAAAACATTCGGGACCGGAAATGTCCTGAGATCAGCACGATACAGCCGAAGCACCCCATTTTCGACCCCCTTCGGTGTACGGACCCCCCCGTTAACTTGAAGTCGAATGGAGAGCAGAACCGCATGTCACGTGTTTTGATTGTTCTGGGCGCCTTCGGCCTGCTGGCCGGAGCCATCGCGCAGACCAAAGTCGATTTGCAAAATCAGTCGCGCGGGGTCGATTTCTCGTCGGCGGCTTACACGAAGCCCGCGAAGACCGGCACGGCGCTTCCACCCACGTGTTCGACGGGTGAGGCGTTTGTGTTGACTTCAGCGACTCCGGGTTCGAATTTCTTTATCTGCACGGCCACCAACAGTTGGTCGATTCAAGGGTCGGGGACGGGCGGCGGCGGCGGACTTTCGGTAGGATTTTCCGCGGAGAAGTCGACCGGAACCGGTTCGCAGACGCTGTTCAATCTGGCGTCGACTCCCGTGACGAACTCGTTAACCGTGTGGGTGAACGGCCTGATTCAGGATCCGGGGACCAACTACACGCTGTCGGGAGGCTCGGTGACTTTCGTGTCCGGATCGATTCCGGCCAGTAACGCGAAAATCGCGTTCCGCTATGCCGTACCTGCGGTGCCGGGAGTGACGCCAGACGTCGCCTTCGCAACCGATCAGATTACGGCCACCGGAGCACAAAATTACACCGTCAGCGGACAGCCGCTGGCGAACTCGCTCATTATTGCCGTGAACGGGCAACTACAAGAGAACTACACGATTTCAGGTTCGACGATCACGTTCACGACGGGATCGATACCCGCGGCCTCGTCGCGGATTTCGTTCCGCTACGGATACTCGATCTACGGCGGCAACGGCAAGATCCTGGTATCGCAACTTCCGGCCGGGTCGGCTAACGGGATCGCCTCGTTGGGTGCCGATGCGAAAGTTCCGGCCGCGCAACTACCGGCGTTCCAGGCGCCGCTTGGATATACCCCGGTGGATTCGGCCAAAATGGGTACGGCGAACGGAGTGGCGGCATTGGGTGCTGACGGGAAAGTACCGCCGGCTCAGCTTCCGCCGTCGTTGATCACCGGCCAGGCATGTATCCAGGGCCAAACGATGGCTCAGCTTCCCGATGGCACTTGTTTGCCGGTCATAGTCGTCGCTGGTGGATCAGCAGCGACATGGGCGTCTGTCAGCACGACCTGGGGCAACGAGTCTCACACATGGGCAGGCATTTAGTGGAAATAAGAAAAGGAAATCGTGAGGTTATGAAGAGCTTATTCATTCTCGTTGTCTCGGGCGGGGCGCTGCTTGCCCAGACGGTAACTACTACTGACATTCAGACCACGGATCAGATCTCCGCATCGCGCGCAGTGATCAACACGAATACGAACAATCTGAAGAACGGCATCAACGCGCATGTCTCGAACACGAGCAATCCGCACGCGGTTACAGCGGCCCAGACCGGCGCAGTGCCGAACAGCGCGGTTGGCGCATCCAATGGCGTGGCTTCGCTCGGAAGCGACGGCAAAGTCCCGGCGGCTCAATTGCCCGCGGCCAGTTCCGGTCTGGTACATTCCTCGCAGTTTGCCGACTGGAAGTTCACCCGGGTGTCGGGAACGCAGTTGAAGTTCGCCGATAATTGTCTGCCGGCTACGCCGTGCAATGTCGATATCGGCGGCACGACCACGCAGTTCACCGACGGCCCTTATCTGATCAACCTTTCCGGCTCGAACGTGTCGGGATCGATCTGCGTGTATATCACGCCGGCAAATCAGATCACGGTGGGAATCGGCAATGGACTTTCGTCGGCAAACATCACGGGTTCTAACTCGCTGGCGTTTGTGGCCGGCGTCAACTCGTGCCCGCAGGATGCGATCAAACTCGCGAAGTGGGATGTTTCGGCTGGTGCGTTCCTGACCTCGGGATTCGCATTCGCGCCGTATATCTCCTACAAACCGTCACCGTTGGGCGGCGCCGGCATTCAGGTAACCGCGGGCCAGCGCGATACGATTCAGATCGATACGGCGTCGGTGCTGCGCAAATTCAAGTGCGCCGGCGGTCCGTCGACAACGCTTCCGAGCGGCGCGACCCAGGGCGACATTTGCTTCGATTTCAACCCCGCAACCCCGGTCAGCTACGTCTGTACCAATGCGGCCGGATGCACCACTGCCGCCGATTGGAAAGGATTCTAGTTCATGCGGTTGTTACTGACAGGTTTCATACTCTTGGCACTTGGGCCGGCGTTCGGCGCCGTGACCGGTGTGCAAGTAGGCGATCCCGGCCGGCAGCAGGGCGTGATTACGTTCCGTGTAGCCAATCCGGCGCAGTGCCGGGTGACGGTGTATCGCGATGAGGCATTGACCGACAAGGTGAACGATACCAACGAATCGATCTTCACTGGTTCGGAATCGTGCCAGCGCGCCTATAACGTAGTGGACGGGACACGCATCACTGCGGTGATCGGCCGCCGCACTTCGGAAGCCGGTAACGACGGGAAGTTATATTCCCGCTCGCTCGAGGTGGCAAAGACTTACTATGTCACCATTACAGACCTGACCGATAACAATGTCGCGAAAGTGGCATTCACGACCACTAACATCCCGTGGGGCGATACGCATCCGGAGGACGTGCCGTTCAATACGGCGGGTTTTGACCGGTACGCGTTTCCGAATCTGGATTGGTCCGACGCGGGACTCAGCAAGAGCTATGTGGATCCGATGACGGGTCTGCTGTTCCGCCGTGCGCCGAGAAACATGGTCGGCGGCGGCGGCGATTGGAGTAGCAACCCGACTCAGGAATATGCCTTCAAAGGGGCATTTGAGGTGCAGACGGGATGGACGAATGCGCAGAATGTGCTCAGCACGTCAGCCGCGGGTCCGTTCGCGAGTTACTCGGGTGCGACCCGAGCGCCGCTATTCCTGTCGTTTGCCGAGAACACTCAGGCCGCCGCTCCGTTTCAGGTGGCCGATAACGTCTGGGAAGATACGCGGATCAATATTTACGGATCGGCTGCTTCCACGGGCAACGTGGAAGACACCAAGGTGCTGCTCTGTCTGGGCGCGAATTACGTTCCGGCGACGGATCAGTGCACGAACGAAATCGAATTGACGCTTCCTTCCTCGACCGGCGGACCCGTGAGTGCGCCGTCGAGTTATCCGGCCTTCCAGTTTGCCGGTTGGCAACTCGGGCGATATCTCAGCTCGGAAGAAGCCAGCGTGAACAGCGGCAGTGGCGCCACGGTGACAAACTCCAGCGTGGTGCTGAGCAACGGCAATCTGCTGCCCGGTGTACAAACCGGAATGAAGATCAACATCGGCGGTACCTGGTACACCATCGGCACGTTGGACACGGCAACCACATTCAAGCTGGCCGAATCCAACGTGAACAAGAGCGGCGCCTGGTTTATGGGGAATTTCGGCATCCGTCTCCGCAAGAAGACGACGGCGAATAATCAGATTAACGTCGCGGCCACGTTCTCCCTGGCCTATTCGCACAACATCGAACAACCGGCCAACGGCACCCCGGACTTCTGTTCGCGGCTGACCTTCCCGGTGGACTATGAAGCCGACGGCACCACTCCGCTATCGACGCCCAAACAGGGCCGGCTCTGCACGGCGGGGACGGGGGAAGGCGGCCGGTTCATGTTCCTGCTGCTCGACGATGGCGAGACGCGATTTATCTCGACGCTTCAGCATCCGGATCACTCGTATGTGGGCTCTCCAGTAGCGCTTCCATTTGGGGCTTTCTCGCGAACGGACCCGTACTCGCTGCTGGCGAAACATACGGACGACAGCGGCCCGGACGGATTGCCGGAGCGCCGGAATTCGGCGATTTACAAGGTGACATATGACCCATCACTGGGGTGCCACTTTCGTTCGTGGGGCGGTAATTCGTATAAGACGAACGCATCGCCTCAAGATGATTGTGTGCGGTGGCTCAACCAGACTCCTTACTCGGCCGGCAAAGCGGTGACGCAGCAGATCGCGACGGCACTGGGCGGTGACAATCTCTGGGATGCCTCATTCACCAATGATTTTCAGTTAACGCAGATCGCTGGTAATTATGCGATCTTCGCGAAGTCGGCCGGCGGGCAGAATAACATGTGCTGGCTGGCGATCTTCGACCTCCAGACCTATACGCTGACAAAACTCTTCAACTCCTTCAACACGCCCGGGCTTCGCTGGGCGGGTTGCCATAGCAACGGCATTGATGGGTATGACGGGAACAAGGAAGCGTCGCTGGCTACGAAGCATTTGACTTCGTACTCCATATCCGGTTACCTGAGTGGTCCGTTCCAGATTCAGTCGATTGTGGCG
The DNA here is from genome assembly GCA_038322675.1 of Bryobacterales bacterium. Lineage (GTDB taxonomy): Bacteria > Acidobacteriota > Terriglobia > Bryobacterales > Bryobacteraceae > TMP-7. The sequence continues at coordinate 35,279 of JBBQGE010000029.1, forward strand.
AAATCGCTGGACGGCGGCGCGACCTGGAATGCGGATACCTCACTGACCAATACTCAGGCTGCGACCTGCGGCTCGAATCCATACGGAGTTACCGGGCTTCAGTGCCTGAAACTGAAGATTTCATCGGACCGTCCCTGTAGCTTCAGCGGCGATATCAGTACGATGGAGTCGACGCGCTTCCCGTGTCCGTGGAAGGCCAATAGCAGCGCTCCGATGACATTGGAACCCAACGACTACTTCACTTGGATGGCCAATGCGACTGCGGAACTCGACGGCAAACACGAGAAGTTCCGGATCCTGTCGAAGGTTGCCAACGGCGATGGCACGTTCACACTGGAGGTGCAACGTTGGTCCACCTGCGATAACATCGATTCCGATTTCTCGAAAGGTGCGGTCGAGTATTACGACCATCTCTACACCGGCATTGCCGGCTCGATCCATCCGAACGGGTGGATAGGGTGGATGACGGCTACGGGGACGTGCAGCGGTAACCCGGAGTGGTTCAGCCTGGATGGGCCATCGGTCACATTCAGCGTGGATGCCAGTCAGTTAACCGCCTCTCATAACACGATCGGGCTTGCTCCAGATGGTGTGCGGAGCATGCAGGTGGGACCTGGAGTCTCTAGAATTGGCATCCTCCCACAAATGTTGGACCATGCCTACGACTACACCTTCGATAACGGTATTGCTCCGTTTGCCGGAATTCCCCGGGTATCGAGCGGACAGGTGGAGCAGTACCCATCTCTCGGCAACTGGACTGTTCAGAGCACGCTTCGACGCGGCCTCTACTATGACTTCCGGCACATCAATCCGGATAGCGGCTCATACCCCGAGGCTCCGGTAAATATCTGGAGCCAGACCTACACGAAAGTTACTGGACAAAGTTTCACGTACAAGATGGACGTGTATCAGGGAGTCGCCAGTCAGAAGGAGCGGCGCCCGAGCGTGTTTTCATCGCGCGGAACCTATCAGGATATCAGCGGTCCAGGCTCGCTGATCGACGATACGAAGATGTACACCTACTGTGTGGCTTACAAGGCCGGCGAATGCCGTCCGGACTCCACCGTAAACGCGGTGTATGTGGTAGCTAAGAACGCGAACATTGCCGGCGGGAATTGCATCACGGATACCTTCCGTGTGTTCGCGCCGTGCGCTACTTCGCTGTGGACGCACGGCGCCTGGATGTTGCAGGGGGACGCGGTAAAAGACGATCCTCTCGGCAAGCGTTACCGCCGCTTGACGATGGGAATGAGCGGCCCGGGAGCGCAGTATCAGTACACGTCTCCGCACATGACGCCGGACGGGAACTTCGCGCTGGTTCGCGCGGGTTGGCCCGAAGGTGTCCGGCCGGACATGCTGGTGTATAAAATGCCTCCTCCGGCGCAGGACGATACAAAGGATCGGAGTCAATACGTTCCGATCCCGGTGTCGTTGCCGGCGGGATCCGGCTACGCGCGGATTCGGTTCGGCTACGCTGAAAACGGATCCGTATCCAACTTCTACTGCACCAGCCGGCGGGAGGCATGCGTGACGGACCGGCTCGTAGCACCGTTTGCTTTCGACCAGTCCGATACACTGAGTGCAACCGACTGCCGGACTGGCTGTACCATCAAGGTTCCGGCTCTGCCGGGACGAATAATCTACTACCGCGTGGAGACGTCAACCGACGGATCCACCGGATGGGTGAGCGGTAACGTTCGCGTTAACGCTATCAATTAGCCGCGTTGTAGGTGCTGCCCGATGCAGGAGCGGAGGCCGGAAACTCCGGTCCCTGGCTCCTGCCGCCGGGCGGCTGCGTTGAGGATACGATCGTGAGCTTGAGGCTGAGTAACCCGGACCGGAGCGCCGCCCTGCTATGAGCGCTCGCAGAAACACGATCGTCGAGTTGTTCGTATGGTTTCTGTTGGCGCTGGCGGTGGCCACCGCCTTACGAGTACTCCGTCCGGCGTCGCTCGCCAATGACAGTTATCAGTATTTGAGCATGGCCCAGAACGTGAAAAACGGCCACTGGGCAGCCACGTCCATCATTCATTACGATACGGAAAGGTCCCACGGCGAGATGCCGGCCCCTGTTACATGGTTCCCCCCCGGCTATCCTATTCTGGTTGGCCTGGCGACTCCACAGGGGCAGGTGGAGCAGACGGCGCGGATTGTCTCTTCGATTTGTTTTGCCGGTACCGTGGTACTGTTCGCTTGGGGTCTGATTCTTCTCGAGATCAAACCCGTTGTGCGGTGGCTTGCTACCTTGCTGCTGGTCGCCAATGCGGTGACGCTCAGCCTGGCTACCAGCGTGATGACGGAGTCGCTGTTTACGCTACTTGCGACCGCGGCCGTGGTGGTCATTATCTGGGCGGCCAAACAACGCGACTACAACCGTATTGCTGCCGGTGTGGCCACCGGGTACGCGCTAATCGGGCTCGCTTACTGGGCGCGATACGCGGGGCTGTTCCTGGTTCTCGCGTTTATCACTTACTCGTTCGTGCGGTTTCTGCTGTGGCGCGATCGTGTAAGCGGGACGTATGTGGTTGCGGCCGCGATACCAGCCGCTCTGGCCGGAGTGCTGATGGTACGCAATCAGCTTCTGGTGGGAACGTGGAAGGGCGGCAACGAGCTAGTGGCATCGCATCCTTTCACGGACGTAGTACGCGACCTTGTCCGCGCACATATACATCTGATCACCGGGCTCCATGTGTTCACGTTTGGCATCTGGGAGGCACTGCTGGTGGCCGGCGCGTTGCTCACCGGAATACTGCTGATTGCCGGCGGGCGGATAAAGGACTTTCGTCTACCGGTGGCGGTAGATCCGGTGCTGCTGTTGCTGGCGCTCTGCATACTCGTCTATGGCGCCGGAATGTTCTACGCCGGACTGCGGACGGTGGTCGCATTGGAAAGCCGCAAGTTCGCCCCGATTCTTCCGGTTTATCTGCTGGTTGGTTCAATCGCCGCCAACCGGGCCGCCGCATTGTACCGGGGTTCCTATAGGAGCTGGATCGGCGCCGGGTTATTGGTCTCGTTAATTGGCTATGCCGGCGTCAACGCGCGCGATTTCGCACGCCCGGCCACGGAGGGGCGCAACGCGATTCTCGCGGAGGAATATTTATTGCCGGATCAGAACGGGCAACCACTGAGAACCTGGGTGGACCAGCATATCGGCCGCGAGGACGTCATCCTGGCAACCGATGGGCAGGCCACCGGCTACCTGCTCGGCCGTCCGACCATCAGCCTGGTGAAACCTGAGTATACGCGCGTGAGGTGGGACTGCGGTGAGATCAAGAAACAGATGGAGCAATTTCACGCGTGCTGCGTGATCCTCTACAAACCGTCGGCGGAGACCACCGAAGATGCGCTCCTGGCTGAATCGAAATTCGTCGCCGAGGCAGCGACGCACCCACCTCCGTGTGGGTTCACCGTGGCGGCCGAGAATGCCGACGTCCGAATTCTGACCACTGCAACGAAAGGTCCCGGACGGTGATGTTACAGTGAATTATATTTACATTGAAACAAACACGTAGTCGAGTATATTGGTTTGTGACTCGTATTATTGCGTTGACTTTATTTTGTTTCGGATACTCTTACGCCCAGAATATTCCAATAACAGTCGAAGGTGTCACTCCAACACAGGCAATTTTCAGCTATGTACCTTCAAATACATCAGCTTGTACGGTTAAAGCAGTTACAGCCGACCGCTCTAGCATTCTCCTTCCCGATATAGATCCGGTTCTGTTCCCTGGGTCCGACCAGGACCTTACGCGTCCAAGTACTACGGTCCACAATAACCGCCGATATGTCGTCATCGGTAGCCGTACGTCCGATAAAGCTTCCGACGGTAAGCTGTACTCGCGCGCCTTACAGGCGGCCACGTCCCATTTGTTTATCGTTGAATGCGGCGCCACGCGCACAGTGGTGCCCTTCGACACGAAAAATCCTCCGCTCGGCAGCACTTACCCTGAACTGCCTCCATTCAACGCGGCAGGATTCGGGAACTATGCCTTTCCAACGGTTGACTGGACCGATCGGTCGAAGACCTACATCGATCCTGTTACTGGGTTATTACTCCGGCCTGCGATTGGAGTAAGTCCGTACGGCCAGAGCGGCGAATGGGGTAACGACCACCGCGAGTGGCAGTTTACCGATGTCTTCGACTTGAATCAGGCGTGGAGCAATGCGAACAACGTCCTGTCCGGGGGCGTCCAGGGGCCCTTCGCCACTTATACGGGAGCGCACAGCGACCCTCTATTCCTTCCCTTCCCTGTTTTTCCTTCGGCCAAAGACCGTACGATCGCAGGCTGGTATCCGACGTCGCAGATCTGGGACGACACACGGTTGACGGTGTACGGATCCGGATCCGGATCGGTAGAGGATCGCAAAGTGCTCGTGTGCCTGGGTGTCTTTTTTCAGCCCGGGGCGAATCAGTGCGCTGGTCCCGAGATGGAACTGACTCTGCCGGTAAGTACGGGTTCGACCGTGACACCCGGATTTCCAGCATTTCAATTCAAGAGCTGGCAACTCGGGCGATACCTGACGAAGGAAGAGGCCTCAGTTCCGTACGGAACGGTAACCGTCTCCAACAGCAAGGTGACGCTCACGGACGGCCAGACATTTCCGCTTGCGCTCCCGGCTGGAGTGAAGATCAAGATCGGCAGCACGTGGTACACCGTGCAGCGCGTGCAGGACGCACGGCATCTGCAGTTGCAGGAATCGGCCCTGACAGTCGGCCCGGTGTCGTACACGCTGGGCGGCTTCGGAGTCCGCATCCGTAAGAAGACAACAACCGGAAGAATCGATGTTGCGGCTTCGTGGACTCTCGGCTGGTCCACCGATCCGCAGGCGCCATTGAACGGGGCGGCGGATTTCTGCAGCCATCTCACTTTTCAAGTAGATTACGAGGCCGACGGTGTGACGCCGATGAGTCTGCAAGCCGGAAAGCTCTGCATCCTGGGGGACCGCGAGCCGGTGCTGATGCTGCTGATTCCGGCCACGGGCGAGATGCGATTTCTGTCGCCGCTGCACCATCAGGACGCGGGGTCCACAACCGCGCCCAAGGTGCCGCTGGGCGCATTTAGCGAAACCGATCCGCTGTCCGTCATCGGCTATCACGGCGACGACGAAGTGCAGTCCGGCATGGCTCTCTACCGGGTGACGTACGACCCGTCACAATGCCACTTCCGTACGCTTCCCTCGAACTCCTACGGCTTCGACACGAACATAGCGCCGGATTGCGTCACCTGGAAGAACCTCTCACCGAACAGCAAGGGCAAGGGGATCATCAACCAGTTTCAGGCGAAAGCCGCGTTGAACCCGCTCTGGAATGCCGCGGTGATGTCGCAGTTGCGTCCGGACTTCTCGGGAGTGACGGGCAACTATGCGATGTTCACGCAGTACTTCAGCGGACCTCAGGACTCGCCCTGCTTCATGGCGACGTTCGACATGAACACCGGAACCGTGGTGCGCGTGATTGATTCGTTCGGCGGCGCGCCGGACATGCGGTGGGCCGGGTGTCACACCACGCCGACAATCACTTCAAGTAAGTGGATCGGCGCTTCGCTGAGTCTGCTGAGGGCAAAGAACGACAAAGGGTATCTGGGAGGTCCCTTCAAGATCCGGTCGCTCGATCAGTTGAGCAAGGATGGGGGACTAACCTGGTCAAACGATACAACCTTGCACGCCGCCGAAGTGGGCGTTTGCACGACGACCGATCCGAAAATGATCGCCAAGGGCGCAACCGGGTCGCATTGTGTCAAGATCCGGATCTCGTCGGATTATCCGTGTAACCTCTCGCCTGCCAATGGGGACGTAGCGAAGTTCCCCTGTCCGTGGGATCCCACTTTGGCGGGTCCGATGCCGCTCCAGGTGGGCGACTATCTGTCCATTCTCCCTAAAGATAGTGAGATCGACGGAAAAAGAGAGAAGTTACTCATCACCAGTAAGATCCCGGTGGGCGTTGGCGGCTGGGAGTTAGAACTGATGCGATGGGCGACCTGCGACACAAGCGAGTATTACTCGCACGTGATCTCGCCGTATGGCGCCGAGCATCCCAATGGCTGGGATGCCTACATGACGGGCACCGGCCTGTGCTCGGGCGATGTCGTTTGGTTTGACGCCACCGGTCAGGACCCGGCATTCTATCCGGATACTTCCAACATCACGGGCGGGCACATTACCCTGGGGCCGGCTCCGAACGGCGCGATCGCGGAGGTGGCCGAGGGTGGAGCTTCCCGTATCGGACCGATTCCCGATCAGTTCAACAGGCCGGTCAGTTTCGCGATGAATCTGTTCGGTACGACGTTTGGGGGCGTGAGCGTCGATTCGCAGGATTGGGTGCAGTCGTATCCGAACGTGGGGCAATGGACCGCGACAGAGGACCGAAAAGCGTTCGCCTTTGATCTCCGGCATTACAACCCGGGTGCGGGTACCAGTCTGGAAGCCCCGGTGGGCATCTTCAAACAGCAATACACGCTGGTTCCGGGCATGTCGCAGGTGTATAGCATCGATAACTTCGGCGGCGTGTTCGGCAAGATATACCCGTATCTTGCCTTTGCGGGTCCCTACTTACTTAAGGATATGAGCGGGCCGCAATCGGCGATCACCGATACGGATGAATTCCGGTTCTGCGTCGCCTACAAAGATGGCGAGTGCGTGGTTGGAAGCAAGGCGCATGACGCGTTCGTGAACGTGCCCCGCGCGAGCCAGTATAACTCGGGCCACTGCGTTGTGAACACTTATGCGGAGATCAACCCGTGCTTCGTAACTCCGCTCGATTTCTCATCCTATGCCATTCAGTTCAAGTTCACCGAAGACGATCCGAAAGGCGTGAAGCGCCGGCGGCTGACATCGGGATTCACCGGACCCGGCGCGCAGTATCAATATTCGAACACGCACGTTACGCCCGAGGGCGAATGGGCTTTTGTAGGGCCGGGATGGGTGAACGGCGTCCGCCCGGGACTCATGCTGGTGAAGATACCGCCGCCCCCGGTGGACGATGGCGTGGATCGCTCGACGTTTGTGTCCATTCCCATCGATGTCACGGCGCCTCCCCCGGTGGCGGCAGTGGCAGGGACTCCGCAAAGCACGCCGGCGGGAACCCCCTTCGGTTCTGCGCTACAGGTCAAGGTAATGGATGCGTCATCGAATCCAGCCGTGGGTATTTCCGTCACATTTTCCGCGCCGGCATCGGGCGCCAGTGCGACCTTCAATGGCAGTACGGTCACGACAGTGTTGACCAACGCCGCCGGCATTGCGATCTCGCCGGTGCCGGTGGCAAATACGACGGTGGGTGGTCCATATACGGTGACGGCCACGGTTCCAGGCTTTGGTCCGGCCTCGTTCAGTTTGACCAATCTGGCGTCACCCACTATCACGGTATCGGTCTCGCCCAGAACGGCGCTTCTCGATTCGTCGGGACAGCAGGCGTTCACAGCGGCGGTGACGGGCACGGCGAATACGGCGGTGACCTGGTCATTGTCGCCGAACATCGGGACAATTACCGGCAACGCGTATACCGCACCGTCCTCCATCGCGTTGCCCGCGACGGTACGGTTGACGGCTACCAGTCAGGCGAGCAGCAGCGCTAACGACACCATCACCATCACACTCCGTCCATCGGCAGTTACGATCTTCGCCGCGAACTCGGCGCCTTGGGGCTGTAATGGAGTCGGATCCGGGACGGAGTTAGGAGTGAAGTTCCGGTCCGACACGGCGGGCCAGATTCGCGGCATCCGGTTCTATAAGTCGTCGACCGACACCACGCCCCACACCGGAACGTTATGGACCACGGCGGGTGTCCGTCTGGGTACCGGCACTTTCACCAACGAGACCCCTTCGGGTTGGCAGCAGATGATGTTTACCACGTCCGTACCGATCACGGCTAACAGCACTTACATCGCGTCGTATCACACGGATGGATGGTACTGCTCCTCGTCATTCGCGTTCTCGAGCACGGGTGTCGACAATCCCCCGCTGCACGCCCTGAAGGATGGACTGGACGGCCCCAACAGCGTCTACGCAACCACTCCCACCGGCGGCGCCGTGCCGGCGCAGGCGTCCTTGGGAAACAACTACTGGGTGGACGTCCTGTTCGATCCAGCGGCTCCCCAGGTGCCCGGGTCCATCGCGGTAGCCAGCGGAACACCGCAGAGCGCAACGGCCGGGGCGCAGTTCGGCGCAGCCCTGCAAGCCAGCGTATTGGATACGTCATCGAATCCAATCCCCGGCGTGACAGTGACGTTCACGGCGCCGGCATCGGGACTGTCTGCGACCTTCAACGGCAGTATTAGCGCAACGGCGGTGACGAATGCTTCCGGCATTGCGGTCTCACCGGTACCGGTGGCCAATGCCACCCCGGGCGGTCCCTATGCAGTCACCGCATTGGTAAGCGGATTGACGACTGTCCAATTTTTGCTCACCAACACCGCGCCGCCGCAACCGGCCTCGATTAGCGCAACGGGCGGAACGGGTCAGAGCACGATCATAGGAACCGCGTTCGGCGCGGCTTTGCAAGCGAAGGTGCTGGATGCATCATCGAATCCGCTGGCTGGAGTGACCGTGACGTTCACGGCTCCGGCCTCCGGAGCCAGTGCCAAGTTCAACGCGAGCACTACGGCGACGGCCGTGACCAATGCTTCCGGAATCGCAGTGTCACCAGTGCCGGCCGCCAACTCAATCCAGGGCGGGCCCTATGTCGTGACGGCTTCGGTGGCGGGTCTGAATCTCGCGTCGTTCAGCCTGACGAATCTTCCGGCGCCGGTAGTCACCGTGACGATGTCTCCCAAAACGGTAACTCTGAATCCGTCCGGGCAGCAGGTGTTTACGGCGGTTGTGACGGGCACCGCGAACACCGCGGTGACTTGGTTGTTGTCGCCGAACCTGGGGACGATGACGGGCAACAGCTATACCGCGCCATCGACGATCGTCTCCGCACAGACGGTTACGCTGACGGCTACCAGTGTGGCCGATACAAGCGCAAAGGATACCGCCACCATCACGTTGAAGCCGGCCGACGCGACGATTTTCCCGGCAAGTTCGGCGCCGTGGTCGTGCAGCGGCAGCGGCGCGGGCACCGAGTTGGGCCTGAAATTCCGGTCCGAAACGGCCGGCCTGATTCGCGGCATCCGGTTCTACAAATCGAGCGTCGACTACACTGCCCATACCGGGACTCTGTGGACCACGGCGGGCGCCGTTCTGGCCACCGGATCCTTTACCGGTGAAACGGCCTCGGGATGGCAACAAATGCTGTTTGCGACCCCGGTGCCGATTGCGGCCAATATCACTTATGTAGCCTCGTATCACACCAATAGCTGGTACTGCGCCACGGTCTACGCTTTCACGGGCGCCGGTGTCGATAATCCGCCGTTGCATGCGCTTCAGAATGGAGTGGACGGGCCGAACAGCGTGTACGCGACGAGTCCGAGCGGCGGCGTCATGCCGGCTCAGCCTTCCACGGGGAGTAACTACTGGGTGGACGTACTGTTCGCGGCCTCCGCGCCACAGGTGCCAGGATCGATTGCAGCAGTCAGCGGAACTCCGCAGAGTACAGCCGCGGGATCATCGTTCTCTGCCCCGCTCCAAGCCAAGGTGATGGATACATCGTCGAACCCGATAGCGGGCGTGACGGTAACCTTCGCTGCTCCGGTATCGGGAGCCAGCGCCATGTTCAGCGGGAGCACCGTCACAACGGCGGTGACGAATGGCTCCGGCATTGCAGTCTCGCCGGTCCCGGCGGCCAATGCCACGCAGGGCGGTCCTTATGCGGTAACGGCCACCTTGACTGGGCTGAGTCCGGTGGCATTCATGTTGACCAACACGCCGCCCCCGCAGCCGGTGTCGATGACGGCGACGGGTGGAACGGGACAGAGCGCAACCGTCGGGAGTGCATTCGGCGCCGCGCTGCAGGCCAAGGTTCTGGATAGCGCTTCGAATCCGGCGGCCGGGGTAACTGTGACGTTCACGGCGCCCGCATCAGGAGCCAGTGCGACGTTCAACGGGAGTAAGACGGCGACGGCCGTGACCAACGCCTCGGGTATCGCCACCTCACCGGTGCCGTTGGCGAATGCCACTCAGGGTGGGCCTTACACGATCACAGCGTCGGTAACGGGCTTGAGTCCGGCTTCGTTCAGCCTCACCAACCTGGTAGCGCCCGTGATTGGGGTGTCGGTGTCGCCAAAGACGGTGACCCTCGATCCGTCTGGGCAGCAAGTCTTTGCCGCGGCTGTGATGGGCACCGGAAATACAACCGTGACTTGGTCGTTGTCGCCCAATCTGGGAACCATGGCCGGTAACACGTATACCGCACCGTCTACTATCACCTTGGTGCAGACAGTTACACTGACGGCTACCAGTGTGGCCGATACGAACGCCAAGGATACGGCCACCATCACGCTAAAACCACCGGACGTCACCATCTTCCCCGCCACCGCGGCACCGTGGGGGTGCAACGGAAACGGAACGGGCACGGAGTTGGGCATGAAGTTCCGGTCCGATACGGCCGGCTTCATTCGCGGCATCCGGTTCTACAAATCAGCCGCCGATTCTTCCCCGCATACGGGTGCGTTGTGGACCACGGCCGGGGCTGCTCTCGCGACGGGAACGTTCACTAATGAAACGCCTGCAGGGTGGCAGCAACTCGTGTTCGCGACGCCGGTAGCGATCGCGGCCAATACCACTTACATCGCGTCGTATCACACCAACGGCTGGTATTGCGCAACGTCGTTCGCACTGCTGAGCGCCGGCGTCGACAATGCGCCGTTGCACGCACTGAAGGATGGCCAGGACGGACCGAACGGCGTGTATGCGTCGGGCAACGGCGGTGTCATGCCGGCGCAGGGCTTCCTGGGGACCAGCTACTGGGTGGACGTCCTGTTCTCCACCGCGAACCCGCAGGTGCCCGCGTCGGTCACGGCGGTGAGCGGGACGCCGCAGAGTACGGCGGTGGGATCGTCGTTCGGCGGAACTCTACAGGCCAAGGTGCTGGATGCGTCGTCGAATCCCATGGCGGGAGTATCGGTGATACTCGCCGCTCCTGGATCGGGAGCCGGCGCCACGTTCAACGGGAGTACGACTACGACGGCGGTGACCAATGCAGCCGGAATCGTGGTCTCACCGGTTCCGGCAGCCAACGCCACTCAGGGTGGACCCTATCCGGTAACCGCGACCGTGAAGGGATTAACGCCCGCTCAATTCCTGCTGACCAACACGCCGCTTCCGCAGGCGGCCACCATCAGCGCCATCGGCGGAACGGGACAGAGCACGACCGTGGGCTCCGCTTTCGGTGCGGCGCTGCAGGCTAAAGTGGTGGACTCCGCGTCGAACCCGTCGGCGGGCGTGACCGTGACGTTCACCGCTCCGGCGTCGGGCCCCGGCGCGACCTTCAGTGGGAACACCGCGGCGACGGCCGTCACTAATACGTCCGGCATTGCGACCTCGCCGGTGCCGGTGGCCAATGCTACCCAGGGCGGTCCTTATTCGGTGACGGCGTCGGTTGTGAGTTTGACGCCGGCATCCTTCAGCCTTACGAACACATCGCCTCCACAGGCGGCCTCGATTACCGCCATCGGCGGAATGGGGCAGAGCACGATGGCGGGATCCGCTTTCGGCGCGGCGCTGCAGGCCAAAGTGGTGGACTCCGCCTCGAACCCGTCGGTGGGCGTGACGGTGACGTTCACCGCTCCGGCGTCGGGCCCCGGCGCGACCTTCAGTGGGAATACCGCGGCGACGGCGGTAACCAATGCCTCCGGCATCGCGACCTCGCCAGTGCCGGTGGCCAATGCTACCCCGGGCGGTCCTTATTCGGTGACGGCGTCGGTTGTGAGTTTGACGCCGGCATCCTTCAGCCTGACCAACTTGCCGGCACCGGGCATCACGGTATCGCTATCTCCGCAGACGGTGACACTTGCCCCGTCGCAGCAGCAGGCCTTCGTAGCAGCGGTGCAGGGAACCGCCAACACCGCGGTGAACTGGTCGTGGTCGCCGAATGAGGGAACCATGGCCGGCAACGTCTATACCGCGCCACGGACGGTCGCGACGGTGCAGACGATTACCGTCACCGCCACCAGCGTCGCCGATTCGAATGCCAAGCAGACCGCCACCATCACTCTCCAGCCGCCTGACGCGACCATTTTCGCGGCGACGGCATCCCCGTGGTCGTGTAGCGGCGTGGGGACGGGGACCGAGATGGGCGTCAAATTCCGGTCGGACGTCCCCGGTCTGATTCGCGGTATCCGGTTCTATAAAGCGCCGAGCGATAGCACGGCGCACACGGGTACCCTGTGGACCGCGGCGGGTGTTCCGCTGGCCACCGGTCCGTTCACCAACGACACGTTTACGGGATGGCAGCAGATGTTGTTCAGCGCGCCCGTGCCGATTGCGGCCAACACCACGTATGTGGCGTCGTACCACACCGGCGGCTGGTACTGTGCGTCGGCCTTCGCGTTCTCGAGCGCGGGTGTCGACAATCCACCGTTGCATGCATTGAAGGACGGCGTGGACGGTCCGAACGGAGTCTACGCGACCAGTCCGAACGGCGGTGTTTTTCCCACTCAGGTTTTTGTCGGCACCAACTACTGGGCCGACGTGCTGTTTGCTCCGTCGAGTTCACAGCAGGGAGCCTCGGCCATCCAGGCGAGCGGCCCGAAGGAAACGATGGTACCCGTTACACTTTCGGGTATCCGGACGCAAGGCGCGGCGGCAGCCGCCGTCGGGTCGTCGAATGTGGGTACGGGTGGGGTGAATGCGCGGATCCGTTTCGGGTATACCGAGAACGGGCCGCCCGACAGCTTCTTCTGCACCAGCCGGCAGGAAGCCTGCGTCACCGACGAGCAGGCCACACCATTCGCGTACGAGAAGTCGGACACATTGTCGCCGACCTCGTGTGCCAGCGGCTGTACGATCCGCGTACCTGCGATCTCCGGCAGGGTACTTTATTACCAGATCCAAGGTGTCGACGACAGCGGCCATGTGACGTACCAAGGACCCAGGATGACGATCGCTGTTCCGTAACGGCGAAACCGGCGGCCGGCGGGAGGTCCCATGATAAAGTTGAATGAGTTAGAATGGGACGCTTTTTGAACTCGCGGGCAGCTGCCACTGCGCCCCTTTCGTACAGGCCGGCTCCGGCTGCCGTACCTGTCGCCGAAGTATATGACGGTGTTGCCGCCGCGGCTCCCCCCGGCATTGTGCAGCCGGTCCGTTCTTCGCTGATGGTCAGCGTGGGACTGGTCGCACTGTGCGCCTACCTGATATCTGGATATGCGACGGACTTGAGTTACCGCTTTTTGGGAACCAAGCCGTACATATCGATGATTTCCGGCGTGCTTCTGTTCCTGATGTTCCTGTTATCCGGACACGCCCTGGAAGGACTGCGAACCACCTCGGGCAAACTGTGGCTCTTCCTGATGCTCTGGATGTTGGGCGCGACCGTTTTCAGCCGCTGGAAAGGCGGCAGCCTGGATGTAATGGGCAGTTACATCTATAAGCAGCATCTATTCGTTTTCTATATTCCGGCGCTCGCACTAACGATTGGCAACTGCCGGACCGTACTGAAAGCTATCGTTTTCGGTGGTTTCGTCCTGCTGCTGACATGCATTGCTTTCGGCGCGCAAGATGAGGCGGGGAGGTTGATTCTTTCCGGCAACCCTTACCTTTCCAACCCGAATGATCTGGCGATGGAACTCCTGCGGGCCGCCGGATTTTTCGTCTTCATGGTGCGGGCGCAATCCAAGCTGGCGCGCGCCGTCGGAATGGTGGGAGTGGCCGGGTGTCTGTATTTCATCCTGAAAACCGGGTCGCGCGGCGCCATGCTGTCGACGGTGGTTTTCTGCGTTGCGTGGATTCTTTGCTCGGACAACCGGATCCGGACGATGATGATACTGGTGCCGGCGCTGCTGTTATCTCTTCTGTTCATACCGGAGCAGATGAGCCACCGGCTTACTCTGATTGTGTTTAATCCCCAGAAAACGCTCGCGGGCGTCGCCGACGAGGACGACTCGAAGACTCTTCAATCGCAGATCGAGCGGGAGCGGCTGCTGAAGATGGCGGTGATGTACAGCGTGACCAATCCGATATTCGGCATTGGACCCGGCCAGTTTCCCGACGCGGTGTGGCGCGATGGTAAGAAACAGGGACGCCATGAGCCGTCACTCGGCACGCACAATACGTATTTGCAGATATCGGCTGAGTGCGGGATTCCGGCATTGATTGCATTTGCGGGGGCGCTGCTGGCGTCGATGCGTTCGGGTTATAAGTTGTTCCGGTTTACGCTGAACAAACCCCCGTACCGGTTGGTCAATACACTAGCGCTGGTGTGTTTTCTGCTGACGATTCTGACGTCGGTCGATATCTTCTTCCACCACGTGGCGTACTCGAGCATTATTGCCCTGGTGGTCGGGTTCTGCGTCGCGGTGGAGTTGGCGAGTAAGCGGGTGTTCGACGCGAACGCCGCGGCTCAGGGGACATCGACGGAACCTGGCCTTGCATTCTGATACCGCAAATACTCGGACGGACCGCTTCTACGCGCTGGCCCTGTTGGCGGTATTCGTGCTCTCCCGCTAGGCTTACTATGCCGCCGACGTCCGGTTTGACGCGCGACCGCTGAATAGGTTTTTCCAGATCTTCAACCCGGTCCTGTTGCGCGACCGGTTGTGGGAGACACTGTTCTACTCACACACGCAACCGCCGGGCTTTAACCTGGTTGCCGGCGTGCTTCTGAAGCTGTTCCCGAATCACTTCGCCGCGGCGGCGCATATTCTGTTTCTGGCATGCGGTGTGGTTATCACGCTGGTGTCATACCGCTTGATGCGAAATCCGGGTGTGCGTTCGCCGGTGGCGGCAGGAGTAACAACACTGTTCGTGGTGAGCCCCGGGGTAGTGCTGTTCGAGAACTTTTTCATGTACGAATACCCGTTGCTGGCACTGTTGTTGCTGGCAGCACTAGCCTGGTATGAACTGTTCCGCCGGCCCCGGATGTCAGCCGCGTGCGGATTGTTTGCCGCTCTGCTCGCATTAGCGTTCATCCGCTCCATCTTCCACTTCGGCTATCTGATGCTGATCGCCGGCGTGGCCTGGTATCTGTTGCGTGAACACCGTCGCATGATTCTGACCGCGGCCGCGCTGCCATTGCTGCTCGTGTTTGGGCTGTACTTCAAGAACTGGATCCTGTACGGACAATTCGCCAGCAGCACATGGATGGGGTTCAATATCTACACCATTTCGACGCACCAGTTGACCAACGACGAGTTGGCGGATCTGATCCGGCAGGGCAAGATCTCGGGTGTGGAGGCAGTTTCCACGCTGGGGCCGCTGGCCGACTACGCCGCTTATCTAACGCCCGAACCGCCGCGAGGCATCCCGGTGCTGGACCAGGCGATCGATTCAACGGGCCGGACGAATTTCAACAACATCGAGTACTTTCAGTTACATCGCATTTACTTGCGCGACGGTAAGTACATACTGATTCATCGTCCGGTGGCTTATCTGCGTTCCATCGTCCGGGCCTGGTTTGCCTATTTCCTGCCGACCACCGATTTCCCCTTCTTCGACTCGAATCGTAAGGCAGTACGGCCGTTTGAACGGTGGTTTAATATTGCCGTCTTTGGCCAGTTTCACGAGGCCCGGAATCGGACGGAGCTGCGGGAGATGCAACAGACCGGCAAGTCGCCTTTGTCGATCGCTCTATACACCGGCACGTTCCTGATTGTAGGGCTGCCCCTGTTATTTCTCTACGGCGGGTGGCAGCTCGTGCGCCGGATCCAGCGCGGAGCGTGGCGGGCGCCGGCGACGCTGCTGCTTGGCTTTGTTCTGTTTCACATCGCGATGGTGACGGCGCTGGTGAATCTTCTATCGTGTTTTGAAAACAACCGCTACCGGTTGCCGATCGACGGATTCTTCGCGGTACTCGCAGCGCTCGCCGTCGAGCGCCTCATCCGTCGCTGGAACCGGACGACGCCAGCGCCGGAGATGTGGGCTGAAGTCAGTAACTCTAACTGAGCCGGACGGGTTAGCGCCCGCTAAGGCCCCCAGCGAGCAAGACGAGTACACATGCCCTGGCTGCGGAACGCCTGGTCCAGGATGATAGAAATTCAGCATTCATGACAGAAGTCCGGATATCCTATACGCCGGAAAGAGAAGCCGCGAAAGGAAACCGGCCATGATCGTAATCGAAATCCCTGACTACCAGGCGGCAGCGCTCAAAACGAAAGCGGCGGCGCAGGGCCTCGCGGTTTCGCGCAAGACGTCTGATGATCGCCGGTGTCGCGGATACGCATCCAGCCCTCTGGCATCTCTACGTCATGCGGATTCCGATGAAGAAAATCATCGTTCCGAGGTCAGCGCGATGATTTCGCCGACTTCGGAATCCGCAAGTTAGCTGGGCCGGTTGGCGGCGGGCAACATTATTTCGTTTCATGTGATTAGAGGGCGGCTGAAGCGCCGCCCTTCAAGGCGTGCGGGTAGAGCTCAAAACGATCGCTCTGAGCTCGGATTACACAATCGCGGAGGCTCGGAATCCGCACGTCAGCCGTGACGGCGGCATTCATGCTTCAAACTTCGGACAATCTGGTAACAGAACGGAATTCCCGGTATCCCACAATGCTAAAGATTGACAACTTTCGCCTGCTGAACAGCCTCCTCACACATAGAGCAAATTCTGGAGATCAACGCGCTACACGAGGTGAACGAGACGGTGGTTGAAGCGGTTCGCGAAACGTTGGTGGTCGGCGAAGGCTAAGCGATTCGCCAGCTTACGCCGCCTGCAAAGTCGTGCGCCAAATAGCTTGCAGAATGACAGCGTCACGCGCGTTTGACAGATACGGCACAATGCCGTATAGTTAGGGCGCTATGAAATCGGACCCCCAACCTACAGCCCGCCTGGAAGCGCGCTTGCCGGTCGAGGTAATGGCGCGCCTGAAACGTGCGGCGGAAATCCAGGGGCGCACGCTCACGGATTTTGTGGTGGCCGCAGCCGACGAAGCCGCCGGCCGCACGATCGAACAAACCGAGATCATTCGTCTCTCGCTCGAAGACCAGCGCCAGATTGCCGAGGCGATCCTCAATCCTCCACAGCCGGTGCCGGCTCTCCGGCGCGCCGCCAAGCGCTACCGTGATCTATTCGGCGTGAAATGACCCCTGCCCCGTTTCGTTTTGAACCTCTCGGCGAGGAACATGATCGCAGTGCGTTTCATTGTGGGGAAGAAGCGCTCGACCGGTATTTTCAGACGCAGGCGACCCAGGACATCCGCCGTCGCATCACCAATTGCTTTGTGGTGCTCGAAGCCATGACCGGCCAGGTGGCAGCTTATTACACGCTGTCGGCGGCCAGCGTTCCGCTCATCGATCTTCCGCCGGAAGAGACCAAACGCTTGCCGCGCTATCCCACCTTGCCCGCCGTTCGCATCGGCCGTCTTGCGGTGGACGAAAAATATCACGGGCGGGGTCTGGGTGCGGCGATGCTGATGAACGCGGTTCACAGGACCCTGCAGGACGCCGCTGCCGCTTTCACGCTGCTTGTCGATGCCAAAAACGATAAGGCCGTTGCGTTTTACGAGTACCACGGATTCCGGGTGCTCGTGAGTCAGCCGCGGACGCTGTTTCTGCCGCTGGCAACCGCGCAAAAGGCTTTGCTCAAAAAAGCCGCCCACTAGCGGAAGCAGTTTGGACGTGGGAGGGAGTGTGTCCCGCTCGTAGTTGAAGGTCAGTCCGGCGGCTGAAATTCATCTTACGCTACCTTTCCCTTCTTCGATTTCCCTCCGGTGCCTGGAGTATCCCGTCCAAGAATCGCAGCCAGCGCCCAAAGATCCGCGTGACCGATGATGCGGAAGTTCTTTCGGTGAGCAACCACGCCGAAGCCGCCCAGCGCTGAACCATTTCGGCGTCGCGCCAGCGCGTCACGTTGTGAGTCCACCGCTGAACACCGCCCTGCGGGCTTTCGATGATATTGGTCGTGTGGTCAGACACTTATGCAACGACTCGGGAATTTTCAATCGTTGCAATGTGAACATCGCGGCCGGACCTTCGCGCAGACTGCGTGCAGCCGATTCGTGATCACGCTCCACAAATCGCGCGCCCTCGCCGACTTGCGGCGATACGTTCTCTCGTCGAAGAGGACCGGAACGCGGCCGGCATGCCTGTGTCTTGTCTGGTAATCTCACCGGCGACACTGACGGCGCCGAGGTCAGCCTGGCCGAAAACGCTTGCGAGGACCTGCACCCGGCCGATCAGTTCGAAGCTTTTCGCGCGCTGGCCGACAGGGGCATCCCCATTGCCGATATCGCGACGCGCTTCGGGACCAGTGAAAACATGGTAGAAAGCGCCTGAAGCTGGCCCGCGTTTTACCGGGCATCATCGACGCCTATCGCAGGGATGAACTACGTGCATCTCGTAACCATCCCTTCAGCCCAGGGTAGACCCAACGGTAGGAAAGGGGCCCACCGTGTTTCTGTTCTGCAATTATGGCGTCGCCCGGAACGGGACCACTCACGCACCTGTTTCCTAAGGGTCGATGCCACTCGCGCGCGCAAGCAGAAAACATCGCATAGATCGAAAATGTCCCGCATCACGTCCGCCAAAAAAGCTCGAGCCGGGCAGAATGCCTGCCCGGCTCGAGCCCCTAATTACGAAGACCCGTTACAGTTGCACCCAACTCACCCCGGCGGAAGCATTGCCGATGTTCTGGTAATACTCCACCGTGATGGTATGCGTGCCGGTGGTTAGCGATTTATCGACAGTCAGGTCCGCCGGGCCATGGTCAAACCAGGTATCGAGCGCCAGTTGTCCATCAATATACAGCCGCATCCCGTCATCGGAGCTAGACGTGAAGCGATAGACCCCCAAGACGAAGTTCGCGGTTCGGGTCCACCTGGCTGACCATTGCTTACTCGGCATGCTGCACGCCGTGCTGGGGCTGGTCTCAAATCCCCACGTAAAGTTGAGATTCGATGTCCCATCGTCGCGCGTCATCACCGGACTGCCGGCGAGCGTCGTGTTGCTGAAGTACTCGCCCTTCCAATGATCCGCGGTAACGGATGCCGTGCAGGAGGGCTGGAGGGACAGCAGCGACCAACTCACGGCCGCCTGGGACGCCGACGCGTTCTGATAGTACTCAACCACCACGGTGTGTGTGCCGCTGGTGATGAGCAGATCGGCAGTTCGCGCCGACGCGGTTTGATCGAACCATACGTCGAACACCTTCTGGCCGTCGATCAACAGCCGCATGCCGTCGTCGGAGCTGAGCGCGAACCGGTAGACGCCGGTACTGGCGAAGTTGACCGACCGCGTCCAACGCACCGAGTACTGGTGGCCGGGCATATTGCAGGCGACGCTAGGGCTGCCTTCATTGCCCCAGTTGAAGTTGAGGCCGGAAGTGCCGTCGTCGCGGGTCATTAACGGCGAACCCGAGAGCGTCATGTTATTGAAGTAATCGCCACGCCAGCGATCGGCGGCGACGCTGGTGATACATGCGGCGCCGGCGGGCACCAAGATGGGCAGCGCTACGCTGGCCGATTGGGCTCCCACCGTGATCTGCAACTGCGCGTTCGCATCCGCCGTGGAACCAATCGTGGGAGTTACTTTCACACTGGTGGCGCTCACGAACGTCTTGTTCGTAATCTCCGAGATTTGGCCCCCGGTGATCAGAAACGCGCGAACCGTGCTGTCAAAACCCTGGCCGGTGACGGTCAACACGGGTGTGGTTCCCGTGGTCACCGAAGAAGGCGATACCAAACTGATCTGTAGAGGATTGCTCAACAACTGCCAACTGACAGCGGCTGACGATCCACCAGTGTTCTGGTAGTACTCAACCGTGATGGTGTGCGTGCCCGCCGCGACGGCGTAGTCGGTCGTGCTGAGTCTGGCACTCTGGTCGAACCAGCGATCGATAACCCGCTGCGAGTCGATGTACAGACGCATGCCGTCGTCGGAACTGGTCGTGAATCGGTATGTGCCGGCCGCGAAGGTCGCCGACCGGGTCCATCGCACCGAATACTGCCGGCCCGGAACATTGCACGCGGCACTGGGACTGGTCTCATAGCTCCAGTCGAAGCTAATGGCGCCGGACCCGTCGTCGCGCACCATCAGAGGAGTGCCCGACAGATACATGTTGCCGAAGTACTCGCCCTTCCAGTTGCCGGACGCGGCCGCTGCGCTGCAGCTAGCGGTTGGCGCCGGCAGAATCGGAAGCGCCACATTGGCCGACAGCGCAGCAACCGTGATTTGCAGTATCGCGTTGGAGTCGCCACCGCCGGTCACCGTGGGAGTCACAGTGACGCTCGTGGAGCTGATGAACCTCTTATTCGTAATCTCGACGGTCTGAGAACCCGAGATGAGGAACGCGCGGAAGGTGCTATCGAATCCGGTGCCCGTTACGATCAGCACCGGGGAGGTGCCCGATGTCACATTCGACGGCGACACCGACCCGATCGAGAGCGGTCCGGAGTTCGTGACGGCTTGCCAGCTTAACGACGCCGAGTCGCCGCCCGCGTTTTGGTAGTACTCGACGACGACGGTATGCGCGCCGGCGGTAAGAGTGTAATCAGTGGTCTGCGTGGTGGCGTTCTGATCGTACCAGCGGTCCAGAATCTTCTGCCCGTCGATAGAGAGGCGCATGCCGTCATCCGAACTCGAGGTAAATCGCCACACTCCGGCGGTGAAGGTGATGGATCGTGTCCAGCGAGCGCTGAAATTCGTTCCAGCCACATTGCAACTGCTGCTGGGGCTGCCCTGGTTGCCCCAATTGAAGCTCAGGGTGGAGGCGCCGTCGTCGCGCACCATGACGGGAGACGTACTCAGACTGCCGTTGAAATACTCGCCCTTCCAATGGTCCGCGGCCACAGTCGCAATACACGTGACTCCGGAGGGTGGCGCTACTTGCCAGTCCACCGAAATGCTATCGGTACCGGTTCCCTGGTAGTACTCGACCACGATGGTGTGCGAGCCCGAGGATCCAACGACGACGTCCGTGGCTGTCGGGGCCAGGCTCTGATCGAACCAGCGGTCCACCGCTAGTTTTCCGTCCACATAGAGCCGGAGACCGTCGTCGGAGCCCGTGGTAAATCGATACGTGCCGGCCGCCAGACTGACGGTCCGCGTCCACCGCGCAGAGAAGGCGCGCCCAGGAACGCCGCATCCCGGGTTGGGACTGCCTTCGTTGCCCCAATTGAAATTGAGAGCGCCGGTGCCATCGTCCTCGACTGCGACGGACGTCCCCGAGAGCGTCAGATTGCTGAAATACTCGCCCTTCCAATGATCGGTGGCCACCGCAACCGAGCACGCGAGCGGTACGGGTACGGTATTCGAGCAACGCTGTATAGCTGTGGCGACGTTCAGCCGTCCCGTCTTGACCTTGCCGCTGAGGCTGCCGACAATATCGGCCGACCCCAACAGCAGCACTTTCAAGTCGGCCGTGCTCAGGGCCGGACACGCACCGAGCGTGAGCAGTGCCGCGCCACTGACGTGTGGTGTAGCCATCGATGTGCCGCTGTAGTTCGCGTAGCCGCCGCCGGCCACGGTGGACAGAATACCGACACCCGGTGCGGCGATACTCACCGACTGGACACCGTAGTTCGAGAAGCCGGCCAGCGAATCGGACTGGTCGGTGGCCGCAACCGCGATGATGTTCGGAGCCAGGTAATTGGCCGGGTAAAACGGGTTCGTGTCGTTGTTCGAACTCGCATTGCCGGCGGCGGCGACAAACAGCATTTCGTTCACCCCTGCCTTGCCGATCTCGTCGAACAGGCTCTGCGTGAACGAACCTCCGCCCCAGCTCGCCGACAGCACCCGCAAATCCACCGGGGTGGAAGTACTGGCGAATGCCGCCTTCAACTGAATAGCAAACTCGATCGCGGTAATCGCACCCGACAAAGTCCCGCTCCCGCTCGAATCGAGAAACTTGATGCCCACCACTTTGGCAAACTGGTTCACGCCGACGACGCCGATACCGTTGTTGCCGACGGCGGCAATGGTGCCTGCCACGTGCGTTCCATGCGAGTTGTCGTCCATGGGATCGCAACTCATGCTCAGGATATTGAATCCGTGCGAACCCGCGGCGCAGTTGAACACCTGGCCGTTCAGCTTGACCGAGTAATTGACCGGAGCGCTCCACATATTCGCGGCGAGATCCGGGTGATTGTAGTCGACGCCGCTGTCGATAACCGCCGCCACCGCATTTGATCCCTTGGTGATATTCCAGGCCAGCGGAGCGCTGATTTGCTGAATGCCCCACAACTGCGAAAAGTCGGGATCGTTTACGATTGCAGTGCCTTTTATGACGAAATTCGGTTCGACGTAAGTAATATCGTTATCAGGACCGAAGGTGGAGATAAGGTTCGAAATACTGCTGGACGAAGAGGTTACAACGTTCAAGCCGAGAGAGTTACTAAGCGGAGTAACTTGGGCATCGGGCAGCCGGGCCGCGATGCGCGCAATCGCTTGAGAATCATTACTTCGCAACCTCAGGATAATCTGGTGAGCAACTACTTGTTTTCCCTGATATATTACAGTTGCCACTTGTGCAGCGGCTGGAAATAAGAAGGCGGTTAGAAAGATCGCGACAGTTCGAAGGTACAGGCTTCCCATAATGTTCATACATTTCCAACGTGTCACTTTGTAAGTGGCCTGAAGATCGTTAGATTCTCTTACAAATCATACAGATCTGTCGTTCTATCGAACACTAGAACGACTGCTAAGACAGACACCGCACTGGTCGCAGTCCACTAGTCCGTCTTCGGGCAAAGTACTAAGCAGACCAGAAAGGCCGCGCTCAGGCTGCAACTTGGTGCTCGATGAAGAATAACAAAAAGTGGACGTATTCTTCAAGAACATTTCTTAGTGGAAATGGTGTGGCTATTACTTTTCGCGTTTTTGGTCGGCCTCGCCGGCGGCGCATGGTGGACGCATGGCGTGGACCACCAGCAGTGTCGCGAAGGACAACCGCCCTCCCAGGCGAATGATGCGGTCCAGTGCGGATGGACCTTTAAATACAGGCATCCAAAGCGCCAGGCCCGCAACGATGATGGTTCCCACGATCACCAGGAGGCGGCCGCCGATCACCCGGCGCCGCATGATTTCAGCCGCAGCGAGAGCCGCGGGAATCGTCAGGATACCGAAATCGTAGACACCGTGATACATCCACAAGACCCCCAAGACGCACAGGAAGGGAATTTGCCGGCGTACGTCATTGAGGTATAGGAGTACCGGAACGGCGCCCGCGAGCAGCGCCAGCGAGATGAGAGTCTGCAGAGGCGTGCCATCCAGGTGCAGGAGGTTGATCACATCCTGCACATTGTAGATGCTGGCGCCGAGGAAGTAGGCGGCCACCGAAGTCCACTCGCGCACCAGCGTCAATGGAGCGGTGTGGAGTTGAATACTGGCCGCGGCGAACAACATCGATTGCAGGAGGGCTAGCCAGGCAATCGTTTTCCAGCGCCTGGTAATCAGGGGCAGCAGCAGAAACGGAATCGCCAGCGACGGCTTCAATAGTGCCACGCAGTAGAGCAGCGCGGCCGCGAAGGGATGTTTCTGTTCAATGCGCAACGCCACCAGGATGGAGGCTATCACCAGCAGCGTCAGTTGTTGCCGTTCGATGCCATAAGGAACCGGCGGCCACGCGAGCACGATGCCGCAAATCAGCGCGGCGGCCGGCCAAGGACAGCGTCCCGGCCATGCCAGGACTACCAGTTCGCGGGCGAACACCACCAGCGCGATCAGCGAAATGGCGAGCCAGAATACTCGGGCCGCCTCGCGTTCGAACAATCCGGCCGTGTACGCCATCAGCAGGAGCGCCGTAGGCGGGTAATTCGATTCCGGAGTGCCGAGGCTGGGGATATAGTCAGGATGCGGGCTGGTTGGGGGAACAGCGAAAATGGCGGTGTCGCGGATATGTGTGGGCCCGCGCGGCGCAAGAATTCCGTACCGCTGTTCGAGAGCGGCAATCGCCACTGGATATGGGTTGACGCGTTTCAGAAAATACTGCGAAGTAGTCCAGTTACGGATGAAATCGGAATCGGGATCATGGATGGCGCCCCACAGGGCCGGCCCCATCTGCGCGGCACCCGCGGCGAGTAACACGATAGCTACTACGACAATCACGTACTTATGCGGCCAGATGGCGCGGCTGTTATCTCCCGGGTAAGGCGCCGGTGCGGTCATACGAATTTCAACCGCCGCATTGCCAGCATCATCATCCGCAGCAGGATGACACCGTGACGCCAACGCTGGATGTTAGTGTCGCCATATGTGCGTTCGGCGTACCGCACCGGGAGATCGACAATTTTCAAATTGTATTTAGCCGCGCCGAACAGCAGATCGAAATCGCCGAACGGATCGAAGTCGCCAAAATAGGCGCGGTTGGCGGCGATCATTTCGTAATTGCGTTTGCTCAACACCTTGGTCCCGCAGAGCGTGTCCTTGATGTTCTGGCTGAACAGCCACGTGAAGGCCATGCTGAAGAAGCGATTGCCGAGGTGGTTGAAGAATCGCATCGCACGGTCCTCCATGGGGTAGACCAGGCGAACACCGTTCACGAACTCGGCGTGCCCGTATCGCCAGGCGTCGTAGAACCGCGGCAGATCCTCGGGTGCGACGGTCATGTCGGCGTCGAGAATCATGAGAACCTCGCCGGTCGCTTCCTGAAAGCCGGTCCGGACCGCATCGCCTTTTCCCTTCCCGGGCTGCTTATACAAGCGGGCATTGATCTCGGGCCGGCGTTGAATCTCGCGCTCGATCGCGCCGTAGGTATCGTCGCTGCTGTTGCCCTCGACAAAGATCAGTTCGGTGCCGGCGCCCATCTGCGGAACGCGGTCGAAGATGTGGGATATGTTCCCTTCCTCGTTTCGCGCCGCGACAATGACGCTGACTATGGGTTGGGGAGTCCGGGGTAGTTGGGGAGCCGGCCGGGCCACCAGGAAGTTCGTCAGCGAGAAGAGGCGAAACGGCCACAACTTCGGTAGGAACTTGTTGACGGCGCTGTCGACGAGCGGCGTGCGGAACGGCCACAAAATCTCCGGGCTGACGCGGATGGTCTCGAAGCCCGCCAGATACAGCAGGTTCTGAATATCGGCCGCCGTGAGCCAGTTCTGCGTGAGCATCGGCTTCACCATGCCGAACGCGGCCGCAAAGCGCCGGGGAAGTTCCCACAGCCGGTTGTAACAGTTCAGTACCAGCCGCGTGGAGGGATGCGCATGCCGGGCGAGGTTGGCGAAGATCTCCTGGACGTCCCAGGTATCGTTGATCAGATCGGAACAGACGATGTAGTCAAACTGGATGCCGAGATCGAACCGGTGCGCGTCGGCTTCGACGAATTCGAGATCCGGGTGACGCTCGCGCGCGCGCTGAATCATCTCCGGCGAGAAATCGACGCCGACGCCTGTGGAAGGCTTCAAGGCTGCCAGCAGGTCGCCGCGTCCGCACCCGATTTCGAGCACACGCATTCCGGGAGGGATCAGCAATCCGTACACTTCGGCCAGACGGTGCTGGTAATACCCGCGCAAGGGCTCCCACCGCTCAATCGAGTCGGCAAATTCGTCCCAGTAGCGCCGCCGTTCCTCGGTATAGGAGGCTTGTTTGTCGTGTTTGGAAACCGCCGGCATGCTTTTCACAGGCATCAGTGCTCTCAACAGTATGGCAAAACCTCCATTCGCCTTCTTATCCTCAACGGCATAGTACCTGGCGGATGTCCCTAGTCTCAGGGAGTTTAGTGCTCGAACAGCCGGGAATCCCACTCCACTGGCTGCGGAGTGCTGGGCCGAAGCCCTGGAAATTCGGGATGGTCCTGATGGATCAGCAGGTTGCGCCCGCGTCCGGAGGTGACGACAGAGGGCACCACCAGGATGAGGGTGCGGCGCTCCTCGTGCCAGGCATCACCAAACCGGCGGGCGATCCGGGATCCCGGGCTATCCCAGCCGGGGAGCGCGGCCGGATCGAGTTCTTCGAGCGAGACATCGGAAGGAATCACCGCCTCCACCCAAGCGTGGGTGCGCGGAATCTTGCCGATCCGGGCATGCACCAGGATTTCCAACATGGTGCCGGGGAAGCTTTCCGAGGCATAGATGATGCGCCGGCCCGGCGAGTTCCAGCGTGCGCCATGGAGGAACGCGCCGTTCCCGTCAAAAATGGGGTGGCGCGAGTCGGCAATGCGGTACGCGCGCTCAGGCCGGGAGGCCATAGACGATGCGATCGAGCAGGTCTTCCACGCGGCGTGCGCCGAGTTCGGTCATGGCGGTCTGGATCGGCGGGCGGCCGTCGAGTTCGGGATGTGGTGTCCGTAGCCATTCGCGGGCGTCGTCCCGATCGTTCCAGGTGTACTCGGCGGAAGCAATCACCCGGGCCAGGCGCTCGGTCCGTTCGCTTTCTTCGGTGGTCAGGCGCACCCGGCGTTTGAACGTGGCCTCCGGCACCACCTTCACCAGGAATTTAGTCGCGGCGCCGCGCTCGAGAAAAATCCGGTTCACGGTACGGCTGAGAGCCTTCTTGGGCAGTCCGCGTTCGACCACGCGCGAGAGGTCGCCGAGGGTCTTGGCTTTGATGCCGAGGACATCCGCTACACGGTCCGCATCCACCATACAGCTCATTATAGCTGAAAAGTGGTATCAAATGATACGACAGAATCCGGGTGATACAATTGCGACGAATGCTGGTTTTGACCAACTTCGCGCGGTTTCCCGAACAATGGCGGTCGAGCACGGGACAGACGGGCCGCGCGATGATGCTGCGCGGCGCGTGGAACTTCCTGCGGCACTCGCGCGAGGCCGATCTGGTGATCGTCAACTGCGATGTGCAGCTGGCGATGCAACTCGCGGCGCTGTACCTGGTGTTTCCCTGGCTTCGGCGGCCGATTCTGGGACACGACATCGTGCTGCGCCGTCCCGTGAGCTGGAAAACTCGCTGGCCGCTGCCGCTGAAGCGATTCCTGCTGGGGCGCATCGACCACTTTTCGCTTCATTTCACAATTCTGGATGGCTATCGGAAATACTTCGGCATCGGGCCGGAGCGCGCGTCGTATCTGCCGTCGAAGCCGAACATCCGCTACCGGTATGAGTACAAGGTGGGCCCCGATGGCGAGTATGTGCTATGTTTCGGGCGCTCGGAGCGCGATTACGATTCGTTCTTCGAAGCGATGGCGGCGTTGCCGTCGATACCGGGGGTAATTCCACCGCCCCATTTCGAGGCGTTCCGGCGGCACGCGACGAAGTTCACCTGGCCGCTGGACGGCTTGCCGCCGAACGTGCGAATTGCCGAAGACGACGGATCGGTGGAATCGCTGATCCGGATTATTGAGAAGGCGAAGGTGGTGGTGCTGCCGATTCTGGGGACACGGATTGCACCGTCGGGGATCGGAACGTATCTGAACGCGATGCTGATCGGCAAATGCGTGATTCTGAGCGAGGGAGTCGCCACCAGCGATGTGTTGCTGAACGGAGAGGCGCTGCTGGTGCCCGCCGAGGATCCGAAGGCGCTGGCGGCGATGATCCGCCGCGCATGGGAAGACCGGGAGTTACGGGTGTCGACGGCCGAGCGCGGGCGGTTATATTCGGAGTCCTGCGGCGGAGAACCGGAGTTGCGGCAACGGGTGCTCGACCGGGCGCTAGAGAAGTTGGCGGGTGGGAGTTAGGCTAAAGGACCCAAGGCGTACGACGCCGGTGTAATGATGGAGATGTTCTGGTATTTCCGTAAGGTGAGCAGATCCTTGTCGCCTGCAACGATAAGACCTGCTTGGGAATTCAAGACCGTTTCAAGAATAGCGTCATCGCCTGAATCGCGGCAAACGCCCGATACTGTCCCGCGAATGCTGACGCGAATTGCCAGATTGCTGTACTCCTGCAAGATTGCCCGGGCCGAATTCTCCGGATGCCAGAATTTTCTGTTCAACACGCGAATAATCTCATGCTCAATGAAATCTGAGATGGCGAGTTCGTCTACTGTGATCGCGCGCTCGAGTGCGAGTTGTGGCGCACCCCCGAATTGAAGCGCGGAAATCCCGACGTTACTATCCAGAACGACGATCACCGTTGCGGAGCCGGTTCACTCCTGACCTCGTGAATTAGCCGCTCAACGTCCTCAGCCGAGTAGCCCGGATTTCGCTTTCGACCCTCCTGTTGAAAATCGCGCAGCGCCTTCCGCAGGCGTTGCGCACGGTAGGTGCGAAAGGCCTCTCGAAACAGTTCGCTAATGGTCCGGCCTTCTGCTTCAGCGGCGGTTATGACTTGCTCCGCCATCTCGGGCGGCATCGAAATTGTAAACTGCCGCGTGGTTCGTTCCATAGCTCCACCATTACCGAGTAATGCTGAGTAATGCAATCCCAAGGTTTCTATCCTCCGCGGATCGGCACAGCGCAGTACGCGCCTTCACTGAAGTTCCGTAAACGCCGGGTTGGATTCGAACTCACCGAGCGCCATCGGTTTCGCCTCCGAAATTACTGCCTGTCTGCCCACGGCAGAGCCGATGTCGATTCAAAACGGGCAGCCGATGCGCGGTAGCCTGCACCGGCATCACGACCCGGCCGAGCCGTTTACGGACCATG